>NZ_CANLDD010000006.1 GCF_947489355.1 uncultured Microbulbifer sp. | reverse complement strand
AAGGAACGTTAGTTCCGTACAGACCGCTTTGAGCGGTTCACGATTAAAGCCACCGGCTTTGCCGGTGGATATTTACTAGAAGGTGATTTATACCATCAGTGGGTTTGCGCGAATCAGTAGTGTCTCTATATCAATCCCTTTCGAAAGGCTACCGGTACTGCGCACGCCGTTACTTTCCAGCCGGGATTCTATGAAGGCATTGCTGACCGCCTCATTACCACCCTGGATTAGAAGGTGTGCCTGCATGGTAATGGCCATCTGGTCAACAATATGTCGTGCCCGGTATTCAAACCGGTCCAGATCTGCAAGCTCATTTCGTAGATTTTTGATCGCCTTATCCAGCCTTGCATCCACGCTGAGGCTTTCCTCCATCTCGTCGAGCCAATGGTTCACCACGGCAGGCGTTTTAGTGATTGCACGCAGGACATCCAAAGCCTGGATATTGCCTGAACCCTCCCAAATGGCATTAATAGGAGCATCCCGATAGAGTCGCGCGGTGATAAAATTCTCGATAACCCCATTGCCTCCCAGACATTCCATTGCCTCATAAGCATGATGGGGGCTGCGTTTGCATACCCAGTATTTCCCCACCGCAGCGCCCAATCGCAGCAGCATTTTTTCATGCTCTACCTCCTCGTGATCCATTGCTTTGGCTATCCGCATTGTCAAGGCAACAGATCCCTCGACTTCGAGCTGCAAGTCGGCGAGGACGTTTTTCATAAGAGGCTGGTCGATCAATGTCTGACCAAAGACTTTTCGTTTGGAGGCGTGATACACTGCCTGCACCACCGCTTGTCGCTGGCCTCCCGAGGATCCGGTCATACAGTCAAATCGGGTAATTGCCACCATTTTGATGATGGCATTGACGCCGCGCCCTTCCTCTCCCAGTAGCCATCCAAATGCGCCCCGTATCTCCACCTCCGAAGAGGCATTTGACACATTGCCCGCTTTGATCTTCAAACGCTGTATTTCCAGTGGATTTTTACTGCCATCCGGTCGCCAGCGCGGAACCAGAAAGCAGGACAGTCCTCCGGGGGCCTGTGCAAGGATCAGAAAGGCATCACACATGGGGGCAGACATAAACCATTTGTGGCCAATGAGTTCATAACTGCCATCCCCCATTGGAATTGCGGTGGTTGTGTTGGCGCGCACATCCGAGCCTCCCTGTTTCTCCGTCATACCCATGCCAATTGTCAATGATGGCTTGTCAAAATAGGGGCGGTTACTGCTATCGTATCCCCTGTTGAGAATCTTGGGGACCCACTCCTGAGCAATTTCAGGATTTAGCTGAATGGTCGGTATAGAGGCAAAAGTCATCGTTACCGGGCATCCGTGGCCGGCCTCCAGCTGACTTTGGAGGTAGTTCTTTGCCGCCCGTACCACGTTGGCACCGGGGCCGGCATCAGTCCAAGGCGTACTGTGCAGCCCTTCCGAAAACGCCAGTTGCATCAATTGATGGTAAGAGGGATGGTAGCGCACTAGGTCAATACGGTTTCCGATGCGATCATGGCTTTCGAATAGGGGTCTAAATTCATTGGCAGCGTACCCGCGCTCAATCATTTCCGGCCGGCCGCAGATTTCTCCGTAACGGTGTAAGTCGGATTCGGCCCAGCGTCCTTTATTGGTGTGTACTGCCTCCTGTAACGCCGGGTCACCCGCGTACAGATTATGCCCACAAAGGGGTGGCACCTGATTGTAAACCTGGTGAGTGACAGTGTGCGCAGTTGGGTGAGAGTGATCGATCATAACTTCAGTCTCTGTAGACATCGATAGATGGAGAGGAATCTGGCCAACCTATTAGTGCCCCCATAACGGGTAAAACGCCCTGCAGCATAATGGATCTTGTGTTTAATAAGTAACCAAATGGACCTTAATTTAGCGAAAGGTTATGTTGAGAGTTGAGGGCTGTTGGTTTTGCAGGGTAATGACGTAGTCTCCTGGATATTGTATCCTTCCGGCCAGGTAGCTCAGGATGCCCTCAAGCCTGGTGAAGGTTCTGAACTGGTACCAACCGACTGGTTAGCACTCGGGAAGCTGGATTCATCCTGAAAATCGGGAAAAGCATAGCCGAATCACCTTCCAATCGCTATAGGATTATCAACAGTTGATCCAGAAATTTTGACAATCCGATCATAACTATTTGATACCCCTATTCATGGCGTCATTTTAATACACTAATTCTCTTTATATACCTTCTTTATCTAATTTTAATTGATTGTTTTTGAATAGTATTGTGTGCGCCAAGCTTGCCTTTCTGATCTGTTTTAATCTCTGTTGTGAAAGGCTGTATCAGATATATCTATATGCTCGGTTTTCTCTTTCTCCATCGACATTCAATTTAAGACAGTTTAAGGATATAAAACAAATTTCACCCACTAGTTGCTTGACTTTCATTAAGTGATTTTTTTTTATTATTAGCTCGGTCATACTGATATTTACATGAAATACTCTGATCAATTCCTAGTGCACGATGTATGAGGAAATAAATGACAAAAAATACTTGTTAGTTTCTTGTTCTACCTATGGTAATACCTTGGTATTAATAAATAACTTGCACAATGGAGATGAACACACTTAAGATTGAAATTTTAGTCTGCAAGTTACTTCCTGTTGCAGGAAAGTGTTTGATCGAATAGATTTAGCTCACACTGTAAGATGACCGAGAAGTATCAAGAAGAATTGGCAAGGTAAATAATAAATATCGTAATAGGACTGCACATTGGGGAATCCCAGATGAATTTGCATAAGGATTATGCGCGCCTTAAAGTCATTACTGCAAAAGCGGGAGAAAATCGACCTTCCGTCGTTTTCTTAACTTCCTGTATTAACATTCAAACTTCTATTTTTACTGGAAAAATAGAGGATGAATTTAATATCAGGTGTGTCATATTTCGTCATTCGGAAGTTGATGCCTTTAGGGAGGCGGGTGCCGATTATCTTATTCTGGATTGTGCGGATCTAACGCTCGCAGATCTCGATCAGTTGTTGCGGGAAGTGCACGAGGTGGCGGAGCCTCCCAATATTGTACTGATTAATATCGGCCAGACGGAGGATATGGGTTTTGTGCTTTATTGGGAAAGAGTTCTGGGGCTAATGCCCTCGGAAAGTGAGCCTAAAATCATACTGGAAAGGTTGAAAAGAATATTTTCTGGTGAATACTGGTTTCCAAGAGATGTGCTGCATAACTTTTTGAGGCAACACAGAAAACCAAAAAAATGGTCTGGTAAGACTTACAATTTGACACGAAGAGAACGACAAATATTACAGCTTATTTGTGATTGTCATACCAATGCAAATATCGCGGAAGCATTGTGTGTCAGTGAGCATACTGTCAAGAGCCATCTTTATAAAATATATCGAAAAATTGGTTGTAAAAATCGATTGGAAGCAAGTGGTTGGGCCAGTCAGAATTTATAATATGATTAATGATTTTCGTATCTTTAAGATCCTGTTCATGGTAATTATTTTTTCTTTACTTGCTTTGAGTGGGTTTTCCCAGGATTTGGAGGATCTGGAAGCAGAGGATTCTCTGCTGACAGGGTTGGTTATCGATGACACTGTAAGTGGTATAGGCCATGAATTTTCTCGCTCCCTCTCTCTTTACCTGTCGGCAACATTATCCGAATTTGAATATAATCTGACTGTTCATGAGAGACCTTCTGCCAGATGGGGGAGCGTAGTCTGGGTTACCTATGAGAATAAACAGGTATTTAAAACAATAATATATCCTGGGCGAAGAAGGCTTGCGGAGGTTATAGAGAGTGCAGCTACGCAGATTGACAATAATGTGCGGCAGCAAAAATTACAGGAATTATTCTCTCAAAATCTGGATTTGGCAGGAGAAGAGATCTGATGAGAAAATGGAATTTGTTTGTCGTCGCCTTTTGTTCAGTTTTACCATGTAGTGGTTCGGCTACAGAGCTGATTTACACACCAGTAAATCCCTCTTTTGGCGGGAATCCGTTAAATGGCAACTATCTGTTGAATAATGCAAGCGCACAAAATAGTAAGAGGGACCCAAAGGCCGATAATTCACCATTTTCGGGTATTTCTTCTTTGGACAGGTTTACAGATACTTTAGAATCCAGACTGCTGTCACAGTTGCTTACCGATGTGGGAAACGGTAATGATGGCACTTTGGTTACAGATGATTTTATCGTTAATATTGTCGACGTGGATGGCACTCTGACCATAACCATTACTGATGCTGTTACAGGGGAGGTTTCCGAGATCGTGGTTGTCGGCCTGGATCCTGGAAATTAGCATGTTTTTGTCAGCGGATGGCGCTTTTGTATTTTTTAAGGGCAGCGATGATGTTGTTGAGAACTATTTTTGTTGTCTTGATTTTTTTTATTGGTGGTTGTAGTTTTTTTCAAAAAACCGGCGAGGCCCTATTCGGTCCTGGAAAGCAGAAAGCAACCCTGACTGACAGGATGAGTACCTTCGTGGACTTACTGAGCTTACCTTCTCCAAGAGGAAAGATAGTTGTTGCGGTGTATGGTTTTAGCGATCTGACAGGCCAGTACAGGCCGGCTCCAGCCAGTTCGTTCTCAACAGCGGTTACACAGGGGGCAGCTGCGATGCTGGTGCAGGTTCTGAATGAATCTGGCTGGTTTGTAACCCTGGAAAGGGAGGGGCTCCAAAACCTACTGACTGAAAGAAAAATAATTCGTGCAGCCATAAAGGAGCAGGGTAACATTCCACCTTTTGAACTGCCATCTCTTATGTCGGCAAACATAATGCTTGAGGGTGGCATTGTTGCCTATGAAACAAACATTAAAACCGGAGGTGCAGGCATTCGATATTTTGGTATAGGTATTTCGCAGCAATATCGCGTGGATGAGGTTACCGTCAATCTACGCGCGGTGGATGTGCGCAGTGGCAGGGTTCTCAGTAGTGTTCTCACTAGTAAAAAAATCTTGTCACGTCAGATACAGGGTGATGTCTATCAGTTCGTAGAGTACAAGCGGCTACTGGAGATTGAGGCCGGGACGACAACCAATGACCCTGCACAGCTCTGTGTGTTGTCTGCTATTGAGGCAGCAGTAATACACCTGATCTCCCAGGGAGTAAATTCCAACCTTTGGGCATTACAGGATAGTAGGGAATATCCGGCTTCTGTATTGAGTGAGTATGCTGAAACTCCGATAAAGGTATTATAAATCAACAAGCCTACAACTTACCGGGTTGTTGGTTGGTATGGTTTTACTTTTATTTTATTCCTATTGTCTGTATTGATAAAATCCATTAGCCGATATTTCCTAATCGCTGAACTTTTATGATTAATTTTTTCAATAGGTGTTGTTGCACTTTAACAAGAGATGCTGTTTTTCATAGGTCTGAAAACTTCACTCTTAAATTCACAAATACTCATACAAAAGTCGTATTTTTTCTGTAATAAGGATACAAGAAATACGCTTTCTTCCGATTTATTTCTCTCTCCATTGTTTTTATAGTGACACAGTTGGCGGACCTATGGCGGTGTGTTTCTTTATCTTTTTGGGGTTCTGCATGAGCGCTAGCAATGCGATTGCCTTTTCTGTGTTTCTATTCCTGTTTTCTTTGCCCAGTGTCTGGGCGGATGATCTGGACCACCACGATGAGTTGCTATCCGGCCAGGGCGCATTGGATCTTCTTTTACTTAGGGATGATCCGATTAAAGGGCAGTTGGTTCAGATAGCCCAGATTGGCGACTATAACTCAGCGGAAATCTCCCAGTCTGGCCAATTTAATCAGGCAATCCTGATGCAGGAAGGTTATTCCAATGAAACAGTCATTCAGCAAACTGGTGATGTGAACTATGCGGCCATATCCCAGTTTGGTGGCTATAACCAGGCGGCAGCTATTCAATATGGTACGGGTAATATCGCACTGATCGATCAGGTTGGTCAGAGAAATTCTGCAAATATTATCCAAAATGGGAATGGTTTATTTGGATTTGTCGCGCAGTTTGGTGACAACCACGCAGTGCAAATAGTGCAGTATGACTAATGTGCTGTGTTATTTTCGTTTGTATTTTCAGTTAAATTAGAGGAAGAAACATCCATGAAAAAACTATCACTTGCTGCCGCGATAGCCCTGCTTGCCGGTGCCGGCCAAGTTCTAGCCGATGGTAACGTCGGAGATCAAATACAGTCTGGCAATGACAATGGGGCAAATATAACCCAGTTGGACCAGTCTACAAATAACGCCACTTACCAGTGGCAGGAAGGCAATGACAATCGGGCAAGCGCCTACCAGTCTTTTGCTGACGGCAACTATATTGATCAGACACAAATCGGCAATCGCAATTGGTCGGAAACCGACCAGTGGATGCAGGAGGGCTCTGAAGCCTCTAGCTATCAAGAGGGTGAAGGCAATAGGAGCATTCTGCATCAGTGGGAGGGCTCAGGGAATACTGCCTATGCGGGACAGATGGGCAGCGAGAACACACTGTATATTGACCAGTACAGCCAGTCCAACTTTAACTATGTCGATATGTTGCAAGAGGGCAATGACAATATGTCCGCTCTGCATCAGGAAGGGGATGCGAACTTCTTCACCAGCACCCAGACCGGGGATGGCAATGGTGTGTGGAACAGCACCCGGTATGCGTCTTCAGATGGATTCAATGGCGGTCAGATAGGTGATGGAAACGTGGGAATCGTCTATCAGGAAGGCGCTGAGAACACCGCAAATTTGCTACAGACCGGGGATTTCCACTATCAGGATCTGGCCCAGGTTGGTGTTAACAACCTGGCCACTATCGCTCAGGGTGGTAGCGACAACGCCAGTGTGACCTACCAGGTGGGCGCTGACAATGCTGCCACCGTTACTCAGTTTGACAGTTTCAATTCTGGCGATATGAACCAGTTTGGGAACAATAACACAGCCACGCTGGTTCAAGTGGGTGATGGCAATATGACCGGGTTCTCCCAGAATGGCGATATGAACATCGTCACGATCGATCAGTCCGGAAACAGTAACACTGCACTTGGGTTCAGTGAAGGTGGTTCCAATACCGTGGATATTGATCAAGTGGGCGAGCTGAACCTGGCTGAAATCCACCAGGACCTGGGTGCTGACAACCTGATTGTTGTCTCCCAGAATGGCTTTGAACAAAGCGCACATCTCGGTCAATCCGGCAATGACAACGCTGCTTTCGTGGACCAGTCAAATGGTTTCAACATGGCCAACGTGCATCAGACTGGTACCAACAACCTGGCCACTATTGTACAAAACTAATAGTGTCAGCTATCTGGTAATCATCAACCCCTCCCTGTGCAGGGGAGGGGTTACCTGTTGTTGAGATCTACAATAAACCGCTTTTGGCAGGTACCCTCTATCATGCAAGTCCACGGCCTGGGGCCATAGTATGATAAGTGTCAGCGGTCACAAGCAGTGATAACCACATAGATTCAGAGTGAGTTCCAGCAGGCCAGTCCAGGGAGACTGGTGTGCGGCCCCACCCTTGATTGCAGTGTCAATAGCGCGCGCGCGTAGAAGCAGGGTTTCCAGTTGCCGGGGACTCAGGCGCGAAAGAGCGGACTGTACAAGCGGTTGGCGTTTTTGGATGCGTACCAGGCGTCCCAGGGGTTGGCCCTGCGCAAGTTTATCCCCAATGTCCAGCAGTGAGCGTATTTCCCTGGCCAGTGCCCAGAGTACAACCGGGGGCTCTATACCTTCCGTTCGCAGCCCTTCTAAGGTTTTAATGGATTTTTCAGCCTCTCCAGCCAGGGCTCTATCTATCAGGTCGAACACGCTGTACCGGGCAGAGCTGGTGATACTATGTGCCAACCGCTCGACGGTAATGCGTTCATCGGAATTCAAAAGCTTCAGCTTCTCCACCTCCTGGCTCGCGGCAAGCAGGTTGCCCTCAACCCGTTCAGCGAGAATCTGTATTGCCTCCGGTTCCGCGCTCAGCCCGGCTGTGCTCAGTCGCTGGTTGATCCAACGGGGCATTTCCCCGGCACTCACCGGCCAGACCTGAACAAGTACCCCGTCCTTCTCCAGGGCCTTGACCCACTTGCTATTTTGTTGGGATCTATCCAGCTTGGGGAGCACGATCAGCAGTATCAAATCCTGGCGGGTGCGTTTGGCAAATTCCCGCAGGGCCTTGCTGCCTTTGTCTCCTGGCTTACCGCTGGGCACGCGTACCTCGATCAGTTTTTTTTCCGCAAAAAGGGACATATTGCCCGCAGAGGCGAGTAGTAATCCCCAGTCGAAATTGTGCTCTGCGTGCAGAAGTTCACGCTCACTAAAGCCGTGTGCTTTTGCCGCAGCGCGCACTTGGTCGCAGCACTCTTGCACCTGAAGCGGCTCGTCACCGGAAATAATATAGACCGGGGCAAGCCCCTTGCCGAGGTGTGGTTGCAGCTGATGGGGTGGGATACGCATTGGAGCAGCAACGCCTAGTAGCTTTTGTCTTCTAAGGGCGCATTGGCATCTATGCGGCGCAACCGGTCGATTATTCGGCCGATCAGTTCCCGGCGCATCTCCGCGCGCAGCAAGCGTTCCTCCTCGCCCTTGCTGACGATCTCCGAGACATCCCACACCAGGGCGCGGTAGACGTCCGCCTGGGCCTTATTCAACAGAGTCTCCCCACTGCCAGTACGAATACTGTAAACAGCGCTGGTAATCAGCTCATACTCAGATGCGCGGCCCTCTGAGTCTACAGCGACAGTGAGCTTGCGCTCGGTTTCTGTGTGAATGGTCAGTACATAGTCCGCGTCCATGGGCGATGGCGCAATAGCCACACCACTATTATGCAGCAGGCGGCTCAGTTCCTCTGCGATATCACTGCGCGGATTCTCGCTGAATATATAAATAGTACTGCCCGGAGGGAAATTCTTGGGTGCGCCGCGCAGGTGCCAGCCACAACTGATAACTGAAAAGGCAAACACCAGGGTAATAATTCGGCGTGCGATTTTTTTCATAAACCACCTGATTGAATCGGTCGATCAGAACTTTTGCCAAAGGGAACCGAACGCGCTGTGCGTCCGGCTTTGATTGCAATTTTATTTTGCGACGATATTGACCAGTTTACCCGGTATCACGACCACTTTGCGCACAGTGGCTTCCCCAAGAAATTTCTGCACCTTGTTGTCGGCCAGAGCGAGTTTTTCCAGGGCCTTGTTATCCGCATCTGCCGGTGCGTCCAGTTTTGCGCGCACCTTGCCATTGACTTGTACCACGAGAGTGATGGTTGAGCGTACCAGGGCCTGTTTATCCACCTCGGGCCAGGGAGTATCAATCAGGTCGTTGGTGTTTCCCAGGGTTTGCCACAATTGGTGACAGATGTGGGGGGTAATCGGAGCCAGTAACAGTACGGCGGCCTGCAGAGCTTCGCGCTCAACGGCGAGCCCCTGCTCGCTGTCCCGCTCGGCCAGTTTGCCCACCGCATTGAGCAGTTCCATCACTGCCGCAACGGCCGTGTTGAAAGTCTGGCGGCGGCCGTAGTCATCGCCCACTTTCTGGATGGTTTCGTGTGTTTTGCGGCGCAACTGCTGCTGTCTGTCATTCAAGGCCTGTCGGTCAAATTCGGTCTGACTGGCGCCGGCTGTAACATGGGCATACACCGTCTTCCACAATTTGCGCAGGAAACGGCTGGCCCCCTCGACACCGGCGTTGTGCCACTCGAACGTTTGTTCCGGCGGTGCCGCGAACATGGTGAACAGGCGCACCGTGTCCGCGCCATACTGTTCTACAGCGGCGTGGGGGTCTACGCCGTTGTTTTTGGACTTGGACATCTTTATCACGCCGCCTGAGATAACCGCCTTACCGGTGGCGCGTTCAATGGCTTTGATCGGTTTGCCCTTCTCATCGCGTTCGACATCCACATCGGAGGGGTTGATCCAGGTCTTGTGACCATTTTCCTCCTTGTAGAAGGACTCCGCCAACACCATCCCCTGACAAAGCAGCTGCTTAAAAGGCTCGTCGCTGTTGAGCAGGCCCTCGTCGCGCATCAGCTTGTGGAAGAAACGCGCATAGAGCAGGTGCAAAATGGCATGTTCGATACCGCCGACATACTGGTCGACAGGCAGCCAGTAGTTGGCGCGATCGGGGTCGAGCATACCCTGTTCAAAGTCCGGGCAGGTGTGGCGGGCGTAGTACCAGCTGGATTCCATAAAAGTGTCGAAGGTGTCGGTTTCCCGTTCAACCGGGACGCCGTTAAGTTCGTCCTTACGCCACTCGGGATCGGCCTTGATGGGGGACCGGACCCCGTCCAGCGTCACCTCTTCTGGCAGTAAAATGGGCAGTTTTTGCGCAGGCACCGGGATTTCATTGCCGTTGGCCAGGTTATACATGGGGATGGGTGCGCCCCAGTAGCGCTGGCGGGACACGCCCCAGTCGCGCAGGCGGTAGTTGGTGGTTACGCGGCCCCTGCCGGTGGCGATCAGTGCCTCGGAGATCGCACTCAAGGCCCCTTCAAAGTCCAGCCCGTCAAAACAGCCGGAATTCACCAGCCTGCCTTTTTCGGTAAAGGCCTCCCTGTCCAGATCGACGACCCGGCCATCGGTGGGTTCTACAACCTGTACCAGAGGCAGTCGGTATTTATGCGCAAATTCCCAGTCGCGTTGATCGTGTGCGGGCACCGCCATGACGGCGCCAGAACCGTACTCCATCAATACATAGTTGGCCACCCATACGGACACCTCTTGACCACTGATGGGATGAATGGCCTTCAGTCCGGTGTCCATGCCTTTTTTGTCCATGGTGGCTATATCGGCCTCGGACAGGGACTGCCTTTTGCACTCGGCAATAAATGCGTTCAGTCCCGGGTTGCTTTGCGCCAGCGCCAGGGCGATGGGATGTTCGGCGGCCAGGGAGAGATAGGTGACACCCATGAGGGTGTCCGGACGGGTGGTGTAGACGTCGAAGTGGTCCATACCAGCCACGGTCTCAGGCAGGGCGAAGCTCAGTTCCACACCGCGACTCTTGCCGATCCAGTTGCGCTGCATGGTACGTACCTGTTCGGGCCAGTCTGGCAGTTTGTCCAGGTCGCTGAGCAATTCCTCCGCATAGTCGGTAATCTTGATAAACCACTGTGACAGTTCGCGGCGCTCAACTGCAGTGCCGCAACGCCAGCAGGCCCCGTCCTCCACCTGCTCATTGGCCAGCACCGTCTGGTCGTGCGGGCACCAGTTGACGGCGGCATTCTTCTTGTAAACCAGGCCTTTCTCGTATAATCGGGTGAAAAACCACTGTTCCCACCGGTAGTAGGAAGGCTGGCAGGTGGCTAGCTCGCGGGACCAGTCAAAGCCGAAGCCGAGGGCTTTCAGCTGTCCCTTCATGTAGTCGATATTGGTATAGGTCCACTTGGCCGGAGCGGTCTTGTGCTGGATTGCCGCGTTTTCAGCGGGCAGGCCAAAGGCGTCCCAGCCCATAGGATGCAGGACATTTTTACCCTGCATGCGATGGTAACGGGAAATCACATCGGTAATGGTGTAGTTGCGCACATGCCCCATATGGAGTTTGCCACTGGGATACGGGAACATGGACAGGCAGTAGAACTTTTCCCTGTCGGTGTTTTCCTTAACCTCGAAGCTCTTTTGTGCCTCCCAGAATGCCTGGGCGGAAGCTTCGACAGCAGAGGGATTGTACTGCTCTTGCATGGATTCGAGACCTATACTCTGTGATCTAAATTTACGGGAAACCGTTCAGTGCTCCAACGGGTACGGCTACTGACCGGTATTTCAGGGGGGGTGATTGCGATCAAGTCCCGTCCCCGGAGCATCCATTAGGATGTGTAAACGCGGAATTATAGGAGGGATATTGTGACGAAGGAACCGAAGTTACCACCGAAGGCAGATCTGGTCGACGAGTTGCGCCAGGATCTGGAGAATCTGGTGGAGGGAGAGCTGGCCGTTGAGGATCTCACGGCCAATAAAGTCGCCTTCCTGCGTGCCTGGTTAAAGGATGATCTGCACCGGGCGGGGGATTATCTGCGCGGCCTCGGGGGGGAGTTGCGTACCCTTGAGGAG
The DNA here is from genome assembly GCF_947489355.1 of uncultured Microbulbifer sp. Classification (GTDB taxonomy): domain Bacteria; phylum Pseudomonadota; class Gammaproteobacteria; order Pseudomonadales; family Cellvibrionaceae; genus Microbulbifer. The sequence continues at coordinate 117,459 of NZ_CANLDD010000006.1, read as the reverse complement.
CGTGGCGGCAATTGGCTGCTGGATGCGGCAGATCCAACCGAAACCGCCTGGCCCAACCTGATGCGTTGTATCAAAGAGGGGAAGCCCTGGGCCCTGGCTGGGGAATATGTGGGTGCCGATGAGGAACTGCAGTGCTTGGGTTGTGGTTACCGTGTGCTGCCCCCGGAGCATACCCAGATCACCCCTTGCCACCGCTGTGGATATGGCTGCTTCCGCCAGATTGAAGGTGGTCTTGAGTATTGATCGAATTTTATCCAGTTATGGCTAACCTTTTGATGCCGCCACTGGCGCCTCTGTTGGGATTGCTGTTGGCATTTCTACTGCACTCCCTGCCTTTCGGTCCCCTGTTAGCGCGTTTGGCACTGCCATTGGCCGTTATTTCTTTCGCTGCTCTCTGGGTGAGTGCCACACCCGCGTTTTCTGCCTGGCTTGGAAAGCAATTGGGCACAGCTCCGGAAATGGCCGGTATCTCCCCCCAGGCAGTCGTTATTCTCGGTGGTGGGCGCTACCGTGACCCGGCGTCTGGCAATGAGCGCCTGTCGGCAACAAGTCTCGAAAGGGTGCTGTGGGCGGCACAAAAAGCGCCGGATCACCTGCCGCTACTGGTCTCCGGTGGCAGGATCTATAAGAATGAGCGGTTGGCAGAGTCACAGATGATGGAAGCCTTACTGGAGGGGAAACTGTTGCGGCAGGTCAGTTGGCGCGACGATTGCAGCCGTACAACTGCGGAGAATGCCGTGCACAGCGCGGCGATATTGCGCAGCGCCGGTGTGGAAAGTATTGTCCTGGTAACCCACTGGTGGCATATGCCCCGCGCAGCAGAAGTGTTTACCCGCGCTGGCCTGCAGGTGCAGCCGCTGCCGGTAGGCAGTGTAGCGGAGTTGTTACCGCAGTCACAGAGCGGCGTATTGCGCTGGGCACCCGGTGCGGTAGCGATGCTTCAAGCGCAGATCTACTGGCGGGAGGTATTGGCACAGGTATGGTATCGCTGGAGATCGCTGCCGCCGATTCACCCCTGCTGAGGAACTTTTAACATAAAGGCATTTCAGAGGCCTACTGGTTAAGAGGGGAGGGGCCGCCGGATGCCGGATAAGACTGTGATTTGATCACTTGTGGTGACAGACTTAGGATGAATGGCATCGCAGGCCGAACCCTTGAAATACCTACAGTTGGACTCAGGTTACACGCGTGCTTCCGGGGCGGCGGCATCAAACAGAACATGGAAGATCGGTTTGACTACCGGGGTTACCAATAGGCGTAACGGCGGTGGGAGACAACCATAACAATAAGCGAGATAAACCTAAGATGAAGGGCATCCCGATTTCTTTTACGCCCATCCAATTGCACAACCGATTAAACCAAGCGGTTTGGATTGGTTTCAGGCAAGTGAGGCAGGATGGCCGAACCCTGTTATTTCTCTATGCTGGTACGGAGGTTGGTGCCCAGCTAAGCAAGAACTTTGAGACATTTGCCGGGCAAATAGTGCGAGAGTTTCGTATTGACCCCGCCCAAGTGGAATTTATAGAGCTGCGTAAGGGTGCGGAAGAATCCCAATGGTATCGCTGGCATGCCCGGTGGGTTGGATCTGCACCGATGGAGTGCCACCTTGAGCGGGTGACCAGCGAATCGGCTTGCCGCTATTTGGCGGAGGCATTGGAGAGCGCCATGGCTGCGGCCTGAGACGTTTTGTGCCTATGGTCTGGTGGCACTTTCAGGCCCGTGCCCCACTGGTGGCGCTGCCCCCATTGACCAGATCTGCAAGGGCCTGCACGAGGGTGGGAAAGTGGAAGGTATAACCGCTGTCGAGTGCTGCGCGCGGTTCTACCCGCTCGCTCGTCAGTAGCAGCTCCTGTGCCATTTCCCCAAACAGGATATTCAGCAGCCAGGCGGGTGCGCGCATCATAGCTGGCCGATGCAACTGCTTGGCCAGGAGGCGGGCAAAGCTGTTGTTGGTGACCGCCTCTGGTGCACTCGCATTAAATGGCAGGCACAGATGCTGGTCGATAGCGTGTAGCATCAGCCCCACTTCATCCTCTTCGTGAATCCAGCTCATCCAATGTTCGCCAGAGCCCATGGGGCCCCCAAGCCCAAGCCGGAATGCCGGCAGCATCTGTGGCAGGGCACCACCGCGGTTGGAGAGTACAACAGCCGTGCGCATAATGCCGACACAGATACCCGCCTGTTGAAGGGGCAGGGTTGCAGCTTCCCAATCCCGGCACAACTGCGCGGCAAAACCCCCTCCGGGAGGGCTGTCTTCCTTGAGCAAATCTCCACCGCGGTCCCCATAGTAGCCAATAGCCGACCCGGACAGGAAGTAACCGGGGCGCGCTCTTTGCACGAGCGTCCAGCGCACCAGTTTCTCTGTGGTTTTCAGACGTGAATTGCGGATCTCTGCGCGGCGCCTCTCGGTCCAGCGACGGGAGATAGGCTCTCCCGCCAGGTTCACCACGACGTCTACCGGTCGCTCGACCTCTTCCGGCTCCTTACAGGCATCCACAGACTCTCCACACAGTGCGCGCACTTTATCCAGCTGCCTGCTCAGTACGGTGAGACTGCCTCCGCGGGCCAGCCACCGCTGGCAAAAGAGCCTGCCGATCAGGCCGGTGCCGCCACTGATTAAACAATGCATAGGTAGGGCGCCCCTGCCGCAGTTTCACTGGTAAAGTGCTTGCAGCATAGCAGTCATCTTCAATCATGGCGGGGCCCGGGCTGGGCTTGGGGTGTGCCCGCGGGGTTGCCGGGGCACTTTTTGCGGAAGGTTTGCGGGCCGGTGACTTCGCCGGTGGCAGGTGCCTTGGCTTGGGTACTGCCTCTTCGGCGCAGAATGACTGCCAGAGCCAGCATGGGTAGGGCCAGAGCAAATACGATGGAGATACCGGCAAGCATAAAGGGGGTGGCTCCCCGCATCGCACGGATATCGCCTGTCAAATTGACTTGTTCAAACTGGGGCAGTTGTTTCAGGATGTGTCCCTGGGGGTCCACGATGGCAGTCATGCCGGTATTGGTACTGCGGACCATATAGCGGCCGGTTTCCAGCGCGCGCATTTGCGCCATTTGCAGGTGCTGCAGCGGGCCGATGGATTTCCCGAACCAGGCGTCATTGCTGATCGTGAGAAGTACCTGGGCCGATAGTGCGCTGTTCGCCACCAGGCGTGGGTAGACGATCTCGTAACAGATGAGCGGCGCCCAGCTGACGCCCGCTGCGTTCAGCGGGCGCTGCTCGTCGGGGCCGGAGCGGATAAAGGAAGTGGGCAGGTCGAAAAACTCGATGGTGCCTCGGATCAACTCCTCCAGGGGGACGTATTCGCCAAAGGGAACCAGATGCCGCTTGTGGTAGACACCGGGACTCTGGCCGAACACTGCGGCCGAATTATGCACAACTCGGCCATTATTGTTGGGGTCGCGTCTATCGTAGAGGATGCCGCTGATCAGGTCGATTTGGGATGTTTCCGCATTGCGCTGCAGCGCCTGCATCAGGTTGGGGGCCTGCCTGTACAGCATCGGCAGGGCGGCCTCCGGCCAGATGATCACATCCACATCCTGGCTGCTGAGGGTGCGGGTACCATCTTGGTAGCGGCTTATGGTCTCTCCGCGGAATTCCGGCAACCACTTTTTCTCCTGGGGAATATTGGCCTGCACCAGCCCCACAGTGATGATCCCACCCTCGGCGTGGGTCCACACCATATGGGAAAGCAGGGCGCCTGCGGGCCAGGGCAGAAGTGCCGTGATAATCAAGGCAATATGGCCGCGCTGATTGAGTGGCACCAGGCGGCCGCTGACCACCAGGGCGAGCACAGCCGCGCCAAACGCCAGCAACAGGCCAATGCCGTAGACGCTCAGTACCGGAGCCCAGCCAGACAGCCAGGTATCCAAATGGGCGTAGCCGGCAAACAACCAGGGGAAGCCGGTCAATATCCAGCTGCGGAACCATTCGCTGATAAACCAGAGGGCGGCAAAGGCCAGGGCAAAGCTGAACCGGTTATCGGTAAAACGGCCGACAAAATAGAACGGGGTGGCCAGTAGCAACGCCATCAAGGCGACAAACCCTCCGGTAAGCGCGACCCCAAGGGGAACAGAGGCGTTGCCGAAGTTGGTAATCGAGATGTAGACCCAAGAGCCGCCGCTGGCGAACAGCCCCAGGCCGTAGCAGAATGCCAGCCACAGGGCGCTGCGTCCGCGCAGAGTTTGCTCCCCAGAGGCCAGCAAGTACAGCCAGGCCAGCAGGGCTAGGGACAGCAGGCCGCACATCCAGTAGTTGAACGGGGCAAAGGAGAGTGTCATCAGCCCGCCGGCGCCAGCGCTGGCGAGAGGAAAAAGTAATCTGCGCATAGATTCGCGTGTTCGGTGTCCTGTTGGCCAGTGTGCCCAGTTATTCAAACACCTGGGCCATCGGCCGGCGCGCTATCAATCTGCGTGCCGGCTGCGGGTTTTTAGGGCGCCCTCTGTCAACTGTCCTCTTCCGGCGGCTTGCGTATATGGGCCACGCGCAACAGGTGAATCTGCCGGTTGTCTGCATAGAGCACGCGGAACATAAAGTCCCCGAGGCGAGTCACCTCATCGCGCCCGGGGAGGTGGCCGAAAGATTGCATGATTAGACCACCAATCGTGTCAAATTCTTCATCACTGAAGGCACATTCAAAAAACGCATTGAATTCCTCGATAGGGGTGAGTGCTTTGACGATATAGTCATTGTCACCCACCCGGCGGATAAAGCTATCCACTTCCTCCTCGTCGGTCTCGTCTTCAATTTCCCCGACAATCTCTTCGAGAATATCTTCAATGGTAACAACGCCGGAGACGCCACCATACTCGTCGATAACGACGGCCATATGGTAGCGGTTTTCACGAAATTCCCGCAGCAGAATGTTCAGGCGCTTGCTTTCTGGAATGATATTGGCCGGGCGGATGATATCCTCGAGCTGAAATTCACCGACACCCTTGAGGAGCAGGGGGAGCAGATCCTTGGCGAGCAGTATTCCGCGGATATCGTCGATACTTTCACCGACTACCGGGAATCGCGAGTGGCCGGATTCGATAATTTTGGGCAAAAAGGTTTCGGGATTGTCCCGCAGGCCCACCACAACCATCTGAGAGCGGGGAATCATAATTTCCCGCACCTGCTGGGTGGAGACATCCAGTGCGCCTTCAATGATGGACAGCGCTTCCGCGTCCACCAGCTGGTTTTCAGCCGCGTCTTTGATGATGTCCAGTAACTCATCGCGGGATTTGGGTTCAGCAGAAAAAGCGCTGAACAGTTTTTCCAACCAGTTTTTTTCACTGGATCGGGACTTGCTGGACAAGTGGCTACTTGGGGGTTCGTCTGTGGTCATGGAAGTGGCCATGCTCCGGATATCTCTCATTTCTGGGTAATTGGTAGTATTTCTTGGGTAATTCGGCTGCGCAGTGGGCTGTCATTTCGCCCTCCCAGCAGGAGTGTAGGGGGCGGAAAAGCCGAGGCTACACAGCAGGTCTGTCTCCAGCTTTTCCATCACCGCTGCATCGTTATCCTCGATATGGTCATAGCCCAGCAGATGCAGTGTGCCATGGACCATCATATGTGCCCAGTGCGCCGACAGCGATTTGCGCTGCTGCTCCGCCTCCAGCTGTACTACCGGAGCACAGATCACAAGATCCCCCAATAGGGGAAGATTTAGCTCCGCAGGTAAGTCCGCTTGAAAGGACAAAACATTGGTAGGACCATCCTTGCCTCGGTACCGGTTGTTGAGCTGCTGGCTCTCTTCCCTGTCGACAATGCGCACGGAGAGTTCGGCCACCTCCCGGTGCCCGGTCAGTGTTTTGGCAACCCAGGTGTGAATGGCCTCGTCGGGGGGCAGTGGTGTGCAACGGCTGGCCCGCTGTACATCGAGTGTCAAATCAATCATGACTCGGCAGCTGGGTGTCAAGCGGCATTCTCGCTGGCCTTGCCGGCGGTCATGTCGCGTTCGGCCTCGTGAATATCGTAGGCCTCCACAATGCGTTGGACCAGGGGGTGGCGGACAACATCCTTGGCACCAAAATACGTTAAGCTGATACCCTTGACCTTGCCCAGGACTTCCACGGCGTGGCGCAGGCCCGAAACCTGTCCGCGCGGCAGGTCCACCTGGCTGGGATCGCCGGTAATGACTGCGGTGGAACCGAAACCGATACGGGTCAGGAACATCTTCATCTGCTCGCGGGTGGTGTTCTGGCTCTCATCGAGGATGACGAAGGCATTGTTTAAGGTGCGCCCGCGCATATAGGCGAGCGGTGCCACTTCAATGACGTTGCGCTCGATCAGCTTGCCAACGGTCTCAAAGCCCAGCATCTCATAGAGGGCGTCGTAGAGCGGGCGCAGGTAGGGGTCCACCTTCTGGCTCAGGTCGCCGGGCAAAAAGCCCAGCTTTTCACCGGCCTCGACAGCCGGACGTACCAGCAGAATACGCTCGACCCGGTCCTTGAGAAGGGCCTCCACCCCACAGGCCACCGCCAGGTAGGTTTTGCCGGTCCCCGCCGGGCCGATGCCGAAGTTGATATCGTTGGATTGTACTGCATACACGTACTTGCGCTGGTTCAGACCGCGCGGGCGTACCGAGCACTTTTTGGTGCGAATCAAAACCACCTGGTCGCCTTCCCCGGATTCGCCATTGCTGAGCAACTCCTCCACGCCCGACTGTTGCAGGGCCAGGTGAATCTCATCTGGAGTCAGGTGGTTATGAGAGCCGGTCTCCCGGTAGAGGGCGTTCAGTAACTCGCCGGCAGCGCGGGCGGGCTGGGATTCGCCATAAAAAGTAAACAGATTGCCGCGATTGCGGATCTCAATATCCAGCCGCTGTTCTATTTGTCGCAGATGTTGGTCAAATTGACCGCAGAGGTTGGCGAGGCGGCGGGCGTCGTTGGGCTCGAGGGTGATGCTGTGCGCGAGGGTATGTGTTTCCAAACTGGTTACGGTACCTTAATGTTAGGGGTTCATTGCTAGGGTATACCCATTTTCCCGGAATGGGAAAGACTTGAGTGCTACAAATAGGTTATATGCAAATATTGTTTTAATAACAAATAGTACTTTTTGGTGACCACAGCCTCTTCTGGGCGGCAGGACAGGGGCTGCCATTGCATCTTGCTGGGGGACAGGTTGTCCAGGACTTTTTAGAACAGACTCTGCTCCAGTTCTGATGTGAGTAATTTCCCGCGCAGGGAGTTGGGCAGGGCCTCCACAATCTGTATATCGGCAAATTTTCCGATCAGGGCCGGGTTGTCGGCGCGAAAGTTGACCACTCGGTTATTTTCAGTGCGGCCCTGCAATTGTCCCGGATCTTTTTTTGATACGCCGCTAACAAGGACCCGCTCAGTCTTGCCAACCATGCGCCGCGCAATGGCGGAGGCCTGCTGGTTAATGCGATTTTGCAGTAGCTGCAGGCGTTGTTTTTTGATTTCTTCCGGGGTGCTATCGGGCAGGTCGGCTGCCGGGGTACCCGGGCGCGGCGAGTAGATAAAGCTGAAGGAAAGATCAAAACCCACCTCCTGGATCAGGTTCAAAGTGGCTTCAAAGTCCCTGTCGGTCTCGCCGGGGAAGCCCACAATAAAGTCCGAGGAAAGGCAGATGTCCGGGCGGATTCCCTTCAGGCGGCGAATCTTGGATTTGTACTCCAGTGCAGTATGGCCGCGTTTCATGGCCATGAGGATACGATCGGAACCACTCTGTACCGGCAGGTGAAGGTGGCTGACCAGTTCCGGCACCCGGGCATAGACATCGACCAGCGCATCGGAAAACTCCACTGGATGAGAGGTGGTGTAGCGAATGCGGTCAATACCCTCGATGGTTGCAACATAGGTAATCAGCTCGGCAAAATCCACTGCATGGCCATCCTCACCGACGCTTCGGTAGGCGTTGACGTTCTGGCCCAGTAGGTTCACTTCGCGCACGCCCTGACCGGCCAGGTGCGCAACCTCCTCCAATACATCGGCAAGCGGGCGGCTCACCTCCTCGCCGCGGGTATAGGGCACTACACAAAAGGTGCAGTACTTGGAACAACCCTCCATGACGGAAACAAAGGCAGTGGCACCATCGGCCTCGGGCTGGGGCAGGCGGTCAAATTTCTCGATTTCCGGGAAGCTCACATCTACCACCACAGCGCCATTTTTTTGCGCCCGGGTCTCCATCATCTCCGGTAGGCGGTGCAGGGTCTGTGGGCCAAAAATCAGGTCCACGTAGGGTGCGCGTCTGGCGATCGCTTCCCCCTCCTGGCTGGCAACGCAGCCCCCAACACCGATCAGCAGGCCGGGATTTTTTTCCTTGAGGTGCTTCCAGCGGCCCAGTTGATGGAACAGTTTTTCCTGGGCCTTCTCGCGGATAGAACAGGTGTTGACCAACAGCACATCCGCTTCAGCGGGATTGTCAGTGGGGATCATGGCGTGAGATTCCCCGAGTAGGTCGCGCATCCGGGCGGAATCGTACTCGTTCATTTGGCAGCCGTGGGTCTTGATGTAAAGTTTCTTCACCGGTATATCGGACATATTCTGCCTGATTGAAATCTGGTCAATTGAACGGGGGGCGCATTATAGCCATACGGCTCCGCACTGCCTAGATGGCTATATTAGCGGTTGCAAACCTGTGCTATTCTTGCGCGCTTTGCCCGCTGTCTGACTAATTTTGAGGTTCGCGGTAATTCCCATTCAGAGAGACCTATGGCCAACCCGATTTATAAAGTAATTTTTCACAACCAGAACCAGGTATATGAACTCTACGCTCGGGCTATCTACCAGAGTGATATGTACGGCTTTATCGAAGTCGAAGAGTTTGTATTTGGAGAAAGGGCACAGTTGGTGGTGGACCCCAGCGAAGAGAAGCTGAAAACCGAGTTTGCTTCGGTCACGCGCTCCTATATCCCGATGCACAGCATTGTGCGTATCGACGAAGTGGAAAAGGAGGGCACGGGCAAGATCGTAGAGGCCAAAGGGGGGGACAAAGTGGCAAAGTTTCCCTTTGCGCCGCCCATCAGTCGCCCCCAGGATACCGAGTAAGGCATCCTCCCCGCCTGAACCGATGCCGCCGGGCCTGGACTCGGCGGATTGGCCGCCATCAGCCCTTTGCGCCTCTGTCTTCTGTTGCCATATAAGCTTCAAGAAAGATACACTGAACTGTCATCAAGCCGCTGCACAGTCATTGTTTAGACGACAAACCGTTTTACCGGTTTCGATTTTGACTGCGTCCCGCACAGACCTGGCCGGTGGCCCGGTTAGTTGCTGATCAAAGGCGGAAATCTTGCTATGAGAAATCGCTACCGCGCGCTGTGGATATCGGATGTCCCTCTGGGCAGCAGTGACTGCGAGTCCTGCCGGCTGGTGGATTTTCTGGCGCAGAATTGCGCTGACAGGGTTTATCTGGCCGGGGATATTTTCGATAGGCAGGCGCCGTCTCTGAAACGGGGGGCCTGGTGTCGGATGCCGACCCCCTCCAACCTTCCGGCAGAGGTGGTGGTGGCATGATTCGAGTTGAGCACCTTCTGCAGAAAAATGCCTGGTATAGCGCTGCGCCACAAAAACCCACTCGCAAACTGGTTTCCGCAACCCTGAAGAAAATCTGTTGTGAAGAGTGGGTAGTGGAATTTGGGCGGCGATACCCCCATCTGGGGGGGATCGATTTTATCCGCCAGCTGTTCACCGATCTGGATTTCCGCTACGGCCTGGATCCCTCTGAACTGGAGCGGGTGCCGGCTGATGGTCCTCTGGTGATCGTCGCCAATCATCCTCTCGGCAGTCTTGATGGCCTCGCACTGATCGATATGATCTCCCGGGTGCGCAGGGACGTGCGTGCTGTGGCCAGCCGGCTATTGTGGAGTCTCAAACCCCTGCGCCCGTTCTTTTTGCCGGTGGATAATTTTCACGGCCGCACCCACCGTGCAGATGTGCAGGGTATTTACGATCACCTCGGGCAGGGAGGGGCCATTCTGTTTTTCCCCGCCGGTGAGGTTTCTCGACTGACCCCCAAGGGCGTCAGGGATGGGCGCTGGAATCCGGGTTTTGCGCGAATTGCGGAGAAGGCCGGGGCGCCGATTCTGCCTGTTCAGGTACTCGGCAGAAATTCCTGGTGGTTTTACGGCCTGTCAGCCCTGAACAAACCCATCTCGACGCTCTGGCTGGTGCGGGAAATGTTCAAGCAGGCCAGCCGCAGCATAGAAGTGCGCATCGGCCATCCCCTCGAAGCGGAACACTTTTGCAGTTGGCCCCTGACACTGAGAGCCAAGGCCGCTCTTTGGCGCAAGCATGTCTACCAACTGCATCGCTCGCCCCCGCCCCTTGGTCCCGAATTGATCGCCGCTGCGGAGCCCCCGGCTGAGGTGATGAAATTGATTGCGCCCTGTGAGGTACTTGCCGGACAGGGTGACCTGTCGGTGCATCTCTACCGGCAGAAAGCCGACTGTCCGGTGATGCGTGAACTGGCGCGAGTGCGTGAGGTGGCGTTTCGGGCGGTGGGAGAGGGCACAGGACAGAGCCGCGACTGGGATGCCTTCGATGCGCATTATGACCACCTGCTGCTTTGGGATGGCGGGCGCAGGCGGATTGCTGGAGCCTACCGCCTGGCGTCCACCGAGGCCCTGGCGGAGGACGAGATCTACAGCAGCACCCTGTTTAATTATTCACACCCGCCGCGCGAGTGCCTGCCGGGTTCGGCGGAACTGGGGCGCAGTTTCCTGCTGCCGGAATACTGGCGTGGAGGCGGCCTGGACTTGCTGTGGAGTGCCATCGGCCAGTGGGTGATGCGCAAGAAGGTACGCTACCTGTTCGGACCTGTGTCCATGCCGGGAACATTTTCTGTGCGTGCCAAATCCGCCATTGTGCGCTATTTCTCCCGCTACTTTGCCCCCAATAGGCCCCTGGGGGACGCGCGTCTGCCCTTTCCGTGGGCCCGGGCACCTCTACCGGCATTATCCGGGGATGCATTGGCGGATTTGCGCCAATTAAAGCAGGTGCTGCGTGAAGAGGGTGTGGTGTTGCCCCCGCTCTTTAAGAAATATGCAGCACTGACCCAACCGGGAGGGACCAGTTTTCACGCATTTAATATCGATCCGGGTTTTTGCGATGCCGTGGATGGTCTGGTGGTGGTTGACCTCAGCCTGGCGGATAAGAAATTTGCCAAGCGCTATTTGAGCGGAATGGCTCCCGCTATCACATCGCCCCCCACGATTGGCCCGGCCACCAGATAGGGTGCAGGCTTAACTGCTCGCATTTCGGCACTGCGCCAGCCGCTGGCGCACACTTGCCAGTTGAACGCAAAGCACAAACACCGACAGGGCGGTATCCAGCTCTTCCAGCGCTGGGAAGCTCGGGGCTATGCGGATATTGCTGTCTTCCGGATCATTGCCATAAGGGAAGGTGGCACCTGCGGGTGTGAGTTTCACGCCTGCGTCTGCCGCCAGCTTCACCACTGCCTTTGCGCAGCCGGGGCGGGTGTTGAAAGAGACGAAATACCCCCCCTGAGGCTTCTCCCATCGGCCCATATCCGAATCTCCCAGGGCATTTTGCAGGTGCTCCAGCACACACTCGAATTTTGGTCTGAGAATACTGGCATGCTTGTGCATATGCTCTTCAAGCGTGGTGCATTCGGTGAAAAAGCGCGAATGGCGCAGCTGATTCACTTTGTCCGGGCCTATGGTCATCGCCTGCATTTGGTGCTTCAGCGAATCCAGATTGGCGCTGCTGGCGCTGACGAAGGCAACACCCGAGCCCGCGTGGGTGACTTTGGATGTGGAGGCAAACTGCAGCACGGAATCCACAGTGTCGTTTTCCAGGGTGGCTGCGCGGATACTGGCAAGGCTGATAAAGTGTCCCAGGTCATGCACGGCGTAGGCGTTATCCCAGAAAATACGGAAACCGGGATTGGCAATCTGCCCCAACTGGGCCAGGCGCTCCACCGTTTCCCTATCGTAGGTGATACCACTGGGATTGGCGTATTTGGGCACACACCAGATGCCGATAATGTCACTGTCTTCGCGGACGTGCTTTTCGACGCACTCCATATCCGGCCCCCCTTTCTCCAGGGGGATGGCGAGCATACGGATGCCGAGCTGCTCGCAAATCGTAAAATGGCGGTCGTAGCCGGGCACCGGGCAGAGAAACTTGGGGGATTCCAGCTCCCGCCAGGGAACATTGCCGGCGAAGCCGAATAGGTATCCGGTCAGTACGGCATGGTACATCAGGGTCAGGGAGCTGTTGCCACTCGCCATGACTTCCTCTGTTGGCACCTGCAACATATCCGCGCCCAGGGCCCGGGCGCAGGTAAGGCCGGTCATGCCGCCATAATTGCGTGTATCCGTACCGTCGGAGGCACGATAATCGGTGGCGAGAATGCCATCGAGTTTGTCGGATAAATTCAATTGTTCCGCCGAAGGTTTGCCGCGGGTAATATCCAGGTTCAGTGCATGCTGGCAGATTCGCTCGTAGTGGGCACTCAGTTCCTTTTCCCATTTGGCTAATTGGCTGCTGGTGGCGGATTCAATGTGCACGGGGGTTCCCCTGGCTGATCATTTAAGTGTGCGAGCTTAACAGCCTGCCGGTGCCTTTGCCTGCAGTATTCATCCGTTAAGGTGATCGAATGGGTATGGCTGCAGTTTTACTGGCTCGCCAGTATACGGAAATTTTGCGCATATTCCCGCAGGGTGCGACTCAGGTGATGGCGCTGGGGCGGAGTTGTGCTGGATAATATCTGTTCGGCGAGTTCGCGCGCCTGTTCCTGGCGCCGCTCCTGCGCCTGCCGGTATTGGGGTGACCAGAGTTGCTGTGGGTCTACCAGCAGATTGCGCAATGTTGCCACATAGCCTGGCGGTTTGCTGCGCAACAGGCCAATAACTTTCGATTGCCAGAGTTGCCTCTGCGCACTGCGGGACTGGGGATTGTACTCCACCTTGGAGACCCAGGCGGCGATCAGATTTATCTGTTCTTGCGAGAGGTGTCCGAGCCAGCGCTCGCCTTCTTTGCGGATCTGTCGGTTGCGCTTCCGCCGGATCTTCTCCGGCGGCTGCTGCCATTCTTCCAAAGCCTTTTGCTGTTTTTTCCGCAGGTTTTTCTGCAACTCGTCAATTTGGTGTTTATCCAGCTGCGCCACAATGGGAAGAAACAGGTCGTAGGCACTGTCGCTGGCGCTGTGCAAAAACTGCTGTAGCTGCTGTTCCACAGGTTCCAAGCGGGGGCTTTCCAGTGCGCCCTCATCCACTCCGTCGGCCAGGCGGGTTAGAAACTCCGCGTAATGTTCCAACTGGGTCTGTCGATGCCAGCGGAAAAAGCTGTCCAGGGCAGCTTGCAGTTCAGCCGCCTGTGCCCGGTTTAAGTCCACATAGTCGTGCACTTTCCAGCGTATCCAGTAATCGATATTGTTGTAGGCGAACTGGACACTGGAACAGCTGCCAATGCATACAAAAAGGGAAATTAGCGCAATTTTGCGCCAGAAATATATTATCAGCGTACCTGGTGGCTGTGCCATCGGCGCTTTCCTGTGGAAATTGTTCGGTCGCTTCCGGCGGGGCAACTCCAAGCATAGATGATAGGGCAATGGCCGACGCAATGGCATTTCCGATGCCGATGGTCATCCCGCCTGTACCGGGGTCATATCCCTGGCACGCTAGGACTGGGCCCCGTGTCAACCAGACCCTGCCGGACAATCTGTGCCAGATACGAAAAACAGGGGTCAGGATTAATGAACGTCAAGCCTTCGGAGCCCAGTTATCCGGTCTTTTTATGGGACGCTGGCTGAGCTTGAATGGTAGAAGATTGTTTTGGTGCCGCTCCAGTGGAATCCCGCACGATCAGCCTGGGAGTGAAACGGCGGGTAATACTCTCCTGCGATTTCTCCTTCCCCATATTCCCCTTGCAGTGAATCCGCTCAAGTGTCAACTCTGCCGCACAACGGCCGATTTCCTCGTTGGGCTGGTGGGCAGTGGTGAGTTTGGGACAGGTCTGGCGTGAAAAGGGGCTGTCCTCAAAGCCTGCAATGGACAGCTGCTGCGGCACATCAATGTTCATCTTGCGTGCGGCAAAGAGAGCGCCTGCGGCAATTTCATCATTACCGGCAAAGACGGCGGTGGGGGGGGAGTCGGACTTCAGTAGGGCAGTGGCACCTGCCACGCCTGAGTCGAAAGAATATTCCCCTTCAAGAATCATCTGGTCGTCGACAGGCAGTTGCGACTCCTGCAGTGCCCTCATATAACCCTCGAGGCGGCCGAGGGTGGAAAAGTGTTCAATGCCTCCGTGCAGGTAACCGATGCGCCGATGCCCGAGCTCCACCAGGTGCCGGGTTATTGAAAAGGCCCCGGCACCGTCATCCACCTGAATACAGTTTTCCTCCATCTGGTCCAGCTGGTCGGCAGCCTGGGAGGAGAGAATCCGCACAAATTCCACATTCAGCGCTTTCAGGGTGTCGATGACCTCGGGGTATTCAGAGAAGGGGGGGGTGAGGATCAGGCCTGCGATCCGGCTTTGCTCCACCAGTTTGTGCAGTTCGTCGTGAATGGAGGGCGATTTGGCGCTGCTGGGATGGATCAGCAGTTCATAGTCCCGCGCCCTGCAGGCTGCGAGGATACCGTTTTGCATATCGATCACGTAGTAGGCATCGGGGTTGTCGTAAATCAGGGCTATGGAATAGGAATGAGTGCCTGCCAGGTTGCGCGCCGCCAGATTGGGGCGGTAATCGAGCGCCTGTATTGCCATAAGGACCCGCGTTCTGGTGGTCGGACGTACAGAGGGTTCATTGTTGATGACCCGTGAGACGGTCTTAATCGACACCCCTGCACGCTTGGCAACGTCAGTGATAGTGACTTTCATAGAATAACAATACTAGTTTGCCGAAGTCCGTGTTGAGGCCAGGCTACCCAGTGCTGTATTGCCAATATGTAAATTTCTTACATATTTTGGTTGGGTTTTACTCGTCTATCAAGTCAGTAATTCCATATAAAAGAGATAACATCCTCTTATTTCGATAAAAATTAGGTCAATTAACGCTAAAAAAAGCACTTTTTACCTGAATGTTATTGAACTCGAATAACATATTCAGGAAATATTGAATTTTATGTAGTTTTACTACATAGTGTCTGTCAAATAAGGTTGAGTCCTTTCCGGGCGCTGTTGTGGTGAAGCCCGGCCCTTTTGCCCAGAAACGCCCTGGGGTTCTCTCTGGTCCAGATGCTTTTGTGGGGTGATAGGCCGCCAGTCGCACTACAACCCAAGGGCTGGAGTAGGGTTTTCCACAGTGGATTGTCTTTTCAGGGCTAGATGGTCAGTGGTGGTGGGAATACCGCCAAAATCGGGTGTTGGCAGATGGCCCGAGGTGGCCACTCCAACAGAGTGAATACGGAAAAGTCATGGTGCACAGTAAGGTTCAGGCAGTTACGGAGCGCATTATCCTGCGCAGTGAAGAATCCCGCGCAGACTATCTGACGCAGGTGGAAAAGGCGCATATTGAAGGTCGCGCCAGTGCACACCTGTCCTGCGGCAACCTGGCCCATGCCATTGCCGCCTCTCCGCAAAGAGACAAGCAATTGATCGCCTCGGGGCGTGGGCCCAACCTGGGGATCGTCACCGCCTACAACGATATGTTATCTGCGCACCAGCCCTTCGGGACTTACCCGGCCCGCCTGAAAGAGGCGGCGACGCGTCACGGAGCCAGCGCCCAGGTGGCCGGTGGTGTGCCGGCGATGTGTGACGGCGTTACCCAGGGGCGGCCGGGTATGGAGCTGGGTCTGTTCTCCCGCGACGTGATTGCCATGTCCTCAGCAGTGGCGATGTCCCACGATGTGTTTGAGGGCGCCATGTTCCTCGGCACCTGCGACAAGATTGTCCCCGGGATGGTGATCGGGGCGCTGGCATTCGGGCATCTGCCCACGATCTTTGTACCGGCGGGCCCTATGCCCACCGGCCTCTCCAATACGGAAAAGGTGCGGGTACGCCAGCTCTATGCCGAGGGCAAGGTGGGCCGTGCAGAGCTGTTGGAAGCGGAGAGTGCTTCCTATCACAGTGCCGGCACCTGCACCTTCTACGGTACAGCCAACAGCAACCAGATGCTGATTGAAATTATGGGGCTGCAGTTGCCGGGCAGCTCTTTCGTCAATCCCGGCACCGGACTGCGCGATGCCCTGAACGAAGCGGCAGTGGCGCAATTGGTAACAATTACCGAGCCCAGCCAACACACACCGATCGCCAAGATTCTCACAGAAAAAGCCTTTGTTAATGGCGTGGTGGGGTTATTGGCAACCGGTGGTTCCACCAACCACACCTTGCACCTGGTGGCCATGGCCCGTGCTGCGGGCATCCAGCTGACCTGGCAGGATATGGCGGATCTCTCCGAAGTGGTGCCGCTGCTGTGTCATGTTTACCCCAACGGCACCGCAGACATTAATCACTTTGCCGCGGCGGGCGGTATGCAGTTTTTGATTCGAGAATTGCTCTCTGCCGGTCTGTTGCACCCGGACGTACACACAGTGCTGGGGGATTCGGGGCTCAAGCCCTATTGCTGCGATCCTTTCCTCAACGATGCCGGAGATGGCGTGGTATGGCGGCCAAGTGCTGAAGAGAGTGCCGATACCTCGGTGATTCGCCCGGTGAGCAATCCCTTTTCCCACCATGGCGGTCTGCAATTGCTTGAGGGCAATCTGGGCCGCAGCGTGATCAAGGTTTCCGCGCTGAAAACCGCGCAGCTCAAGATCAGGGCGCCGGCCATTGTACTGCACAACCAGGATGAACTACTGGCGCGTTTTAAGGCCGGCGAACTGGAGCGGGATTTTATCGTTGTGGTGCGTTTTCAAGGCCCCCGCGCCAATGGTATGCCGGAGCTGCACAAGCTGATGCCGACGCTGGGGGTACTGCAGGATCGCGGATTCAAAGTGGCGCTGGTGACAGATGGGCGCATGTCCGGGGCTTCCGGCAAGGTGCCGGCGGCCATCCATATGTCCCCCGAGGCCGTTGAGGGGGGAGCCATTGCCAGGGTGCGCAACGGCGACCTGATTGAACTGGACTGTGAAGCGGGTGTACTGCGCGTGCTTGTGGATGAAAAGGTATTCGCCGCGCGCAAACCCGCTCAGTGCGATCTGTCGGAAAACGCCCGCGGCATGGGTCGAGAACTCTTCGCGAATATGCGTGCAATGGCCAGTGGTGCGGAGACGGGCGCCAGTATTCTGTATTAACCGGGACGGTGCCGCCAGGCATTGCAGGAAAACGATCTCAGAGCGGAACCTATGCTTGATCCTTTTGACATGGTGTTGTTTGGTGGCGTCGGTGATCTTGCCTTGCGCAAGTTGATACCGGCGCTTTACCGCGCGTTTAGAGAGGGCAGTCTGGCACAGGATTGCAGAATCCTCCCGGTATGCCGACGCCGGGAAGATGCCGATCATTACCTGGAAACCGCACAGCGGGCCCTGCAGGCGCACCTGCGCGAGGGTGAATACTGTGACTCCATTTGGTGCGATTTCAGCCGGCTGCTGTGTCCCGTGGCGTTGGATATAGCCGTGCCCGATGCCCGGTGGGAACACCTCGCGGACATCTTGGGTGCAGACCCCGGGCGTGTGCGTATTTTCTACCTGGCAATCCCACCGGGAGTCTTTGGCCTTTGCTGTGAAAACCTCAACAGAAAGGGTCTGATCAGTGAGAAAGCCCGAGTGGTTGTGGAAAAGCCACTGGGCTACAACGCACAGACCTCCGGCGAAATCAACAGCAAACTCGCCAGCTATTTTCCCGAAGACAATATATTCCGCATTGATCACTACCTGGGCAAGGAAACCGTACAAAACCTGCTTGCCCTGCGTTTCTGCAATGTGTTGTTTGAGCACCTGTGGGATGCAAAAGCGATCGACCATATCCAAATCAGTATCTCGGAAACGGTCGGCCTGGAGGGGCGCGCCGGTTTTTACGATGAGACGGGCGCACTGCGGGATATGGTGCAAAACCACCTGTTGCAGCTGTTGTGCCTGATCGCGATGGAATCGCCCAACACCATGTCCGCGAAAAATATTCGCGCGGAGAAAATCAAGGTGCTGGAAGCCCTGCGCCCGCTCGCGGCATCAGAAGTGGATAAGAATGTCGTGCGCGGGCAATACGTGGCTGGAGAGATCGACGGGCAGCGTGTGCCCGGCTACCTGGACGAATTGGAACACGGTGCCAGTGCTACGGAGACATTTGTCGCAATACGGGCGCATATCGACAGCTGGCGCTGGGCGGGTGTGCCCTTTTTTCTGCGTACCGGCAAGCGTATGGATAAGCGCTGTGCGGAAATTGTGGTGCAGTTCAAGAAAGTCTCCCATCACGTCTACGATGAAAGTGCCGGCAAAGTCATTCCCAACCGCCTGGTAATCCGCCTGCAGCCCGAAGAGAGTATCAAGCTGATATTGATGGCCAAGAAGATGGACAGTCTGGCCACAAAGTTGCAGCAGGCGGAATTGAATTTAAACCTGTCGGATACCTACGACAGCTTCCGCAGCGATGCCTATAAACGCTTGATGCTGGATGCCGCGGCCAACAATCCGGCGCTGTTTATTCATCGCGATGAAGTGGCCGCAGCCTGGGACTGGGTCGACCCGATTATTGAACACTGGCGTGACACCAATAATCAGCCCAAACCTTACACCGCGGGAAGCTGGGGGCCGACGGAGGCCGGTGAATTGCTGGCCCGTAGCGGCCGCCACTGGTTTAACGCCAAGTAATGATTGCTGGGGTTGCCTGTCTGCGACAGGGGCACCTCCAGGGAAGTACTAGTAAAGCAGGAGGGAAGAATAGCCCTCTGCCAGGATCGTATGAGGCATGGATGCCGATTTCGAGCGTACAAGGATGTATTCACAGCGTGTCCTGGGAGAGGGGTATTCTTTCCTTCCGACCCGGTAGTAACTGGAAATACCCATGGTAGAGGAAAAATTTTATCCCGATCGCGAGCGTCTGGTACAGGTGTTTGCGCATGACTGTGCCTATGAGTTGCAACAGGGGATCAAGGCGCAGGGCCATGCCACCTTCCTGGTCTCTGGTGGCAGCACGCCAGAGCCTGTTTATCGCGCGCTTTCCAAGCGCCCGCTGCCCTGGTCGCACATTACTGCCGCGCTGGTGGACGAGCGCTGGGTGGACCCATCGCAAAGCGGCAGCAACCAGGCATTTATTCAACAATGCCTGTTACAGGATTGTGCCGCAGACGCGACACTGTTGGCCATGAAAACCTCTCACGCAACAGCGGCTGAGGGAGAGGCTGAATGTGAGCGCGCCTACGCCCGGCTGCCGCGCCCTTTCGATGTCTGCGTTCTGGGAATGGGTGCTGATGGCCACACCGCCTCATGGTTTCCCCATGCACAGGGCCTTGCACCCGCGCTGAATCCGCACTCTGAAAAACTCTGCAGCGCCATTACTGCCAGGCAGAGTGACGTGACCGGTACTTACACCGAGCGTATGACCTTGACCGCAAACGCCATTTTGCAGGCGAGAAATATCAAACTACTGATTACTGGCGGGGAAAAACTGAAAGTTTACCGCGAAGCTTTGCTCGGCAGTGATGAAATGGAAATGCCGGTGCGCAGCATTCTCAAACAGGCACTGAAACCGGTCACGGTTTACTGGGCACCTTAACGAACGATCTGGATGTGACGGATGCAGAAAAATATCGCCGACATTTTACCGGTTGCCGGTGTTGTTCCGGTACTGGTGATTGAACACCCCGAAGATGCACTGCCCCTGGCGGCGGCGCTGCTCGAAGGCGGCCTGAGTGTACTCGAAATTACCCTGCGCACCGAGGCTGCCCTGGATGCAGTGGAACGGATTGCCAAACATTTGCCCGAAGTGCAAATAGGCACCGGTACCATTTTAAATGGCGACGATTTGCGGCGCTCCACCGAGGCCGGCGCCAGTTTTGTGGTGAGCCCAGGAGCGACCGAGCGATTGTTGGCGGCTGCGGATGATTACGATGTACCGCTGCTGCCCGGAGCGGCCAGTGTTTCCGAGGTCATGCGCCTGTTTGAGCGCGGCTATCGCTACCAGAAGTTTTTCCCGGCCCAGGCCGCCGGTGGTGCACCGATGCTGAAATCTATTGCGGGCCCGCTGGCGGAAGTGCGCTTCTGCCCCACTGGTGGTATCAGTCCGGATAACGCAGCGAGCTATCTGGCCCTTGGCAATGTGATTTGTGTGGGTGGCTCCTGGATGGCACCCAGCGCTCTGGTACGGGAGAAAAAATGGGCGGAGATCACCCGCCTGTCAAAGCAGGCTGCGGCATTGAAACCTTAATAGGCCGATAGCCATGCGCTGGCACCGGCCGTTGCAAAAGTCAGCCCGCAGGTAGGGTTGTGGCAGTTGCCATCCGGCCAGTCGCAGAGAGTTGCCTGGGCTAACGGGTTCAGTGCCACAAACGTTCGGTAAAAGGTATCCGCACAGGCAGGCAGCGCGGAAAGCCAAAACAATAGGGTAACGCCAGATGAAAATAAACATTGCCATCAATGGTTACGGTCGAATCGGCCGCAATGTCACTCGGGCCATCTATGAATCCGGCTATCGCGATCATATCCGGCTGGTTGCGGTCAACGATCTCGCCCCGGTGGCCACCAATGCGCACCTCACCCGTTTCGACACGATCCACGGCCGCTTTGCCACCGAGGTAACCGTGGATGGCGACGCGCTGGTGATCGGTGGCGACCGCGTGCAGGCTTGTCAGGAGCGCGATCCGGCCAGACTGCCCTGGGGGAAACTCGGTGTGGATCTGGTGCTGGAATGTACCGGTCGCTTTACCGACAGAGCCTCTGCCTGCGCACATATTGAAGCGGGCGCCGGTGCCGTACTGATTTCCGCGCCCTCCAAGGACGCCGACCTTACCGTGGTGTACGGTGTCAATGATGCGACCCTGAGCGCGGACCACCGGGTGGTTTCCAATGCATCCTGCACCACCAATTGCCTGGCGCCAGTGGTGCAGGCGTTGCACCGCGGGCTGGGTATTGAGCGCGGTTTTATGACCACCGTGCATGCCTATACCAATGACCAGAACACCCAGGATGCAGTCCATGCGGATATGTATCGGGCCCGCGCTGCAGCCGATAATATGATTCCCACCAAGACCGGCGCTGCCGCTGCAGTGGGCCTGGTACTGCCGGAATTGAAAGGCCGGCTCGATGGTATGGCAGTACGCGTTCCCGTGAACAATGTCTCCCTGGTAGACTGCCAGTTTATCGCCGCTCGCGATACGACCGTCGAAGAGGTGAACCACATCATGCGGCAGGCTGCGGAGGCCAGCAAGGGGGTGTTGACCTATTGCGACCGGCCCCTGGTTTCCGTGGATTTCAACCATACCAGCGCCTCCAGCCACTTCGATGCCAATCACACCCGTGTGAACGGCAATCTGGTAAAAGTGATGGCCTGGTACGACAATGAGTGGGGATTCTCCCAGCGTATGCTGGATACCAGCCTGGCCATGGCCGCCGCGTTGCAGCTGCAGTTGCCGGTTGCTGAGTCTGCCTGATCTGTGCGTAAACCTGTTCCACAGCCTGCAAACAGGGACGGGAATGGCCTCGCACTTTATGCGGCGCATCAACCCAGCGCCAACAGTAGCTGGGTTGCCCCCGTTCACTTTTATCTTCTTACTTGATCAATTCACAGGACCTTATGATTCGCCATACCAAAATCGTTGCCACCCTGGGCCCCGGTACTGACAAGCCCCATATTATCGAGGAAATGATTCGAGCCGGCGTCAATATCGTGCGCCTGAATTTCTCCCACGGCTCCGCGGACGACCACCGCCGCCGGGTACAGGAGGTGCGTAACGCCGCGACCGCACAGGGCAGGACCGTTGCTGTACTGGGCGATTTGCAGGGACCCAAGATCCGCATTGCACGCTTTGCCGAAGGCCACGTGGTGCTGGAGGACAACGACGAATTTACATTGGACCTCGACTGCCCGCCCCAGGGCGGCGATGCGCAACGCGTTGGGGTCGACTACCCGAGCCTGGTCAGCGACTGCAAGTCCGGCAGTGTCCTGTTGCTCGATGACGGCAAGATCCGCCTGGAAGTGACCGGCACTACCCCGAGCAAACTCTACTGCCGCGTGTTGCAGGGTGGCCGGTTGTCCAATAACAAGGGTATCAACCTGCTCGGTGGCGGCCTGTCTGCCCCGGCGCTGACGGAAAAAGACTACCGGGATATTGAGCTGGCCGCAGAGCTGGAGGTGGATTTCCTCGCGGTGAGCTTCCCCCGCTGCGCCGAGGACCTGGAAACTGCCCGCAAGGCGATACAGGCTGCCGGTAGCCAGGCCGCCATTGTGGCCAAGGTGGAGCGCGCCGAAGCGGTTGCCGATAGCGCACAGATGGATGCCCTGATCTTTGCCTCGGATGCCATTATGGTGGCCCGCGGTGATCTGGGGGTCGAGATCGGAGATCCGGCCCTGGTGGGGGTGCAAAAGAAACTGATCCATCGCGCCAATGCCCTCAACCGCGGCGTGATCACCGCAACCCAGATGATGGAGTCCATGATCACCAGCCCCACACCCACCCGCGCCGAGGTGATGGACGTGGCCAATGCCGTACTGGATGGGACCGATGCGGTGATGCTTTCCGCCGAGACCGCCGCCGGTGATTACCCGGTGGCGGCAGTGGAGTCCATGAGCGAGGTGATTGTGGGGGCCGAGCAATACCTCGGCAGTGTGCCCTACACCCCGCAGGAGCACGGCGCCTCGGACCGTATCGATACCGTGATCGCCCAGGCGGCCATCGATGTGGCGGCGCGGGTGGAAAACCTCTGTGCGGTGGCGGCACTGACGGAATCCGGACGCACCCCGCGCATGATGTCCCGAGCCAATACCCACTTGCCGATCTACGCGCTTACCCGGCATCCGCGTATCGCACGCCAGTTGGTACTGCTGCGGGGGGTTGAGCCGGTCAGCTTCGATCCGGCCGCAGTGCCTCTGGGGCAATTGACCGGCGCCGTTATTGAAGTGCTGAACTCGCGCATTGACCTGCAAAAGGGGCAGCGCATTCTCATCACCCAGGGAGAACGGGTGAATGTGGGCGGCTACACCAGCTCCATGCGGATTAAGGAAATCGAATAACCGGCCCCCCCTATAGCCACCATAGATCCGGCGCCGCTGCGGGGTTGCGGTGGCAGGGCAGCGGGCGATACCCTGTCAGCACTGGGTGCTATCCGCGGGTTTTTGATCCACCCGGGCACCCTGCATTTCCAGTCCTTACCCATTCTGTGCACAAGTTCACAGTGAGCCTTCCGCTTTTGGCTGCCAGATCCTGATTTCAGGAAATTATCCATTTTTATTTTGCTAATAATGGTGCGCACTGAAACGAAGGTGCCTGCTGAAAGGGGCATCTGCAGCAGAAATTCTGTTGTGGTTGTATCACACTACGACAGTGCCCTTTTCATTGGTACAACGGCAGAGGCGTGGGAATACCCTATTAAAAAATCAAATAATTTTAATTATTTCGAAACTTTTTATTTTTCAATAGGGCGTCAATATCGTGTAATGGCATAGCGCTGTTGCCTTTTGCCGAATTGCGTTAATCTCTTCAGGCGGGTGACCATACCGGCTGTAACCCGATACCGGAGGGCGCCGGGCGGTGCCTGCCGGCATTGCAGTGAAACTATTGGTGAATAGACATTGCATAGCCCAAGCGGTGGGCAGCCAACACTATTTAAGTTTTCACAAATTGCGATTACCCTAATCCAGCAAGTTTTTTACGGGTATTGCGCTAGGGGATCGCCGTCTGGTGTATTCCGGGTGGGTACACTTTTGTAACAGGGAAGTGGCTGCCCTTGGGAGATTGACCGCCGCGGTTAAGAAGATGAACGCAATAACTCTTTGCGATTTTTTTGATTAAAGTGAAAAAAGCTGGCTCACGACGTTTGAAGGATTATCCATGCAGCTAAGTGTCGAAAACAGGCAGGGCGTTCGTTATATTGTCAAGGCTGGCAGGGACTATCAGATGGATATTCCCTTGAAGGTCAGTGCCACCCAACTGCTGTCAATGTTCGATGACTCTGTGATTCAGGAGATTTACGATCACTTCTTTGGCGTGAACGGTATTTCCGGCAATGGGCAAAGTGCCAGTATCCAGTCCAGCCAAGCGGGAACAACGCCCCTGCCCTCGCTTTCCGAAGCACCTGGCCACCTCTCCCGGCAGGAACAGAAAATCTACCTGGCTTTGAATCAAAACCGCCTGATTATCGAAGAAGCCCCGTTCGCGGATGCGGCGCTTGCCGACAAACAGTCCGAACTGACCGCCAGGATTCGCAGGGGCTTACAGCAGATTATTGCTCAGGAACGCGCCGAGGCGGCATTAATCCAGCAACGCCACGAGCAGCGCTCCCCCCTGGAAAAGGTGGGGGCTTATATTGATCGCGGTGCTAAAGGCGTGGGCAATGCGGCCTGGGGCCTGGCGGTGTGGAGCAAGGATATTCTGGAGGTGGCGGCACTGGTGCATCCCCTCCGCCAGTCCATCGAATACAGTACCGCTACCGTCAACTACTTCCTGCACGACAAGAGTTTTGAGGAATCGGGCAGGGAGTACCTGTCTGCTGTGCAGCGGGAAGTGGTGGATGTACTGGGCTTCGATCCCTCCAAGATCACCAGGCAACAACTGGAGCTGGCCCTTGACGTGGCCCAACTGATCTATGCAGAGCCGGCTCTAAGGGACGCCATTTACCGCTTCGCCCGGGATTATGTCAAAGCCCAGCACAGTCTGGAAATCACCGAGCTGGCCGGCAGCGGCGCTTTCGAGATTATTCTCACCATCGTATTGGCCGCGGTTACCGGTGGTGCCGGAGCTGTAATCTCTCTGGTAAAAAATGCCCGTCTGCTGAAAGCCTTCCGCGGTATCGGCGAACTGATGCTGGACTTCGCCAAACTGAAAAAACAGCGCAGCCTGCTTGCCAGTAAGCGCGGCGGCAAGGCCAAGGGCAGTGGGGCCAATTTCTCCGATTTTAGTTCTACTGATGCTGCGGTGCCCCCCAGTGGCAGCGGCCCGTCTTCGAGTAACCCCGGTCCAGCCAGCAGTGGCTCAAGCGCCAATAAAAGTGGCAACCAAAGCAGTAACAACCATTCCGACGGAAGCTCCGCCAGCGCCCAGAACAGCCAGGCGGGCAATAGGAGTAATAGCAGCACATCCAACGAATCGGATAACACCAATAACCCGACCGGGGAAAACCACAACGGCGACAAAACCCAGCGCAATGCCAGGGCCCGTGAAGGTGGTGAACCGATCAACTTAAAAACCGGTGAAGAGCGCCTGACCCTGGTGGACGCGGTGCTGGACGGCCCGCTGCCATTTACCCTGGCGCGCACCTACCGCAGCAGTAACCCCATGGATTTTGGCCTGGGCCACGGCTGGACCCATACCCTGGGCGAACGCCTGGTATTGCGCCTCGGCAAAGCCGTAGAATTCCACGATGCCGAAGGTCGGGTGATCAGCCTGCCCGCACCGGGGGGCAGTGGCCGCAGCCACAACGTGGTGGAGCAGCTCAGCCTCAGTCGTGTCAACGACAAGCACTGGATTATCGCTCCCTACGGCGCCCCTAACGGAGTACAGAAACACTTCAAGGCCACCGGTGATAAAGGTGCCCTCAAGCTCGCGGAAATCCGCGATGGCTACGGCAACTACTACCTGCTCCACTATATCGGCGAACGCCTGGTCTGCATCGAGAGCAGTCTTGGCGAAGCCTTGCATATCAGCCCGCCCGCAGGAAAGGCCAACAGCCAGCGTATCGGTGAGCTGAAAAAAGAAACCCGCGATGGCCGTATTAAAGTACTCGCGCATTATGAGTACAGCGATGAAGGCGACCTGATCAAAGTCACCGACGCCGACGGCCACAGTGAGCAGTACCGATACCATCAGCACGTCATTAAGCAGCGCACCCTGAAAACCGGCTACCGCTTCCACTTTGAATGGGATGCCGAAGGCCCTTCTGCCCGCTGTGTGCGCCAGTGGGGCGACCCGATCGGCGGGCAGGATACGTACAACTACCAGTTCGACTGGGACGACGATGGCAAAGGCGTTACCGTCACCGACACCCGTGGTGGTAAAGAACGCTATCGCTTTAACGAGCGCGCCCTGCCCATTTACCACCGCAACCCGGAAGGGGCCGAGACGCTCTATAGCTACAACGACCTGGGCCAGGTTACCAGGGTACAGTTGCCCAGCGACGATGGCAGCCTGCGTGAGGAAATTTACCAATACGATGGCCAGGGTCGCCTGGTACAAAAGATCGATGCCGCCGGCAATAGCCACCGTATCGAATACAATAGCGAAGGCCTGCCCGCAAAAGTCACCGATCCCGCCGGCAATAGCTGGCAACGGGAATACAACAACAATGGCCAGGTCATTGCCAACAAAGACCCCTGCGGCAACAGTACCCGGTACGGTTACAACCCCGTTGGCCTGATCGGCAGTGTTACCGATCCTTTAGGCAATACCACCCGCTACCTGTGGAACCCCGAGGGCAATCTCGCCGCAGTCAAAGACCCCATGGGGCGCGCCCAACACTACCGCTACGACGGCGCCCGCCGCCTGGAAGCAGTGCAACACGCCCCCGGCCAGGTTACCCGCTATGAATACGACGCCCAGGATCGTATCCATGCGGTGACCACCCCGGACGGTGCCCGCACGCAATACAGCTACAATCCGCAGGGGTTACTTGCCGAGGTGACCGACTCAGAAGGCCGCAGTACCTGCTACGCCTACGACGGCCTCAGCCAGGTTAAGACCCGCATCAACCCGGACGGCAGCCGCCTGGAATATCATTATGACGGCGAGCGCAACTTAATCGGCCTCACCAATGAAAACGGCGAGCGCTACCAGCTTAAATACGACCTCAACGAACGCCTGATTGAAGAAGTGGGCTTTGATGGCCGCGTTACCCGCTACGCCTACAACCGCGCCGGCCACCTGGTCAGCTCCAGAGCCGTAACCGACACAGACAGCGGCAAAGGTATCGACACCATCTTCGAGCGCGACCCCTTCGGCCGCTTATTGGAAGAGACCACCCCGGATGGCATAACCAGCTTCCGCTACAACCGCAGCGGACAACTTATCAAAGCGCAAAATACCCACCGCAAACTGCGCTGGGAATACGACGCCAGTGGCCGCGTGACCGCCGACTGGCAGGGCAAGGACAAACTCAGCCACCAGTACGATGCCGCCGGCAACCGTATCGCCACTACCCTGCCCGATGGTGAAGTGCTCAATTTTGCCTTTAACCCCGCCGGTCAATTTCAAAGCGTGCACCGCCGCCCCTTGGGCAGCGATACCGATCAGCTGATCACCAGTATCAGCCACGACGAACAGGGCAGGGAAAGCCAGCGGCAACACGGCAATGGACTGGAAAGCCAGAGAGACTACGATCCACAAGGCCGCCTGCAAAAACTGCGACTGGGCAAAACCCGCAGTGCAAGCCAGGGCCCGGTGTCTGACCCCACCCAGGGCACAACCCCAATCCTGCAGCGCAGTTACCAGTACAACAAAGCCGGCCAGATCGCCAAAATCGAAGACAGCCTGCGCGGCACCCGCAGCTACCACTACGACGCCCTGGATCGCCTGACCCAGGTAGATAGCCCCAACCCCGAATACTTTGTGCACGACCCCGCACACAATATTCTTGCCGCCGCCAACGCAAAAGACGACGCCAAACAGCAGGCCAGCGCCACCGAAGTCAAAGGCAACCGTTTAGCCTTTCGCGGTGATACCCACTACCGCTACGATATGCACGGCAACCGCATCGCCGAACTGCGCGGCAAAGGGCAAAAACTGCAAACCCGTTATTACTACAATAGCCGCCAGCAACTGGTGCGGGTGGAAAAGCTCAAGGTAGAGAAGGGCACCGAGCAGTTCCAGCAGGTGATCCACTACCAATACGACCCCCTGGGCCGCCGTATTGACAAGGCGGACCATGGTGAGCAGACCCACTTCCTCTGGGATGGCGATACCCTGTTGAGGGAAATCAAAACCGATAGGCAAACCCGGCAGGAACTCAATACCCGCACCTACTATTTTGAGCCCGGCACTTTCAAGCCTGTGGCCTTAAAGGAAGACAACCAGCTATATCACTACCATCTGGACCACCTCGGCACCCCCGACACCCTCACTAACCAGGAAGGGGAAGTGGTCTGGAGTGTTGCCTACAAGAGCTATGGCAATATCGCCCTGGCCCATGAAAACCGGATGGAGCAGCCCATTCGCTTCCAGGGTCAGTATTTTGATGAAGAGACCGGGCTGCACTACAATCGGTTTAGATACTATGACCCGAAGGTGGGGGAGTTTACCCAACAGGACCCGATTGGGTTGTTGGGTGGGGTTAATAATTATCAGTATGTGCCGAATCCGGTTGCTTGGATTGATCCGTTTGGTCTCTCTTCGGGTGACTTAATAAGGTATAAACCCCGGAATGAATTGACGGCTCTGAGTGGGAGTAGAGGAGCAGCAATCAATCGTGCTTGGAAATTAGAGCGAGAATTGGTGTTGACTACTGGTCAAGGCACAAGAGATTGGTCAGCAGCTGAATTAGAGCTAATAAAATCAACCCCTAATAGCAAAAAACTCACTTCGGAAATGTCGAATATAGGTTATACAGGCCACCATATTAACTCTGTAAATGGTAATGGAGATTTGGGGGCCAAGTGGGCTGGAGATCCGAGAAATATTGTGTTCTTAGAAAATGAAAATCATCCTAATGGGTCAGCTACTTTTAATGAGCATATAAGTTCACCACAGGGTCATAGAGGTGATTACCATAACAGTAGTACGGGGAGGTTGATTGATCGACAAGCTATGGTCGATCAATATAAAGCATCTAAAACTAAAGACTGTCCTTAGGGAATCCATGAAAGATTTAGAGTGCTCGTTGCAGAAATTTGCCAACATTTTTGGCAGAGATGGTTTTGATATTGGAACGATAAAATATCAAGAAAAATCATCTATTAAGTACCCAGTTGAAATACCTTTTTCCGACGAATTGTTATTTTTCTATGAGCATTTAGACCTTTCTGAAAATGCGATAGTCGGAGGTGATTTGTTTTTACAGATCAATATGTTTAGTAACCTCGTGGGGTCTCAGTATGGATGGAAATGGGTGAAAAATATAGATGGAGCGATAGTTAAAAGTTCTATCTGGCAAGATGCGTGGGTTGTTATTGGCAATAAAAGCGGTGATGCGCTGATTGTAGATGTTTCGATCTCTCCAAATGTTGTTTATGGATCAATCCTTAAAGATCGTTTCAAGATTGCTAATTCCCTAAGCCGTTTCTTTGATGTTTTTTCTGACTGGATGGAATGTGAGCTGGTTGATTTTGATATGGAAGGTTGCGATGAGGACCTCAATCTAAAGCCTGATTTTTTAGAAAGGCTCAGATTCTTGGCTGAAGAAAAATTGAATTCTGATGAGGTCGATGGCTTTTTTAAATATTTTTTTAGTTGATTGAAGATGCGCGCGGTCAGGACAGCCTGGACCTCCGGCGCTCCGCGCCTCCAGGTAGTTCTCCGCTTCGCTTCACCCTGCACAGGCAAAACTGCATCCCCCTTCACCAGCGGGTGGGGGCTAAACTTGGTGTCGCTTAAAGCTTCATCTCGATTGAATTCTTGACATAAAGCGATTAGGGTAGTCCTGCTGTCATAGCACCCAGCCGCTTAGCTGGCACCAGTAAAGAATAATAAATAGAAAAAAACACCCAAACGATCACCGTTCAGCCCGCGAGGCGCCCTGTAAGGCAGCACTCGTGGGGAAACCCTAACCACAACAAATTTTCAACACAAAAAGAAGGACCGCATCATGGCCGCGTAAGTCAGGCGTAAGCGCCAGCCCCCGGTGCTAGAGACACCAGGGGATGGCTAACCCCAATAGATAACAGAGCTATCTAGCGAGGCTGTCTTGAATGATACGCCATACACTCGTTCGCCTTCAATAAACGTCTCCCTGAAGGCGCATTTTCCGAGTCACTCCGGCACCCGGCGGCGGAGTGTGCTGTGGCGTTGCGTGATGATTGGTGTGGTCTTTTACTTCAGCCGCGCACCGCCTCTCTTCCTACGCACCCTGTCTGCAAGTTTCCCTTTTCTTTTTCCCACAAGGATCGCACCTGCGGCGAGAGAAACCGCGCAAAGCGATACGCTGTTGCTACACCTTTCCGCCACAGGTGACATAAGGAGCCTATTCAAGATGCCTATATTACCCTGTCGATTATTTCAGCCAGTGGACCTGGGTGGGTATTTTATTATCACGCCAGTCGCCATCAGGGATAACGTTGTGGATCTGCACATTGCACCCAGCAGGGGCAACCGGGTGATGCGGGCCGTGCGGTTACTGCAATTGTTGGAAGAAGCCTGGGCGCTGGAGAAGTACCCAACCGATCAGCCCCCCGCCATCCTAAGGCCATTCAAGCACCGCCCCAATAAAAAGACGTAGCGCTGAGCGGGTACCTTGAAAGCCTGTGCAGCCCTGCAAACGCTTACCTTCTTGTACGCTCCCTGGGGAGGTAAGCGCAGGCAGGACGGCAAGACAATGGATTTCCGTCCCTCTTGGTACCGCTGTAGATACGCAAGGCTCAATCGCTGCAGGCGGCGCTGCCGTAACTGTACCGAAAAGCTGTGTCAACGGGCGAGAGGGAGCCCGCCCTGGCGATATACCTGTTTGGATCGTGGTGCAGCTCTATAGGCAATATGATCAGATATGAGCCGATATTTCGATCACCGTGACCGTTATTTTCCCAGTGAAGGCTTATTCTTCTTAAAAACCAATAAATACAGAGGGTTACATTTATTGGGGGTTTTTGGGATACTGGTTGTAGTGATCATTATTCCAGGTGGCTCGATAGTACTAAATTACTGTATTAGATTGTTTTGCAGTAATTTTTTAATAGTTTGGCGTGAAAAAAATCCAGAAATACTGATCAGTATGCAAATGTTAGAGCTACCAATAAGATCGAGTGTGATTAATGTTCAAACAAATATGGAAGGGTTGGACTACAAGTGTTTCAGTTATCTTTACACCGCTATTTTTAATTGCTGCTTTGGTACAACCTGAAGCCCCTGACAATATGCTTTTAGTCGTGCCATTAGTTCCGGTCATCGCTGCTGGGCAAGGTGTGTTAATTGGGGAGCTGGTTTGTCTTGGTCTCAAAATATTGTCATTTAAAAATTAGCATGATTGACACAAACTCTAACAAGCAGCAGCACGGTCGCCCCTCAAAAAACACGGGATGGACGACCTATGCTATGCTTCAGCCCCCCGTGTACTGAGCGTTATGAGCCAGAGCTTTATCCGTCTAATGGAGATTGATATGAATATATCTGAAAAGTTTTGGAATAAAAAAGCAGAAGGGTATGCAAAGAGTCCGATTTCCGACGAAGAGACTTATAAGAGGAAGCTTACCGAAACGCAAAGCTTGTTAGAGAAAAAAATGCGGCTTTTAGAGTTTGGCTGCGGAACAGGAACAACCGCAATGCATCACGCACCACATGTATTGCACATTGATGCGATTGATATATCTGAGAACATGCTTGATATTGGTCGTGAAAAAGCCAGCAAAGCAAGTATTGAGAATATTACGTTCACTCGTTCAACTCTGATTGAGTTCAACGCAGATGCAGCTAGTTTGGACGTTGTTTTAGGTTTAAATGTATTGCATTTACTACCAGATAGACAGTATGTACTCACTGAAGTGGCTAGAATCTTAAAACCTGGGGGCGTTTTCGTTAGTAGTACCGCTTGCCTAGGTAATTCGTACCTCCGCTTTATTAAACCTATTGTGCCTCTAGGGAAACTCCTAGGGGTAATGCCTGATGTGTATGTACTGACGAAATCTGATTTGGCTAGCGAAGTCCATAATTCTGGATTTACGATTGAACGCCAGTGGCATCATGGAATTAAGGATGCTGTTGTTTTTATGGTTGCGCGGAAATTATAAAGTTATTTATGCTCGTGTGGTTAGTCGCTTGAGCGGATAACTGTCTCAAAACAAGTCAATAAATAGCGCGCCTGCGGCGCCAAACCGCTTACACTGTGCTTTGCTGCGTTTGAGCTGCCGGTTATTGAGATATTAGCTACCTTGGGAGATTTCTGTGCAGTTTGAAAGTTGGTTAGCTTTTTGTTCCATTGCATTATTAGCTACAGCAACACCTGGACCGGCAGCTTTATTGGTTTCAGTGAATAGCTTATCCGTTGGTTTTAAGAAGTCTCTGGTGACAGTTCTAGGAAATATTTCTGGACTCTTTATAATGTCAGGGTTTTCTGTACTTGGGTTGAGTGTAGTTGTGCTTCATTCAGCCATAGCATTTACTGCCGTAAAGATTCTGGGAGCGATGTATCTTATCTACATGGGATTCAAACTATGGAGAAATGGTATAGGGAAACTTGAGGGCAGTATCTCTCAAAACGCTAAAGTCAGCATTTTTGGTTTGTATGCACAAGGTATATTTGTAGCATTAACAAATCCCAAAGCAATTGTGTTCATAACAGCATTATTCCCCCAGTTTATCTCAGGTTCAGAGCCGTTATTACCTCAGTTTACATTTCTGGTATTCAGTTTTATGTTCTTGTCATTTATATGTTTGTCCACGTACTCTCTGTTGGCACAAAGCGCCAGGTTCAGCGCAAATCGTGTGGTTTCGGGTAAAGTGCCGGGTAGAATATTTGGTTCAACCTTTATAGGTGCTGGTTATTTCTTGGCAACAGCATCAAAGTAACCGGCAGCTATCAAGTAAAGGCACTCGACGTCAAAACTTCAGCTTCGCTATGGTTTTGACGCAGGTGCTTTAGGGGTTATAAGTCACTAGGGTTCTACGCAGTATGGAAAGAACAATATGATTATAAATAGGATTTCAGAACTGGATTGGTTAAGAGTTGGTTTAATTCTGGCAGTATTTTTACATCATGTGTTGATGCCATTTAACGGGGATGGTTGGCATATCATGAATAGTGAATCTAGTAAATTACTGGATGACATCATGGTATATTTTGAGCAGTTTAGGCTGCCCGCACTATTTTTTATTGCGGGCGCAGGTAGTGTCTTGCTTCTTCGCAGGATAAGTGCTTTGCAATTTTTGCGTGAAAAGTTCTTTCGCCTATTTATTCCTTTGATGGTGGGAATGCTGTTCATTGTCCCGCCACAAAATTTTATAGAGAACATTGGCGACTACGAATCGTACTGGCAAGCATTTCCTACGTTAGCACTTAAGTTTGATTCAAATCACCTCTGGTTTATTGAATATCTGATTGTTTTCGCCCTATTCGCTATCCCTTTGCATATTTTTTTAAAATCGAAACCGGCAATGTTGATTAAGTCTGGTTTAGAAAGGCTATCATTTATCCCAAGCGGACTATTTTTTCTGGTTGCGGTGTTGATTGCAATTAGGGTTGGATTAAAAATATATTTTCCAGAGAATGACCAAACTATTGGTAATCCAGCTTCTTCTTTGTTCTACCTATTCTTTTTTGTTTCAGGGATGTCTTTCATCCAGTCTCAGATTGTTTGGCAGTCAATCAGTAAAAACCGTCGAGCCAATATGATGTGGTTGATTGTAAGTTCTCTGATCTTCTATGGATATTATTACTCTCCAGACTTAAGCAGGTATTTATCCTTGCAAACTCGCTGGTCAATTTGGTGGCTCGTCTGTTGTTTGGTTGCTTGGTCGGCGTTACTGACCCTAATAGGATATACCCAGCATTACCTAAAAAACACACCTGAATGGCTTAAGCTCAGCAATGAGCTAATTTACCCTTTTTATATTTTTCATCAAACAGTCATAGTTGTGATTGGTTATTATGTGATTAGCTGGCCAATATCGCTGGGATATAAGGCTTTGATATTGCTGGTAAGTTCTTTATTAGTAACGACAAGCATATGCTTGTTGGCTGTATATCCGTTCAACATGTCACGCAGACTGTTCGGCCTTAAGCCGGAAAAAGTTAGTGTGAGCGATGATATGGCTTATAATAAAGCGCTGCACCGGACAGGTCGGTGATCGCGGCGTTAGGCGCAATGTAGTTCAAGCCTCCCTAATAAAAAATGGTAAACTAACAAGGGGTAATATTGAATTAATTGAGTTTTGAACACTACCGCATTTTTTATGGTATTGTATTAATCAATAAGTTACAGTTCCCGCTGATTAATCACTGCAGAAATAACTGGAGTATTAAATAAAACTGAGTCACGGAACAATAGAAAGTCAAGTTATGGAGGATGCTTCGTAGCTGCCATCGAAAGGACAATAAACAACTGGCTAAAACACAAGGAGTGTTACATGAAGTTCTTATACTTAGTATTTCTACTGAATAGCTCGTTTGCGGCTGACAAGGAGATTACTGCGGTCACTGAAGTTGCGCAGCAATACACAGAGTCTCAACACAAGGTATTACCCACTCTGGTAGAAAACGCACCGCGCCTGTTTGCCCTGAGGACACCCAGCGTTGCCAGGGCGCCGCTGGCCTGGAATTCCAATGGCACCCTGTCCGGCTTGGATACCGTTGATACGTTCGAGGACACCGCCAGCCAGAACACCACTTACAGGTACACGGTTAGGGGCGCGGGCTCAGGCTCCAACGTCCTGACCGTCAAGATCCAGCAGAAGAAGGCCGGCGGCGGTTGGCAAACGCGGATCATCAAGGAGTTGAACATGCCCTCTGAGACGAAGTCCGGCAGCTTCGTGGTCAACGACTACCGCGAAGGCAACCAGGAGACGATCCGTTTCCGTTTCTCGCGCAAGGTTGGGACCAAGGCCATCAACTGGTACGTGCGCAGGGACTAGGAGCCTATTGAGTTTGTTTTCTTGTGATAGGCCCTAAGGAGTGTGATACAGAACGAAAGAAATTTTCGTGCATGGCACTACCTGAATAAAAAAGGAAATTGAGCGCTGTTATTGGGGCTCAAAAAACGGTGTAGCCCCCTGATACACGCAAAGTTTCCTTTAGGCGCCTCGCTTGGTTGGAGGAAACCCACGAAGAAAAGTGCGGTATAGAGACTCCAGCGCAGTGATTTTAGAAAACACGCAATGCGTAGCCTACAGCCGATTGCTGCAATGCGTTGCGGTCCCTCGGCACTCCACCGAACGGGAAAGCCATAGTCGCCGTTGAGCAAGACGTTATATTAATTAGGCAGAACAACAACTCGAAACTAAGTCTCCCAATCCGCATCCTACTTATCCACCCAGCCGGGCCGTTCAATTATAAAGCAGATAAAAGCTACTCCGTCTGTGCGAAAACCTAAATGAACCTATGTAGCTTATGGGACATTATATGCTGACACCAATAATGATTATAACTATAAAGAAACACCTGATTAATTCAATCCTGCCTTAGTGGGGATTGAGGTTGTGACCACGAAGATCACTTAATATCAGGTACAACCTGCACGCAGCACCACAAACCAGCAGTATTAGAAAGTCCACTGGGGCATCAAAGGACAGTAAGCATATAGAGCCTGGTCAATTGAAAGGGAAAATCGAATTGGTAGCACGATACATTTGACTAGAGTTCAATCTGTTGGAAGTAGTGTTAACCCCGCAACCAAATAAGTTACCGGGTTATTAATCCGGCGACCATATAGTTCTGTATAAAATCCACTCTGATATTAGAGTGACCCACATCAGACAAAACTATATGGCCGTAAGTTAATAGCAGTCCGAAAATTGTCACTTAAAGGATAGGGCATTTCTAAAAATTACTTTTTTGGTGGCCATAAGCACCGAGTAATGGGGGCTCCAGGGCTATAAAATTAAGGAAAACTCAATTTCTAGAGATGCCCGATAGAAATTCTCGAAAATTTCAGGCAGGATGTTTTATGTGAAGGTTAAATTAGGTATTTTACATCTCCTATATGACTTTCTGGTCTATAAGACTTGCTTTACAAAAAAAATAACTAAGCTTTGAGTACGCAGACAATGAAATACGTCAAGTATATAGCCTTAGCGGCAGTAGTTCCAAAAATGGTATTTGCAGCTGCAGTTTCCCTGCAAAGCGTAGAAGTTCAAAGAATCGAACCCTGTCTGGAACCATTAACTACCCGTGAAATCAGTCAGCAAAACGAAATAATTAAACCAGATCCATGCGCCCCAGGTGGTGGCGGTGGTGGCGGACCCTATGGTCCACCCAGCACGCCTCCGTCAATAACCTATCCAGCTTACACTAATACTAATTCTATAAAGATCAGCTGGGCTGCCAGTTACGGGAATGGTTATCCAGTTACATATGAGCTTTACGAAAGTAAAAATAATGGGGGATGGGCAAAGATCTACACAGGATCTTTGCCCAGTCGCGTGCTGAGCAACAAGACTGCGGGAAAGTACCGGTATAGGGTGTTGGCCAAAAACGCCAGTTTCAGCAGCTCTTATCGTTATGGAAATTATTCCCTCATTAATCCCAGGCAGGAATCCAACCTGTACTCAAAATATCCCACGACCATGAGCACTCTGGATTCAGAAAATTATCAATTTCGAACTGTAAATTCAGCAGCCAAAACAGGTTTGAAAAGAGATTACCCGGAAGGACAAAGTAGCTCAATGAATACAGATGAGGGCAGATTCCATTTGGGCAATGGCTTTGATTTGGTTAGAGGATCTCTTAAGGAAACCTGTTTAAATGTCAATCACCCGGATTTTGTCATCACGCAAACACCACCTTATCAGGCGAGCACCTTTGATATCAGCTACGTAAACGATAATCGACATCTGGCGCAACTGTTGGATGTTTCCTCTTCCGCACAAATTGGTTTTTCAACAGATGACTTCAATTTGGGTCTGTCCGGCGAGAAGGAACGCTATGTCAACTCAGTTTCGGACGAAACCTATGTTCGATATGTCGTTAAAGTGAAAAACAGGCGTGAATTCTGGAGTCTGAGTACACCGGTAAATGCAATCCATCCGGCATTGGTCAGCAACGTATTGTCACCCAATGATGACGAAGCCAAAGCAGACTTTAGGGAACGCTGTGGAGATAACTATATCAACAGCGTCAATATCGGATCGGGACTCTACCTGGTGTTTAGATTTAGTGCCAAGGCATACAGTTATCAGGAGCGGGAGGCTGCAAAGGCAGAGCTGAGCTTAGCGATAGGAGACGTTTTTCAAGCTGGTGGCGCTACGGATTCTTCGTCATCGTTCACTGAAACCCTAGACAGGTTAAACGTTGAAGTAAGAGCGGACCAGATCGGAGGGCCTCCCGGCGTGGCCGCTGGAATTGCGCTTAATGGTTTAAATGTTGTAGACAAATATAATCAATTTGTACAGGATACCAATCCTTCAAATTGGGCGGCAGTGGATTACTCCACCAATAATTATCAACGGCCAACCGTGTACAATGCGTATGCACACAGTCAAATATTCGCCGATTACACAGGGAGTCAGGGTCCTTTGGCGCAAATGCGGCGCTGGCTGGACATCAGTGTTCAGCATAGGGAGCGTTGTGATCTTTACGGTGCATACAACAAAAATTCGCCAACCCAGTGCCACACATCAATAGGGGAAATCAGTACCGCTATGGACTTGTGTCGGGAAACCCGTAATTGGGACCAATGCGTACACCCGCATCAGTACAATACAGGCAGCCTGACCACCACATCACCGGGAACTTACCTCTTAGGCTGGCTTTCAACCAATGTTAAAAAGCTAAATGAAGACACCAACACAGAGGATTATGACCATCACGTATACAAACGCTCATTAAATGTTGATGATCGTACGTGTTTGAAAAATTCACAGTGCTTCTTAAATCCCTACCGGGGTAGTGGACCTGGAATCGGCAAAGGGTTTGACGTTTTCAGTTATTACTATGACAACCCCAGGGGTGGCTCTAGAAGCTACTCGGTATATCCTCAGCATTGCGCAAGGACTCAGGTGTTTCTCGATACCGGAAACTGGATCCTCGCTGATACCACTGCAGATTGGGAGTACTCGGTTAGGGTGGAAGGCTTATGCCCTGACGCTGAAGATTTCCTTGTGATACCTTAGCAGGCTGCTGAAAAAAGCTATATCAGCAGCCCGCTGCCCCGAACACGGACGTTCGGGCCGCAAATCAAGCGTGTAACTGCTTGATTTGTCGTGACAGTATCGCATCTGAGCTTACTCAGGTCTGCCAACCATCACTCCGTTTGGCTAAGATATACGACTGCGGCTTTACTGTCTCCATCAGCAATAATCAGGTCGCTGTTTCCATCTCCATTGAGATCTGCCAAGGCCACACCCCATGGGTTAGGGATGTTGGCATCTTTGAATCTTATGGTCTCGACCTTCGTTTTATTGCCGAGCACAGCGAGCAGTTCACCGGACCAGTTAGCCACCAGTGCATCTTCAAGGCCATCGTCATTGATATCACCAACGGCTATCTGCTTGGCACCAGGGGGAGTGGTTATTGCGGTTTTGTTGGCTTCATTGAATG
Organism: uncultured Microbulbifer sp.; assembly: GCF_947489355.1. Taxonomy (GTDB): domain Bacteria; phylum Pseudomonadota; class Gammaproteobacteria; order Pseudomonadales; family Cellvibrionaceae; genus Microbulbifer. The sequence continues at coordinate 79,138 of NZ_CANLDD010000006.1, read as the reverse complement.
TTCCATCACCGTTCCCTGGGATAACGGTGACAGAACTGCCATTTGAGCCGACAAGCATATCCAGCTTCCCGTCGCCATTCATTTCTGCCAATTCAACAACAAAGGGGGATACATAGGGGGCCAGCTTTTTCAGGGTAAAAGATGGGCTGTTTGAGCCAGTATGGGTCACAATGCCAATCTCCCTTGGGTTGGGAGTCACCATATCAATGCGCCCGTCACCGTTGATGTCACCGATCGCAAAGCCTCGATAGGGGTCCCCTCCGGCGTTGATCAGCTGGCCGGGTGTTGTGAAGCTGCCATTGGCCAGCCCCTTAAAGTAACGCATGCCATTGTCATCACGGCTATCAACAATCAGGTCTACTCTGTTGTCGCTGTCAAGATCAGCCAGCTTAACCACATGTATATGGGGTTTCACGTCTATTTTCAGCGGCGATTGAGGCGATGGTTGAAAGCCCCCCTTTCCATCACCCAGCAGTAAGGTGACGTAGGCGGTTTCGTGGTTGGCCACCACCAAATCGGCATTGTCGTCTTTATTGAGATCGGCAACTGCCATATCTGCCGGATTCTCACCCACCGGGACACTGCCCACTTTGGCTAAACCGCCCCGTCCATTACCCTGGTAAATCGCGGCATGACTGGCGGTATAACTGGAAAAAATAACATCCACAGCGCCGTCAGAATTGAAATCCAGAACGGTAATGGCCGGTTGGCCTGCACCGACATTCAGCGGAGTAGGTTTGAAGGTGATATTGTCGATTTCGACGGCTTTTGCCTGAAAAATAAATGAGTTGACCAAGAGAAGTAGAGAATAGACCACATGCTTATGCTGAATCATATCGCCACCTGGATTCGATGAACTTTTCACCACTCTATCGCGAAAACGGGGATATCGCTAGCAGGCTGATGAAACAGACGGTGTGTCCAGGAGGAAGTTGACCAAGGAGAAAATAGGGAGTTGATGGGGTTTCAATGCCTACTGAGTGGATTATTATAGCCATCACTGTTTGCTGCCGTCCCCTGGGACATTAGTCATTCCAACATGGAACACTGACTCAATGATCGAAATCCGTCAAGAAAAACCTGAAGACAGCGACGCGATCCACCGCTTGAACCTGGCCGCGTTCAATAACGGCCCTGAGGCGGCTCTCGTCGATAGGCTTCGCAGCAATTGCGAGAAATATATCGCGTTTGTGGCTGTCGAGCACGGTGCAGTTGTTGGATACATCTTGTTCACCCCGGTGACTATTGATGTATCGGCCTCTGTTGGCATGGGGCTGGCACCCATGGCGGTATTGCCGTCCTATCAGAGAAAAGGCATTGGCTCTCGGCTGGTTCTCCACGGCCTTGCGTACTTGCAAAAGTCCCATTGCCCATTCGTCATCGTCCTGGGACATGCGGAGTATTACCCACGCTTCGGCTTTGAAGTGGCATCGAGATACAAACTCCGCAGCCAATGGGAAGGTGTACCAGATCAAGTATTTATGGTCTTTGTGTTCAATAAGGCCGCCTTACCAAAACAAGGCGGGGTAGTAAGATACCGGGAAGAATTTAATGATGCCCTGTAAGCGGCTAACAAAGGGGTAACAGATTTCTCGGTGTGACTTTTTAGTCGACAGCCTTGCCCATGAAGGTATCAATAGCGAAATACTGCCTATTTGACCACTGTCCTGATCGTTACCTGCCTTGCTTTTCCTGTTTCGACACTTCGGGGCTTTTTGGATTAGCCAGTACCACCACACCCTGGTTGCAAAATGGATTTCGTTACTTGTACAGGGCTGACTCTACCATGCTGCTCTCCTGGCTGACTTGGGCTGCTGCAGGGTATTGGGCGGCCTTATCATTTGGACTGTACACTCTTTAAAGCCACCGTTAACCCGTGACATTCTCCATTCGGTTACCGTCAAAAAATGCATTGCTGGTCAAAAAGTGAGCAAATCTGTACGTGTATAGAATTTTGCGAACATTAGATAAGGCACTTTCATCGTATTTCCCTGCGTCTTATCCGCAAGCAACTGGGCTTTATCGATTGGCTACTGAAAGTAAAAACCCCACCCTTTATTGTACCAATAACACAATAAGGAGGCTTTGGGAGTGGATATACCGCAAGCTAAACAGCCCAAACTGGCTTTAAAACCACTAAAGATTTTCGTATTCATAATTTCAGTGATTGTGCTTGCCGCCTGGGGAATCCTGAGACATCGACCAGACGCTATCACTGTGAATATGAATGAACTGGTAATTGACAGTGTGAAGCGCGGGCAATTTATTCGAGATATTCGCGCGCCGGGTACATTACAGCCCCAAACATTTCGCTGGATTGCCGCCACTTCCAGGGCAAGGGTCGAACAAATCCTTGTTCAACCCGGCGCAAAATTAGAAATTGATACCATTATCATGCGCCTTTCGAATCCAACTCTGACACGTGAGCTAGAAAGGGCCACCTATGCGCTTGAGGTCGCACAAGCTGAATTTAATGCTTTGGGGAAACGTCTTAAAAGTGACGCTTTGGCTCAAGAAGCAATGGTAATCGATTATCAGGCCAGATTCGAAAATGCCGATTTCAGACTCAAAGCCAATGAAGCACTAAAAGACCTGCAGATCGTTTCCGTTTTGGATGTGAAAGAAAATAAGCTGCTTCAACAACAATATCAATCCCGGCTACGCATAGAGAAAAAGCGCCTGCAGCACCTAAAGGAGCTTCATCTAGCTGAATTGGCAGCCAAACAAGCCCAGGTTAACCAGGCACGAAGTGCGCTTAAACTTCAGCAAAACCTTGAAAGTGATTTGAATGTAAAGGCTGGATTAACCGGGGTATTACAATTTATTCCGGTAGAGCAAGGACAGCAGCTAAATACAGGCGATATTTTAGCCAGGGTTGCCCGGGAAGAGGATCTTAAAGCTGAGCTCAGGGTTCAGGAAAGCCTGATCAAAGACGTAGTATTAGGGCAAAAAGTAGTGATTAGTGCCGGGGGGAATCGTGCTACTGGAAGCATAAGTCGCATTGATCCGGCTGTACAAAATGGTGTGGTTTTGGTTGACGTGATTTTTGATGAGGCAAGCTTAACCGGTGCAAGGCCGGATTTAAGGGTAAATGGTGTAATAGAAATAGCGCGAGTAGAAAACGCTTTAACGATCAGAAGGCCTGTGCAAAGCCAGGAAAACAGTAATAACAATCTCTACCTAGTGAATGAAAGGCAGGCTAAGTTGGTAGCAGTATCCCTGGGAAGTGGATCAGTTGACCGAATCCATGTCACCGGTGGACTTCAAGCCGGTGACAAAGTCATTGTTTCTGATATTTCGCAATTCAATCAACGTCCTCTGATTAGCCTTCAATAGTACAGGAATCATCATGCACCGTTTGTTACAAGACACTGGATATGCCTGGCGGGCTGCTAAAAAAAGACCGGCAATCAGTGCGTTAATTGTTATCACATTTGCGTTAGGAATAGGCGCTAATAGTGCAATATTCAGTATGGTCTATCATGTTATGTTTGCACCATTACCCTATTCAGAAGGAGATAAGCTGGTACGCCTACAACAGCATCAACCGATCGCGGAAAGAATGGATTTTGGTTCATCGGTACAGAGTTTCTTCGATTACAGAAGTTTGACAACGGGGCTGGACTCCCTGGTTGAGTATCATTCCATGCAATTCACTCTGTTGGGCGACGGTATGCCCAAAAGGGTTCAGACGGGTGTTGTGAGTTGGGATTTTTTTAACATGCTGGGAATTAAGCCCCTATTGGGGCGTGATTTTTCTTATGGTGAAGACGAACCCGGTGCCGAACCTCTTATTCTGCTTTCTTATCGATACTGGCAGCAGCATTTTGGGGGAAGGGAGAATGTAGTGGGTATCAGCCTTGAAATGAATAATGCCGTACATACAGTGATTGGTGTCCTGCCGCCCATGCCAGCTTACCCGAATGATAACGATATTTATATTTCGGCGGCAAGTTGTCCGTTTCGTTCCAGTGAGGGCATGATCAATAACCGAAGCACAGGTATGTTGACGTTATTTGGAAAGCTTAAAGAGAACGGTGACCTGGAAAGAGTAAGTAGAGAAGTCAACACCATTGCAGGGCAGTTACAGGCACAATATCCGGATGACTACCGTACCAGCAATGGCTACAGTGCAAATTTGGTATCGTTAAAATCTGAAATGATCGGTGATTCTGCCAACACTTTCTTGTTACTGTTGATTATTTCAGGATTAGTAGTACTCATTTCCAGCGCTAATGTTGCTAATCTTAATCTGGCTAGAGCTTCTTCGCGTAGTCAGGAACTTGCTATTCGAGAGGCCATTGGCGCAAGCCCTGGGAGAATAGCGCAACAGCTTTTAACAGAAAGTATTTTATATGCCTTAGCTGGCGGGTTCGTCGGTCTACTATTGGCCTACCCCTCGCTTGCACTTTTATCTGACTTTTCTTCGCGTTATACACCCCTGGCTAGCGAAGTAAAAATGGATGCTATGGTGTTGATATTTTCCCTGGTTGTGTCTGTAGTTGCAGGATTGATCAGTGGTAGTGCAGCAGCATTTAGCAGAAGAAACATCAATAATGCTTTAAAAGAAGGGGGAGATAAGGTTACCGCCAGCATCACTGGACAGAAGTGGCGAAGCGTATTGTTGATTATTCAGTTGGCTCTGTCATTTGTTATACTGACGGTTTCAGCCCTGGTGACTGTGAGCCTGTATAAACTCAGCAACCAGGATACTGGCTTTAACACTGAAAGTGTTTTGGCGATAAACCTGGACCTCAACTTTACCAACTATACTAACGGTCAGCAGGTACGTGATTTTGCCCGCAATTTGCTCAGAGAAGTATCAGCACTGCCAGATAGTGAACAAGTCAGCGTCTCGGCCAGTTTTCCTCTTGCTTCAAATGTGCTTGGCCCAAGCAGCTTCGAAACACAAAGGCAAAATCTGAATCAGGACGACGTTCGTCCAAGGGCTAGAGTGGTTGCCGTTTCCCATCAATTTCATTCTTTATTGGGTATCGCTCTATTGGAAGGGCGTTATTTCAATGAGTCAGATGATGAAAACAATTCTGGTGTAGTAGTGATTAACCGTAGTCTTGCTGAGCAGTTTTTTGCTGGTGCGAGCCCACTTGGTGAAAGACTATCCATAGATGGGGGGAAAAACTGGCTCCAAATTGTTGGAGTGGTGGCAGATGTCAGAGCTACCGGACTTGATCAAACAGAGGGAGCGGCATTTTATGTCTCCTTTATGCAATTCCCTTCAGGGCAGGTTAGATTGTTGGTTAAGTCACGCGGTTCACCTTATCAGTTGCAGCACCCTATAACAAAAATTGTTGGTCAACTGGACCCTCAGCAAGCGATTGCATCAGTGCAATCAATGTCAGATATAAAAGAAGACTGGTTAACCACACCTACATTGATTGCCAGTTTATTGGGATTGTTCGGGTTGTTATCTCTCCTTATTACCTTGTCAGGTATTTTCGGTGTGGTCTCATACAACATAGGCCAGCGATTAAGAGAAATTGGAATACGTATTGCCGTTGGTGCCACACCTAAATCCATCATGGGATTGATACTTAAACAAAGTATAAGTGTAATCGCAATTGGTATTGGCATTGGGCTGGTTGTCATGTCGTTGCTTGGCAATTACCTTCAAGGTGTTTTGTATCAAACAAGCGTGTTTAGTCCATTTGTATATCTGACAAGTTTAGTCGTGTTAGTTCTGGCAGCCCTTATGGCTGTCACGACGCCAACATTAAAAGCGACCAAACTCGACCCTTCTTCCGCCCTGAGAAATGAATAAGTTAAAGGAAATATGATGAACGATACACAGCCCCTTATCCAGTTGGAGTCTTTATGTCGCTATTTTAATAGTAACGGCATGGAGACCCGCGCAATTCACAACCTTGACCTTGAAATATATCCTGGAGAATTTGTATCTATCTCTGGCCCATCTGGATGTGGGAAATCCACCTTATTATCCGTATTGGGCCTGCTAGATGGTGCGACCAAAGGCAATTATTACTTGAAGCAGCACAAAGTTGAACACTTCGATCTTTACCAAAGGGCTGCATTACGAAACAAGGAAATTGGATTCGTTTTTCAGGCGTTTAACCTGATTGGTGATATGACAGTCTTCGAAAATGTGGAATTACCCCTTACCTACAGTTTTGAATCAAAAAGCGAACGAAAACAACGAGTTATGGAGAAACTCGATCAAGTTAGCATGGCCCACAGAGAGAATTATTACCCCGCACAATTATCGGGAGGGCAGCAACAAAGGGTTGCTGTGGCAAGGGGAATGATCATTAATCCTTCCATACTTTTGGCCGATGAGCCTACTGGGAACCTGGACTCTGCAAATGGCGAAGAGATCATGGAGCTACTGGATCAATTAAATCAGCAAGGCACAACGATTTGTATGGTGACGCATGATTCTCGTTTTGCACAAAGAGCCACCAGAACCGTCGAACTGCTGGATGGACAGTTATTGCAATAATCTGTCTATAGGCTTATAACAGTGTACCTTTAGCTAATATAGGAAAGGAAAGACATTAGGTGAGCGAAACAGCAAAAAACTATAGACAACTTATGGTCATTCTGCTTTGTCTTGCGATAGGTCTTGGTTGTTATGTCGCGCTTTCCCAGCTATCGGGAATTTTCACGATTCACAACTACCAACCCAATCCAGTGGGGCAATTCACGTATTTAATGATAAAAGTGTGGTTGCCCTGGGCAATACTATCCCCCCTGGTATTGTATTTTGCTAAACGCTACCCCATTACGCCGGAAAATTGGTTGCCAATGGTAGGTGTGCATTTCTTTATATTGATGATTTTATCATTATTGCAAACCTTTGTGATCAGTTATCATTATCACTTTTTCGAAACCATGAGTGAATCAATGGTGGGGTATCAACCGTGGCAACATATAGGCCATTTTTTGTTTGGTGATAACCTGTTTCTTTTTCATTTTATTATTTATACTTTATTTGTAGCAAGCCAGAACTTAAGTAATTTTTATAACTTTGCCGAAGAAAAAGAACTGGAAAGTGAAACCTTGAAAAGGCAATTGGTGGAATCAAAATTGCTTGCTTTGCGCATGCAAATTAACCCCCATTTCTTGTTTAATACATTAAATATCATATCGGTGCTGGTGCTTAAGGAAAAAAAACAACAAGCTGCCACATTGCTTGAAAAATTAAGTGCATTTTTCCGTCAGACACTAGAAGAGTCTGAAGCGCAATGGGTGCCGTTAAAATCTGAAATAGAGATTCTAGATCAATATCTATTTATTGAAAGAGCACGTTTTGGGGAAAGATTAAAAATAATAATGGATATAGATGACAATGTCCTGGCTATTTCTGTTCCGTCAATGATCCTGCAACCCCTGGTAGAAAATGCCATCAGCCATGGCCTGGGCGAAAAAACTGGGCCCGGTACGCTCACCTTGAGGTGTAAAATGGCCGGGGGGTATCTGTTGATACAGGTTATTGACGATGGTGTAGGCTGTGATTTTACAGGTAAGGATTACAATCCCGGTATTGGCATAGAAAATGTGCGGCAAAGGTTGATTCAATTATATGATAACGATCATTTATTTACCCTTAACGGAGAGTTTGGAAGAGGCGTAACGGTTACGATTAAATTGCCAATTAAACAATCGAATGAGCATCAACGATGACTATCAAAATCCTTATTGTTGATGACGAACCTTTGGCTCGTGATGGTGTGAAATTTCATCTTGAATCTCAGGTCGATATAGAAATTATAGGGGAGTGTCCGAATGCAGAGAAGGCGATAGACTTTATTCAAGACCACAAACCTGATCTGGTCTTTCTGGATATTAAGATGCCTGGGAAAACCGGCTTTGACGTTATTCAGGAAGTGGGTACAGATAACATGCCACTGGTTATATTTATGACCGCTTATGATCAATATGCCATTGAAGCATTTCAGGTTAATGCATTGGATTACCTGTTAAAGCCAATAAATCCAACATTATTTTATGAAAGTTTGAACCGGGCACGCACTGAGATTAAGAAAAAGCAGATCTCCCAATATTCTCAACAGCTTACTGATCTCCTGCAAGGATTAAATACAGAACCTGGTGGTATTGATACCCAGAACCCCGAGCGAATTGTTGTGCGCTCCCACGGCCATGTCTATTTTGTCCGCCCGCAAGACATTCAATGGGTGGAGGCGAAAGGAGATTATGTAACTGTACATACTCACAACCGCACACATTTACTTCGTGAAACCATGCGGAATATGGAAAAACGCCTAGAAGGTGCTGGCTTTCAGCGTATTCATCGCTCATTAATTGTCAAGGTAGACCTCATCATTGAGCTTGTTAGTATGGATTCTGGTGACTATGAAGTAGTGATTGAAGGCGGTACAAAACTTAAACTCAGCCGTTCTTATCGTGACAGCTTATTTGCACATTTGAATTCGTAACAATTTGTATTTTACAGAGGTTGGCGTAAACAGGCGTTGAGTCCACCTCGAATACAGCTCCTTGCTGTAATAATATTCACTTAGCGCGGCTTCAACGACAACTGAAAGCTGTATTTCCGTCAACCAATCTACGCCCTGTTTCCCATTACCCGGCAGGAAATATTTTTTTCAGGTTGTGAGCCACAACACTGAGAGTAAGTTTGGGGGCAGGTGGACAAACAAGGAATGTGAGATTTCTCTTCGTCCATCCTCATAAGTTGGTCGTATATTTTTTCCGATATTTCAGTAGGTATTACAAAACTGTATGGTCATATATTGAAGAATCCTGTGTGGCTAAACTGCGGTGCGAAATCCAGATACATAACCGCTTTGTACACTCTACCTGTGTCGCTGGGATGTATTGAGTGTGCTATGGTCCAATCCGTTCACTTGATAATATTTCCCTGAAACGCTAGTATCACTGGCTAATGGCAGTGAGCACTTAAAATATAAAATGCTTAAAGCCACAAAAATAGCTACCTACCCAATAATAAAACTGACGGGGGTAATAGACCGTCTGCTGGTGCTGCTTTTGAATGGCACAAGGTATTGGCGGTCAAGGTACACAACAACAAGATTGGAAATTTTAACCTTGCTCTCCAGAAGCTTCAAAACCTTTGCCGTTTCCGGCGAAGAAAACCCGATAATAGGCAGTGATCACCCTGGACAGGGTTTTCCAGACGTTTTCAACCCCCGCTGAACAGCAAGATTCTCCCGTTCTCAATTAAAGAGCGGAGGGCAGCGTAGCTTACATTGCCTATAGGTCTCCGTATGAGAGAATTGAATTAAAGTGTCAAAATGCCAGAGCCGTCAATAAGAGATAAGCTACCGAGGGGCTGGTTATGGGAATGTGACAAACAACCCCGGCATAGTGCAGTCAAAGCCGGCAGGGCTGTCCATCTCTGCGGTTGGATAGAGGCGTATATCCGGCATAGCCTAGGTTGTTGCCTGGCAAAGTTCACTAATGGTGTAGCGCCGGCTTTATCTACCGTGGCTTGTAAAGTCAATTTTCTGGTCTGCTAAGTCAATCAGTCTCTGTTTATAACGTTATATGGTCTACAGCAAGAAAATAATAGGGAAAAGTACCATGCCAAAACCTGTTTGCTCTGATATTTTGGTTGCCGGAGGGGGGCTTGCAGGGATTATCACTGCACTAGAGGCGTTAAGGGCAGGCAAAACTGTCACCATAGTCGATAGGGATACCCCACAGCGGTTTGGCGGGCTGGCACTGTGGGCCTTTGGCGGTATGGCACTGATCGGCACAGCGCTGCAACGGCGTATGAAAATTCCTGACTCTGCAGAGCTGGCCCTGCAGGACTGGCTACGCTTTGGCGAGCTGGACCCCCTAGATGAATGGCCCATGCAGTGGGCCCGCTATTATGTGGAGCACTCGCAAGCTGAAGTGTACGACTGGCTTATCCGTGAAGGCATGAAATTTCTGCCATCGGTCAACTGGGTGGAACGGGGCCGCTTTGGCGACGGCAATAGTGTCCCTCGCTATCACATCATTTGGGGGACTTCACGAGAACTGGTTCGATGCATGGTGCGCGCGCTGCATGATGCCAGTTCCGGAGGCAGACTGACGATTCATCATAACCACCGGATCACCGGGCTGGATCAGCAGGCGGGAAAAGTGCATGGGGCGGTCGCGGTGAATGAGAGCACCGGCAGGGAAAAACGCTTTGAAGCACCGATTGTAGTGTTGGCCATGGGGGGGTTAAATAGCGGACACGATGAGTGTCGGGCCAATTGGCCGGTTGAGCGGCCGCAACCCACCGCTATGCTGAATGGTGCTCACCCTTTGTCTGATGGCAAGCTGCATCGCTGGACAAAAGACAATCTGGGAGCCTGTATTACTCACGCCGGAGAAATGTGGAATTACGCCGCCGGTTTTCCACACCCATTCCCTCACTTCCCCGGCCATGGTCTTTCCTCCATCCCCTGTAAGTCGGCTCTGTGGCTGAATCATCGCGGTGAGCGTATCGGTCCAGAACCCCTGGTTACCGGATTCGATACCCATTGGTTATGCCAGCAAGTTGCCGCCCAGGAGAAACCTTGGACCTGGCATCTACTCAATAGACGCATTGCACTGAAGGAGTTCGCCATTTCCGGTGCAGAGCATAATGCCAGAATCCGGGATAAGCAGTTCCCACTACTTCTAAAAGAAGTGCTATTGGGCAACACACCGCTAGTGGATCAGATGCAGAACGAGAGCAATCACTTTCTTGTGGACAACACCCTGCAAGGGCTGGCAAAAAAAATGAACGCACTGACCTGTTCACAGCATGTTGACCCGGCAGAACTCAAAGCCACTGCTGATGCTTTTGATGCCAATTTCAGCAAAGGTGACCAGCTAAACAACGACCCGCAAATCCGCCTGATCCGCCATGCCCGCCAATGGGGGCCAGATCGGTTACGTACGTGTAAGCCAGCGCCATTACAAAAAGCCGGTGCCGGGCCATTTATTGCTATCCATACACAACTGACTACTCGTAAGAGCCTGGGTGGATTGCAGACCGACCTGCAAAGCCGGGTGTTGGATGCCAACGGCCAGTCCATTTCCGGTCTTTATTGCGTTGGCGAGGCCGCCGGGTTCGGCGGTGGTGGGTGCAACGGTAAACGCTCACTGGAAGGCACTTTCCTGCCCGGCTGCATCATGACGGCCAAGGCAGCAGCCAGGTCGATCAATAGGGGTAATTGACCAACGGCACAATAAAAAACCAAAACAAAAAATAGAACAAGAATAGGATCAGGAGAGACAGTATGCCCAATGGCGCCCAAGCTTTGATGAAAACCCTGGTGGATGCCGGGATTGAAGTGTGTTTTAGCAATCCCGGCACCAGTGAAATGCATTTTGTTGCAGCTTTGGATGGCGAGCCCAAGATGCGGGCGGTTCTCGCGCTGTTTGAAGGTGTGGCCACTGGAGCTGCCGACGGTTACGCGCGCATGGCAGACAAGCCCGCTGCCACCCTGTTGCACCTGGGTTGCGGCCTGGGTAATGGCTTGGCCAATCTGCACAACGCCCGCAAAGGAAAATCCCCGATTGTGAACATTGTGGGTGACCACGCCACTTATCATGTCAAGTACGATGCCCAGTTGCAGTCAGATATTGAAACAGTAGCCTATAATGTGTCGCCCAACTTTGTCCGTACTTCAACGAGCACTGAATCCCTGTGCCGGGATGCTGCTGATGCCATCACCGCCGCTCGGGGTTTACCCGGTCAGGTGGCCACCCTGATCCTGCCTGCGAATGTCTCCTGGGGAGAAGGGGGCCAGCCCTTTGTGGTGCCACCCCAGGCGAAAGCGCCGATAGCGGACAATGCGGCCATTGATGCTGTGGCTGAAGCAATACGCAGCAGCAGGAAAACGGCCCTGCTGCTTGGCGGTCGCGCCCTGCGGGAACCAGGGCTGCTGGCTGCTGCCCGCATTGCCGCCCACAGTGGTGTAGTTGTTTTTGCCGAAACCTTTCCCACCCGTATAGAGCGCGGTGCCGGCCTGCCCGCGGTGGAGCGTATAGCCTATCTGGCGGAACTCGCCTCTTTGCAATTGTCCGAATTCGACAATTTGATTTTGGTGGACGCCAAAGCCCCGGTATCTTTTTTTGCTTACCCGGACAAGCAGAGTTATTTGGTACCGGATGGCTGTACCGTTCACACTCTGAGTACGTCTGGGCAAGACGCCGCAGCCAGCCTGAATAAACTCGCAGATACCCTGGGTGCGGGGAGTACGCAACCAGTGCTGCAACCCGCCGGCAGGCCCGGCAGGCCCAAGGGCAAACTGACCGCTGAAAAAGTTTGCCGGGCTGTAGGTGAGTTGATGCCAGAAAATAGTATCGTTGTGGACGAATCCATCACCTCGGGTTTGTTACTCAATGCCATGACCGCCGGAGCACCAAGGCACGATATGATTACCCTCACCGGCGGCGCTATTGGTCAGGGATTGCCCAGCGCTGTAGGAGCCGCCGTAGCCTGCCCGAATAGGCCGGTACTGGCCCTGATTGGCGATGGTACCGCCATGTACACCAACCAGGCTTTATGGACCATGGCGCGGGAAAAGCTGAACGTGACCACCATTATCTTCAACAACGCCTCCTATTCGGTTTTGAATATTGAACTGGAGCGCGTAGGGGCGGATGAAGCCGGGGAGAAAGCCAAATCCCAGCTCGATATCAGTGATCCGGTCACCAACTATGCGCTATTGGCTCAGAGCATGGGCGTGCATAGCACACGTGTGAAAACGTCAGAAGCGCTGTTAAAGGCCCTGGAATATGCGCTTGAAATGCCAGGCCCACACCTGATCGAAGCTGTGGTACCAGAGTCATTAAACGGCGTGAAACGCAAGGTACTGCCCTGGTTATTGAAAACCCTTCCGAATATCCCAAGGCCGTTAAGTAAAGCTTTAAAGAAAAAAATCGCACCCTGAGTCCCTTTAACCAGGAACTCAGGGGATTGTGCAACCTAACAGGCTGTTGAAATTCGAAGAAGTTCGACGCCTGGTACCGAAATATGGATATTTCGGCAAAATCGGCGAAGCCTAAGTCGTTAATTTTGGAAGAAAAGTGAAAATCACATGTTTCGCTTTTCGTGTGTTGAAAAAGGCAGGATGCCTTTTTCAACAACCTGCTAAGGGGTAACAAGGGTGCGCTGATCGCGCAGGCCAGAATTAATGGGGGGCGTTGGTATCCTCATTTTCTTCCGGTTGTCAGCCAACCCGCCCTTACAGGCTCATACTAACAAGGCGGAAGGGAAGAATACCCTTATCTCGGGACCGTATGAGGCATGGACGCCGATTACGAGCGTACAGGGAGGTATTCACAGCGTGTCCCGAGAGGAGGGTATTCTTTGCTTCCGACCCGGTAGTATGTTTCTCCGAGGGGCCGCAAATCAAGCATGTCAGTGCTGGATTTGTCGTGGAGGGTTTGCGGACTTGCGCCGCAAGCCCGGGTTGAGAAAGGCCACAGAAGGTTTTTCAACACACTGCTAGAGAGTCACTTCTTGGGTATCCCCTGATCCAAATACCCGGTATCCACCCCAAACCAAAAGCTTCCATCCCTGTTATCAAAATACATATGCCGGATATTTCCACCACTGGGTACTGTGGTCTCGCTGATAAATTTCTCCGACCCTGTATCAAAAGCCAGGATGGTATTCGGAATTTTTCCGGTATTCGCCACCCAAATCCGCCCCTTGCTATCCAGTGCCATGCCATAGGGACGTGGGTTCTCGCCGGGAAATTTCCACTCCCTAAACGCTTTTGTGTCTGGTACATAGCGGCCTAGGTAACCTCCCGGATAATCCACATACCAGATATGGCCATATGGATCGATTTCCAATCGTCGTGGGCGGGCATTGGTGCGGGGGAGAGTGATTTCGGTGACGGTCATGCTTTTTGGATCCACCCAGGCCAGTTTATTAGTGCCAAACAGCGCTACCCAGGGACGATCCTGTGGGTCTATTTTGATACCGTAGGGGCGCGCCTTGGCAGTTTGTGGTGTAACAACCCGGACTTCCCTATTACTAACATTCAGAAGACCAATGCGATTGCTCTGCTGGGCAGTGAACCAGATATTGCCTTCCCGATTAAAGACCAGTGTGTGGGGGTCATCGACACCCTTGGGCATCGGGTATTGGCGGATTTTACCGGTTTCCGGGTCCAGGCGCCCGATATGCGCGTTGCGATTACCGGCGTACCAAACCTGGTCCTGTTTATCCACAATCAGGTTGTGCGGGTGGGTACCTTCAGGTACCTCATACTGCTTGAATGCTCCGCCTGTGGGCGTAAACCGGCCGATATAGTTGCCCGCCTGCCCACAAAACCAGACTTGTCCTTTGTTATCACCATAAGGGTCTCTTGGCAGCCCTTTCCACGGTACCTTCCATTCCTTCAGCGTTAGCTGGCTTGGCAGACCGGTTTCTTGCGCTAGCGTATGAAATGACGTCAAAATCAAGAGCACAATATAAAGAATGGCTTGTCGCACCAGGCCAAAGTGCTTTTTGCTAGTGAGCATTTACTTACTCCAGAAGCTTTTTATTGATGATTGATCCGCCAAGGGTGATTCGATACTGACTGCCCGCAGATAAATAACGCCGGTGTATATGGTGGCTGTTGAAGACAGCATAGGCGAAGACGTGGCAGTTTTTTCTAAACAAACCTTGTGGCCGCACCGCTGGCAGTGATGCAACACCGCTTTCATCCTGCTCTCTGGCTACTGTATCGCTCAATGAACCCCTTGTCGTTAACAATCTATATTGCCCCATCCGCTGTTGGAGTTCACCCATGCTACAAACCCTTCGTCGACCGGAAGCGCTCCTGCTGATGCTCGCGGTTTCCATGCCGTTCTCATTTTCAGTTTGGAACACGCTACTCAATAATTTTGTGATCGAGAAGGTTGCGTTTACCGGTGCAGATATTGGGCTTTTGCAAAGTGTGCGGGGGATTCCCGGTTTTCTTGCCTTCCTGGTGGTCTTTGTTTTGTTCTGGATTCGGGAGCAGCGTTTGGCGCTGCTGTCTTTAATAGCGACCGGTGTTGGGGTAATGCTGACGGGTTTTTACCCTTCCCTGGCTGGGCTGTTGCTCACCACACTGTTAATGTCCACGGGCTTTCATGTTTACGAAACCTTGCAGGCATCACTGGCCTTGCAGTGGTTTCCCAAACAGACCTCAGCCATTTGGATGGGGCGTATGGCTGCGGCCGGATCATTTGCAGCACTGATGGCCTATGGATTGGTTTGGGGGCTGATGAACCTGGCCGATTTGGGTTACACTTGGCTTTATATGATCGGTGATGGCACAACGGTGGCAATAGCCCTGATGGCTTGGCTGCTCTTCCCGCAGTTTCCCCAACCTCACAACCAGCGCAAACAGCTGGTACTGCGTAAGCGCTATTGGCTTTACTATGTCTTGACCATGATGAGCGGTGCGCGGCGGCAGATCTTTATCGTCTTTGCCGGCTTCCTGATGGTGGAAAAATTTGGCTACAGCGTGGGGGCAAATTGCCGGGCTCTATACGGTTAACCATCTGCTCAATTTATATATAGCACCAAAAATTGGCCAGCTTCTTGTGCGCTTTGGAGAGCGCCGCATCCTCACCTTGGAGTATGTGGGTTTAATACAGGTCTTTGCCGGCTACGCGCTGGTAGAGAGCGCAATGCTGGCAGCGACACTCTATATCATTGATCACCTGTTTTTCTCCATGACAATTGCTATTAAGACATACTTTCAGAAGATTGTTGATGAACGCGATATTGCCGCATCTGCCGGGGTCAGCTTTACCATTAATCATATTGCCGCTGTTGTCATTCCAGTGCTGTTTGGCTTGCTCTGGCTCAGTTCTCCATCCGTGGTATTTTTCGCCGGTGCATTAATGGCATTGGTTTATCGGGGATTGGCTCAACTGGTGCCTGGAGAGCCTGGGCCGGGAAATGAAGCGCGAGTACGGCACAGAGTGCCCGTCGCTTAACTTGTAGTGGTTTCGTGGCATTGGCACTGATAAAGGGTGATTTCAGCGAGTGGGCTTATGGAGAATACACGAGGACAGGAGGGCTTGCTCCATGGGTCCCACCCAGATTACCCACAGATAGTGGAAATGCTCCCAATCAAAACGACAAAAACCACTTTGTAAATTCTTAAGTGATGCAGAGTGGAAAATATGGGGAGAGTTACACTCCCAGTGGCACCCAGCGTTGCCACAGGATAAGCTAGCTTTTACTGATTTAGAGTGACCGTTATCTCCAAAGTGGCTAACCGGAAGTGACGATAAAAGCAGTGATAAGATCTATGGCGAGAATTTGCGAAAAGCGATCATGATACAGCCAATACAGTTGTTACATCAAAGCCTCTGCAGACCCTGTGCGAGGGAAGATTCCCTGATGCCGTCCGGGTCCATTTTTTTGGCCTTAAGCTCGAAGATCGCCAGCTCTCCTGTCATCTTGAAAATTGTTTGAGATCCATACCGGTTTTTGCTTTCATTGGCGGTGCAATGCCCTTGCAGTTGTTTGTCAGCTTGCAACAAATTGCATCAATGGCTACAACACGGGAATCCTGAAGGCCGCCTCAAGCGAAGTGCTTGACAGGTCAGATGTGCCACCAATCAGGAACCTACGCATAGGGCGGAGGGAAAGATATCCTGCTCTCGGGACCGTATGTGGCATGGATGCCGATTACGAGCGTACAGGGAGGTATTCACAGCGTGCCCAGAGAGGAGGGTATTCTTTGTTTTCGGCCCGGTAATTATATCCTCAGCGCATAGAGTGGAGCTTTTCCGGCTTTGCATTTTGATCTTTTGTACCAGCTTTACTTTATGTGGTACGAAAGTTCTCCTAATCGGTCATATCTTTTAATTCAACAATAGAGAGTGCATGCACTCAATCTGTGATATCGCTCCTGAATATCGAAAAAATTGGATTACATCACAAATAGAAGCTTGGATTTTATCAGCGGATGAGTATTCTAGTGAAAGTCACTTTGTAGTGGTGTCCGCAGGTATAATTTACTGATTCATACCGCACTGGGTAACGTAAATGGAGCTGGAGTACCAATAGCCTGCTACGATAATTTTTGCCCACTATGGCCGGTTACCTAAAAGTGATGGGGAATTACACAAAGTTGATTTTCAAAAAAATAGTTTAGGATAGGTGTTCTTTTGTCAAGAATTAACTAAATTTTTCGTAGAAATGAGAGAAGCTGGGAGTTAAATAATTCTCTACTTTGAAATGAGCCCGTATTTATTAAAAGCAGGGATCTCTTTTTTGAATGCTTGGAAGTACTTTCATGAGTCATAATTTAAAAAGTCCAAAGGGTTGCGAAAATAGGTTTTTATCCTTGAGGCTTTCGTTGTGTTGTCTAATGTTTTTGCTGAAAAATCCCCGCTGTATTTTATTATAAGTGACTTTGGGGGTGTAAGAAAAATTCCGCGATAAAACAAGTGGCCAAAACGTAATTACTGCTTGCCGCCACCCTTTTAATTCTACGCATCAGACGGCGGTACCACCAAATATTCATTCAGCTTGGCTGTAGTTTTTTAATGCTTCTTACTTAAAGTGGGCAAAAAGAGTGAAGGTAAATAATTCAATTTTTTAGAAAATATTATGAGTCTGTAACCTGATATTTTTTTGTGCCTGCCATTCTATCAAAAGGGGTTGTCAGCAACACTATTTTCCATGCATATTATAAGGAAAAATTCTACCAAATATAAATAGTTTGATTCTGGTTGGGCGTGGCTTTTGGAATACCTTGATTCTTATGGGGGGTGACCAGTTTGGGTATGATTTATTGTCCGCTATAAAGCCAAACAATGATAATAAGTGGGTGTTATTTAGCTTGCGTTACCTGCGCCAATAGTGGGATTTTATTTATGAAAATAAACCTAATGCGCTTTTATAAATAGATATGGAGGTGTTTGCAGCACAAAGAAAATAACAACCAAAAATGTAATAACAAATTATTATTTTAATTATATTGGATCAACTAATGTTTACAAGATTTACAATTGCAGTTTTTCTCTTTATGTTGTCTGTTGCTAGCTTTGCGCTACCTAAGCCACCCGATAATGACTGTACGGGTAGGGCGCCTCTGGTTACCAATGTAAGTTTGCCGAGCTCGGACACGGACGGTAACTATGATTTAAAGTTTTATATTAATCCGGCTTGGTTTACACACTGTAGCGAAGTTGTTACAGAAGTGAGTAAGGATGGTGGCGCTTATACGGTATATAGCCACTATGTCAAGTCGGGAGAAAGTATCCTTAATGTTAAGAATATGGATTCCGGTATTTATAAATACCGGATCAAACACTATTACGTTGGTGACATTAATGGTTCCAACTGGGTGTACACCGATGAAATTAAGGTAATCAGGAAGCCCAACACGTCCGGCAGTGTCAGTTTTTCCAATAATGAAGGCGGTACCGACAGAAACGGTGTATTTACTTTACAGTGGGGCGCTCCACAAACACCGCCGAAAATTAGGGGGTATCATGTGGATCAGTGTTTAACCTCTTGCGATAGCAGTGGTAGCTGGAGTCGTATCTATTCATCATCGAGCACTGGGACAAAATCCATTAGAGTTCCCTCATCAGGAAAAATAAGTAATGGTAAATACCGCTACCGCGTACGTGCTTATGTCAAAGTGGGTAATACTGTAAAGGGAGGCTCCTGGAAATACAGTACATACCTTACAGTTAATCGCAAACCTGACGCGGTAACAAATTTTACCCAGCCAAGCGGCGGTACACAGACGGGTAATTTCCAGGTGGCTTGGAGTGCGCCCACAGGTGCCTTTGATCCAATCACGCAGTATCAGATACAGTGCAGTAAAGATGGCGGCGGCTTTACCTTCAATAACTGCGGCGACGATAATACCGGCACAACAACCACCTTGACGGTTAATTTACCATCAGGCACGGCTGGGACCTATCAATTTCGAGCGCGCGCATACAATACCGCCGGCTGGGGGCCCTGGACACCTTCTGCGAATTATAAAGCAGTCTCCGTGAATATCCCACTTCCTAAACCTACCGGTGTATCCATTACTACGCCGGAATCCAGCGATTTTGGTGACTACGATATCAGCTGGAATGCATCCGGTAGTGTAACTGCTTACCAGTTACAAAGGGAATGTAAAACCGGTACAGAAACTTGTGGCGCAGATGGTTGGCAAACTGTGCAACTCAACAATGCCACTGCAAAAATCTATGAGGCGCGTGGGCAGATCGCCGATAAATACCGCTATCGGGTAAAAGCCTGCAATGGTAATCAATGTACGGGATGGCAAACCAGCAGCTGGGTAAAAGTGCATAATCTCGATGGTATCGAGCCTGCGGTAGTGCTTACTAGTGGTGGCACGCCTGGACAAATGGCTTACTCGACCAATGTCACCAGAACTGGCGATGCGATCATTAATATTCCTGTAGAAGTGGCCCCTGGGGTCAATGATCTTACGCCTTCGGTCAGTATAAACTATTCGGGTGCACGCTTTAGGCAACGCAAAAATGAATCTTTGCCAGAAGATTATCTAGGCTATGGTTGGCGTATTGGTGGCTTTGGTGCTATTCGCCGCTGCGTGGTTGGCAGACCCAATGCCGATAAAATACTGTTGAGCAACTCGGACTCTATTTGCCTTAATGGTGAACCGCTTGTTGTGGTATCCGGCAGCAAATGGAATGCAGGCAGCAAATATCGCACACAAAAAGATAGTTTTCATCTTGTGACGTTGAAAAATGAAAACGGCAGGAAATGGTTTGAGGTACAAACCCCTGATGGTAAGGTGCAGGAGTATGGCAGAACCGGTGACAGCCGTTTAAAAGTTGGATTGTCTACGCATTTTGGCTGGACACTCAATAAAGTTACCGATGCATTCGGTAATACCATCAACTATACATACCACCGCGATACAGTGGAGGGTATTAACTACCCGCTGGAAATAAATTATGGTAACGACTCTGATGCTCAGATTTTGTTTGAATACGGCACGCGTAGTGATGCTCCGCCCCAACCGCTGGATTCTGGTGATATACAGCAAGAGCAACTGGTTTTGCTGCACCATATCAAAGTGCTCTATAATAACAAGCTAGTCAGAAAATATAAATTAATCTCCGAAGATGAAGGAGAGATAGAAGATTACCGGCGTTTAAAGTATGTCCAAAAGTGTGCCTTCGACGCAAACGGCAATAATGAATTATGCTTAAATCCTATGGCGTTTGATTGGGTTGTACCTGACAACGCCAATCCTATCGACTTTAATACCGGCGTTTCTGGAGTTACCGATACTTTGGGGAAAAGTACGCGCTTTTATCATACGATGATTGCGGATAATTCCGATGATGGCTTGTTTTCTGAAAGGCCTTTTGGTCAAGGTACAACGCCGGTCAATGGCACCCCCCTGGCTGCTGTAGATGGAAAATACCGCTCGGTGGTTTCCGAGGTTTGGCGCTCTAACGGTAATGTTAACGGCTGGCATAAAACCAGCTATGCATACCAGGGTAATGGATTTGTCAGCAACAACCGGCGCGGATTTTTGGGCTATCATGCACAAAGAGTCCATGACTTGAGTTCTAATATTGTTATTTACAGGCAATTCCGTCTGGATTATCCCTATACGGGTCGTATTGCCAGGGAGGTACAATATGCCGGTGTCTACCCTGGCAGTAACGAATTGCTGGCAAAGCGTCAACTCAGGTATGGTAATTTAGACCTTTCAGCGGGCTTGAACTCTACCAAATACATTTATGTTAAGCAGAGTCTGGAGTGGGTTATTGAAAACGGGCAGACGCTTGGTTATAACTATTACATCCACCAGCCCCAAAAAGCCGATTATGGTGATCATGGGGAGCTTGTAGAAAACATGGTAAAAACCGGCCGCTTTGCGCTTTACGCAAATGTCTCATCTGATCAGGATTTTTGGGGCGATGTCAAACCCGTTTCCATAACTGGTATCAAGCGCAGTAAAGAGACCATCACAACCTATAATAACAGGTCATCTGATTGGCTAATTAGTTTTAAGGCCGCAGAACAGGTTAGCTACTTTAATGGGCCCTTAAGCCGACCGGCTGATAT
Organism: uncultured Microbulbifer sp.; assembly: GCF_947489355.1. Classification (GTDB taxonomy): domain Bacteria; phylum Pseudomonadota; class Gammaproteobacteria; order Pseudomonadales; family Cellvibrionaceae; genus Microbulbifer. Next base: position 58,116 of record NZ_CANLDD010000006.1, on the reverse strand, counting down.
AGTGCAAAGTGTCGTCTATACGCCTTACGGCGATACAAACAAAGTGGGTACGGTTACGCGCTTTCCGGATGACGTAAACTATGAGCTGACAACGGAGTACGGTTATGATACAAGCGGTAACATAATATCGGAAACCGTGACCGGTGCCGGTATTGCAGAGCGTACATCAACGGTCAACAACTATGTTGATAAGCGTTACCCAACTACCATTGCTAACGCACTGGGCCAAGCTATGTCGCTAGACTATGACAAGCGCTTTGGTTTGGTGAAATCCATTCATTTTAATAACCGGACCACCACAATTCACTATGATAATTTTGGGCGGGAGAAAAAACGGATCAATGCCGATGGTGTAGGCTTTAGTACCACACGGGAATTTTGCTATGCGGGTAGCTGCCCGGTATATGGTGACCAGCTTACCGCTTACCAGATCACCACGGATTCACCCATAACACCAAGCAGTACGCGTTATTACGATGTCCTGGGGCGTATGGTCCAGCAGGATACCCAGGCCTTTAACGGTGTGGATACAACCAGGCAGGAATATAATTATGATTCCCTGGGCAGGATGTATTTAGAAACCGCGCCCTATTTTGTCGGTGACGAGAAGCCGCTGACTACTTATCAATTCGATATCAGAAATCGAATTACCCAAATTGACCGCCCCGATGGTTCCCAGGTTCGCACCACCTACGCACCGACCAGTGGTGCCGGGCAATATATGGTTACGGTCGAGGAAGATGTTTTAAATGGTTCTGGTGATTTTCAGGAGACACAGGTAAAAACCACCACCTTTAATTTCCTTGGTGACCTGCTGCTGACGGTGGATGCCGTGGGCACTTCCGAGCGGGTAGCCACCAAGTACACCTACAACGGTGCGGGCCAATTAGCTTCTGTGTTAGTCAATAATGACGCTTCGACAGAAACCCTGTTTGACTATGATTCAGCCGGCTATCAAAATGCAATGACCACCCCGGATACGGGCTTGATTACCAGTGCCTATAATGCACTGGGGCAGCTGGTAAGTCAGACCGACAACAGTGGTCAGTCTGTCAATAGCAGTTATGACAAGCTGGGCCGCCTGCGCTTTAAGGAAGACGGCCAGGGCGTTGCGGAATGGATCTATGACCCCACAAATGGTATAGGACTGCTGGGGAGCCGTACTTATACCAGCGGCGGTAGCCAGGTATACCAGGAGGTCAACAGCTATGACACGGACGCAAAGCTGGTAAATACCCATACGCGCTTACAGGCAGGCAGTCTTGTGCGCAATTACCAACAGGACTACAGCTACGATAGCCGGGGCCGCATGGCTTCTGTAACCGATCCTTCAGGCTCGGTTGTACATTACCAGTACAATGGCCGGGGATACCTCCATCAGCTTACCGACGGCGCCAGCGTACTCAAGGCCTTCGACAGTGTAAACGCGCTAGGACAGGCCGGGGAAGAGCATTATGGCAATGGCATTGTGACAACCAGGGTGTATAACCCTGACAGTGGCAGGCTGGAAAGTATCGTATCCACAGGTGCCCAGGAGATACAAAACAACACCTACCACTGGCGCAGCAATGGCACCCTGGAGAGCCGTATAGCGAATGGTGCAGGGTCAACCACCAAGCGGGAGACATTTGGTTATGATGGATTAAACCGGCTGCAGACGGCGCAAACCTGGTTGAATAATACCAGTCAACGCACTTTGACCACGCTTTTCGACAGACTTGGCAATATCCAGAGTAAAACCAGTAGCATTGCCAGTGATACTGCTGTAACAGACTACCAGTACGGGCAAGCTGCCAACGCGGGAGCACATGCGGTAAGCTCGGCTACAATCAATGGCATCAGCTACACCTTCCGGTATAACCAAAATGGGGCAATTGTGCGCTATGACGCGGCAACCGGGGATGATAAATGGATCAGCTGGAATGCCAGGGGGCTACCTACAGAAATTGTAGTAGGCGACAGCCAGACCACACAAACCCCCACGGCCCGCGACCGCTTCAGCTATGGCCCGGGCGGCCAGCGATTCTATCGCGAAAGCAGCTACTGGGATGAGGGCCAGCAACAGCTGGTAACCGATAAAACCTTTATTGTTGGTCCCTTTGAGGATTTCCTGCCGGGCAATGATCCGGAGTACAAGCGGATACAGAAAACCCGGATTGGCGATACGATTATCCTGGTGACTGCCACCGATCACGCCGGGCTTTCCATCAATACGGTGGAATATCTGCATCGCGATCACTTGGGGTCTGTGGAGAAAATCACCGATGCCGAAGGCAGCCTGTTGTTAGGTACATTGGAAACCTTTGCGTATGACCCCTACGGCAGCCGCAGAAGTGGCGATTGGTCGGGAGATATTAGCGAAAGTGAGTTTGAAGAGCTTTTAGCGGCTCAAGGCCTTAGCACCAATCGCGGTTTTACCAACCATGAGCAGCTGGACCGTACCGGTCTGATCCATATGAACGGGCGTATCTATGACCCCATTCTTGGCCGTTTCTTAAGCCCTGACCCGATTGTGCAGGCGCCAACCCATAGCCAAAGCTGGAACCGTTACAGCTATGTCATGAATAACCCTCTCAGTTTGACAGACCCTAGCGGTTTTGTATGGATGGAAGAGGTTACCGTAACCGGATATTATCATGAGCCTGACTTTTCCTGGCTATGGTCAAGTTCACTGTTCGGCGGTGGCTACGATAACTGGGATAGCTTCAATGGCGGTTGGGGTGGAGGTAGTATTTCTGCACCAATCAGCCAGAAAAGTCAGGATGACAAGGATGCAAAGAAAGAAGCTGAAGAACAGCAGGAGGAAATCGTTGTAACCGCTAGTTGTGCTGATCAAAGGGCGGCCGGTAATCCCTGTGCACAAGACGGGAATGGTAGCACGATACTAATTAATGGAGAAGAAGTTGAAATGGTTTGGGGTATTGGTCCGCCCTTAAGCCCAAGCGCACTCAGAGCGCTGTTTTCCAAACAATTTTGGAAAAAAATTTTTGGGAAGAAAGAAGTTGAGCTTTCTCCTCAGCAGCAAAAAGCAATTCGTTCTCTTGAAAAGCAAATAGCTAGGCATGAACAAAAGCTCAGAGAGTTTAGGGATAACCCTACAGTTCGGCCCGGAATGGAGAGCTTACCAAAAGATGTAATACAGAGGCAGCAGTTGCGACGTATTCAACATCTGGAAACTGAAATTAATACATTCAAGAATAATATACAGAAAATATTGCAAGGAAGGATAAACTCATGATGTTCACAAGCTCAAATGATCGTAAGGTCGTTGTTTTGGATTTGTATCAAGCGAAACTGAATGTTGAGGAAGATAAGTTTACTGTTGTTTTATTAACGGCATGGTCAGAAAGCGGTGCGCAAGAAATTTTGTATAGCGGCCTGATTGAAAAATTGTTGTCTGATGGAGTGGCTAATTTTGTTTGTGTGGGAAAATTCTCAGAATATTTGCACGACGAAATTGATGAATTAATTTATCATTTCGATGAGAAACATGGTACGGAGTTAGTGACTAAGGTAGTTACAACCTTCCATGAGGGTGAGGCGCTCGAAGATTCAGTTAATTACTTTATTTATGGGTCTGAGATTCATGATAGAGGTGATGAAAAGCTTCTTGCTGTGTTAAATCTAAATCACTCTGAAGATTCGAAGGTGGTTTCCGTTCTAAAGTCTGCTTAATGTTGATTGATCGGACGTAGAGTGAAATATTGATACGATATTCCGCCTCCCATTATCAATTGGCGAAGTAAGTTAAAGTGTAGTAGTTCAGACTTGATCTGACAGTTACCGGTTTTTCTGACGGTGGTCTGTCAGGTCAGGTTCAGTTCACGAACTTTTCCATCCAGATCTTTTTGCCATCTTCAAGCGTTTGTACAGGCGTACGGCCACAGCACTTCTTGCCTTGGTGGGTTCGTTCATTATTGTAATAATTGAGCCATACGTCTAGATCCATCTGCAGATCCTCCAGCGAGCCATAAATCTTGCGTCGTAGTGACGGCTGACAAAACTCCTGCAGAATAGTCTTGTGAAATCGCTCACAGATACTATTCGTTTGTGGATGCCGGGCTTTCGTCTTCGTATGTTCAATCTCATTCACACTTAGATACAGCTGGTAATCTTGCTGCTCCAGCTTGCCGCAGTACTCGGTGCCACGATCAGTCAGGTACGCAGCACAGGTAGCTCATGCGAAGCGTAGAATGGCAGCACACGGTCATTCAGAAGGTCTGCTGCAGTGATTGGCGTCTTTGTTGTATACAGCTTGCAGTGTGTCACTTTTGCGTAGGTGTCAACGTAGGTCTGCTGGTATACACGTCCAACACCTTTGAATGTCCCAACGTAGAAGGTGTCTCGCGATACGCCGAGCATCTTGCAGGCTTTGGAGATATTGCCGAGTTCTTCCGCCAGATTGAGCAGACCGGTCTTGTGTTTAATGATGCGATCGTTAGTATGAATCATGGGGTTTATCCTTGGTTTTGGCTTCAGGTTTTGTCACCTTCATCAAAACCGGTAAACCCCTTCTTTTCAAGGAGATGTGTCAGATTTGGTCTGAACTAATGCATAAAATAAACTTCATTATCATGCTTCAATTAGGCACTTTCCTCTGGATAATAATGATATTTGGTTAAACTATAAAACCGGCGCAGATTGTCCTCATTCACTACAATATGACATTTGTCATTTTAACTCATGACAAAGCTCTCTAACGCTTACACTTTATATCGGGCAAACTAATCTCACTGCCCATTAACTATAAAACCAGCCATGAAATATATTATCAAATCAATCGTATTAGCTTTAGCGCTTATACAAACCGTTTGTTCTGTATTTGCATCTCAAACTGAATTCCGAGAAGTGGGAAAGTTTACCGCATTAGAAATATCAGGACTTGCTGAAGTTATTATCACTCAAGCAAGTAACCAAAAACTAGAAGTTAAAGTATCAGGCATGCCAATAACAGATGTCATTACCAAAATTGAAAATGAGACGTTATTCATTACCACTAAAGGCTCACATCGCGGGGAATCTGTGCAGGTTTTTGTTCATTATCATCAGCTTAATAGTATCAGTACCTCAGGCTCTGTTGAATTAACCGGGACTAATACCTTAAACACCCAGCAAATGCTCGTAACCACCAATGGCGCTGGTGATATCAAAGATCTAGCTATCAAGGCTGATAAATTAATAGTGATAATTAATGGTGCAGGCAACGCCAACTTAGATGTTGAAGTTGAAAGTATAGTGATGGAAATGAATGATGCTGGTGATTTAAGCATTCAAGGAGTTGCCAAGCAGCAACATATTGTTTCAAACGGCTCTCACGGTACTTTATCCAATGCTAATTTAGTTTATTCAAAATAAATTTAACCGATATAATAACCGTAATTTAAATAACCATAAGTTACAGAATTATCCAATTTTTAGTGATTATTATTATGAAAAAATTCTTTATCTATTTCACCTTACTGATCATATTTATCAGCGCTATTTTTATGATTGCCTATCAAAAAGATTTATATGTTTGGCAAAATCCACAGCAAAGTATGTGGATTGCCAATGGACAGTTATTTGATGGTACCAGTGAAAAAGCGGTAAAAAATCCAGGGATTTTAGTTGAAAACGGAAAAATTTCTTGTATTGGTGGTGCTTGTAAAATACCAAAAAGCGCTATCCACATTGATGCAACGGGCAAAGGTATTATACCAGGGCTAATTGACTTACATGGTCATATATTAAGTGCAAAAGCAGAAGGGAATAGACAAGGTATACCAGCTATGTTCTGGGACCAACTACGTTTTTTACCAAGTGTTCGACAAGAATTAATCGCCGCTGGAATTACCAGTTATCGAACTCTTGGCGATGTTATGCCAGCAATTTTCAAACTTAAAGAAGAACTTAGCGAGCAAAATATTGCAGGACCTAGGCTGTTCATTGCTGGACCAATATTTACCATTAAAGACGGACATCCAAGCCAAAACAAAAGAATTTCAAGCTGGGTACTTGAAAATATGACAGTACAGTCTGATGATCCTGTTTATGTAAAACAGCAAATTGCAGCATTAGCCAAAAAAGGCATAGATGGTGTCAAAGTTGTCTACCAGAGCCATACCGATGAGCAAGGCGTCGTTGTCATGCCGCGTATATCCAATGAAACTTTGCAAGCTATAACCAGTGAAGCACGTAAACATGGGCTTTGGGTCGCTGTACATACTGGCACACCTGAAGAAACTGAAGAAGCCATTGCTGCTGGTATTACGACCATTGAACATGGCATACGCCACGGTAACCTTATTGAAACAACAACCATGCAAAAAATAGTGGAAAATAATATCGTCTATGTACCAACATTGGGGAGAGAGCCACAAGGACATTTAAATATTGCCGCTTTAAATCACGCAGGTATAACGTTTGGTGTCGGTACAGATTCCCCCGTCGAAATGAAAAATGGAAATAGCTACCGCAAAGAGCTATCTCGCATGGTTAATGCTGGTCTTCCTGATGTTAAAGCCCTGATTGCAGCAACAAAAAATGGTTCTGAGGCTTTGGGTAAATCTGACGAATTGGGTACGATAGAAGTTGGAAAATTTGCAGATATATTATTAGTAGATGGTCAGCCTTGGCAAGATATCACTGAACTTAAAAATATTGAAATGGTTATATTATCTGGTCGCATAGCACTAGATAAATTAACCGCTGTTTCAGTGATAGCACAATAACTACAAATAAATTGGCTGTACCGAAACCCTAACTTGATATACTGCAGTCTTTTAACGTTAAACAAACCATCAGGAATCGCATGAATTTATTGCTTAAAATACATCATTTCTTAATTCCGAAAGGTCAAGATATAGGTTATTCAGTATATAGCAATTTACTTGTCTTAAGTTTATTCTTTGGTAATTTGTATTTGAGTCCTGTGCATGGTGTTGAATTGGCGATTGTTGTTTCTGGATTCTTTACCTTTTTAGTGTTGTATTTTCGAGCATTTTCAGTTCAGGAGAATGAATTACCTTTTTATATTGCTGCTATTTTCTTAATTGGTATTGGTTTGTCGGAAATTACTTTTGGAGCAAATGTTTTTTTCGTATATGCTGCTGCGTTTAGCGGAGAATTTTATCATAAGAGAAAAGCATTTTTATCGCTTTTACTTGTATTGGCATTCACCGCCTTGTATGCAGTTATAGCCGACAAGTCGAGTTATTTTTGGATACCTGCAATTTTTATGTCAATAACCTTAGGTTTGCTAAATATTCATCATTCTGAGGTTTTGAAAAAAAATAAAGCATTAAAACAATCACAGCAAGAGGCCAAACAATTAGCTAAAATTGCAGAGCGAGAACGTATTAGTCGAGACTTACATGACTTATTAGGTCATAGCTTATCAGTCATCACTCTAAAGTCTGAACTGTCCAGTAAAATGATTGATAAAGGAATATCGTTGGAAAAAATAAAAACTGAAATCAAATCCGTTGAAGAATTATCCAGAAAGACGTTAGCGCAAGTTAGAGATGCTGTAAAAGGTTATAATGTCGCAACAATTAACGGGGAGTTACTACAAATTAAAGTTGCCACACAAGCAGCTAAAATAGAATTAATCGTCAATATCGAAGTTGAATCTTTACCGATAAAATTTGAATCTGAATTAGCATTAATTATCCGCGAAGCGATAACGAATGTTATTCGTCATGCTGAAACAGAAAAAGTCTGGATCGACTTAAAACAAGTGGCAACTCACTTAACTTTGACAATAAGCGACCAAGGACAAATCATTACCAAGAATGAGCAATCGGGTATGCAAAATATGCGCACACGTATTGATCAACTAGGTGGTAAAATGGCGGTAAAAAACACTCCTAATACCCAACTTATCTTTACGTTAACACTTCCCGAGCAAAGCAAAACTAGCGATGTAAAAACAACCTTGATGAATGTTACTAATGGATAAAATTAATGATTAAAATACTCATCGCTGAAGATCAATCTATGGTACTTGGCGCTTTATCTGCGTTACTTGATATGGAAGAAGACTTTGAAGTCGTAGAACAAGCGGAAAATGGCAAGGATGCGCTAGTGAGATCTCAGCAACATTCGATCGATATCATCTTGACTGATATCGAAATGCCTAGCATGACTGGGATAGAATTAGCTCAGGAATTACAGTTGATTAATCACCCTGCCAAAGTGATGATTTTAACGACATTCGTGCGTGGCGGTTACCTTCGTCGAGCAATGGATGCAGGGGTAAGGGGCTACCTGCTCAAAGATGCCCCTTCTGATTCACTAGCCGATGCCGTAAGAAAAATTCATGCTGGAAAAGTCATTGTTGCCCCTGAGTTAGTGACAGAAGCTTGGGCCGCCGATGATCCGCTGAGCGACAACGAGCGTAAAGTATTACGCTTTTCATTAGAGGGGAATTCAACCAAAGAAATTGCTGATTTAATATATTTGTCTGCTGGAACTGTCCGAAATTATTTATCCCAAGCGACCTCAAAATTAGGTGCTAAAAATAGAATTGAAGCGGCTCGTATTGCCAAACAGAAAGGTTGGTTATGATCTTTATGTCAATTAATTGAAAGATTTATTTGAGGTAATAAATTCTTGAAAGAAGTTAAACAATATTGCTAGTCTAAGTAAGAGAAGAATATAATATTTCGCTATAATTCAACTGGTCAGGGTTGGTGTTAAGTGTTCAGGGGTATAAATTGGGGTATCCCACTTTATGAGTTCTATTTTTCAACTAATTATCAGTTGTTTACTCTAGCTATCGGTGGCATGATGTAATAGATTTTGAAATCTATTGGTTTAGTTCTAACCATTTATAAAAAATCCTGAATAATGATATTCAGGCTTTTTTATAAATGATATAGCTTGATACCATTGGAAATAGAATATTTTATATAAGATAATAATCTGGGAAAATCTGAGTTTTCTCCGCAGGACAACTGATGGAAATAGAAAGAAAGGTCATCAATTATCCTCATTGGTATAATGAAAATTCCGCCATGAACCTTCTTTGAGTCGGTTACCCATCCCTCAAGGTAGTACTCTTTCCGATGACCCAATACTGAAGTGCGCTCGGCAACCGAGAAGTTTTCAATCTCCCATCTTCGCTTTGGTGGCTCTGCCAATGACTGGTCGGGAAAAACCTTGAGACATAGCGGGAATTGTCGCTCAGAAGAAAGTGCGTACATATCACGGAGGGTAACATTAAATCCTAGCTCGCCGGTCAAAAACGCAATCGTATCCTCAATAGATAGCCATGTTTTATAAATAGCTGCGTTGCTCATAGTCCTCCTTCTTTAAAGAGAACCTCTTGTTTAGATTCAGCCCCAGGCCGTCAAGGGTTGCGGCTTTTGGGGAGCTACCCTAGGCGCTGAAATTCAATTGTGTGTTATCGATTGCTAAAGTTCGCTGCGATTACATTCCCTGCTTTCTCGCTAGCTTTGAGGCTGTCGAGGTAATCCGCCCACTCCTGCATCATGCCTGCCCGCTGCTCAAGGTGCTTGGTGCGGTTGTAGGCGCGCCCCAGGGTATCCTTCACTTTATGAGCCAACTGGTGTTCTATGTAGTCCACGCGAAAGCCCAGAATCTCATCTAGCAAGGTGCGGGCCATAGTGCGGAAGCCATGGGCGGTCATGGTTTTATTGTCATAGCCAGGCGACTTGAGCGCGGTTCTCACACCGTTATCAGACAGTGGGCGGCTCTTGCCTCGGGCTGATGGGAAAACGTATTTACCGCAACTTGTGAGTGGCTCCAGTTCTCGCAGTTATGCTAGCGACTGTTTAGCTAGCGGGATAATGCGCGGCTGAATAGAAGAGGGGACAGCTTGAGGGCTGCTCTTACAACTGGGGTGCCCCGGTATTCGTCTATGGCGGTTAGCAGGCGTCCAACTTCTACCGGGCCAGTAATTGCCGCAAGGTGTTTTTTCTTGGTGGGGTGAGGGCGCCATTTAGGTCGGTGGTGGGGTCGCGGTCGGCTTTCCCAGTGGCAACGGCAAAGCGGAATACCTGGCTGGCTACCCGCTTCACCCGGTGGGCGGTCCGGGTTCCCCGGCTTTCAATGCGGCGTAGGCAGCGCAGCAATTCGGGAGGGTTTATTTCGGAGATGGGGCGCTTGCCCAGGTAAGGTTTCAGGTCGCGCTCTAAAGCGAGGGTGGCGCGGTCCTTGGATGAACTTGAAAGGTGGGCCATCTTGGTGGCAAACCATTCATCGCTGACGGCGGCAAAGCTGTTGCGATTGGCCTCCAGGGCTGACTCTTTGCGGGTGCGTTTTATATCGCGGGGGTCTATGCCTTCGGCAACCTGTTGCCGAGCTTCATCACGGCGTTTTCTGGCGCGCTTTAGGCTTACATCAGGGTAAAGCCCAAGAGCCATTTCCGGCCGCTTGCCGTGGACGCGGAAACGGAATACCTAGCGCTTGGCCCCGGTGGGAGTGACTTCGATGGTCAGCCCTTTTTCATCGGACTCGATGTACTTCTTTTCGCGGGGCTTGAGGGCGCGGACCTTAGTGTTAGACAGCGGCATAGCTCACCTTCCATAGAATTTGGACGGGTTGGACGGTCGCACTGCAATCAACCCGTTCAATAACCCGTCCACTTGAGGCTGGATTTGGACGGGTTAGCTTAGATCAACTGGGATTGGTCAGATAAGCAAAAGCTCCGGAAACTCAACGCTTTCGGGGCTTTTGTGGGCTGCTTGAGACAGCGATTTGGTGGAGATGGCGGGAGTCGAAAATCTGGCTGTAGGCCCCGTATTTTCTTGGTTCTTGGCTATCTGTGCTCCAAAACCCCACAAATAACCCCACCACTTGAGCAAAGTAACCCCCCAGCTTGGCGCGCTAATTAATGAGCCCTGCTGCACTCCGGGCTGGCTTTACGATACGCTTTGGCAGGTTTCCCAGGGGCCCATACTGACGTGAAAAACCTTTATCGATGTCAACATTTGTCAACAGGGGGCGGTTGCCTTGATTGTGGAAAAACCTTCCCCAGAGGGCGTTTAGCTGCTGAGCGTCATCAAGAGCCAATCCCGCCGAAATAACGGGTTAGAGAGGGCCGCCCTTGGGCGTAGGGTCGCTTGGTGGGGTTAGTTTCTTTAGTCCCTAAAAAGGGCTGAGGTTTAGGGCCTTGGCCTGTGGTGGACCTCAGGCATTCTCAGGCTAGGGCCCGGTGCTGGGGCAGCAGAACTGCCCTGCTGCTGGAACCATACTTGGGGATGTAACCAGTACGCCTATCCTTTTGCTAAACACGGTTAGTTAAAGTCCTGAATAGTAATCGGGATTTGATTCCTCAGCTTCACAGGTTGTAGAGTTTGGTATTGCTGACGTATACCGTTGTATACCTCTGGAGTATTTTTAGCGCTAACCGTGACCACTAGGCAGTAGGGTAACGGTGGGTAGTCGTTGTAGTCTACCCCTCGCCCCTGCTCACGAATCTGGTAGTCGATGTCGAAGCACGGTTCTGAGAGAGTTTGACGCTGAAACGTTCTAGATGCATGTAAAGTTGTTTCCCACTTGTGCGCATCTCCTCGCGCTTCCTGTTCAGATTGATATTGATCTCGAAGTTTGAAAAACGGCTGGGCTTTGTCTTCATCCTTACGGAAGGTAATATCTAAACCGCTGCGAGTGTAGTTAATGGGGTGCTCTGGATCTGCATCGCAAAGGTAACAAAGTGTTGCCTTAATAGTGACATTGCCTTTAATTTCGACCTCTGGGTAAGGAATCGTAGCCCTCATTACCGCACCGGGTACTAGCTCCCCCTGGTAAATAATCGTCGCCTCGCTATCGTCGCATTCGATAATGGAATTCAACTCGGATGGTAGGTGCCCCCAGCCGACCTCGTTGCGCGGGTGTACGCTCGCATTTGCACAATGTATAAGCAGAGCTTTTGCGGTTATAGGAGCAGCCAGCTCCACCTCCGAAAACAATTCAATAGCGTGACGCAATGCAAGAGGTGCGGCATAGCTTGTACCGTATGTATGACTTATTCCTCCCGCAAGAGGATTGTAAACTGTGAACCCCTCATTTTCGGAACCACCGAAACAAACCGCATCCGGTTTAATGAATCCAGGACTTCGACCTGGGCCAACACTGCTATAAGGGGCTCGAGCCCAATTAGCCCCTCTGGAATCGCTTGCTCCAATTGCGAATCCATTCACCATATCAGATGGCGGCTGAATTCTATTTAAAGGTTCTGTTAACATTCCGTCATTGCCGACCGCAACAGTCATCAGACTCCGGCTTGAGGATAAAACTTGATCGAGAACTGCTGTCCATGGGTTAATATCCTCATCATCGATTGGTAGACGGGGGCCTAGGCTTAGGTTTACAAAATCGTATTGCTTTTTTGCAAGCCCCTCTTTAATTCGATGGAGCACGTCATAAAGATCCGGGTGATTTCCAATAGTTGGGTCCAGCACTCGATAGTGGTCGATATTACAGAGGGGCGTAGGAAGGGTGGTTTGACCTGTTTTCATCGGACCAAAAAGAATTGTCGAAGTGACTTCATTACCATGGTGAAGAAACTCGGGATTTGTTCCTATTTCTGACGTGAAAACTTCTTCTTTACACCATTTTTCTAGGGCATTTGTGCCCAGTCCCCCGTCAAAAACAGCTACTGAAACACTTTGATTTACAGCGTTTTCTGTCGGTGGTTGTAGTGAATTATTGCTAGTTATTTGGCGAGTGACGGATGGCTCGTTTATCCGTAGCTCTGGCATCCCCCTGAGCACTCGGAGCGTTGTGAATGCAGCGAGTTGACTAGTTTGAGCAGAAGGAATTTCAACTGGAACAAAAGTTATTCCGCCAGTTGAAAGTCGTCTTTTTAGATCTGTATGTCCATTAAGTTGTGCGACATATTTGCTGAACCCATCTAGGATTGCGATGGCGTCTTCAAATGGGGTGTGTAACGCCACATCGAGCAGTTGGTGCTCCCCATCTTGCAGCGTGCGAATTTTGTCTTCAGGCTCAAAGAAATCAATTTCTTCAAACTGAATTATTTGTTTCTTTTCATTAGCGCTAAGTGTGTTTTTCTCTAGCCTGCGATATAGATCTTTGAAACTTGCTGCTTTTCCAGCTACATAAAGACAGCTAGTGAGTTCCTGAGTTGGTTGACCTTTCTTTTGTGTTTTTTCGGGTGTGATAACTACACGCTTACTACCTACATCTTGTAGGCTAGATTTCCGTAATAAATTTCCAGGATGATATGATTTTGCTAGGTAGGCTGGGTGTAACGTAAATCTTGCTACGTAAATCCCTTCCGGAGCTGCAGTATCCGGGACGGTATTGATACGCTCCAAGAGTTTTGCTTGTTGTTGTAGTAGCCTCTTCCTAGCTTCTAAGTACGTATATGGGTGGGATTTTCCTCCCCCTCCTTTTTTTCTTTCTATAGGTCGGGTTAGTGTTTCACCAAATCCTAGCAATATGTTTCTTTTTGGCATAACTTTACTCCTTTAATGATTCGAGAACCCGCTTAACCGTAGGGCGTGATATCTTTAGTTTTTCACTTATTTTTCGTTGAGAATAACCATCTCGATGTAAATTTACTATCTTTAAGTCTCTTTCGCTCTTTGAAGTGGTCTCTCTGAGATAGTCATCTATGCTCAGCTCTAGAAGGTACAGAAGCTCTTCAATAAAGGGGCGACTTTCAAGCAGGGAGCGCTTTTTTGCCGTATCTACCTTCTTTTCCAGTGTTGCGAATGAGAAGTGGTTAATTCGCTTGCCAACCCATTGCGAAACAACTTCAGAGCAATTTTTTTGAAGAAGAAACTCTTGGTATGCCTCAGCGGTTGCTTCCTTGAATGTAATAACGGCATCGAACCTCCGCCAAATTGCTGGGTCTAGCAATTCAGCATGGTTTGTCGCGGCAACTAGAAGCGATGTGTGAGGCCAGTCATCAATGGCCTGAAGCAATACCGTTACCAGCCTCTTCAGTTCTCCAATGTCACTGTCATCATTGCGGCGTTTGGCAATTGAGTCGAATTCATCAAGCAATAAAACGCATGGTCGCTGCTGAGCGTATTGTAAGACGGCTCTTATGTTGCTGCCGGTTTTACCTAGGTAGCTGCTCATGACTGTTGATAGATCCAACGTCAGAAGCGGTAGATTGAGTTGGCTAGCTAGCCAGCGAGCGCTCATCGTTTTCCCTAAGCCTGGAGGCCCTTCAAATAACAATGAGCGTGTAGGAGTTAAGCCTGCATCAATGAGTATGTCCGCGCAGTTACGCTCCCTCAGGGCTGCCTGAATTGACTGTTCAATCGATTCAGGCCAAACCGGTTTGGTCTTTATGTCGACGGGGAACTCTTCTAATAGCAATTTTTGTCTACTATCTGGGTCTACTGGCGCAGAATACTGCGCAGCTCTTGTAGCGGAAGCTTCTCCTAGCCTGCTGGAAATTGCTAATGCAAGATCGGAGTCTGACGTTCTCAGCTTGCTGGCTAGGACGCGCCCAGCCATGGCAAAACTGCTTGAATCCCCTTTGACCCCTAGGCTAATTAATTCCAAGAGGGCTTGTTTAGCCGTAGGTGAGAGAGATTGCTGGCTCATTTTTAGTCTATCCGCGGTAAGGTTTGGTGCTTGAGCAATATAAATGATACCAGATTATGTTAAATGGTAAACAAAGTTAATAGATTTGGTAATTTGGAAGGATGGGTTGACGTCGGCTCTCCTAAACGACGGAGTTACCTCAGCATTTCTATGCAGCCCGGGAGGCACCTCAACTCTTCTCATCTATTTCACCCCTCTCGCTTACTGCCTGCCCTCCAAATTCTCTTTTGACGCCACAACTTATTTGAAAAAGAAAGACTGTTATTGGCCGATGCTGCTTGTGAAGTTAAAAAAACCTTTATCGATGTCAACAGATTAGCGGCTCCCTTGATTGTGGATAAATCTTGCACTTGATATGCCTAGCAGGTGAGTGTCAGCAAATGCCAGTCCGATAGGAGGCTTTAGAGGGCTGCCCTAGGGTGTGGCTCGATAGGGTAGTTTTTTAGTCCTAAAAAGGGCCGAAATTCTGGTTTACTCCATGTAGTTTCAAGATGAGCTTATTTGTCATAATTGGCGACAGATAAGGAAATGTGAGTCATAGGGTTATGAGTACGCTAATACCATTTGCGGTAAATAGAGAGAGTGGCGAACTTTGTGGTGTTGAAGATGTGTCACGTGGGCGTAGCTGTAATTGTGTCTGCCCCTCCTGTGGACAGAGTGTTGTCGCTAGGCTTGGTGAGAAAGTGGAGTGGCACTTTGCTCATGACAGCCGAGCTGAAATAGTGGCTGAAAAAGAGTGTGACCTATCTTTCGAGTCGGTCTGTGCTCAAATGCTAAGGCAAATGTTACTTTGTACAAAAAATGAGCCCTTGGCCCTTCCTGACTATATTGGAACTGTGGAGCTATCCAGAGACGGAGAGCTATTCAGAGATTCAATACCCATAACTAGCGCCTCGAATCCCATTGTGAGTGAGTACAAAGAGTTTTCTGTCCCTTATACGCTCGTGGCGGCTATACAAAACCATGAGTTGCTTATCGATGTAATTTATAGAGAGCGTACCGCAATAGCCCCAGAAGACTACCCTGGTAAAATAGCAGGCCACCTGGAGTTTGATGTGTCGCAATATGCATCTTTAATTGAGCGTATGGGGGAAAGCGGAATTACTTATAAGGCTGCTTTACGGGGGTGGATAACAGAGGAACTAGATGCAAAAAAATGGCTCTATCACGCTAATGAAAGGAAAAAACTTGAGAGTCTATCTGCAACGCTAAAGTCAAAACTTGAGAATGACATCTCTGATTTGAAAAATTGGCATGACTCAGAGTTTTGGGTAACTGAACCTATAAATGCAAATGGTGAAATATTTAAGCACCAGAAAACTGGTTCTTCAACGAACCCTAGCTCTAAGTATACCCATGAGACAATGGGCGGAAGCGTTAAAGAAGAAGGGAATAGATTCAGGCTAAACTCAGAAGATAAAGAATTGAATATCAAAAAGTGCTGCTTATCTTGCAAGCGACAATTTGTCACAAAGGAATGTCCTTTATGCTTTCCGGATGAGTATACAAGAATATTTTGTGTGCGCTGTAAAAATCATTATGCTGGAAACTCTTGTCCGAAATGTAGAGTTTTAGATAAAAGTAAACTTCAAGTATTCTCAGGCTAGGGCCCAGTAGCGAAGCAGATAAGCTGTCTTTACTTTCCAGGCCAGTAGTGGGAGAGGGTAGCTCTAGTAGGGTGTTAGCTTAAGGCTAAACAATAGCCCATCAAGTTTTTCGGACTCAACTGTATCTTTGAGGGCATTAGTACAATAAATGCTGATATACGATTCTTTAGTCCTGAAAATTGGCACATCCTTGAGTTTGGTCTTATCGAATTCAATGCCTGAGAGTAAGTTTCCATACCGCGTGACAGATCTGGGCACTACAGCGCCCAAGTTTTCGGCAAATGTAAGTGGGTTGAATAGGTAAAACTTCGCACCTTGATGAGAGCATGGCAGAAGCTCACCATAGGGGCCTAGCACTCCCTCTAGGACTTTATATGCCGATTCGTGCAATACTAGATAGTTTCGCCACTTAGATAGCGCGGGAATCGTAGGGTGGCCATCATCAATGCTGAATTCAATCTCCAGTGGCACCCAATCGTCGGCATACTTTGCGGGCCTTGTATCGATAATAAAGTCATCATCTCCGCGTTTTTCTTCAACCTCATCGATGTCAAAATTCGGGGCCATGTAGTCGCTGAGATTGGCAGATACTTTGTAGATTTCCACACTAAACTCCAACTTGTTTACGTACTTCGTTAGCGGGCAACATAACATAGTGCGGAAAGCTAGAGAATTTGAGGTCGTATTCGATTCCTCTAAGCACCTTCTCAACATCCTCTTCCGTTAGATTGCTAATATCTAATGTGTCAAATTCCTCTTCCAGCCATGTGTAATAACCCACTCTATGGATGCGGGAGTGGGGGACAGCAGCGGGCATTTTGGGGTGAGGAGTGTCAGCAGTTCTTCTGGGAAGCCATGTGCCATTTCTTATGTCATCTATCCTAATTTTCACGCGGGCCAAGATAGCTCTGAGCGGTGTGGCCATTGAGTGGCCCCCTGAAACAATGGCGTGTGCATCACAGTTACCACCAGGGTGAGGTTTCCCATTCTTCTCCATGAACTCGCCAAGCCGGGTGGAGTCATGCTCCTCATTCCTTACCTCTTTTTTCGACATGGTGACAGATTCTTGGCGGTATTTGTCGAGAGTTGCCTCTACTTGATCGACTACCTTCAGCGCTAAGTAATCGGCCTTGGTGAGATTCTCCTTTGATACAAACCTGTCAATAGCCACCTCGCGGCGGTCTTTCAAGTAGTAGGGCTTCGGCTGCTCGTAGTGTCCCACTGCTCTATTCCTTTTTTTGATGGCGCCAAGAAGAGAGAATACAAAACCTTGCTGGGAAAATATATATACGTGCGATTACAGGCTTATATAATTTGGAGATGATCAATTTTATTTGATTACAAGACGTGTCCTTAGTTTAAAGGAAGTCTCAAGCACAGTTTTAACTCCGAAGATTTGCACGCTTTGCCTGCCGAATAGGTGCTGATAATACGTGCCTATGTCGCGCACAAGCTAAGCCAGGATTCTGGCTTAGGTCAAAATGTAGCCAGATTGCCAGGGTGTAGCAAAGGGACGGGTCGGTGGTGAATAAGAGGCTTCACTGACTCAAGGTGTAAATTTACATTTTGGCCCAGATACCGTCTGCAAAGAGTCCGGCTTAAAATCAAGCCGATTAGGTCCTGCTCTCCCCTGGCGCTACTAGCGCGCGTACTGGTCACAAAACCCTGAGGAGCATGTGCATACCCCCTGCTGAAAGTGCTCCTGCGGTCCTCTGAGCCTTTTTAGTAGCCTTGTGAGCGATTGATATTGGTGCATCCGACGCTTAGAAACCACCTCAGTATTCCTCAGTAATCCTGCCCGGCTAAAAAGGTACCTCAACTTTTCTCAACAATTCTGAATACCTGTTGAGGCGGCTTAGCAGCAAGCAACCATAATATTTCTTAATAATTTGGCTGCAACAGGAGTAGCTATTGCTTATCATTTATCCTCTTCTTGACGCCTCTTGAGCAGATTCTGTTCAGAACTGAAGCAGCTATGATAGATATCGCTTAACTCCATACCGGCTTGTGCTAACTCCAACGTGGCCTTTGGATTATCGGGTATACGGGTAATGGCAAAGAACAATGCACGGAATCGGTTTGCGTGCTCAATACCGAGGGATGCGGTGTCGAATGCTTTGGTCAACAATGAATCGACTCGGTAATAAGGCACAGTTTCAGAGTGATTTGGCATAATAGCCTCCTTGTATAGCGAGTTCCGCCACCAGGGAGTTGTCAATCTCAATTGGGTGGCGGGGTAAACGGGTTGACAATACCGCTACAAGGAAACGGCGGGCCCGAAAGCCCCCCGAATACCCCACCATAACAAGGAGGTTTCGCGCATAAAAAAAGACGCATACCGCTGGTGGCGTCTTCTTGGCGCCTTGTAGTTACGGGTTGTCAATCCCGGCTACGGAGGTTGCCGTAGCGCAACCAGTATGCGTGTTCATTGTAACAACTTTCAACTCTGAACGTTGAATATTGTGCCAATTATTGTTGTTGTAATCGTTGACTTTAATCCTGGGCAGATTAGCAGGCACTCTTGAATCAGCCTGCGCGTCCATATTCTTCCAGCCACTCTTCATTGGTCTGTTCTTTAGGGGGCTTGGGGATTCCCTTATACCCGCACTCCCTTATTACCGTATTACCGCAGTTTGCATCACCCGTAGTTTGATTAGGCTGTAGGCCCCGTGGCTGTTGGGGTTGCGCCAATTGCTTACCCGGAAAATTTACCCGGACCTTACCCGGATTTAACCCGGAACTTACCCGTAAGTTAACCGAGGCATTCAGCTCTTCACAAGAAGGTAACTGTTGTTGTTCAATGTAAAGTGGGGCAAGGGTCGCTGCATTTAATCGCTCTGTTTTTACCGGAATCCCGGTAAATACCTGACTTCGCAATTTCCCCATGTAATCGCCAAAGGCATCAAAACTCTTTGGCATTCGTTGCCCGGTACGACCCCAGAACTTTAGGAAACTAGAGCGCTTGCCCATACGGAAACGCCCTTTGGGTAGAGGGCTACCCGCCTTACCATGCTTAGTGGTGCGTGCTCGCGTTGTGTAAGCGTT
This sequence comes from uncultured Microbulbifer sp., assembly GCF_947489355.1. GTDB lineage: Bacteria > Pseudomonadota > Gammaproteobacteria > Pseudomonadales > Cellvibrionaceae > Microbulbifer. The sequence continues at coordinate 38,932 of NZ_CANLDD010000006.1, read as the reverse complement.
GAATATTGCATACCAATCATGCCCATTGAGGAGGCTGCGAAATTGGAGAGTGACACCCCCATTTTTTCGAGGGCCATAATTTCCCACTGAGTAGCCGATATACTCCAGGGCCTCGACACTGGCTAAACGGGCAACTTCGATGATAAGGGGTTGCTCATGCTTTGAAAGCCATTCAGCGGGCACAGGGCAGCCACTGGCAGGGGCTAAGGTAAGGCGGCCACGATTGACCGCCACACCATCACCACGCGCTAGAAGCCGTTGCAAAAGCTCTCTAGCAGATTCAGCCATTAGTCCCCCAGCAACTTAAGTGAGACTATACGCTGGCGCTCACTATCAGGTAGCCAGTAAGCGCCGTGACGCCCTGCAATGCCATCGCGGTCTATATGCCTCTCCATTCGGCATTGAATACTTATTCCTCGGTTTCTGAGCTGCATGATTACATTCGGGCCGTTGCTGGCCCCCGTCACTCTGTCAAGCTTTTCCCGGCTGCATGGGCCGGTGAGCAAAGCTCCCAACGCTCGCGCTTGGCGAGGTGATAGGGGGTGCCAAATCTTGCTGGCTGAGTGTTCTGCAGTTAGCGTGTTGTTGTTAGTATTGTTCGGCTTATCTTGTATATCGGGACTGCTCTTTGCCAGGGTGGTTCTGATTATTTCCATAGCTATCCCCCCTTAGCAGCTTTCGGCTTCAGTGATTAGCTTTTGCTTCAGCTCAAGTAGGTATGTCCCTTCCCATACGGTGGTCTTTGGTCCTAACTTTGTGCCACGTCTGGCTTTGCCTGTTTTGGTCCAGTGCCACCAAGTGGAAAGGCCAATGGAGTAGAACTGGGCGCAGTCACGGGCCCGGTACATGGCGGAAGGGTTTATGGTTGATTGATTAATTAGATTGGTCTGCACTTGTCAGCTCTCCTGTGGGTTTGTTGGGGCTGACACTTAAGATATGCAGGAAATTTGGATAAAAAAATAGGCTTACACCTGTCAGTGTGACACCAAAGAGGTGTCACTAGGCGAAAGGGGTTGATTGTGGCTCACTTTCAGCATGTCACTGCGCTTTGTTCGCCCAAGAGCATTTTATGATTGCAGCACCTGCATTTGCTAAACGCTCCGACTCAAAACCTCTTTGCCTTAAATAACTGGCAACCTCTTTTTGCTTTGGATAGGTCGATTGGTCATCAGGGTCGGCATTTTGCCAAAAGTGGTTTGCTGCTCTCACCAGAGTTTGTAAATGAGGAGCCCAATGAGGTGGCATTGTAGAGTTAAACCCATCTGTTGTGGACTCACTTTCTTGCCGCAAAAGTGCCTCTAGGTCTGTTCTTTTAAATGCTAACTGGTCTAATTCCGGCAAGCTTCCTGACGGGTAGTAGTACCCTTCATGTCCATCCCCCATCGGTTCAGACCATTCGAGAAGTATCCAGTACTGACCATTTGAGTCGCTTACAGCGTGCCCATCTAAGTTGATTAGCTCTCCACCTGAGTTGGTAATATGTGAAAGGAAGTAGTCAGCAATTACCCCTGAAAACCGATCCTCGATTTTATACTTGCCGTTGAGGCTTACTCTTTCAGGTGGCTTGCCTCTTAAAAGACCTTCCACTCCTTCTGGATGCCCGAGCACAGGCTTGTCGCAGTTATCCTCGCCGTGGTGCCTACCTGAGGATTTATCACCCTCTGGTTTATCAAGTCCAAGAAAGTTGCTAGTAGCTTCAAACAGTTGAGAGAAATTAATTTCTTTGGGGTTTATATATTTAGAAGTGTGCTCATAGAAAGCTGTTCTTTCGGCCATCACATGCTGTAAAACCCAATAAACATCAAGATTTCCCTCAGTGACAATCGCAAGAATATCCTTCCATGTGAATGATTCCCCTGTCAGAACAGATAGGTACTCTGCTGATTCATTTATCATCAGCCACTCTCTAATCTTAAATTTCAAAGCCATATTTAACCTGCATCTATCTTATATGTTCTTTTATTTATCTTCCTTGTGTTATCGATGGTGTGGCCAGGATGTTTTTCGAATCAATTCACCAAGCCGCCCCCTCCAAATTTGACAGTCACTACATTCTCAGCCCCTGATTGCGCTTTTAAACTGTACAAATAATCTGCCCATTTCTGCATCATTGCTGCTCGCTGTTCCAAGTGCTTTGTGCGGTTGTAGGCGCGCCCCAGTGTGTCTTTCACTTCATGGGCAAGCTGATGCTCTATGAAGTCTACGCGAAAGCCCAAAACCTCATCCAGCAGGGTACGGGCCATAGCGCGGAAGCCGTGAGCGGTCATGGTCTCATTGTCATAGCCCAGTGACCTGAGCGCAGTTCTCACGCCGTTATCAGACAACGGGCGGCTCAGCCCGCGAGCTGATGGGAAAACATATTTGCCACGGCCAGTGAGTGGCTCCAGTTCCTGCAGTAGTGCCAGCGACTGTTCTGCAAGCGGGATAATGTGCGGCTGCCCCATTTTCATTTTCTTGCTGGGCAATTCAATTTGCCTGGCTTCCCAGTTAATTTCGGTCCACTCAAGTTTGCGCAGCTCTCCAGGGCGGCAGAATAGAAGAGGGGATAGCTTCAGGGCTGCTCTCACTACCGGCGTGCCCTGGTATTCGTCTATGGCAGTTAGCAGACGTCCAACTTCAGCGGGGTGGGTAATTGCTGCCAAGTGCTTTTTCTTGGTGGGGGTGAGCGCGCCGGTCAAGTCTGTGGTGGGGTCGCGGTCGGCCCTGCCGGTGGCCACCGCAAAGCGGAATACCTGGCTGGCTACTCGTTTTACCCGGTGGGCAGTCTCCAGGGTTCCCCGGCTCTCAATACGGCGCAGGCAGCGCAGCACTTCAGTTGGGTTTATTTCAGAGATTGGACGCTTACCCAAATAGGGTTTTAGGTCACGCTCTAGCGCGAGAGTGGCGCGGTCTTTTGATGAACTGGAAAGGTGGGCCATCTTGGCGGCATACCACTCCTCACTGACGGCGGCGAAGCTATTGCGGTTGGTCTCCAGGCTGGATTCTCTGCGAACGCGCTTAACATCGCGGGGGTCTATACCCTGAGCAACATACTCCCTGGCCTCTCTACAAGCTTCACGGGCCTTGGCAAGGCTGATTGATGGGTACACCCCCAGCGCTAGATCACAGCGTTTTTCATGCAGGCGAAAGCGGAATAGCCAGCGTTTGGTGCCGTTAGGCTTTACCTCTAGGTAGAGGCCCTTGCAATCGCTCTCCAGGTATTTCTTGTCTCTGGGCTTGAGGGCCTTCGCTTTGGTATCCGATAGGGGCACTTTCCTGTCTCCCTGTGACTTTACTGGAGTTGCGGGTCAACCCCGCATGGCTCCTTGCTCTCTGGCAATTTGGTGGGGTCAGTGGCACAAATCTGCTCGACCCCACAATTAACCCCACCAAAAATGTCTAGATTAGGTGGGGTTGCGCTAGATTAACTGGGATTGGTCAGATAAGCAAAAGCCCCGAAAACTTTAGGTTTTCGGGGCTTTTGAGGACTGTCTGAAACAGCGATTTGGTGGAGATGGCGGGAGTCGAACCCGCGTCCGTCAGCACTCTGCCAGAGGCTCTACATGCTTAGTTCCGTCTATTGATTTAGCCCGCTACAGCCCGGCGGTCAGGACGTAGAAGGCGAGCCTGAGAAGTTTTTAACCGATCCCCGACAGGCGCGGCTCACAGCGATCCAGTTCTGTATTACAGTCTGCAGCGCGATACTGGAACCTTGCTGAAGACTGCTAGCGGGCTTAAGCCGCTAGAGCGTAGTTGTCGTCGTTGGCAACTAATAAAATGCAGCTTTGGATTTACGTGATTGGCTGCCATCACGGCATGCACCCAAGGTTTCGTCACCGGCGTCGAATCCAAGTCATCCCCGATCGGAAACACTCTCGTGTCGTGCCAGTATACCTCAATTGGCGGCCCGGCAATACGCCGGATTGGCCCGGCAGTCAGGCCGGTCGCTGTTCAGACAAGAGAAACCTGTGGGAAAGGCCCCGGCGGAGGCGCCGGGAGCGGGTGGTTGGGATTTCCTATATGACCGAATGTACGAAGGCGGTCAGGATCAGTAGTGGGCAGACAATGCGTACATACCAGGGCCAGATCTTCCAAAACAGAGTCTTTTCAATGTCTGGGTGACCTTTCTTTAACTCGGCGAGTAGCTGGTCGCGACGCCAGACCCAGCCGGCAAAGATACACAGGGCGATGCCGAGCAGCGGTTGCCCGTATTCGGTACTAATGCTGACCGCCAGTCCAAACAGGGTATCGAAGTGGGTGATGATGATAGTGCTGATGCCGAAGATGATCAGGCCCACCACGGGGGTGGCGATGCGTCGCGGAATGCCCAGATTTTCAATGGAGAAAGCCACCGGCACCTCCAGCATGGAAATCGAGGAGGTCAGAGAGGCGATGACCATCAGGGCAAAAAAAGTGATGGCCACAACGATACCGGCTTCCCCCATGGTGTCGAACAGCGCCGGCAGCACCTGTAAAATGAGATCGGGTCCGGCGACCAGTTCTCCGCTGGCAGAGAAAATCTGTGAGCCGGCTTCCTGGGCAACGTACATGGCCGGCAAAATCAGCAGGCCGGCGGTAAAGGCGATACCCACGTCGATCAGCGTCACCAGCGCACCTAGGCGCGGCAGGCTCTCTTGCTGGCTCAGGTAGGAGCCGTAGATCAGCATAGTGCCCACCCCCAGTGACAGGGAAAAGAAGGCCTGGCCCAAAGCGGAGATCAGCAGTTTGGGCGTGAAATGGCTGAAGTCCGGCATCAGGTATACCTCAAGGCCGGAAAGGGCGCCGGGCTGGGTGAGCACATAGCCAATCAACAGCAGCAGAAGAATGATCAGTGCGGGCATCAGCAGGGTGGACCAGCGCTCAATCCCTTTTTCTACACCGCTGGCGATAATCAGCATGGTGAGGCCGCTGAAAATGGCGGTGAAGAGTAGATTGCGCTCGGTGCTGCTGCCAGTCAGCCACTGCGCGGCATCCTGAGCGCCGAACAGTGTGGCAAAGGGCTCGGCCAGATGCGCTACCATCCAGCCGGCTACGATGGCGTAAAAGCTCAGGATCAGCGAGGCTACCAGAATGCCGCCGAAGCCGGTGAGGCCGCCGAAGAAACGGCTGATTGGTCCATTGGAGATGGTGCGCAGGGCCTGCACCATATTGCGGCGCGCGTAGCGGCCTATGGTGAGTTCGGCCATCAGGGCCGGATAGGCGAGTGCAAAGGCCAGGAACAGATAGACCACCACAAAGGCGGCGCCGCCATTGCTGGCGGCTTTGGTAGGGAAGCCCCAGATATTGCCGAGGCCCACGGCGGACCCCGCCGCGGCCATCAAAAAGCCAATATTCGAACTGAATTGTCCTCGAGGTGCACTCATGATAAATCCTGTCATTATTCTTCTGGTACTACCCTGGTAACCTAATTGGATACCGGGGTATTAATACGGCACACTACTTGTGTGTTGCGCGCATCAGGCGCTGTTTCTCGCGGTTCCAGTCGCGCTTTTTCTCGGTTTCGCGTTTGTCGTGCGTCGCCTTGCCTTTGGCCAGGGCAATTTCGCATTTGATCAGGTGCCCTTTCCAATACAGCGCGGTGGCCACCACCGTGTGGCCTTTCTGCTCCACTGCAATGATCAGTTTGGACAGCTCTCGCTTGGTGAGCAGCAGGCGTCGGGTGCGGTCGGGCTCAGTGACAAAATGGGTGGATGCACTGGGCAGCGGCTGTATGCGCGCACCCAGTAGCCAGGCTTCGCCATTTTTAAAAATGACATAGCTGTCCGTCAGCTGGGCCTTGCCCTCGCGACAGCTCTTTACTTCCCATCCCTGCATTTCCACACCCGCCTCAAACTTCTCTTCAATGAAGTAGTCGTGGCGGGCCTTCTTGTTCAGGGCAATGGTATTGGGTCTTTGCGCTTTCTTTTTCTGGGTCATGAAAACTTCGAATGACTAGATAAAACTGTGTCCAAAAAACTTCAGGGCCACGGTATTGATGAAAATCAGCAACAGTATCAATGGAATAAAGGTGCCCAGGGAGAAGTTGACGTATTTCTGTGAAAAGGAGCCGGCAAAGTTCTCATCGCCTTCCTGCAGCTCTTTGTCAAAGTTTGCCTTCTTCCACTTATAGATCACAAACAGACACACGAGCAGGCCGTTCAGGGGCAAAATGGTGTCGTAAAAGATGATCTCAACCAAATCGAAGAAGGACTTGTTGGTGCCGGCCAGTTGCACAAAATCAGTGGTCCAGTTGACCATGCCAAAGGATACGGCGCAAGCAATTGCCAGTACAAATTGTACCCCGGCAATCAGGTAGATGGCTTTTTTGCGCTCCATACGCCGCTCGTCACGCAGGGTGGCGATGGGCACTTCGATTATGGAAACCAGTGAGGTGATCGCCGCAACCAGCACCAGGAAGAAGAAAGTTGCAGCCACTGCGCTTGCGCCAACATAGCCGATACCGTCTTGCAGGGCGAGGAAGATCTTGGGTAGGAACTGGAAGATCATGCCTGCGGAGGATTCACTCAGCTCAGAGGGGTCTATTTGTGGATTAAAGTGGAAGATACTCGGTAGTATCAGCAGGCCGGCGGTGAAGGCCACCAGGGTGTCGGTGATGGCCACTGCGCGGGAGGAGCCGGGGATGGAGTCCTGCCGCTTCATGTAGGAGCCGTAGGTGATCATAATACCCATGCCCAGAGAGAGGGAGAAGAAAGCCTGGGCCATGGCTTTGCTGATCACATTGCCGTCGACCTTGCTGAAGTCCGGAACAAGGTAATACTTTAAGCCGAGAGAGGCGTTCTCCAGGCTCAGTACAAAAATCACCAATCCCAGCAGCATGACGAACAACATGGGCATCAGTGTTTTCGCGGCGCGCTCGATCCCGTCTTTAACGCCCATGGCAAGAATGGCGTTGATCACCAGCATAAGGGCCACCAGATAGATAAATATCTGTGGAGTATTGATAAACTGGATAAAGAAATCCGGGGTGGCGAGTTTGTCCAGATTGCCGGTTACCGTTTCAATCAAGTATCCCAGTACCCACACGGTGACCACCAGGTAAAACACCGCGATCATAAATGGCGTGGCCAAGGCCAGCCATCCGGGTATGCGCCAGAGGTGGGAGCGGTTGGAAAGTTCGCGATAGGCGCCAACCGGGTCTTTATCGGAGCGCCGCCCCAAGGCCAACTCCGCCATCATGACCGGCAGGCAGATCAGGAAGACGAAAAGAGCGTAGATCAACAGGAAGGCACCGCCCCCGCTTTTGGTGGCGGCTACCGGGAAGGCCACCAGGTTGCCAATGCCTACTGCGGAACCCGCGGCAGCCAGGATAAAACCCAGTCTTGACCCAAAATGCTCTCTTACTGCGGTCATAGTACTCTCACTATTATTCTGTACCCGATACGGCTTGTCTCGTTGTTATCCCGGTTGGTGCCGAGTGCGGCTCGCCGGCAAAAACGCGATTGTTACAGGAATTGCCTTGCTTGAGTAGCGTCGGCTGGCAAAATTAGCAGGTGAATGGCAATCCCAGGCAATTTTGCCAAGTAGACTGGCTTGGATAGCAGGAATGACTGAAATAGAGCGCAGCGCGCTGGTGATGTACAGTGCAGAGCAAATGTTTGATCTGGTCAATGATGTGGCCAGCTACCCGCAGTTTTTACCGGGGTGCCGTGGTGCGGAGGTCTTGCACCGCGATAAAGAAACTCTGGAGGCGCGCCTGGAACTGTCTCGCGCAGGCATTCGGCAGAGTTTTGTCACGCGCAACCGCTTGCAGCGACCGCACAGTATGACCCTGACTCTGGTCGATGGCCCCTTTGAGCAGTTCACCGGGCAGTGGCAGTTTAGTCCGCTGGCTGAAAGTGCCTGCAAGGTGACCTTTTCCCTGGCATTTTCCCTCAAGAGCCGTCTGGTTGCCGCAGCTGTGGGCAAGCTGTTCAGCGATCTGGCCAACCAGATGGTTGCGGTGATGTGTGAGCGAGCTGATACGATATACGGAAAACCGCGATGACAGAAAATAAGACGATTTCAGTGGAAGTGGTTTATGCCTTGCCCCACGAGCAGCGTCTGATGCGTTTACTGGTCAAACGCGGTACTACCGCGCGTGAGGCGCTGATACGCTCGGGGATACCGGAAGAGTATCCGGAGGTGGACCCGAATACCGTCAAAATGGGGATTTATGCCCAGGTGCTGGGCAGCAAGGGCTTGCCGCCGGCGGAGCGCTACGAATTACAGCCCGGTGACCGGGTTGAAGTGTACCGTCCCCTGATCGCCGATCCGAAGGAGGCGCGTAAACAGCGCGCTGAGAAGGCTAGACGCCTGGCCGGGAAGAAATAGAGGGCACTAAGGGCGTTCAGGGCCAGCCTGTCGGCTGCCAGTCGCCACTCGTGGCGATCAGGATATCGCCATTGAAATAGACACTAAAGCGCTGCTGGGTCACTCCGCCTTTGGGGTCGCGGAGGCGATTGACATAGTCCCAGCGATTGGGATTATAGGTATCTTCCACCAGCGGTGTACCCAGCACGAATTGAACCTGTCGCCGGGTCATACCGGGTTTCAACTGATCCACCATGTCCTGGGTGATGATGTTGCCCTGCTGAACCTCGATACGGTGCACACCGGGGAATTTGATCAGTGTACAGGCGCCCAGGAGGGTGCACAGGCTGGCGATGGCGAGAAGTTTCAGGCTAGTCGGCATTCATTGCTCCATTATGTGCTGAAAAAGGCGTTTATTGCGCCATTTTTAACTGGCCAGATCAAATAGGCCCCGATTGAGGGGGAAAGTTCCCCCGGGCTTGGCGATTTGCCCCCATAAGGGATGGCCGGGGTTTCGCTGACTCCGCAGGACATGGGATAATACCCGAAGAGGTGGCTCGCTGACAGATAGGACGCTTTGATCTTAGCCGATTATTGATCCCTGCTCCGGGCCGTTTCAGGTAAAGACCATTCTTAAGATCCTGTCGGGAAATCTCTATTCATGTCAAACGAAAACCAGGAATTGCGCAAGGCCGGTCTCAAAGTCACCCTGCCGCGGGTAAAGATTCTGCAGTTGCTTGAAAGTGCCAGTGAACAGCATCTGAGTGCTGAGGATGTGTACAAGCTGCTGCTGGAAGCGGGGGAGGATGTGGGTCTGGCCACCGTCTACCGGGTTCTGACCCAGTTTGAGAGCGCGGGTCTGGTTATGCGCCATAACTTCGATGGTGGCCACTCCGTATTTGAGCTGGACCGTGGGGATCACCATGATCACATGGTATGTACCGATACCGGTAAAGTGATTGAGTTTCACAATGAGGAAATTGAAAAGCTACAGTGCCAGATTGCTGAAGAGCACGGCTATGAACTGACCGGCCACAGCCTTGTGCTTTACGTCAAAGAAAAAGCGCAGTAGGCACCGCCGGGTGTGGCATTTGACACACCCGGGTTCCCAGCGGGCTCCAAAGGTTATTGCTGTGGCTGGCAGGGGGGCGCGTAACGTTGCGGGAATTTGCCGATTTTGTCCGCGTAGAATATCCGTAACTTGTTCAGTTCCACCTCCAGATTTTCACCCAACTGCGCGATTGGACCAATGCCCACCTCTTTCTTACTGAAGTTGATAAAGCCCAGCACTACGGGCACCTTGGCATTGCGCGCGATATGGTAGAAGCCGGTTCTCCAACGCTCCGCCATACCGCGAGTGCCCTCCGGGGGAATCGCGATAATCAGCTCCTTATTCAGCTTGAACTGCTTGATGGTGGCCTCCACCAAATTGTTGGCCTTGCTGCGATTCACTGCAATACCGCCAAACCAGCGCATGGGCCCGCCCAATGGGAACTTGAACAACCTGTCTTTGCCCATCCACTGCGGGGTGAGCCTCAGTTTAAGCGCGGCCAATATAAAGAAGTAACCGTCCCAGTTGGTGGTGTGGGGAGCCCCCAAGAGCACGTACTTTCTCAACTTCAACGATTGTTGGTTGCCTTTTACGCGCCAGCCATGCAACCTCAGTAGCAATCTGGCGACTTGGCGCATCAGCGGGGTGACTATTGGGGTGTTAAAAATCGTTTTCTGCATAAACTTGGTCGATGCCAGTTGGATGGACCGCCAAGTATATGGTGACTTCTGCCGCCAAACCCAGTTAATTCTGGCCTGCTTGCCCTAAATTGGCCTATGTCTCTGACAAACCAGCTGCTTCGCCCGATTGGTGGTGTGACGGTTATTTAAGGCAAGGTGGAAGGCGCTTAATACGAGCGGAGGCCGGGCTGGTCTGCGCCCTTCGCGTGATCAAACAACCCGCGATAGCATCTCTTCGGCGTGGGCCAGGGACTGGGCTGTGGGCTCTCCCCCAAGCATGCGGGCGATTTCTTCGCGGCGTTTGCCACCGCTCAGTTCGCGCAGGGCGACAAAGGCACTTTCACTATCGGCGTGCTTCTCTACCAGGTAATGGCGGTGGGCCCGCGCGGCCACCTGGGCCAGATGGGTGACACAGATCACCTGGCCACTGCGGCCACTTTGCATCTCGCCCAACTGGCGCAGCAGGCGCCCGACCACATCCCCGGTGGCGCCGCCGATTCCCACATCCACTTCGTCGAATACTAGGGTGGGGGTGCGGGAGGTCCGTGCCGTCACAACCTGGATCGCCAGGCTCACCCGGGAAAGCTCTCCACCGGAAGCGATTTTGCCCAAGGGGCGCGGCGGCTGTCCCGGATTGGTGGTTATAAGCATCTCCACGTCCTCCAGACCGCGGCTGTTGGGCTTCGCCAGTGTGTGCAACGCCAGCTCCATGCGCACATGGGGCATGGCCAGCTCCGCCATTTGTCGGTTCACAGCCTCGGCCAACTGGTGTGCGGCTTTGGTGCGCCGTTTGCTCAGCTTTCCGGCGGCTGTGCGGAATTGCCGCTCCAGTTTCTCACACTCTGCAGCGCGTCGTTCAAGGGTATCTGCCGTGTTTATATCGTCCAATTCCGCCTGTAATTGCTGCTCTAGAAAGGGTAGTTCCTGTGGCTGTACCCTGTGCCTGCGGGCCGCCTGGTAGATCGTACTGAGGCGTGCCTCCACCTCGGCCAAACGTTCCGGGTTCACCTCGAAGCGGTCTATATGGCGCGACAGGGTGTCTGCCGCCTCATCCACCTGAATGCGTGCGCTGTCGAGCATCTGCGTCACCTCCAGCAGGGCCGGGGCCTGATCCGGTATGGCTGAGAGCAGCTGCAGGGCGCAGTGGAGTTGCTCGGCGATATCCCCTTCGCCGCCGGACAACAGCGCCGCCAGTTGATAGCCGCCGTTGAGTATGTCACCGGCTTTGGCCAGTTGGCGTTGTTCGCGCTCCAGCGCTTCTATCTCCCCCGCGCTCAAATCCAGTCGGGACAGCTCCTGCAGTTGGTATTGCAGCAGCTGACGCCGCGCCTCGCTCTCCTCGGCACTGTCTGCCAGGGTGCGGTAGTGGCGGTACTGGTCCTGCCAGGTCTTGTAAAGGCTGCGGGTATCCGTGGCCAGTGTTTGGGCCTGGGCGAATTCATCCAGTAGGCGACAGTGGGTTTCTTTATTCAGCAGGGATTGGTGCTCGTGTTGGCTGTGGATATCGATCAGTTGTTCAGCAAAAGCGCGCAGCTGCAGGAGGGGCACCGGCTGGCCGTTGATATAAGCCCTTGAGCGGCCGTCGGCGCCGATGGTACGGCGCAGTATCACCTCTTGCCCCGCATCCATTTCCCGGGATACCAGCCAGTGTTCGGCGCTGGGGTGGTCGCTGATATCGAAGGTGGCACTGATATCGGCGCGGCTGGCACCGGGACGCACCAATTCGGCACTGCCCCGCCCGCCCAGGGCCAGTCCCAGTGCATCCAGGGTAATGGACTTCCCCGCGCCGGTTTCGCCAGTGAAGGCACTGGTACCGGGGCCGAGTTCCAACTCCAGTTGGTCCACCAGGGCGAATTGGCTGATAGACAAATGCAGCAACATAGGAATCGCTTCTGTGTCTTTTATTGTGAGGGCACTTCGGCCTGCTTAGTGGTTATTTATACAGTATTTATCTCCCGTTAGCTATAGCGCCAGGACCACATTACCCTGCCAACAGGTGCATGCAGGAAAAACCCCTTGAACTGTGCGGTGTTGACCCCATATAGCCCCAGTGTCCGCTGGGCGGGCCCATTCCATTACTGACAGAGTTGATGCGACGGAGAGAGCAGTGGCTAGAGAGCGCAGCGAAGAAGATCAGATCACAGAGGGCGTGCAGCCGGAAGCGCTGGCGGACGAGCATCTGGCAGAGACAGATGAGGCGGCTTCCGCCGAGATTGAGGACCCTTCCACAGCAGAGCGCCGGCAGGCCGAGGAAACCTTACTGGAAGAGGCCGAGAGTGCCGATGCCCTACACGATGAAATTATCAAGCTGCAGGAGCAACTGGCGGTACAGAAAGACCTCGCCCTGCGTGCCCAGGCCGAAGGGCAGAATGCCCGCCGCCGCGCCCAGCAGGATGTTGAACGCGCGCGCAAGTTTGCGGTGGAGAAACTGCTGCAGGACTTGCTGCCGGTGGTGGACAACCTGGAGCGTGCCCTGGCCACCATCGACACCGAAGACAAGACCAGCAAGGCGCTGGCGGAAGGCATTGCGCTGACCCACAAATCTTTCACTGATACCCTGGTGAAAAATTCAGTGGAGGTTGTCGATCCAGTCGGCGAGCCTTTCGACCCCGAACTGCACCAGGCCATGACCCAGATACCCAACGGGGACGTGGAACCGAATACGGTTCTGGAAGTGTTTCAAAAGGGCTATCGCCTCAACGGTCGCCTGGTGCGCCCGGCCATGGTAGTGGTCAGCAAGGCACCGTAATGGCGCCTGTGTGAGGCAGCCTTGAATTTTATCGGTCGGCACCAATATAGCTGACATCAGGAATTATTCGCGCGATACATACAGAACAGAGCTGGCGGCGCGCATCAAACGAGGATTTTACAGATGGGAAAAATTATCGGCATCGATCTGGGCACCACCAACAGCTGTGTGGCGATACTGGATGGTGACAAAGCGCGCGTCATCGAGAATGCGGAAGGTGATCGCACTACGCCCTCCATTGTTGCCTTCACTGACGACAATGAGATCCTGGTTGGCCAGTCTGCCAAACGCCAGGCGGTGACCAATCCCAAGAACACCCTGTATGCGGTCAAGCGCTTGATCGGGCGCAAGTTCAAAGACGATGTTGTACAAAAAGACATTAAAATGGTGCCTTACTCGATCGTTGAAGCCGATAACGGCGACGCCTGGGTGGAAGCCAAGGGCGATAAGAAGGCGCCGCCGCAGATCTCTGCCGAAGTCCTGAAAAAAATGAAGAAAACCGCGGAAGATTTTCTCGGTGAGAAAGTGGAAGCCGCGGTGATTACGGTACCGGCTTATTTCAACGACTCCCAGCGCCAGGCCACCAAAGATGCCGGCCGTATCGCCGGTCTGGATGTGAAGCGGATTATCAACGAGCCGACCGCTGCTGCGCTGGCCTACGGTCTCGACAAGCAGGGTGGCGACCGCACCGTAGCGGTTTACGACCTGGGTGGCGGCACCTTCGATATCTCCATTATCGAAATCGCGGACGTGGATGGTGAGAAGCAGTTTGAAGTGCTGTCTACCAACGGAGACACCTTCCTCGGTGGTGAAGACTTCGATCTGCGCCTGATCGACTATCTGGCGGAAGAGTTCAAGAAAGACCAGGGCATCGACCTGAAAGGCGATCCTCTGGCCATGCAGCGTCTGAAAGAGGCTGCGGAAAAAGCCAAGATCGAGTTGTCTTCCAGTCAGCAGACCGAAGTTAATCTGCCGTACATCACCGCCGATGCCACCGGTCCAAAGCACCTGGTGGTTAAATTGACCCGCGCCAAGCTGGAAAGTCTGGTGGAGGAGTTGGTTACCCGCTCCCTGGAGCCGGTAAAAATTGCTCTTCAGGACGCCGATCTGTCCGCTTCCGGCGTAGACGAAGTTATCCTGGTGGGCGGCCAGACCCGCATGCCGCTGGTACAACAGAAAGTCACCGAGTTCTTCGGCAAGGAGCCGCGCAAAGATGTCAACCCGGATGAAGCCGTTGCCGTAGGTGCGGCCATTCAGGGTGCGGTGCTGTCTGGGGATGTCAAAGACGTACTGCTACTGGATGTGACCCCGCTGACCTTGGGTATTGAAACCATGGGTGGCGTGGCAACACCGCTGATTGACAAGAACACCACTATCCCGACCAAGAAGTCCCAGGTTTTCTCCACTGCGGAAGACAATCAAACTGCCGTGACCATCCATGTGGTACAGGGTGAACGCAAGCAGGCTTCCCAGAATAAGTCCCTGGGCCGTTTCGACTTGGCTGATATCCCACCGTCACCGCGCGGTATGCCGCAAATCGAAGTCACTTTCGACATCGACGCCAACGGTATTCTGCATGTTCACGCCAAGGACAAAGCCACCGGCAAGGAGCAGTCTATCGTGATCAAGGCATCCTCTGGCCTGTCCGAGGAGGAGATCGACAAGATGGTTGCTGACGCGGAAGCCAATGCGGAAGCGGACAAGCAGTTCGAGGAACTGGTGCAAACTCGCAATACCCTCGATAGCCTGATTTCAGCTACCAAGAAAACCCTGGAAGAGGCCGGTGAAAAGGCGACTGCAGAGGAAAAGTCCGCGATTGAAGCGGCTATCTCGGAAGCGGAGGAGGCGGTGAAAGGCAACGACAAGGCCGCGATGGAAGCTGCCACCACCAAGCTGACCGAAGCCTCTGGTCCGGTTGCCCAGAAGATGTACGCCGAGCAGGCCCAGGCGGCCGGTGCCGAAGGGGGCGCTGGCGCGGAGGCTCAGGGTGAGCAACCGTCTTCCGCGGGTGACGATGCGGTAGACGCCGAGTTTGAAGAGGTAAAGGACGACAAGAAAGAAGGTAAGTAGACGTCTACGGTTCATTTTGACGGCAGCTATTGCTCACTGTGGCTGCCGGAAAACTCAGGGGTGCGGTGCCTTCCTCTTAAGGCCCCGTGCCCTGTGTTGTTTCAGGTGGATGGATTTAAAGCCGAGGGTTTTGGATACCTGCCAGAGTGGTGCCGTCCCTTTCGGCTTGGCAGAGCCCCGTAACAGTGCGGGGGTTCGTTAGGGACTGAAAATTAGAAAATTGAGTTTGGCTGTTGTTGCAGCCGGACCAGAGAATAGAGCTTTATGTCGAAACGCGATTATTATGAAGTCCTGGGTGTCGAACGCGGCGCTTCGGATGCAGAGCTGAAGAAGGCTTACCGCCGGGTGGCGATGAAGTTCCACCCGGACCGCAACCCCGATGACAAGGAAGCGGAAAACCGATTTAAAGAGGCCAACGAAGCCTACGAGATCCTGGCGGATTCCCAGAAGCGCGCTGCCTATGACCAGTTTGGTCACGCCGGTGTGGAAGGCCAGATGGGCGGTGGCAGCGGTGGTGGTTTCGGCGGTTTCTCCGATATTTTCGGTGATGTGTTTGGCGATATTTTTGGCGGTGGCGGTGGTGGTGGTGGTCGCCGCGGCGGGCCGGCGCGCGGTTCCGACCTGCGCTACGACCTTGAGCTGGACCTGGAAGACGCGGTGCGCGGCACGACCGTGAAGATCCGTATACCCACGCTGGCTGCCTGCGATATCTGCCATGGCTCCGGTGCCAAGCCCGGCTCTTCGCCGCAAACCTGCGCTACCTGTGGCGGGGCCGGTCAGGTGCGTATGCAGCAGGGATTCTTCTCTGTGCAGCAGACCTGTCCCAAGTGCCGCGGTCGCGGCAGCATTATATCCGACCCTTGTGGCCGCTGCCACGGGCGCGGTCGGGTGGAGGAAACCAAGACCCTGTCGGTCAAGGTGCCTCCCGGTGTGGATACCGGCGATCGCATTCGCCTGTCTGGAGAGGGTGAGGCGGGGCCTGACGGCGGTCCCGCCGGTGATTTGTATGTACAGATGGTCGTCAAGGAGCACGAGCTGTTCCAGCGCGACGGTAAAAATCTCTACTGCGAAGTGCCGATCAGCTTTGCCGCTGCTGCGCTCGGCGGGGAATTGGAAGTCCCTACCCTTGAGGGCAAGGTGAAACTGAAAATCCCGGCAGAGAGCCAGACTGGCAAGCTGTTCCGCTTGCGTGGCAAGGGTGTAGCGCCAGTGCGCGGCGGTGCCACCGGCGACCTGTTGTGCCGGGTTGTGGTGGAAACACCAGTGAACCTCTCCGGCAAGCAGAAGGAGCTGTTGCAAACGTTTGCCAGTACTCTCAGTGAGAAGAAGAATGCACCACGTCAGACCGGCTGGTTTGAAGGGGTTAAGAGCTTCTTCGGAGAGATGAAACTGTAATTTTTCCCTGGTGCCTAAACGACAATGACTTGTTCAAGCAGTTTGATAGGTGCCAGGGGCTTTGCCCGCCAGTGGATCAGCGCGCCGGGTTACTCGTCTTGCGCTGATCGCATACTCAATCTGGCGGCAAATGCACGCAAAAACTCGCGCTGGATTTTGCTGGCCTCCTTCAGCTGTTTCTCGTTCAGCATGCCCTGCAGTTCCCGGTAGTTTCGTGCGCTGATGATCGCTAGCTGTGCGCCGATTTCCCCGCGTTGCCCAGGGGTGAGGCTGGGTTTGGTACTGTTGGCAAGGCCGTAGCTTTGCAGCAGGGATTTCTGTTTCGCAAAACTCCTCTGCATCACTGGCAGCACGACCTTTTCCTGCTCGGGGGTGAGTTGCAGGCGGAGTGTCACCCAATCTGTAAGGTCGTCATATTTTTCCCAGAAATCGGGGTTGACCTCCGGTTGTTCCTGCGCTTTAACTGACAGGCTGGTAAAGGCGAGACCCAGGGAAAGGGCGACTTGCAGTAGGCACGGCCAGACACTGGAATGAATGATGAGCCGCATATTGGCGCTCCATTGACTACTTTGGATAAAGCCTAGCAGCGGTGGCTGGCGCTGTTTTTGTGAGGGAAAGCCCCTTTGCAATAAGAACAGATTCTCTTATTCCCCCAAATGAGGGTTCAGGCCCACTGGCAAAGCCTTTAAGGGCGAAGTTACCCGATTTTGAGCATTTCTATTGTTCTATGCGTAGTATGGAGCCCAAGGTAGAATTCCAGGCCTGACTTATGGGTGTGGACAGGAGTGTCGAAAATGGCGGTACAGGTAGCAGTAACGGGATTTGGCGGACGTATGGGGCGGGCGCTGGTAGAGGCTTTGGCGCTTTGCGAAAATGCCGCGCTTTCCGCTGCGGTAGTGCGTCCGGGTTCCAGCCTGGTTGGGGCGGATGCCGGGGAAGTTGCCGGCCTGGGGCGTAACGGCCTCACTATTGTGGATAACCTGGAAAAGGCCGACTTCGATGTACTGATCGACTTTTCCACGCCGCAAGCTACTGTGGATAACGCCACTTTTTGCGCAGCTCTGGGGCGCCCCATTGCCATCGGCACCACCGGCTTTGATGTGGGGCAGAAAACTCGGCTGCTGGCCAATGCGGAAAAGGTACCGCTGTGCCTGGCCAGTAATTTTTCCACCGGGGTAAATCTGTGTTTCAAATTGCTGGAAACCGCTGCGCGGGTGCTGGGTGAGGATGCGGATATCGAAATTGTGGAAGCGCATCACCGCCACAAGGTGGATGCCCCCTCCGGCACTGCCCTCAGTATGGGGGAGGTGGTGGCCGAAACGCTGGGTCGCGATTTGGACAGGGTGGCAATCTACGGTCGCGAGGGCCACACCGGTGTGCGTGATCGGGATACCATCGGCTTTGCCACAATACGCGGTGGCGATGTCATCGGCGAACATTCGGTCATCTTTCTGTCCGAGGGTGAACGGGTAGAGATTAATCACCGTGCGAGCAGCCGTCTGGCTTTTGCCCGCGGCGCCGTGCGGGCGGCTCTTTGGCTGCTGGGCGACGGGGAGTCCGTGCGCATGCCGGGACACTATGATATGCGTGACGTGCTTGGGCTGCATTAATCCCATCCTGAACAGTTACTTTTGACGCCTGCAGGGGACTGCCTGATATTTTGTGATTTCCATCTGCCAGCCACTCTTGTGGGTGAGCCTGCCAGGGCCGAAGGGTGTTTCGCCCGATCGGTCAGTCTGTCATCCCCTTTGAGGAAGTACTCTTGGAAAAGAAGCTGATTGTCGGCAGTGAAGAGTGGTGTGGATTTCCTGCGCTCGGTATTCCGGCGATAAAGGCACGGGTGGACTCGGGAGCCAAGACGTCCTGCCTGCACGCCTACAACATCCAGACGTTTAAGCGCGATGGTGAATCCTGGGTAAGTTTTGAGGCCCATCCGTTGCAGCACCAGCGCCGTCCCTCGGTACGCTGTGAAGCACGCCTGATGGACAAGCGCCTGGTGCGCAGTTCCTCCGGTGAAAGTGAGAAACGCCCGGTGATTCGCACGGCCCTGTCGGTTGGCGGCA
The DNA here is from genome assembly GCF_947489355.1 of uncultured Microbulbifer sp. Classification (GTDB taxonomy): domain Bacteria; phylum Pseudomonadota; class Gammaproteobacteria; order Pseudomonadales; family Cellvibrionaceae; genus Microbulbifer. The sequence goes on along the minus strand of NZ_CANLDD010000006.1, from coordinate 20,656 downwards.
GTGTCTGGGACATAGAATTGACCCTGACCAACCGCGATAGCATGGGTTACCGTATGTTGCTGGGGCGGGAGGCGATGTTGGGGCGCATGTTGGTGGACCCCTCGGAGTGCTACTGCCTGGGAGTGATCCCCCAGAGTCAGTTGGATGAATACTACCGCGACGAGCATCATATTGCGGGCACCGGACTGCGCATCGGCCTGCTGGCCTCCAACCCGGACCTCTACAGCAACCGCCGGATTATGGAGGCGGGGGCGGAGCGCAGTCATCGCATGACATTTCTCGATGTGCGCCAGTGTTATATGAAGCTGGATGCCGATGAGCCAGAGGTACACTATAGAGATGGCCGCATCCTCAACAACCTGGATGCGGTGATTCCACGTATCCGCCCCAGTCAGACCTTTTACGGCTGTGCCCTCACGCGTCATTTTGAGAGCCTGAATGTTTTTGCCCTGAATGGTTCTGCCGCCATCAGCCAGTCGCGGGACAAACTGTTCTCTCTGCAGCTTCTGCAGCAAAGCGGGCTGACTATCCCCACTTCCGGCTTTGCCAGCTCCCCTGTAGATACTAACGAACTGATTGAGATGGTGGGGGGGGCACCGCTTGTGGTCAAACTGCTGGAAGGCACCCAGGGGCGCGGCGTGGTACTGGCGGAAACCCGCAAAGCGGGGGAGTCCGTGATCAACGCTTTCAAGTCTCTGAAGGCCAACCTGCTGGTACAGGAATTTATTCGCGAGGCTGAGGGCAGGGACTTGCGTCTGTTTGTGATTGACAGCCGCGTGGTGGCCTCCATCCAGCGGGAGGCCGCGCCGGGAGAATTTCGCGCCAATCTTCACCAGGGCGGCAGTGCCTCGGTGGTCAAGGTCACCCGGGAGGAGAAGCGCTTGGCGGTGAAGGCTGCAAAAGTGCTGGGGCTGAGAGTGGCAGGAGTGGATATTATCCGTTCGCGCAAGGGGCCATTGCTATTGGAAGTGAATTCCTCTCCCGGTTTGGAGGGAATCGAGAGCGCAACCCGCAAGGATGTGGCCGGTGCCATGATTATGTCAATCGAGAAAGCCCTGAAGTGGCGCCCGGCGATGATCGGGGAGGGCGTTCAAGGGGTTTGCGATACGGATTAGACAATGTGTGTTCCGTACCACCATTGCAGTAGAATTCCTGCATGCTATTTACGGTTCTGTCGCAAATTTTGCGTCTGGTCGAAATACACCGATGATCTGGGCGCAGTTACCCTGCGAGCGCCATAAACTGGCGATAGGCTGGTATGTCAGCCTGTCCCAGTTGCCCTTTTCGGATCATATGTGCCGCTTCAGTTCCATCGAGAGTGGCAGCGGCTGAATGAAAGGCCTTAAAGCCCATCATAGGCTTGGTTATTCGCTTGATAAACCGATGGTCCTGTTCCACGATATTGTTGAGATATTTGAACTGCAGAGTATCGATAAATGAAAGCCAGAATCCCATCAGAAACAGATAGATATTGAGGTTGGTTGGACCCGCCAGATTGGCTCCGCTTTTACCTATAACCACCTTCTCTGGCACCCCATTACTAGCAATGGATTTCTCAAAGAAGCGTGTCGCTGCAGCTTCATCTCTGGCCTTTGATAGCATAAAATCAATGGTTTTTCCGGATTTATCAACGGCTCGATACAGGTATACCCACTTACCCTTAATTTTGATATACGTCTCATCCATACGCCAGGATGTGCCGACCTGCCCCCTTTTTCTTTTTGGCCTCTTTGGCAATTTGAGAAGAGTATTTGACAACCCACCGGTTGAGTGTGGCCTGATCCACGGTCACCCCGTGTTCTTGCATAATTTCCTCAAGATCACGATGGGAAACCGTATAGCGTACGTAGAAAAAACCGCATACAGAATCACATTTTTTGGGTAGTGGGCCCCCTTAAAACTGATCAATGACATGACCCTCAAGCCACAAATTGAAATCAGGAGCTTATACCTGAAAAGTAGAGGCATCTGCGAGCATGGAAAAATTTGCGATAGAATCCACTGGTCATATGACAGCTAATATAGGTACGATAGCAGTGCAATGGAATGTTATCGGGCAAGCCTTCCTTTCTTCCTGAGAACTGTTACCCTTTTATTTCTCAAAGTAGTTGGGGTTTGGCGGTAGTCGGTCCCTTTCAAAGAAAGAATAAATACTTAAACAGGGCGTTCACTATGCGCGTAAAACCGATGCTGCAGTATCTGGCAGCGATCGCCTTGGTTGCATTACTGCAACCCGCGGCAGCCGACCCGGGGGGGAAAGCTTCAGAGTCTCGTTCTCTGCAGTTGAGCGTGTCCCGCGAAGGCGCGTCTCAGGCGCAGCGCAACAGGCAAGCCTGGCCGGAGGTGATCAGATATCGCCCGAACGAAGAGGTGCGCATTATCATCGAACTGCGCGGGCCTTCCGCTGCGGAGCAGGCTGGCTTGCGGGCATCGGGCGCTATCGGCACACGGCGGGATATGCGCGCTTTCGCCGCCCGGCAGCAGGAGTTGGGCCTGCGCCAGCGGCAAATGGTCGCCAAACTTCAACAGCGCAAACTGATCGCGAGCCATAGCCACCGCTTTACTCGTGCAGTCAACGCCATCAGCGCAATCGCCAGGGTGGATCAGCTGCCCGCTATCGCCGCCATGCCGGAGGTGCGCGCGGTGACGCGGGACCGGCAGGTGCGCGCTTTTCAGGCCGGCAGTCCGCAGCAGGTACGCGCCCCCGAGGTGTGGGCAATGCGCGATGCGCAAGGCAGGGCCGTCAAAGGGCAAGGGACCAGCATCGCCATTATCGATACCGGTATCGATTACACCCATGAAGACCTGGGCGGCTGTTTGGGCAGCGGCTGCCGCGTGGCCGGTGGCTACGATTTCGTGAACGACGATAGTGATCCCATGGACGACGACTTCCACGGCACCATGGTAGCCGGCGTGGCCGCGGCGATGGCGCCCGCTGCCAGGCTCTACGCCTACAAGGCGCTGAATAGCCATGGCATTGGCAGCGAGAGCGACATCATCGCCGCCATCGAAGCCGCGTTGGACCCGGACGGAAATCCGCAAACTGACGACGCAGTGGACGTGATCAATCTGAGCCTGGGTGGCGTGGGTGGAAACAACTCGGTTACGTCCGTCGCCGCCAACAATGCCATGCGCGCCGGTGTCGTGGTGGTAGCCGCCGCCGGCAACGACGGTCCCTTTCTCAACTCCATTGGCAGTCCCGGTTCCGCGGAGGAAATCGTCACCGTAGGCGCGGTGGATGGGGCGGGCCACCTGGCGGACTTCAGTTCCCGAGGCATGTTCGGCATCAGCCTGGACCTGAGGAGCAACAGCGTCAAGCCGGAGATGGTCGCGCCGGGCGTGGATATCACCAGTGCCAACCTGGGCGGCGGCCTCCGCACTGAATCCGGTACTTCTTTTGCCGCACCCCATGTGGCAGGCGCCGCGGCGCTGCTGCGCCAGTTGCACCCGCAACTGACCAGCGCCGAGATCAAGGCGCTGCTGGTCAACCGCGCCGCGCAGGTGGTCGGCCAACTGGCCGAGGTGGGCAACGGGCAGTTGGATGCCTTCGCGGCCGCGAGCGCGCGTTTTCTGGTCAGCCCGCCGACCCTGTATGCGGGGCACTTCGGGCAGGGCGCTCACAGCCGGAGATCCCTGCAGGTGACAGTGAAAAACCTGGGCGCGCCTGCCGAATTCGCAGTTGCGGACGGGGGTAGTTTCCCCGCCGGCGCCAACTTGGAGCTTTCCACCGACCAGCTCATGTTGGCTGCGGGTGCGAGCGAAGTCCAGTTCGTCGACCTGAATGTCGATCATGGTCGGGTGCCCTACCGCGAACCGCTGGAACTCGCCCACGATTCGGCGCTTGAATATTTATCCGGCGAAGAGCGGGTGCGCCTGCCAGTGGCCTTCCATCGCGCGGAGGTGCTGGCCATGCGTGAATCCGAGGCGCCGGGGGAATTCTGGTCCTATTCCGCATTTTTGTTCAATAAGGGCTGGTCTGCCTGGAGGCAGCTCTCCCATTTCGAAAGTGCTGAACCGGTCCTGCATATGGCGGTGCGTAACGAGCCGATCCATATTCTGTTCAGTGCGGACGTCGTTGCTGATGGAGAGCGGTATGACGTCTGGCATGCGTTTGAAAACCGGCACACGTCCGATGGTGAATTGGTAGTGCCGGCAAGAGTTCGGGGGGCTGGCATTCCCCCTTTGCAAACAGAAAGCGGCAAGACGCTCCAGTTTATGGAACAGACACTTGAGCTGACCCACCCTGAAATGCCCAGAGCCTTGAGCCTAGGTTACGGTGATGATACGCCGATGAGAACCCTGCGCAACCTGTCTGATAACTTCCATGTCAACTATGTGGGCCTGGCGGAGGAAGGGAGCGCGCACCCGCAGGACCGCAAGCTGTATACGGTTAAGCACGGCCAACAGGGCATGTCTGAAGATCTGCACTTCGATCTCAGCAATCCCGGCAGTACGCAATTGCTGGTCAGCAATCCGTTCTGGAATCGGGAGGGCTATGCCGTGGGTTACGGGTTCATGATGTACGAGTCCATTATCAACTGGTGGACGATACCGAGCGAGTTGACCCACAAGTCGTCCCTGCTGACCCTGCATGGGCACGAGGAGGGTATCGCCGCTTGGCCCACATTTTTGAATTTGCGTGTACCCCTAGGGGAAGATTGGACCACGCAGACCCACAGCAACGAAATTTCCGTCGGCCGCACGGTCTACCGCAAGCTGCGGCGTAACGATGAGGACTTCACTATCCCCGAGGTAATACTGGAGCGGTCCAGTGGCATCATGCTTATGGGCCAGGGCCCCAGGTATTTTGTCGGGGGTCTGCGCAATGACGGCGGTAATCACCGCTTGCTTCCCAGCCACGGCTCCATTTCTTCCTGGATAATGGACAGCTGGGGCAACGGCTACCGCCCGGAGTCCAGCTACCGCGCCCTGTGCCTGCCCGGCGATAGTGAATTGGGCAGCGGCGACGTTATTCCAGAGTACCTGTTCTTCGCCGGCAGCGAATGTACCTCGGTGCAGATGGATTTCGAGTACACCACGTCTCTTGGTGAAGAGGAATACACCTCCAGCGCCCGGATGCAACTCAACAATCTGGACGGTGCCACCGCGCCGCGTATCGCCATGCTGGAACTGCTGGACGACGGCGTGATTTCCCACTATGCGCGCCGCAACGCCAAGCTGTTTTTGTCCCTCGAAAGCCAGTTGCCACTCGATTCCGTGACCACCGAATTGGCGCTGGGCGGGGGTGACTGGTTGTCGCTGGAAACCGCACCGGTGGACGGTCGCTACCTTGCCCTGCTGCCCGAAGTGTCGGACTCCGCCGTCGCCGACCTGCGCATTGTCGCCACAGACAGTGCCGGCAACAGTGTGCAGAACACGATTCGCGGCGCCTTCGTGCTGGGCTTGAATGCGGCAACGGTGGTGGATACCGATAATGACGGCGCGGTGGACAGCGAAGATGCCCAGCCCTTTAACCCCCGCTTCCGGCAGGCATCGAGTTCAGGCGTGAAGTTAAATTCGGGTACTGCGGGCGATCGCGAGGCGAGTCCCGGCGAGGAGGATGTGGTGGTGCAGGTGTTTAGCCTGGGGACGGACGTGGCATCGGAACTCAACACCCTGACCTTGCAAGCATCCGGCAGCGGGGACGACGGATTGGATATCGCCCTGGCAAAACTCTACCTGGACGACAACAGCGACGGAAACCTGGATGAGGGCGACACCCTACTTGCCAGCAGCCGGTTTCAAACAGATAACGGCGAGCTGACTTTCCAACTCGACATGCCGGGACCGCTGGCGCTGGAGCCCGGCAAGAGCCATTTCATCGTCACTTACGATTTTGTGCAATGAAGGAGCGCAAACTGATGAACGGGAAAAACTTCATGCTTAAATCTGCGCTCACCGCTCTGCTGTTATTAGCTTTGAGTGCTTGTGGCGGCGGGGGCGGCAGTTCGAGTAGCTCCAGCAGCACCGGCGGTTCCGTATCCAAAACCTTCTCCAGCAGTGTTACCGCCGTGGATATTCGCCGAAAAGACAGCGGTGATTCGCTGCCGGTATCCGGATTGCCTGGGGCGGGTGCAGAAATTACGCTGAGCGAATGAATTGCTTTTGAGTATAGGAAGTATAAAAGCCTTTTTGCCATCCACAAGCAAACACCAACTGTAGCGCTCCACTTTGGGTTTTGTCGCAAACTTTACGTCTGGCCGAAATACACCGATGATCTGGGCGCAGTTACCCTGCGAGCGCCATAAACTGGCGATAGGCTGGTATGTCAGCCTGTCCCAGTTGCCCTTTTCGGATCATATGTGCCGCTTCAGTTCCATCGAGAGTGGCAGCGGCTGAATGAAAGGCCTTAAAGCCCATCATAGGCTTGGTTATTCGCTTGATAAACCGATGGTCCTGTTCCACGATATTGTTGAGATATTTGAACTGCAGAGTATCGATAAATGAAAGCCAGAATCCCATCAGAAACAGATAGATATTGAGGTTGGTTGGACCCGCCAGATTGGCTCCGCTTTTACTTATAACCACCTTCTCTGGCACCCCATTACTAGCAATGGATTTCTCAAAGAAGCGTGTCGCTGCAGCTTCATCTCTGGCCTTTGATAGCATAAAATCAATGGTTTTTCCGGATTTATCAACGGCTCGATACAGGTATACCCACTTACCCTTAATTTTGATATACGTCTCATCCATACGCCAGGATGTGCCGACCTGCCCCCTTTTTCTTTTTGGCCTCTTTGGCAATTTGAGAAGAGTATTTGACAACCCACCGATTGAGTGTGGCCTGATCCACGGTCACCCCGTGTTCTTGCATAATTTCCTCAAGATCACGATGGGAAACCGTATAGCGTACGTAGAAAAAACCGCATACAGAATCACATTTTTTGGGTAGTGGGCCCCCTTAAAACTGATCAATGACATGACCCTCAAGCCACAAATTGAAATCGGGAGTTTATACCTGAAAAGTAGAGGCATCAGCAAGCATGGAAAAATTTGCGACAGAATCATGAGAACGTTCTTCAGCCAAAGGCTTCTGAACCTCCACAGGTTTTTGAAATTGATGTGCCATTCTAGTGCTAACAAGCGCAGCTTGTAGCATCTTGTAGGGTGAAAGTCCCTGCCTGGCAAGAGCTAGCCACACACCAGTATCGAGTCTTGCGCGCTGTGCGGAGCTTTAAATTAGGAATATTTGAGAGGCAGGATGCACGAGCGAACAATCAACGTGAAGTGTAGGCAGAGAAGTACGTAGGCCATAGGGAGTGCGCGCTCCTGAAGTGCTGGTATCGCTTTGAAATGCAAATTCTAGGTGACGAGGTTTGTAACGCCATCGAAGCCCCTGCAAAGCAATCGACTCAGAAGGGAGAGTTTCTCGCTATCTGAATGGCAAGATTGTGGAGACCTCACGGAGTTCTTCAGCCGTGGCATGCATACAGAGATGTAATGAGAACTTGTGAGACCCAAGGTAACTCCCAAAGGAATGGGTAGGGCAGTGTAGCTTGAAAGGGGAATCACTCTGGGTTTACCGGAGGCAATTTGATTTGAGTCATGCCGCTTGGGCAGACTCCTCTGCTGGCGCTCGTAGCGTTGCAGAAATGGTAGCGCAAGCCGGAACGCCGCTGAGCCCCTGGGAATTTGGTCCTTTCGCTGTTCACCGAAGAAATTGATTTCTGGCCCAAGTTCTTGTTGCAGATGAGCGGGCAGTTTTTGGTTTCATTCTTAACTACCTATTCTGTTCTCAAAAGCACTGCTTTCTTAAAGGCCTTGTACCATACAAGCGGTGGTAAGTGGATGCCGCGCAGCCGGATGGGATAACAGGTGCTGCTGTCCCTCCATTCCCTTCCCATGACAGTCGGGCGCAACTTCGGGCTGTCGCTGCTATTTAAAGGCCTTGCGCCGACCCGGTGAGCTAAACTTGCGGAGTGGCCGGGCTTTTTTGCAAAGCGCAAGGGAGTCCGGGGAAGGTCCCTCGCCACAGGTGCCCATTGACCGAAACCGTTTGTCGGGTGGTAGCTCCCTGGGAACAGGGCGGGGCTGTTGCCTTGTGGGCAAATGGTGCAAGCCGCAGGGATTGAAGAACCGTGAACACACACAATGCTCGCACTTCCCACAGCCTTCTTGCACGCTTTCTACTGCTGGTATCGCTGGCTGCCCCAGGCGCCCAGGCAGCGGTGCAGCTCTCGGATACCCCCCTTGGACGGCGTGTGATGGTGGATTACATTGTGCATTTTGCCTACCATCTGCAATGGCCGGTCAATGCCTTTGCCAACCGTAATGCCCCTTTCCGCGTGTGCCTGATGGGCGGAGATTCCCTTGGTGAACCCCTGCAGGAGCGCTTCAGAAACCAGCGTATCGACGGGCGCAGGGCGGAGTTTGAGAAGGTCGACCTGCAGCAGATGCTGCGCGCCCGCAAGTGCCAGATTGTCGTGCTCGGCCCAATGGCGCGCGCCAGCCTGCTCAAGACCCTGGTGGCGCTGGAATTTTTCCCTGTCCTCACTGTAAGTGATGCCGAGCGTTTTGCTGCAACTGGCGGTATGGTCGAGTTTGCCGATAGCGGTGGTGAAGTGGCCGTGCGTATGAACAAGACCATGCTGGAGAAGGCGGAGTTGAAGATGGGTACCAGCCTGTTCCGTCTCGGGCGCGAGGCCAACTGAACGGGAGCCGCTCGATTCCCTCGGCATATTTTTGCACTGGCATCCGGGCGCGGATTCGGGTAGAATCTGCGCCCGGATTTAGGTCTGTGGCGCGGGGCTGAGTTGTGCCGTGCAGGTCCGCGGAAAACCGGTGGTAAGCAATGGCCAGTTTGTGAGTGCCGAGTGTGGGCAGAATTTTAAAGCGGGATGAAGCTGTCAGGTTTCATCTCGCTTTTTTATGCGCGCACTAGCCAGAGATGCCCACCTGTTCAAGGCCCACGGCCCGCAAGCCGCTGTGAAGATCGGAGTTCCAATTTGACTAATGCTGTACCCTCGCCGGAGACCTGTATGTCCCTCGACTTTTTGCACACGATAACGCCCGCCCTGCTGGTGCTCGCAGATGGCAGTGTCTTTGAGGGACGCGCAATCGGGGCCCACGGCAGCTCTGTGGGCGAGGTCGTGTTCAATACTTCAATGACCGGCTATCAGGAGATTCTTACCGATCCCTCCTACGCCCGCCAGATTGTTACCCTGACTTACCCGCACATCGGCAATACCGGCACCAATGGGACAGATGAAGAGTGCGCAGAAGTCTGGGCCGCGGGCCTGGTGATCCGGGATCTGCCCCTGCTTGCCAGCAGTTTTCGCAACAAGCAGCCCCTGCAGGACTACCTGCGCGAGCGCAATATTGTCGCTATCGCCGATATCGATACCCGTCGCCTGACCCGCCTTTTGCGCGACAAGGGTGCGCAGAACGGCTGTATCGTGGCAGGTGAGAATCTCGATTGCGCAAAGGCTTTGGCAAAGGCCAAAGCCTTTGCCGGCCTCAAGGGGATGGATTTGGCCAGGGTTGTGACGACCAAGGATTCCTACCCCTTTAATGCAGGGACCTGGGCCCTGGATGCCGGACACAAGGCAGCACCGCCACAACCGTTCAAGGTGGTGGCCTACGATTTCGGTGTAAAACGCAATATCCTGCGCATGCTGGTGGATCGCGGCTGCAATATTACCGTGGTACCGGCGCAGACACCCGCAGCGGAAGTGCTGGGGATGAACCCCGACGGCATCTTCCTGTCCAATGGCCCCGGTGACCCGGAACCCTGCGACTATGCGATCGCTGCTATTCGTGCATTGCTCGACACGGGTATTCCCACCTATGGTATCTGCCTGGGACACCAGCTGCTCGGCCTGGCCGTGGGCGCTAAAACCTCCAAGATGAAATTTGGGCACCACGGCGGCAACCACCCGGTGCAGGATCTGCGCAGCGGCAGGGTGATGATCACTGCGCAGAACCACGGCTTTGCGGTGGATGCGGACGCCCTTCCCGAGAATGTGGAGGTAACCCATAAATCCCTCTTCGACGGCACCCTGCAGGGCATCCGCTTGACAGACAAGCCGGCCTTCAGCTTTCAGGGGCACCCGGAGGCGAGCCCGGGCCCGCACGATCTGGCACCTTTGTTCGACCAGTTTATCGATTTGATGAAAGTGCGCACCTAAGCGTGCCGCTGTCTGCAGCAGTGAGAGAACCGCCGCTTCTGCGGCGGTTTTAACAAGACACGAGTGAAAATGAGCGCAGCCGGCCATTAGCCGGTAGTAGAGCGGAAGAAAGATGCCAAAACGCACAGATATCCAAAGCATTCTGATTATCGGCGCCGGCCCAATCGTGATCGGCCAAGCCTGCGAATTTGATTACTCTGGTGCCCAGGCCTGCAAGGCGCTGCGCGAGGAGGGTTACCGGGTCATTCTGGTGAACTCCAACCCGGCCACCATCATGACCGACCCGGCCATGGCCGATGCTACCTACATCGAACCCGTGGAGTGGCGTACCCTGGCCAAGATCATCGAGCAGGAGCGCCCCGACGCCATCCTGCCCACGATGGGTGGTCAGACCGCGTTGAATTGTGCCCTGGACCTGGAAAAGCACGGCATCCTGGAGGAGTGGGATGTCGAGCTGATCGGTGCGGACAAAGATGCCATTGAAAAGGCGGAAGACCGCGACCTGTTTGACAAGGCGATGCAGGCCATCGGCCTGGAGACGCCGCGGGCCAGGATTGTGCACTCCATGGAAGAGGCGAAGGCAGTCCCGGAAGCGTTCGGTTTCCCGGTGATTATCCGCCCGTCCTTCACTATGGGCGGCTCCGGTGGCGGTGTGGCCTACAACTGGCCCGAGTTCGAGGAGATCTGCAAACGCGGTTTCGATCTGTCCCCCACCAATGAACTGTTGATCGACGAATCCCTGCTGGGCTGGAAAGAGTACGAGATGGAGGTGGTTCGCGATAAGCGCGACAACTGCATTATCGTGTGTTCCATCGAGAACTTTGATCCCATGGGGGTGCATACCGGTGACTCCATCACCGTGGCGCCGGCGCAGACCCTCACCGACAAGGAATACCAACTGATGCGCAACGCCTCCATCGCGGTGCTGCGCGAGATCGGCGTGGAGACCGGTGGTTCCAACGTGCAGTTCGGCGTCTGCCCGAAGACCGGCCGTATGGTGGTGATCGAGATGAATCCGCGGGTATCCCGCTCCTCGGCGCTGGCCTCCAAGGCCACCGGCTTCCCGATTGCCAAGGTGGCGGCCAAGCTGGCGGTGGGTTACACCCTGGACGAGCTGCAAAACGATATCACCGGCGGTGCTACACCGGCCTCCTTTGAGCCGTCCATCGACTATGTGGTGACAAAAATCCCGCGCTTCACCTTCGAGAAATTTGGTGAGGCCGACGCGCGCCTCACCACCCAGATGAAGTCCGTGGGCGAGGTCATGGCCATCGGCCGCACTTTCCAGGAGTCCCTGCAGAAAGCCCTGCGCGGCCTGGAAGTGGGTAGCTTCGGTCTGGAGAGCAAGATCGATCCCGGCGAAGATGGTGCCGAGAACCGCTTGCGCAGCGAGCTCTCCGTGCCGGGTGCCGAGCGCATCTGGTACCTGGGCGATGCCTTCCGTATGGGGATGAGCGTAGAGCAGGTATACGAGCTGTCTGCTATAGATCCCTGGTTTTTGGTGCAGATCGAAGAGCTGATCAAGATCGAAGAGCCGCTCAAGTCACTGCCCACTTCGGCACTTCGAACTGAGCATATGCGTTTTCTCAAGCGCAAAGGGTTCTCCGACCGGCGCCTGGCCGATCTGCTGGGCGTAAGCCAGAAGACCGTGCGTGAACTCCGTCATAAGTTGGGTGTTTTCCCGTCTTACAAATGTGTGGATACCTGCGCCGCCGAATTTGCCACCTCCACCACCTATATGTATTCCACTTACGATGAGGAATGTGAGGTGGTGCCCTCCGACAGGAAGAAAATCATGGTGCTGGGTGGTGGGCCCAACCGTATTGGCCAGGGCATTGAATTTGACTACTGCTGTGTGCACGCGGCACTGGCTATGCGCGAGGATGGTTACGAGACCATTATGGTCAACTGTAATCCGGAGACGGTTTCCACCGACTACGATACTTCCGACCGCCTCTACTTCGACCCGGTCACTCTGGAAGACGTGCTGGAAATTGTCGCCAAAGAGAAGCCCCAGGGTGTCATTGTACAGTTCGGTGGCCAGACTCCTCTGAACCTGGCGCGTTACCTCGCCGCCGAGGGGGTGCCCATTATCGGCACCACGCCCGAGCAGATCGATCGCGCGGAAGACCGCGAGCGCTTCCAGCAGATGATCAAGCGACTGGGCCTCAAGCAGCCGAAAAATGCCATTGTGCGCTCGGTCTCAGAAGCGATCCAGGCCGCCAAGGATGTGGGTTACCCCCTGGTGGTGCGCCCCTCCTATGTGCTGGGAGGCCGCGCCATGGAGATCGTCTACAAGGAAGATGAACTGCTCAACTACATGAAAGAAGCGGTGCAGGTTTCCGACGAGGCGCCGGTACTGCTGGACCGCTTTCTCAATGCTGCCATCGAGGTAGATATCGATGCGGTGTCCGATGGCCATGACGTTGTAATAGGCGCCATTATGCAGCACATTGAGCAGTGCGGTGTACACTCCGGTGATTCCGCCTGCTCTCTGCCGCCCTACAGCCTGCCGGTGGAGGTGCAGGACCGTATGCGCGAGGAAGTCAAAGCCATGGCGCGTGAACTGGGTGTGATAGGCCTGATGAATACCCAGCTGGCTTATCAGGATGGTGAGATTTACGTGATCGAAGTGAATCCGCGCGCCTCCCGCACGGTGCCGTTTGTCTCCAAGTGTATCGGGGTTTCCCTGGCCAAGGTCGCTGCGCGCTGTCAGGCGGGTACCAGCCTGAGAGAGCAGGGCTTTACGAAGGAAATTGTGCCGGATTACTTCTCTGTGAAAGAGTCGGTATTCCCGTTTAACAAGTTCCCGAAAGTGGACCCGATTCTCGGGCCCGAGATGAAATCCACCGGTGAGGTTATGGGGGTCGGCGCGACTTTCGCGGAGGCGTTCGATAAAGGGCTGGTGGCTGCTGGCGACCGACTGCCGATGTCGGGGCGTGTATTTATTTCTGTGCGCGACTTCGACAAACAGGACGCCGTGGGTGTCGCGCGGGACCTTGTCGCCCTGGGTTTTGAGCTGGTGGCCACTCGCGGTACTGCCAGGGTCTTGCAAGAGAGCGCCATTCCCGTTACAACCGTGAATAAGATGAGTGAAGGTCGTCCGCACATCGTGGATATGATCAAAAACGACGAGATTGCGCTGGTGGTCAATACCACCGAAGGGCGCCAGGCGATTCGCGATTCGGCGGATATCCGTCGCAGCGCGGAGAATCACCGGGTGTGTTATACCACTACCCTGACGGCCGCCCAGGCCATGGCTATGGCCATGCGTCAGGAGCAACCGCTGCAGGTGCGCCGTCTGCAGGACCTTCACCAGCGCGTAGTCAAGCTGTCTTAAATTTCTAAACCAACCTATGAGTTGCGGGCGGACCCTGTGAAGTTCCAGGGTTCGGTTCTGCAGTAACTACCATGGAGGCCCCACATTGAACCGGGTACCAATGACCGTTGAAGGCGCCGACGCATTGCGTTCAGAGCTGGAAAATCTGAAGAAAGTGGAGCGCCCTGCCGTAGTGCAGGCTATTGCGGAGGCGCGCGAACACGGCGACCTGAAGGAGAATGCCGAATACCATGCTGCACGGGAAAAGCAGGGTTTTATTGAAGGCCGCATCCAGGAAATTGAAAGTAAACTGTCTCATGCACAGGTCATAGATATTAAGTCGATTGAGCCAAGTGCCAGGGTGGTTTTCGGTAGCACAGTCACGATTATTCATTTGGATAACGACCGCGAAGTCACCTACAAGATTGTAGGTGATGATGAAGCCGATGTGAAAAAACGCAAGATCTCTGTGAATTCCCCCATTGCGCGGGCGTTGATCGGCAAAGAAGTTGGAGAGGTTGTTGTGGTACATGCGCCTTCCGGTTCGATGGAATACGAAATTGACGCCGTGGAACATTTGTGACCGGGTGTTCTTTTCAAAGCGGATTTCCACTTGGCTGAATGCCGGTCATTAACAGTCCGGTAGCCAAGTCGGTGCCAGGTTAAGCAGGGCACCTGAGTGAGATTTTCTTTTTCCAAGGCGTTTTCCGTTACGATTTTTATTGGCCACTCTCGGATGGGTCCGTTTCGGTTACAACAGAAACTGATAAGTCGAAGCCAGCCCCGCGATCGTCTTGGTCGCGGTGGGCATTTTTTCCTGCGAGGTCTATGGTGCGGACTTCGGCTCCTTTTATCATCTGTGCGAACTCTGGTGAAAGTTGCGCTGGTTTGAATGAATACCTTGTTGAATGTACGTCGTATATTCCCTCTCAAGAGGTAAAGAGAGGTTGGGTAGGAGCGCTTTGGTTTTCCTTGCCAGGCTGGTAAGGGAAACAACTGAACTGATCGGGATTAAGCAGTCACCCCCCCTTTTTTTATGCGCAATGCCTGGAAGTACGGATAACCCGGCAACCTGTCGATTGCCGGATTTGTTTGTATCATTGAATGCCTGCTGAAGCGGGTCGCGAGATACCTTGCCTCCCTGAAGGGTTATAGTTCCCGACTTTCAACATTTTGCAATTGGCGATTAACTATTGGTGTTGGTTGAGTGAAAATGAACACCTCACTCAATCTCTGGAATGGTATTTCAGGTCATTGTAATCATGGGTGCGCAAGGATTTTTCGCCGCTTCCCAGGGTGGACGCTTGAGCGGAATCAGGGTATAGATTCCTGGCAGATGCTAGGGTGTGCGCGGGAAGGCTCTGTAACCTTCAGCACAGATGAGATGATATTGCTCAATGGATGGAGAACCCGGAGCCGGTTAAGCATTTGCCCTGGGGAAAACAGCCCAGTTTTTAGAAGGAGAGTAGATTGTGATTCCCATCGTCGACCGCGCACGCGCAGAATCCATTTCGCCTATTTGGCGTATGCCTTTCCGGCCTTTTTTCTGGGGCGCTGCCCTGTGGAGTATGATCGCACTTTTGGTATGGCAACTGCAGTTGTCCGGATGGCAGCTGCCCGCGTTGCGCGGTGGGGTTGTCTGGCACTCCCATGAAATGCTGTTTGGGTTTGCAGCAGCGGTGGTGGTCGGCTTTCTCGGTACCGCCATGCAGACCTGGACCGGAATTCCCTCGCCGAAAGGGGTCCAGTTAATGAGTTTGGTGGGATTGTGGCTGCTGGCGCGTTTGGGGTATCTCTTCTCGTCGGTACCGCTGTGGATACCTGTCTGCACAGAGGTGGTGTTTTTCCTGTTGGCCGCGTTTCTGTTGGGGGCAAGGGTATTGCGTACCAGGCAGTGGCGCAATCTGTTTGTATTGCCTGCCATGCTGGCTTTTGCCGGGTTATCGGCCTGCCACTGGCTGTTGCCAGGGGCCCAGAGTCGAGTGGCATTGCTCGCCCTTTTACTGGTGACAGCCATTATTCTGGTGATTGGTGGGCGGGTGATTCCCTTTTTTACCGCGCGGCGTTTCCAAGTGCGTCCGCGTGCGCAGCTGCCCTTTGCCGAGTGGGGTACGCACATTGCCGCAATACTGCTTTTACTGTGCGTGGCTGTGGGATTGCCCCGGGAGATTTGGGCCGCACTCGCCCTGATACTCGGTGTATTGCAGCTTGTGCGTGTATTGCGCTGGCATCCCACCCGGATCTGGGCTGAACCGATGGTCTGGTCTCTGCACTTGAGCTACTGGCTTGTCGTTCTCGGCTGTTTTCTCGCCGCACTGGCCTGGAGCGGTATAGCGCCATCCTGGCACAGTCCCGCCCTGCATGCCTTTGCTGTGGGCGGTATCGGCGGATTGATTCTGTCGATGGCCAGCCGCGTGAGCCTCGGGCATACCGGTCGGGTGTTGAAGGCGCCGCGCCTGATGCCGCTGGCATTTGCAGCGCTGGCATGCTCGGCCTTGGTGCGCGTGTTCTGGGCATCTGCACCCACTGGCTTTCTTGTGGCCATCGTCACTTGGATCGTGGGGTATGCACTCTTCCTATTGTACTACACTCCGGTCCTCTTCCGGCCCCGCTGCGATGGCCACCCCGGGTAAGTCCCGGGGTGGCTTCGGGTAGCTGCCAGCTTTCTGGTTAAGCAGATATTTGGCTGCCAGTGCGCTGGGCAGGGACACCGTGCTCTTAGGGTGCTGATATGGAGGGAAAAATTCTCCGATAGTCTGTCAAAACCCAACGACATCTGGAATAGCAGTGGCACCGGGTTGCCTCGGGTGAGAATGAATGTTCCAATAGATGCCAAAGGGGGGGTAATCACGGTGGACATTGTGTAGCCGAAGGTTTGCAAGAGCGCTCGAGTGATCCACGCTTTTTGTCTGCCCCGGATAGATTTCAACCGGGTTTTACGGCTGACTTGTTAATAGCACCTGGAAACACATTAATTCGATCAGACGCTCACTTGTATTCTGGAGCGACTCAATAAACTCCTTTTCCCGATTGTTCAATTCCCAAGGCTGCGAACATGCAGATAAGAATTAAAATCTGACACAGGTTCTTTTGAAGCAGCGAAACCGTTTAATACAGATTAAAAGAAAAACAGCGTGAATAGGCTATGAAAAGAATTCTGGTAGTTTTGATTGTTATCGGGTTGACCAATTTTGCCAGCTCTGCTGAAAAGCAGCTGGTGCGCTTGGATGGCAGTACCATTTCCTCCAGTCAATTGACGAACAAAATCACCCAACTGACCAATGCGGCTCAGGTACAGGGTTTGACTGTCACAGTGTTTAACAATGGCCTGCCGGTATATTCTGAAGCGTTTGGGTTTGCCGACCTGCCAAATAAAAAACCGCTCAAAACCACCACAGAAATGTACGGCGCTTCGCTGAGTAAAGCGGTTTTTGCTGTTTTGGTATTGAAGCTGGCGGACCAGGGTATTATAGATCTGGATAAACCGCTTCAATCGTATTTGAAAGAGCCACTGTGGAAAAGCCAGAGTGATGGCGGAAATGCATGGCACAAGAATTTAGGGGATTTGCGCCAAGCACCGCGATATCGGAAAATCACCGCACGCATGTGCTTGTCTCATACGACCGGATTGCCAAACTGGCGCTGGTTTGAACCGGATCATAAACTGCGTATTCATTTCGAGCCGGGAGAGCGATACAGTTACTCTGCAGAGGGGATGGTGCTTTTACAGATTGTGCTGGAAAAGCTGACCGGAAAATCTGTGGAACAGCTGATGCGGGAAAATATTTTTGCCCCATACGGAATGGCTATGTCCAGTTATACCTGGCAATCCCGCTTTGAGCGCGATTATGCTTTGGGGCATGGGGCTGACGGCAGCACCTTTCCTCGGGATAAAGATAATGCGGCCCGTGCACCCAGTACTCTGGAAACCACAACCCAGGACTATGTGCGCTTTATGACTGCGATACTGGATGGTGATGGCATCAGCAAAATGGCTCTCGAAGAGATGTTCAGTCCGCAGATACGGATTCGCACTAAAACACAGTTCGGCCCCGGTGCCGGAGAAATCACCGATCGTGATGATGATATTCGGCTCAGCTATGGCTTGGGTTGGGGGTTGTTTCACACCAAATACGGTTGGGCGGCCTTTAAAGAGGGGCATCATGATGAGGGCTTTCAGAACTTCTCGATGATTTATCCCGAGACGGGTACGGGAGTCTTGTTGATGAGTAATAGTAACAATGCGGAAGGCATCTTCGATTATCTGCTTTCGCTAACTATTGCTGAGCATGATTTTCCGATGCACTGGGAAGGCTTTATCCCGTATGATCAAAAACCGCTTAAATAAGTGCGCTTTAGTGCATCGACAGGCGGTACCGGGTGAGATTTGCTTTGCTGGTATTTACGCGGTGGAAAATTTGGCCTGTCGATAACCGCCAAACAGGCCCTTGGCATAGATCAAACCGGCCTGGTGCCTACCGATTGCGGCAGGAGATACATGGGGACTTTTTGACCGATTCAATACCATTGCCGGGTAAATTATAGTGTGATGGTGCCTTTCAAGTATTGAACCGCCTTGCCGGAAATAATGACCCGATCCTCCTTGACTTGGCAGTTTAGCAGCCCTCCCCGTTTGGATGCCTGGAACGCAGTCAGTTGGGATTTGTCCAGCTTTTCTGCCCAGTAGGGGGCCAGTCCCGTATGGATGGACCCGGTTACAGGGTCTTCAACGCCACCATTGGTGGGCCAGAAATATCTTGAGATGAAATCGTATTGTGCGGATCTGGCTGTCGCCACCACATCAAAGGGGGCGAGAGTTTTCAGTTTTGCCGAGTTCGGCTTCAGGTTGTAGATATCCTCTTCCTTCTCGTAAATCGCAAAATATGCCTGATGGTTGCGCAGTATATCCGCCGGTTTAATAGATAGCCCTGCAATTAGGTCATTGGGTACATGCGTTACCGGATGCGGAGCCCGCTTGGGAAAGTGCATGGTGATATAGCCATTGTCGGCTCGGGCAACGTACATTTTCCCCACAGCCCCGGCTGAAAAGTGAACGCCCTGCAATGAGGGATTTTCGGAGAAAATCACAAAGGCCGAGGCCAGGGTGGCATGACCGCAAAAATCGATTTCAGTCACGGGGGAAAACCAGCGAATCCGGTACTCGCTGTCAGAGCACTTCAGCAGAAAGGCGGTTTCAGACAGGTTATTTTCCGCAGCGATTGATTGCATCAAATCATCCGCAAGCCATTGCTGCGTGATAATGACTGCTGCGGAGTTGCCTTTAAACAGGGTGTCGGTAAAGGCATCTACAATGGTGATTTCGAGCTGCATGGTTTGCTCCTCTTTTTCCATATCCTGTGCGTATTATTCTGTGAATAATCACTGTGCCCTGAGCGTAGTTACTGCGGTTATTGCCTTTAAGCCGGTAAAAGGGTGAGGTCAACGGTGAAGCCTGTTGATCTGCCACTGATTCTACCTGTTTCCTGATCTGTGTCAGTACCCGGTAATAGCCCTTTCTTTAAGGTCCCCTACAACTCGGCGGCTGTAGCCGAAGGTGCCAGTTGAGAAAATGGTTTGGCGGTGGACTTGCCGTCAGGGGGGACAGAAATGTTGCAAGCAGATGTCGCAATTGTTGGGGCGGGGCCTGCAGGGCTGGCGTTGGCGGTGGCACTGGCCAGACGTGATTGCCGGGTAGTATTGCTGGAGCGCCAGAGTGAGCAACATGTCCTCAGCCCGGATGATGACGGACGAGAGATTGCACTAACCCACAAATCCGTGAGGATATTGGAGAATCTGGGGGCTTGGCAGCGACTGCGCGACGATGAAATCGGCACACTGCGATCTGCACAGGTTGTGGACGGATACGCCCCGGCCAGTTTGAATTTTGGTACCCGCGGCGGCGGGCCCCTTGGGTTTATTGTATCTAATGCGACTCTCCGGCGCGTGCTCTATGAGGTGGCTCGGGAGGACCGCAAGATACAACTCTGCAGCGGCTGCACAGTAACTGGGATCATAGCCGAAGCGGGCCGGCGAGTGCTGGGCTATGGGGAGGACGGGAGTATTGCTGCAGCACTGGTAGTGGCGGCGGACAGCCGTTTTTCTGAGGTGCGGAGAATGGCGGGTATCGGTGCAGATATGCGCGACTTTGGTCGTGTGGCGATTGTCGGGCAGGTGCGCACTGAACGGGCGCACGGTGGTGTCGCGCGGGAATGTTTTCGCTATGGCTCTACCCTGGCGCTGTTGCCCCTGGCGGAGTGTCACGCCTCCTCGGCAGTGGTGACCGTGCCCGCCAGTTGCACTGAGGCGGTTATGCAGTTAAGTGATGCAGCGTTTGCCGCCTGGGTGCAGGCGGAAAGTGCTTCGCAGCTTGGCGCGGTCGAGACCTGTGGCCAGCGCTACAGCTATCCACTGGTCGCTATGTATGCACACCGGTTCTATGCTGAGCGCTTTGCCTTGGTGGGGGACGCCGCTGTGGGTATGCACCCGGTGACGGCGCACGGCTTTAATCTCGGGCTTGCCGGTGCAGATACCCTGGCGCGTCAGCTGCAAGGGGTTGCCCGCCTGTATCAGCCTGCGCGGCTCGGGCGCGCACTGTCCCGCTATCAATTTCAGCACCGCCTGGAGACTCGCCCGATTTACTCAGGGACCAATCGGGTGGTGGGCCTGTTTACCAATGATCGTCTGCCTGCGAAGTTGCTGCGCAAGGCAGTGCTGCGTGTGAGTGATCACTTTGCGCCAATTCGTCGGGCTATCGTGCACCAGCTCATGCGCTAACGAGGATTGTGGGAGCGGTGAATATAGCAAATTGGCCAGGTTTAAAGTGGCTAAAAAGAAAGAGCGGATAGCGGCGGAAGCAGGCCCGCCAGGTGTCGGGATTGGCCGGGCCGCCAGCCGGCTTGCTGGCAGCCCGGCGCAGGTGGTCAACAGTGGAGAATGACCTCTTGCGGGATTTTCTTCCTTTTCTATACTGATCTGCGGGATAGGGCGGGTGGCTTTCCGCCCAGAGTAAAAACAAATGCCAATTACGGCTTGACTCACTTGGGCCGCAGCCATAGAATTCGCAGCCTCTTGAGTGGTTGGGTTAGTTAGCCCCGCCGCAGGGAAACTAAGATTGCCAGGCTTCGTTTCCTGGAGTTGTTGCGGGGTGGAGCAGCCTGGTAGCTCGTCGGGCTCATAACCCGAAGGTCGTAGGTTCAAATCCTGCCCCCGC
>NZ_CANLDD010000005.1 GCF_947489355.1 uncultured Microbulbifer sp. | reverse complement strand
TTCACTTCCCGGATCGCCTGGAGAAATATATCAGCCTATGAGGCTACTTGGCTGACACAGAGTTTTGAACACCCTCTTAAAGGTCGAGTCCCATGCGCCATTTCTGAATTTTTTATCTGCACCTTACGGATTGGCTTGGCTGACACTCCCCGAACTACTCAGCCTTAGAGGTAGGTTGGCAGACAAACTGCTCCCCAGTAGGCATCGGCACGATATTTTGCCAGTTTGGGTTGCAGATTCTGTTTTTACTGCAGGATTTTGGCAATCTACTATTTGATTTTCGCTAACGAGCTTGCGAGACACTTGATGAACAACATCCTTCCAGCAGTCTACCTGTAAGTAATCAGTGATTCCCCTGTATGATTTTTTATAACCTATAAAACGGGTGGCTGGTGCCCAAAACAGATTCTCCAATACCTCCAGCTCCGTTTGAGATACGTAGGATATACATTTTATTGGATTCCAGTGCATTTGCAACTGAGACTGGTAACGTGTATTCACCACTTGAGGTATTGGGGAGGTATTGGTAAAAACCAGTTGATGCACCTATGTTGTAGGGTTCTGTCGTGTCGAATTCATAGATGCCAATCCAGTTGTACTCATCCGCAGTTAGGGAATGAAATCCGCCCGCAATAGAGCTTCCCCAGCCATAATAGTCATTTTTTGTGTAGGCGACTATTGGCAAATAGTCATCAGGATTCCTCTTCCAGTCCATTAATTTTCGCAGCAATGAATAGGGTCTTTGCTGTACATCTTTTCTTGCGGGGTCTTTCGACAGCTCCCAGCAGAAAACGCCTCTGGCTGAAACACTTTTAACCCATTCAGCTCTACGTCTGATTTCATACAAGCCGCTGTATCGCTGTTCAAAAGCAGCTGGAAACCCAGGCGTGTTAAAAGACGAGGTGAGGTACGCCCTATAATCGTCATTGGATTCTTGCTTGAGTTGACTTATCCAGCTCCGCCCGTTTGAAGTGCCCGCTGTGGGTAACTGAAGGCCATGCCTCTTTGATGGATCCGCTACTTTACTCCACATGGATAATCCGAAAGCGAGCTTGTTAGCTGGCACACCACGTGATGTCCAATTTTCAAAATCTCGCTTCATATCGCGATTTTCGTTATATCGCAAATAATCCATCTTGTCTGCGCTATAAGTCTGAACTCCAAGTAAATCAATGCTACTGACAAAATCGTTCGTTATAGTAGATCTGCTATAATCGCCACCTGCCAAGGTCGCGGTTGCTAATTTTTTTCTTCCTCTTGCAGACCGGTTGTGCATTGCCCTGGACAGCTCTTTTATGAACTTCGAATAATTGACCCCCATGTAATCCGAGTCCAGGGAAGCATCTTCAAAATCTATATCTATACCATCCAAATCATATTTATCAACATAATTTTCCATCAGCCAGTGGATCGTTTTTCTGCGATTCAAGTCACTGACGAGTTCTGCTGATTCCGCTCGTTCAGTAGAATTGTTATGTAAATCGGACAGTGACAGTAGAATTTTAAGGTTTGGAGCCTCATCGCGCATGTAAGCCACCATGGACTCGAAATCTACCTGGTTGGAAATGTCGTGGGCAGATTCCCCGTATATTAGCCCTTTATTCTCCAAAACGGATTGCTTGCGAATGGTGGCCAGAATAAAGACTGTGCTAATATCAGAGTAGTGGTACTTGGTATAACCGGGGTTGCCTTCAGCATCATCAAGATAACCCCAATATGGTAAATAAGCCATTACCTCAAATTCCCTCAGAAGCACATCATCTTGACCAGCTCGACTGATATTAAATATGCTATCCAACCCAAACTGCAAGGAAAATAAAACAATGAGCAATATACTATTCATACGGATTTTTATTTTGGAAATTCTTTTTGCTATATATGTGCACATGCTTCAATCCTTTAATTCTCTTCCAATGATGTCCGGTTAATCCGGATTTTGCACTATAATCTTACCAACCAATACCGAACAATCTTTCAGCAGACCACTACTTATAAAATAGTTCTGTCCTAATGCAACCATTTATAGAAATTGGAATCTCTTTATACAAATACCGACAACCATGGTCACACATTTATTTTTGGCGAATTTCTATTTAACTTGGAAATAGATCATTTTTAAAGAGCAGGCCGTCAAGATTGATCTCCAGTTGGTGCACCAGGCAGGCACTTACTAGTAAAGCAGGAGGGAAGAATACCCCTCTCCCAGGACCGTATGAGGCATGGATGCCGATTACGAGCGTACAAGGATGTATTCACAGCGTGTCCTGGGAGAAGGGTATTCTTTCCTTACGACCCGGTAGTATGCCAGAGTATCTGGAAGATGCTCTCATTTCTGTCTCTGAGGCGAATGATACTAAGTTACTGGTAAGGCAAAAATGCTCTTTACGTGCAGTAATAATTAGCCCGGGGCTTCTCCTTAACATTGACCCACCTGAAGTATCGGAGTATGGACTAACTGAATTTTCTTTTGCCAGCTTTCCTCTCCAGTTATTGAGTGGAAAGCTGGTATTTAGAGCGACTTATGTGATCGAACAATAATACCAGGTTGATCACAGGTTCCTTATCTATTTTTCCTGTAACTTAGAAATTATAGCGAACATCCACACCGTAGGTTCTGGGCTCTTCAATAGTCACTATTGGTGCCTGTAACTCTGTCTGGCCAAAGCCCCCTACGGTACTGACGTACTCCTCGTCGGTAAGGTTTTTACCCCAGAGCGAGACCTGATAAGTGTCGTCGTCACTATACCAATCGATACGGCCGTGAAGGCGCTGGCGATCTCCACCGTAGCCTGGAATAGCGTCATACTGGTCCAAATAATTCAGATCCAAGGTAGCGTCATTACGATTGTAGATGTAATCAAGGTGAAAATTGATGCTGCCAACAGCAATTTCTGGCGTATAGTCCATACGGAAGGTATATGCGTCCTCAGGTTTGGATTTCCCCTTGGTGGTCTCACCTCCGACCTGATCCCCGAGTGCATCGTAATACTGCTCTGGTGTTTGCTCGGCCTTCATGTACTGGGTGATTAATGACAAACGCAAATCCGGAAGTGCTATCCAGTCGACAGTGAATTCAACGCCTGCATTCTCTACATCGGTATTGATGAGTCTTGGTGCAGCGACAGAAGCCTCGGGAGGCTGTGACTGAACTACATTTTGTGCGCCCTCGACCGACATGTTATAGGCACTGGCCTGGACTCGAAGCCGATTATCAAAAAAGTCCCCCTTTATACCCAGTTCGAAATTGGTCACCACTTCGGGGTCAAGTGGCAGCAGCGCAGTTGTCACATTGAGAGAATCAAAGCCACCGGACTTGTATCCGGTGGAGTAGGAGGCGAAGGTAATAATATCCTCGGTGAGTTTATAATTGGCAACGACACGACCAGTGGTTTTGCTCCAGGTTTCCTCCGCTTTAACCTTGGGTAACATTGGGAATATGGCATTGTCGGTGATTCCCAGCTCAGGGTTGTTCACATAAAAATCTGCCAGCGGCGTCTCCCAACTGAATTCCTTGGTGTCACTACTGTAGCGCAGCCCAAAGAACATATCGAACTTTTCAGTAAAGCTGTAACCAATATCGGTATAGATGCCCCAACTGGTGAAATCACCGCTGTTATAGATAGTTTCAGTAATAAACTGGCCGGCATGGGAGGGACCGAAAAAAAGAGGTTCCTCAATTGCTGCACTGAGCAGCCCGTAAAATTGGTCCGTCTGTGGCAGAGATACACCAGCCAGTATCTCACTCAACACCGCCCAATCATCAGGATTCCAAAAATTATCTACGGCCGAAATATCCTTACCAGCGGCGTTATAGCGGTCCTTTAAATCAGGGTCTTCCTTCATGCCTGTGGTAACAAAGCGGTGTAAAGCGTCTGTGCTTAAATTAATAGGAATAATCTGATCGGTTTTACTGCCACTGTAACTCGCACCCATCACAGCCGTTAAGTCGTCAGAAGTGAAGTTGACTTGTAGCTCGGTATACAGGGATTCCGAGTCCTCGAAGTTATCCGCTGAGAGGTAGCGGGTAATATCGGACGTGCCGTCTTCGTCGTAGACATTGGTGGTTTCAATATTGCGAGTGGTTGCGCTGTAGTTAAGCGACCACTGGTTATTGAATTCGTGGTTTAGCCGAACACCCACAGCGTACATATCGCGCTTTTCGCCACCATCAATCACATCGTGCGAGGTTTTACCGGAAAATGGATCGGTACTGTAGGCGGCGGGACCAACACCAATCACCGGATTGGCACCCTGATCCACCTTGTCATAATCGTAAGACAGCTGCAGGTCGGTTGTATCGCTGGCTTGCCACAGCAGCGACAAGCGTGCGGTTGTACTGTTCTGTATGCCCAGGTCGTCACCATTGCCAAGGTTGTCCACATAGCCATCGCGATCATTGGTCATGACATTGGCGCGCAGGAACAGGTTGCCGGTCAATGGCAGGTTACCCATGGCTTCGTATTGCTGCAAACCATAGTTACCGATTTTTGTGCTGACAAAGGCCTCAAGTTCACCATTGGGCTTTTTCGGCAGAATATTAATAACCCCGGCGGCCGCATTGCGGCCAAACAGGGTTCCCTGAGGGCCTTTCAAAATCTCCACACGCTCAACATCGGAAAAACCAACCGTGGTGGCGGTGCGCGGCAAATATTCGCCATCGTAAAAGGTGGCTACCGAAGGGTCGCCGCCGGAGCTGATATTGGTACTGGTAATACCCCGTATGGTGATCTCAGCCTGGGTTAACTGCCCCTCCCCAATGGTGACACCGGCCACATAGTTGGCCATATCGCGAATATCCAAAACGCCCGATTTGTCGATATCTTCATCGGAGAAAGTGCCGATGGAAATGGGCACTTCCATTATATTTTCTGTTCTTTTCTGCGCAGTGACTACGATTTCTTCCAGACCTTCCGGGCCGGCATCAATGTCATCTTGCGCACTCACACGGTCAAAGGACAGTGATGAGGCCAGGGCAACGGCCATGTAGATGGGAGTTCGGGTGAAACCGGAGTGGAGGTGTGACTGTTGGCTCATGTAGACTCTCCTGATTTAGCGTATTTATTATTGGAACGGTTTAACATGACTAGATCCTGTAACGTCTATCCTTACCAGCAAGGCAGGAGGGAAGAATACCTCTCTGCCGGGATCGTATAAGGCGTGGATGCCGATTACGAGCGTACAGGGATGTATGCACAGCGCGTCCTGGGAGCGGGGCACTCTTTTCTTCCGACCCGGTAGTAACTGCTTTTATTGACTCAAATACTCCGCTTCATTCGTATCTGGATACGGCTAAAGGTTAATACCCAAAAGCTTCATCCCAAATTGGTTTTACCGCTTATTACTGATTGACCAGCACATGGGCGATGCGAATGGCATGACCGCGGCTGTGCTGGTTTTTTTCCTGCCGGACCTTGATGAAAACACTGTGCTTGCCTTCAGCAAGCTCGGCATCGAGCATATAGGCCCAGGGTATGTGCAAGCCACCACTCCACTCGGTAAACAAATCCAGTCGTCGCACGGGTTGATTGTCGATGGAATACTCAATCACGCCGGCATCCGGGCCTGCTGCAATCCACAGACCAACCCCCCGCCCCTCTATGCTGAATTGCAGTTCGGCGCCTGGGGAGTCAGCCACTAGCATGGGCACTTTGACAAAGCCCTCGCGGGTTGCCGCTCCATCGGTTGGGCGCCAGGATTTCACGTAAGTAAAACCACTACCTGTTTTGAGGGTCTCGATAGGAATTAGTTGAGCCTGGCTGTAACTGAAAGGATCCAGCGGTGTTTGGGGCAAAAGGTGTGGGCTGGCAAGCGTATCGCCAGCCGCCTTCCACGCCTTGTTAAGCAAGCGCTGAATCGAGCGGAAGTATAACTTCTGCCCAAAAGGCGATGGATGCAGATCAACGAAGTCTTTCTCCCAGCTAAACTCACCACGGCCAATTCGAGTGGCGACCTCTTTGGCTAAATCAAGACTGGGCAACCCATAGTGCGTTGCAACAGCTTCGTGCTGTTGAATTACCTTCGGAATACGACCCTGATTGTAGTCACGGATTTTATCCGGATCGACAAAGTGCATCAGCACGATATCGATGTTTGGATTAGTCCGTCGGGCCTGGCGAACAATACCTTCCACACCGCGCAAAGCTTCAGGATCAGTGCGATTGTTGATGGCATCGTTGACTGCCGCCTCGACAAACAGCAAATCAACCGGGCCGGAATCAAAGACATCCCGTTGCAAGCGGAAAGCTCCGGGGGTAGAGCCCATAGAGGGAGTGCCCGCCGCAACAAAATCAAAATCCACCGCCGGGAAACGCTGCTTGAACGATTTCATCAGCAGGGTTCGCCAGCCCTGGTTGTAAGTAATTGACCCCCCGAGGAAAGCGACTCTGGCCTTGCCGCCCTGTTGGAATTTTCTGTAGGTGTTCGCCAAGCCATCACGAATACCAAAGAAGGGGTCCGGCTCATCTCCTAATGCAGAAGGCCCGAGCGCAGTCAGCGTGTGGTAGCGAATAAATTCGGCCACGCGCTGTGGGTCTTCAAAGGGAAAGTGATGCCCTTGCAGCGCTCTGGGCTCAGCCTGATTGTGAACAATTGTGATCTTACCGCCGAGCACTTTTAGACGTGACTCCACCATATAGGTGTTTTCAGCGGGTGGAACCACCTGGTCTGTGTCATCCACCAGGTGCAGTACCGGAATCCCTGCTGTGGCAATAGGCAGCAGATTGTCGATCGGGTTGTGCGCGTAGGTGGTTAATTCGTCTTCATTGAGTCCGTAAGCCTGTTGCGCCAGTGCCCAATCCGCTTTGCTGCCAATCCCCTGCCCTAACCCACCGGGCCAGCTTTTAAGATCATTGACGGGAGATTCCAGATAGATACTGGCAACTTTATCGGTATTTTTCACAGCCCAGTTGTAAACAATCAAGCCACCCCGGCTCGCACCGGATAAGGCTACCTTCGGCGCCAGGGTGAGAGACTCGGTGCAGTAGCGATAAAAATCATCCCACAGAGCAACCGCTGAGGGGCTGCCGTAAAGATTGGAAACATCCATATAGGCCACATGAAACCCCTGATCTAAGAGGATGAGGTCAGCTTCGGGGTGCCAATCGGGGAATCTTGCCCGCCACACCCAAGGGTTGCCTGGGGCGACCTCCTCGGGAGCGACCACATAGGCAGAGCGGCCTTGGATAGTAAAAGTGTAGCGATCATAACCGCGCCACTCACCTGCAGGACCGGGATAAGCTATCGCACTGTTGTTGCTGGGCTTGGCTTCGACGGAGGTCTCAGATGCGTAAGCGCAGGCCGTCATATCGGTACTGCAGGGCTCCGGGGCCATATCGGCACAGCCCACCAATAGGCAGAGTGCAAGAAGTGCGGGCAAACGGCGTAAATACGGCAAGGACAACCTCACTGTGCAATTTCGGCATAGGGCTGTCACCTGAGAATAGGGCGCAACCTTTATTTTTATATGCAAAAAGAATTTTAATTATTGAAAAATGAGACTACCATGCTTTTGTGGCTGCCTACAACAGGGTTTGCGTAAATAATAAACTGACGACGGCCAAAAGCGCTGCCGCAAGATAAGAGTGGAACAATGAAACAGCGGATATCAATGGCGGATGCGTTAAAGAGAGGTGGCCGCCTTCTTCTTGGTACAGCGAGTGCGCTTATACTCACGGTGCTTTCGGCTTGCACCGCCAGTCCTGCACTGGTGGACACCAGCATCGACAGCACAACCCCGGTGACCCAAAATCGTGACTATGCCACCTACGACTGGGAAACCCGTCACCAAGAGATCCTGGCGCGGCATGAAGTCTTGAACCCTGAAGTTATCTACCTGGGTGACTCAATCACGCACTTTTTTGGAGGGGAGCCTAAGGCCCCGCTAGCCTGGGGCAGTGACGCCTGGAAGACACTTTTTGAGGGCATAACTGTCACCAATATGGGTTTTGGCTGGGATAGAACCGAGAATGTTATCTGGCGACTGCAAAACGGTGAGATCGATGAAATCAGCCCTAAAGTTGCCCTCATCATGATTGGCACCAACAATCTGTCCATTGACAACAGCCCTGCGGATATCTTTTCAGGGGTGGAAGTCATTGTCGATGAGATTCACGCGCGCAGCCCATTGACACACATCATGTTGCTGGGAATATTGCCGCGCAAGGACAAACAATCAGAGCCAAGACAAACCAATGCACGACTCAGAGAACTCGCTCTGCGGGAATATGTCGAGTTTATCGACACCCGTCCTGTTCTGCTGGATGCAGAGGGAAAACTGGACCAAGCAAAATTGCGCGATGCCGTTCATATTAATGAATCAGGCTATAGCGCCCTATCAAAGCTGCTGCGCCCCCTGTTATTGAAAAAGCTGTAATCAGTTGAAAAACACGC
The DNA here is from genome assembly GCF_947489355.1 of uncultured Microbulbifer sp. Classification (GTDB taxonomy): domain Bacteria; phylum Pseudomonadota; class Gammaproteobacteria; order Pseudomonadales; family Cellvibrionaceae; genus Microbulbifer. Next base: position 123,248 of record NZ_CANLDD010000005.1, on the reverse strand, counting down.
GCTCCATAAGGCTCCAGTTGTCACCCTCTCGTCGGCTGGGCAGCTGACGCTGGCAGGGATCGGTTTCTTTCCACCAAGCCTGGGTCACCGGGTCATTTGCGATTGCCCGCATATCATTGTCATAGTCGTTACCGATGTATTCAAAGTAACTGAATAGATACTTCTTATCTTCGATTTCAGTGATATAAATAGAGTAGTTACGGATATTTGACTGCTTTATACGCCGAATAACGTTTGGCCACACCTCCGCATGTAGCTCCCTGTAACGCTGTTCCATATCGGGTTTTAAACCGATTACGGAACCGAAGCGCTGCACCTTGTCAGACATGATTTCCGGATTCGTACTGCCCCACACAGGCTGTGCTGTCTCTGTCATATCACTTTTCTATTCAAAAGTTTTCAATGTCGATGTTGACACGCCCGGCATGCAACCCGCTCCAATTGATACCCAGCCCCGGATACTGAAGGGCAATTGTTTCCCCATTGAGGATTTTCAGGCACTCATACTACCGGGTCGGAAGCAAAGAATACCCTCCTCTCGGGACACGCTGTGAATACCTCCCTGTACGCTCGTAATCGGCGTCCATGCCTCATACGGTCCCCCGAGGGGTATTCTTCCCTTCCGCCTTGTGAGTAAGTCACAGCATCCAATTGTAAAATAGATTAAACCGGCGATTATTTTACAGGGCAACACGCTATCTGCGAGGCAACTTGGCTAGCCTTCCATCAGCTTACTGACCTCAGCTTCAATCGCCTCCCCCCAAACCTTATATTGATCGGGATTGGGATGTAAAAGATCTTTCATGACAGATTTTTTAAGTACTCTATTTCCATCCAGAAAGTGCTCATTAATATTCAGCCAGTAGACCCTGTTATTATCGGCATAACCCTTAATGATATCATTGGTCGCTATTGTCAGCTGCCTATAGATATCTGCATCTGTTTCTCCTCTTGGGAAAATTGCCAGCATGAGTATTTTGGTATTTGGCAACCGCACCTCCAACTCATTCAAAACCGCTTTAATGCCCCTGGCGGTCAGCTCTGGTGCCTCTCTCCTGTGACCGGCATTGTTTGTACCCAGCATCATCACCAAAAGTTTCGGATCAATGTTGTCTACGGCCCCGTGCTGCAGTCGCCATAGAACATTTTCGGTCTTATCACCAGAAAATCCTATATTTAATGCCCTGCGATCACCGTAAAATGCCTGCCAGTCATTTTTACCGGTAACATCCCACCAGTGGGTGATTGAATCCCCGAGAAACACCAAGTCAACCTGTTTCATTTCCTCTTTCAAAGCCAGCTTTTCTTTGTGCCGGTCCATCCACCAATCTCCCTCTTGCATAGCAGGTGTAATGGAGTCATCACCGGTTAGAGTAGGCTGAATAACTGCGGCCGTATGATTGGCTTGGCAAGCCGTCAACAGCAATAACATCAAAGCGCCGGCCACCAAGTTTATTGCTCTCATCGGATTATTCCTCTGTGAATCGCTTTTACGGTTGAGATTGATTGTACGTTATCAGATATTAACTTGTTATTGCTGCCTTCGATATTATCTGCCCCCTCATTGACCCAAAAACAGTATCGGTAAGCTCCACCATTGAAGCGACGTCACTGGCTAGCAAAAGCAAATCTTGCGTAATATATTGCAAGGTTTGCTTTCAGCTGCTGAATAAACTTTTCCACCTGGAAGCCACATTGATCAAGACCTACGGCATACATAGTGGTCGACTTTACCGTGTGTTCGGCCTCAACTTCTCCCGCAAGGCTGGTGAAAATACCTTTAGTCTTACTGCCACCAGCACTGATACAACGGCTAACCCGTATTAACGAGGGTCATTGGGGTAGTAAGACATGCGCTCCGTATTGATGTCTTCAATCATCCACTCTTCACAAATACCACTACTTATCTTGTAGTCATTTCATGGATTACTGTCTAAGCCTCGAAAATTAATATCCATTAACGCAAGGCGCTCAGCATGAACCTTCAAACGGTCGGTGAATTTATCAAAGTCTCGCTGCTCTTCAGGCTGATTTAGCCACAGGACTTCAGACAGGGCAGAAGCTCTTGGAAAAGCCATATACTCAACATGTTCAGGGGTCTTCATATACTCGGTCCACAGTTGACCCTGGGCGCCCAAAATATGACGAGCCTCGGCTTCTGACAGGGCACGGGGAATCGGATTGTAGTTGTAGACTTTTTCCAGAGGCAGAAAGCCTCCAATTGCCAGGGGCTCTTCGTCTTTATCTCCTTGATAATAGTCAAAATAAGTGTAGTTATAGTCGGCCATCACCACATCGTGACCGGCTTTAGCCGCGGCAATACCGCCTTTATCTCCTCGCCAGGACATAACCGTTGCCCCTGCAGCCAGACCGCCCTCCAAAATTTCATCCCAACCGATAAGACGGCGGCCATTTTCTGACAGGAACCCATCAAATTGCCTGATAAACCAGCTTTGTAATTCGTGCTCGTCCTTTAACCCACGTTCTTTCATAAGCGTTTGAATACGGGGACTGTTTTCCCACAGCGTTTTGGTGGCTTCGTCACCGCCCACATGAATGAATTCACTGGGAAATAAATCCATCACTTCAATAAACACATTTTTGAGAAATTCAATCGTTTCCAGCTCTGGATTATAAATATGATGACTAATACCCCACTCGCGCTTCACGCCAATTTTTTCATCGCTGCTGGCCAGCTCCGGATAGGCAGCGACAGCTGCCTGAGCATGCCCAGGAAGTTCGATTTCAGGAACAACAACCACATGTCTTTTCTGAGCGTAAGCCACGATATCGCGCACTTGATCCTGGGTGTAAAAGCCACCATAGCGCTGGCCATCATACCGATGGTCGCCCTCAGCTGGAGACCAAAACATGAGTTTCTTCCACCAGGGTCTCTTGGGCCGATCATTATAGTGGCCAAGCATAGTTTCATCACGCCAAGCACCGATTTCTGTCAGTTTCGGGTATTTTTTAATCTCAATACGCCACCCCTGGTCTTCAGTCAGATGCCAGTGCAACTTATTCATTTTGTGTAATGCCAGCTGGTTGATGAAATTTTTTATAAATTCGACTGGCATAAAATGACGACCGACATCCAAATGCAAGCCTCGCCATTCAAAACGCGGGTAATCAGTAATATCCACAAACGGAAGCGTCCAGTCTATGGTCTGCGCGTTACTGGAAAATATTTCAACCGGTAATAGCTGTCGCAATGTCTGTACGCCGTAGAATAATCCGGCAGCATCGTTGGCGCGAATCTGAACACCGTTGTTATTCACCGAGAGTTCATACCCCTCTTTCCCCAGCGGTTGCCCATCTAACAGGAGTGCATCTTCAACAACCGTCAGAATAATTCCCTCAGCACTTGCCGCTGATGCCTCTTCTAGACCCAGCTCAGATCCCATTGCCGGGGACAGGGACTTCACGAGGTACTGGGCAACCTCTTCCGAACCGCCATGATAGTAAATTTTCGTTTCCCGGCTGAGCCTGTAATACCCGGCGCTCTCTGTCATCTGGACCGGTGCCGGGATAATAGTGATTTCACCGTAGCAGGGGAAACTTAACGCCATCAAGCAAGTCAGCAAAGAGAGATATTGCCCAACTCTTTTTGACCCCATTATTTTTTTTCTTGAACCAAGCATGTGAAATCCTCATCAAGCAGAGACTTAACCAATGTAAATTGGTCGATAAAATCTTTAATTACTAGTAAGACGGAAGGATATTGATTGTTTTACACAATAAATCTTTTCATTTCGACAATCAAATCAGTTCAACAGCCAAATACAACTGCTGTATACCTCGCTGAATCGGTAAAACATGCATCCTTAACCCCCTGGGTCTGAACAGGCTTTTAATGACATACTCTTCCTCGATTTCAAGGCTGTGATCGAGGTATGCACATTTCTCGATAACCTCCCTGCCGGAACTGAGCACTCGCTGGCTCAGGAGCTTATTATTCTCAATAGCCGTTACCGCCTGCAAACCAAATCCTGCGAGTGCGCTCATCAACTCGGAAAGTAACTCAACGTTGTCATTTTTAAGCAGGGTTGATCGCGAGAAAGTCTCTTCCAGCTTCTGGTGATTTAAGCTCCAGGTGGTGAGCTGTTGTTTCAGTGCCTGAATCTCCTGATCCCCCAGCTGTTTAGCGATTAGACGCTCTATTTGCCTATTGAATCGCCAGGCCACTTCACTCTCTGGTGGAATATGCTCCAAAAACCGCGCAACGGGGTAACTTTCCTCTGCAAACTCCGTAAACCAGGTAAGGCCTGTAATATGCGCAAAGAGCCGCCCGTACTCGTTATTGATATGCTCCGATGCAGGCTCTGCCACCGAAGCGAGTACCATCAAGGCATCCGCATTCCCGCCATTTCCGGCCAGAGAGACCATTGCCTTGACGGGATGGCTGCGATGCCTTAAGCCCAGCTTTTCCAACTGATCAGAAAAGGCAAACAGCCTGGTATATAAATTATCTTCACCCATCGCATCGCTAACGGCTCTGGGTGACCAAAATCGCTCAGCAATAGCCGCAGCTCTTGGCCAGTTACGCATATCGACCGTGTGGGCGTTGATATGCTCACTCCAACTGGCTGCTTCACCACCAAGAAAGTTTTTCTCTACTGTGTTACGCTGCTCAGCGTTTAGCCCATCGATAACTACATCCAGTGGGTCGCGCTGGTAATGGGCATAAGCCGTGTGCATTAAATCCAGGTAATAGCCCCCCGAAACCAGCAGCGGGTGTCGAGCGGACTCACCGGGAAATCTCTGTTTCAGCCAGATATGCAGCACGGCATCTTCAGGCATGGTTTTGTGAAGGATTTCCTCCCAGCCTATGGCCACTTTGCCCAAATCTGTCAGTATGTCGTAATATCGGCGGATAAAATAAGCCTGCAAATCCTGAGGCTTCTCAAGGCCGTTTGCGCGCATAAATGCGAGGATTTCATCATTTTTCAACCAGGCATCATAATTAACCTCATCGCCCCCCATATGAAAGTACAGATCGGGAAACAGTGCAGACATTTCTCCGATTAGTGTTTTGATAAATTGGATGTTTTTTTCTTTGGTGGGGTCCAGGGGGTCAGAAAATAGCTGGTCTTTTTTATAAAGGTGATAAGCCTTTCCCACTCGACTGGAAAGTTGCGGGTAGGCGATTTGCCAGCTTCGACTGTGTCCGGGAAGATCAAATTCAGGCACCAATCGTATCGCTCGATCGGCTGCATACTCCACCAACTCGGCAATTTCATCCTGACGGAAATAATCGCCGTCAGAACCCAAACTGTTCAACAGTGGAAAGCGCAAGCTCTCAACGCGAAAACTCTCATCGTCGCTTAAATGCAGGTGAAGCACATTCATTTTTGCCGCCGACATCGCATCAAGTTGCCGCTTAATCACAGCGGCAGGCATCCAATGACGAACTACATCCTGCAACAGGCCGCGCCACTTAAAACGTGGCGCATCCCGAATATTCACCGCGGGCCAACGAATTCCCCCCTGCTCAACCCGGGCCAATTGCAACAGTGTCTGCAGGGCATGCAAGGCACCATAGCCACTGGTTGAAGAGATACGGATAGCCTCCGAAGAAATATTGAGCTGATAGCTTTCATCGGTATTAATCGAGGGGTAGCGCCCAGTTACACCAGTGACGGTAATCTCAATATCCGCTGCCAGCGCTTCAAGGGGTCTGGCCATTGCAGTGCCGAGTTCGCTCAACTGCAAAGAGGTCTCAAGCATCAGGCCGAGCTGTTCAGAAAAGCGTCGGGCACCGCGCGCAACACGCTCAAGCTCCCGCCCATAGATAGTGATACGGTAATCGCGCTTCAGCTCAAAGTGCCCCTGCGTCCGCTCAATGTCAGCGGGTATAGGGAGTAAGGAACCTGTCGCCGGCAACGAATGCACGACGCCAGAAGCAGACAGGGTGATGAGTACAAGTGCCAACCCGTACCACCATTGCACCCTATCTGCCATTAGCTTCTTCATTAATACCCCTGCTGCCTTGTATAGGAGCGAAGCCTTTGCGGCATCTGGCAGCAAAGCTTCAAATTACTGCAAAAATCTGTACGGCAATAATTGCTGTAAGGTACAGGGCATGATAATCTCTTTTTTTATAAATTAAAAGATTTTTTGTATATGGAATTTGCATTATAGCAAAGGCTTGCCAAGCCCCTATACAAATAGCTGGAGCACGCTATGCAGCAGTTTCTATCCCTGTCATCCGGGCTGATCCTGGCAACGGTTGTGGCAGGCTGTGCCACCAACCCCCTCCATTGCACCAGTGCTTGCAAGGCGATAGCCCCGCAGCACCAGACACTGAGTGCGCGACAGAAGCTGAATATTTACGACTATGAAGCGCTGCCTGACATACTCTATGTGGCGACCAACGGCCAGCCGGGAAACTCGGGGACCGAACAGGCACCACTCAACAGCCTGGCCAGCGCCCTGGCCCGGGCCCGGGCCATTCACCGCGATGCACCAGGGACTCCACTGACCATTGAACTGTTGCCAGGCACCCACTACTTAGAGGAATCACTGGTTATTGGCGCATTAGACTCCGGCTCACCACAGACACCACTGGTTATTCGGGGTTCTGCCAAGGGGAGGAGCCAGCTAAGCGGCGGTCGCCGCCTTAAGAATCTCTGGCAGCAGATGGCCGACGGCACTTGGTGGACCACGGTTGAAGGCCCCAGCTTCGATCAGCTCTTTATCGAGGGCAACAAGCAAATCAGAGCCCGCTACCCCAATTACAATCCCGAGGTAGCCGTGTTTAACGGCCACACCACCGCTGCTGATATCAAACGCAGGGCAAAAACCTGGAGCAACCCCGAGGGCGGCTACCTCCACGCGCTACACGGGGCACGCTGGGGCGGGTTTCACTATCAAATCACCGGGAAGAATGACGATGGCTCCTTAAAATTGTCTGGTGGCTGGCAAAACAACCGCCCTGCCAATGGCATGCATAAAAACTATCAATTCGTGGACAATATCCGCGAGGAGCTGGATCAAGCTGGAGAGTGGTACTACGAAGAGAACAGGGCCCGACTGTATATTAAGCCTCCCGAGGGAGTCGCCCTCAATCAGGCCAAGGTGGAAGTGGCTGGCCTCAAAGAGCTGATCATTGTGCGCGGCAATAGCAGCAAGCCGGTGAAACATATTAGTATCGAAAACCTGACACTTGTCCATGCGGGTGAAAGCTTTATGCAAACCGCCGAGCCTCTGTTGCGCAGTGACTGGACCCTGTATCGCGGAGGCGCCATCTTTATTGAAAATGCCGAGGATGTTCAGCTCGACAATAATCGCCTGATTGATCTCGGCGGCAATGGGGTTGTGGTTTCAGGTTATGCTCGCAACATTCGCATCACGACAAATCACTTCTCTCAGCTCGGCGCCAGTGCCATTTCTTTTGTCGGCAAAGCGTCCAGCGTGCGTTCCCCAGCGTTTCAATACCACCAATCCGTTCAATTATCAGACATGGACAGAGAACCGGGGCCTAAGAGCCCTGAATACCCTTCGCACTCTCTGGTCGAGGACAACTTGATTCATGACATTGGCCGCCTGGAAAAGCAAAGTGCCGGCATTCAACTCTCCATGGCAGCAGAGATAACCCTGCGTCACAATAGTATCTACAACGTACCAAGATCCGGTATAAATATCTCAGAGGGCACCTGGGGGGGGCATGTTCTGGAATTTAATGACGTCTTCAATACAGTGTTGGAAACCGAAGATCACGGCGCATTTAACAGCTGGGGAAGAGATCGATTCTGGCATCCCAATCGTTGGATTATGAATCGTACTGTTGCAAAGGACCCTTCCCTGCCCTCACTGGATGCAATTAAAACCACTGTGATTCGGAATAACCGCTTCCAGACTTCTCACGGTTGGGATATCGATCTTGACGACGGCTCCAGCAACTATCACATCTACAACAACCTTTGTCTTGAAGGTGGACTCAAGCTGCGCGAAGGCTTTCATCGAACCGTTGAGAATAATATCTTACTCAACAACGGCTTTCATCCACACGTCTGGTTTAAAAACAGCGGTGATATTTTCAGAAAGAACCTGGTTATGTCGGCCCATGCCGATATTCGCATCAGCGACTGGGGAGCAGAGGTGGATAAGAACCTCTATCTTTCCCGGCACGACTTACAAACAGACCAAGCAAAGGGGGTGGACAGCAACAGCCTCTTCGGAGAACTTGGCTTTGCGAATTACCAAACAGGGAATTATAGTGTCGTCAATCTGGACAGTGTCGCGGCGATTGGCTTCAAAAACTTTCCCATGACCCAATTCGGAGTCAAAAACGTAAAGTTAAAAGCGATCGCCCAGCAACCTGAGTTCCCAAAACCTGAAATTTTCCGTAACAATCGGCTCAGTCAATCCAATACATGGTTGGGGCTGGAAATTAAAAATATTGAAACCCTTGGGGAGCGATCCGCGGCGGGTCTCAAAGAGGCGTCTGGCGTCTTGATTCTTTCCGCACCAGTCGTATCTTCCGCGCATCAGGCCGGGCTTCTCGATGGCGATGTGATAATCTCCGTTGTCGCCAACGGCTCGCGAATCCCCGTTTACACAGTGAAGGATCTTCTCAGCGTAGAACGCTCAACCATTGCTTCACTGACTGTTGTCCGAAACCAGAAAAACACCTTGGTTCACCTTGAATCCGAATAAGTCTTGGCCAATACAACACGCTCTTGAAGACTGGGAGGTGCCGGGTATGTTGAAATCGAAAAAAGACATCCTGCGCAGCCGGGCAAGTATGTTAAAGCCAAACCCGCTCCCAACAGGTCCTATTTGACCAAGACTGGCGCGAATTTTTCCATCAGTTCAAGCGCGGGCAGTAGTGGCTGGGTAGGGTTGCCGTGCCTGCACCTGCGGCATATACCAATCGTACTTGCCCGGCTATGCACATGAGTCCACAGACAACCGTCAGACCCAGGGGGTGTCTGTACAGATTGTGATTGTAAAGCAATGCCGGTGTTTTCGGCACTGTCATTGGTTAGAGTGGGGACACTGCTTGTTCGCTAAGGCGAGTCGGGATTAGCCGTGTACTAAATCAGGAACCTGCAATCTGCGCAATCAGTTTTATATCCGAAAGGGAATCCCTGCCCTGAATTTGAAAAACAGTGAAGGGAGAGGAGAATGTAAAAAAATCGTATAGATTTTACCAGAAGCTGAATTGGCTTTGTGCTATTCAATATGCAGCAAACTTAGGGAGAGACCGAAGCGTGAAAATAAAAATAATACACTCCATGGTATTTTTGGCAACCGCCGCTGTTTTAGTCAGCTGCAGCTTGCCGGGACAAAAATCGATCACCAATGCTCCCCAGACAAAACCCACAGCAGCCAGCAAAGACGACCGCTATCAACCTCATTGGTCGTCGCTCAATACCAGGGAAATACCCGGTTGGTTTGGTGATGCCAAATTTGGCATTTTCATACACTGGGGCCCTTACTCAGTCCCGGCCTACTCTCCCAAAGGCACCTATGCCGAATGGTATCAATACTGGCTGCAAAGCAGAAGTTTGTTTGGCAACGGTGATTTTAACGGCGACGAAATCAGTCGCTATCACAAAAAAACCTACGGGGAAGACTTCAGCTACTATCAGTTTGCTGATGATTTCCGTGCGGATTTATTTAATCCAGAGCAGTGGGCAGATCTGTTCAAAGACGCCGGTGCCAAATATGTGGTATTGACCTCGAAGCATCACGACGGCTTCGCGCTCTGGCCCAGTGAGGAAGCCAATGGACGCGGATTCCCCTGGAACAGCTACGATACAGCGGCCAAACGAGACATTGTCGGCGAACTCAGTCATGCGGTAAAGAATAGCGGGCTGAAGATGGGCCTCTATTACTCCCTCTACGAATGGTATCATCCACAGTGGAAAGGCACTCGGGGAAATAATAACGCCTATGTCGATCAGCATTTCACACCCCAGTTTAAGGATTTGGTCGAAAGCTATGAGCCCGACTTACTCTGGGGAGATGGCGAATGGGATATGCAGTCTGAAGACTGGAAAACCCCGGAATTAATCGCCTGGTTATTTAACGATTCCAAAGTGAAAGACACGGTGGTCATTAATGATCGATGGGGAAACGATACGCGCCAATCACCAGGCTTCACCGGTTATCTGACCACCGAGTATGAAGCACAATCTCTCGACGGGGTGTGGGAAGAGTGTCGCGGCCTGGGCTTCTCTTTTGGCTACAACCAGAATGAGCATGCCGCTGATTACAGTTCCGCGCATGCGCTTGTGTTAACCCTGATAGATATCGTTAGCAACGGCGGTAATTTGCTTCTCGATATAGGACCTGATAGCCGGGGAAATATCCCCGTTATCATGCAGGATCGCTTGTTGAGTATGGGCGCCTGGTTGAAAACCAATGGCGAAGCCATTTATGGCACGCAAAAATGGAAGCGCCCCACACAGTGGTCCGAAGGACGCCGTGACTACAAACCTGAAACACACTATGTGGGCAATCACAACATCTTTAAGTTAACCACTGATCCCGAACCCGGCTACGCTGTCAAGCAGGTTTTCTTCACTCAGAAAGTGAACGCGGATGAGAATAACTTGTACGCCATTTTACCCCAGTGGCCAGAATCTGAATTAACCCTAAAAGGCGTCCAGGCTAGCCCTGACAGCAAGATAACACTGCTGGGTTCGAATCAGGATTTGAGCTGGGAGAACAGGGGCGGGAACTTGATTGTGACTATGCCCTCATTCTCCCCCAATCACTACAGCAGTGAACAGCAGTACGCCTACACCCTGCGAATCACCCAACCCAAACACTAATAACGACAGGTATTATTGTGATTAAGGCAAGCCGTAAAGCACTCCTTTTATGCACACTGTGTACGCCGGTATGGCTATCGATCACCGTATCGGCGGCCATCAGTCCTGCCCATGTCCAGCCCCTAAGCCCCAGTGACAGCCCTGACACGATTATTGAAAAGGCTGCCAATGTCATCCCCAGTGATCGACAGCTGGCTTATCAAAAACGTGAATTTAGCGGTTTTATCCACTTTGGCCCCAACACCTTTACCGGTGTCGAATGGGGAAATGGCAGGGAAGATCCCGCGGTTTTCAATCCAACCGCATTGGATACCGACCAATGGTGTAAAACCATGCGGCAAGCCGGCATGAAGACGGCGGTGATTACGGTGAAACACCACGATGGCTTTGTATTGTGGCAAAGCCGCTACACCAAACACGGTGTAATGTCCTCCCCCTTCCAGGGCGGCAAGGGAGATATACTCCGTGAAATGGTCAACGCCTGCCGGGCTGAAGGGTTAAAAATAGGCGTTTATTTGTCCCCCGCCGATCTTTATCAAATGGAATCAGATCAGGGGCTTTACGGTAATCGCAGCACTTATTCTGAGCGCACCATTCCCAAACCGGTTAAGGGCCGCCCCTTTTCAGACGCGCGTACTTTCCGCGTTAATACTGACGACTACAATGAATATTTTATGAGCCAGCTATTCGAAGTCCTGACCGAATACGGACCCATTCATGAGGTCTGGTTTGATGGCGCCCACCCTAAACGCAAAGGGGGCCAAGCGTATATTCGCGACGAATGGTACAGCATGATTCGGGAACTGGCCCCCGAAGCGGTTATTTTTGGCGGGCCTGATGTGCGCTGGGTTGGTAATGAAGCCGGGGATATACGCGATTCTGAGTGGAGTATTATTCCCACACAGAAAGGAAAAATTAATCTCGACCGACCCGATAAGGACCTCGGCTCCCGCGATCGTCTTTTTGATCCAAACTACGAAGTCTATGGTGAGGAGCTGGTCGCCAATCAGCTCAACTATATCATTGCCGAAGTGGACACCTCCATCCGCGATGGTTGGTTTTATCGTGACGACACCCATCAGGACGTCCGCAATGCCGATGATGTCTTCGATATTTACGAGCGCAGCGTGGGGGGCAATGGTGTTTTCCTACTGAATATCCCACCCAATACCGAGGGCAAGTTCTCCCGTCGAGATGCCGATGTCCTCAATGAAGTAGGTAAGCGTATTCGTGAGACCTATAATACCAATCTGCTGGAAGATGCCTCCGGCCCCGTTGAAGTGCTCGATGACAATGAAAGCAGCTTTTGGCAAACCTCAGACAATCAGCGCAACTTTGAGCTCAACCTAAAGCAGCCGGTAACCTTAAACCGCTTTGTGTTGCAGGAAGCGATTGCCTGGAAAGGACAGCGAATCGAACAACATGCCCTGGATGCCTGGATCGATAATCAATGGCAAGAGGTCGCTAAGGGCACCACCGTTGGCTATAAGAAGATCCTTCGATTTGCCGACGTAACGACGGATAAATTGCGACTGAGAGTCCCCCAAAGCCGTTTGCAGGCAACGGTCATGTCGATCTCAGGCCACTATTACCGCCCGCGGCCAAGCGCGGTTGTTATCAGTAGGACCCGCTTTGGCAAGATACAGTTGGGCGCACCTGAACATAACTTCGACTGGAATCCCGCAGAAAAACGCTTTGACAGCAAGGCCCAGCTGCGCCAGACCCGCTTTCATTACACCCTCGACGGCAGTGCTCCAACCTTGGACTCCCCACTCTATAAAGCGCCCTTTGCGTTTGATGGCGGCACCGTTAAGGCCAGAGCCTTTCTCGGCAACGCGCCGGGGGAAATCTCGACCCGGTTGTTTAGCATCCGTAAAGACAGCTGGAAATTACTGTCCGCAAGCAGCGCACAGCAAGGTCCATGGTATCAGTTTTGGAACGGCAAACACTCAGCTGAGAAAGCATTCGATGGCAAAGCCAACACCTTCTGGCTCAGTGCCCAGTTGGATCAGGAAAAGCAGGAGAAGCACTACCTGGCCCTGGATCTTGGTAGTCAGCAGGAAATTAGTGCCCTTAGCTACTTGCCCCGGCAGGACCAAGCCATTGCTGAAGGCATGATTGAAGCGGGCTATATTGAAATCAGCGACGACGGTAAGAGCTGGAAAAAATTGGAGCCTTTCCAATTTGGCAATATCCTGAACAACCCTGTGGAGCGCATCCACTACTTTGAAACAGCCATCAGCACCCGATACATTAAAATTACATCCACTGGTGGCGCTCAGGGAACAGGTTTTGCCGGAGCCGCCGAGATTGGGTTCTTACCCTGAGCTTCAGGGCATTCGCACTAAAGCCGCTGTACCGTCGTTGCGGGCAGCGGCTTTTTTGTGATCAATCAACGCGACTGAACAAAAGATGCTGAACGGCTAATCTTAATCACATAGGCGTGCGCGTTTGCCGCCGTCTCCGGCCAATGAAAGGTGATATTTCCATCCTGGTGCTGCCAATCAAGTTCACCCTCAAATCCCAGCAGGCTGACGGTCCCTATTTTGCCAACCGGCGTATCGAGTAGTGTGACAAGCTCAGCAGAAGGCGCACTCAACAGTGTCGCATAGAGTGCGTCATCTGTGGCTGTATAACGCACATCGCCCCCCTCTTTCGTCTTCCCCTCGGCCCGTATCCAGGGGCGGGTTTTATAGATTGCCTCGCTATTCACGGCCATCCATTCACCCAGTCCTTTTAACCGGTCTAACTGGATATCCGGTATAGTGCCGTCAGCCTTGGGACCAATATTCAACAATAGATTGCCATTCTTGCTCACCACATCAACCAGAAAGTGAATCAACGCCTTGCGCGAGATCGTGGTTTGTTCGGAATCCAGTTGGTTGTAACCATAGGAATACCCCAGGCCCCGGCTGGTTTCCCACTTAAACGGCTGAATGTCTGCATAGGTTGCATATTCCGGGGTACCGAAATCTGGCTTAATTTCTGCTCTGGAAATGTCTCTCCAGCGATTATTAATCACTGCGTGAGGTCGCTGTTGGCGGTAGCGGTGAATAATATCAACAACCCGGCTGCCCTCTGGATAGCTGATATCATTCCATAGAATATCGGGCTGGTAGCGCTCGACCAGCTCTTCCAGTTGATTGTCAGTATTGTGAATAAAATCCTCGGGATAAGCGTGCCACCCCAGTGGCGTGAAGTCGTAGCTGGCATTGTAAGACCAGTCGATGCCCCCGGAGAAGTACAAGCCCATGTGCAAGCCCGCATTCCTAACTGCCTCGCTGAGTTCTCCCACAATATCACGACTTGCACGGGCATTTTCACGAGGGATATTGGCACTCGGGTATTGACTGGGCCACAGTGTGAAACCGTCGTGATGCTTGCTGACCAACACCACATATCGGGCACCAACCTGTTCGAATAGACTCGCCCAGGATTGAGGCTGCCACTGCTGAACCGCCTGGTTAAAGGTCTTGGCAAAGTTGTAGTAGTCAAAGTCTTGACCAAATTGCGCGCGATGATAGTGCTCGGTCTTCCCGCCTTCCTTTTTCAGGTTGTGCAAATACCACTCGGCGTAGGCCGACTCCACTTCCCCGCCATTTTTGATAAATTCCCACACTTCTTCCAGAAAGCTCCTAGAAACATCCGGGTAATGTTCCACGGGCGCATAGCCTGGCACCGAATATAGACCCCAGTGAATAAAAATCCCCAACTTCGCATCCTCATACCAGACCTCTGTCTCTCCCTCTTCCACCGGATCATAGGCCAGGGCCAATGTGCCCAGTAGCATTCCCAACAATAAACAGCCCAAATTGCGCACAGATACACCCCCTAAATGTTAATCGAATAAGACCAGGGCGTTGGAGGCCAGCCGCCAAAGGATCGCCTTGTCCGGCAACCCCACAGTAAATGATCGCTGTACGTCCATAGGGGACTATGTTACTCTTTTTTTAGAAAGTGAAAACTATTTTTATTTATGAAAAATATCGCTTCTGCAATAAATACCCTGGGCAACACCACATTAAGCGTGGGTGAGCTCGGCTTCGGCTGCGCGCCGCTGGGGAACTTGTACCAGGCCATTAGCAACCAACAGGCCAAAAACACCCTCGAAGCGGCCTGGAACAGCGGCATTCGACTCTTTGACACGGCCCCGCATTACGGGCAGGGCTTGTCTGAGCGGCGCCTGGGCGATCTGTTGCGGCAAAAACAGGATCAGGGTTACGTGCTGTCAACCAAGGTCGGTCGCTTGCTGAGACCGGCAGGTTACCGTGCACAGCGGCACGGCTTTCACTCGCCCATGCCCTTTGACAGCCATTATGACTACAGCTACGACGGTATCATGCGCTCCTTTGAACACAGCCTGCAGCGCCTGGGGCTTGACCGTATCGATGTACTGCTGA
The DNA here is from genome assembly GCF_947489355.1 of uncultured Microbulbifer sp. GTDB lineage: Bacteria > Pseudomonadota > Gammaproteobacteria > Pseudomonadales > Cellvibrionaceae > Microbulbifer. Next base: position 108,064 of record NZ_CANLDD010000005.1, on the reverse strand, counting down.
TCCACGACCTGGGCCAGGCAACCCACGGCGCCGACCACCAACAGCACTTTCACACTTGCATGACCAGTGGCTACAAAGCGCTGGATGCGCTTCGCCGCGATGGCCGTATTAAAGCCATTGGCATGGGCGTTAATGAATATCAGGTCTGTGAAGCCGCTATGGCGCACGGGGAGTTTGACTGTTTCCTGTTAGCGGGGCGTTACACGCTCCTGGAGCAAGGCGCACTGACGAGCTTTTTACCCAAGTGTGTCGAGCGCAACAGCGCCGTTATTATCGGCGGACCTTTCAATTCGGGTATCCTCGCCAGCGGCACTCAAACCAATGCCGCCCCCAATTACAATTACCAGCCAGCCCCCGCTGAGGTCATTCAAAGCGTTGAGCGGATTGAATCCGTCTGCCGCCACTTTCAAGTGCCATTGCCTGCGGCGGCCCTTCAGTTTCCTCTCGCGCACCCGGCTGTGTGCAGTGTCATTCCCGGAATGTGCTCAGCGGAGCAAATTCAACAGAGCATTGACCTGTTGAGTTACACGATCCCCGACGAATTTTGGACAGAGCTTAAATCTTGTGGAGCAATCGGCGAATCCGCTCCAGTACCGGGTGAGAAATTACGATGCGGATAGATAGCCATCAGCACTTTTGGCTGCTAAGCCGCGGAGATTACGACTGGCTGGGCCCCAGCTTCGAAGCACTGTATCGCGATTTTTTACCCGACGATATCAGAGGCCATTTGCAAGCCGGTGACATTGATCAAACCATTCTGGTACAGGCCACAGATAAACTGGCAGAAACGCAATACCTGCTCAGTTTGGCCGATGAAAATGCGTTTATTGCCGGCGTCGTTGGCTGGGTGGCGATGGATACCCCCGCGGGCCAGGCGGATCTTCAAAAGCTGAGTCAGCAACCCAGGTTTTTGGGAGTTCGCCCGATGCTGCAAGATATTAACGACCGCAACTGGATGTTAAAGTCCGAACTCGATCCAGCATTTCAAATTTTGCTCAGGGAAAATCTGAGTTTTGATGCTCTGGTCAAACCCGAGCACCTGGACAACCTGCACACCCTGATGTTGCGCTACCCAAGCTTAAACGTCGTCATTGATCACGGCGCAAAACCCGATATTGCCTCAGGAGAATTTGATCTCTGGGCCGACAATATAAGCCGCATCGCCAAAGATACCAACGCCTATTGCAAGCTGTCTGGCCTGCTCACCGAAGCGGGTCACTGTGCCAGCGATACAGAAATTCAGCCCTACATGCAACACCTGCTGGCTTGCTTTGGCCCGCGGAGACTGATGTGGGGCAGCGATTGGCCTGTGCTCAATCTTGCCTCCGACTACGCGCACTGGCACTCGATGGTACAAACTTTTATTGCCCCGCTGCCCGCTGACGATCAGGCCGCCATCATGGGCACAAGTGCCCAGCACTTTTATCGGCTGCACAAGCACCACTCTACCATTTGACAGCCCGGGGAAAAGACCCGTTCTTAAGACGCACTTTTTTGCTTAAACACAACAAACTGATGACATTCATGAACACAACGACAGCCCAAGATAAACGCCTGATTGCCTTAAGTGATGAAGACAATGTACTCATCTGCTGCCGGCCAATTAAAGCGAATGAAGTGGTAATGATAAACGGCACCGAAATGCAATTATCAACCGCCATTGGCGTTGGCCACAAGGTGGCACGCCAAGCGATCACCAAGGGGGAAAAGATTGTTCGCTGTGGCATGCCGATAGGCTCGGCCACAGTGGAGATTGCACTCGGCCAACATGTTCACATGCACAATATCAAGAGTGATTACATGCCCTCTCACGATAGACATGCGGTTCAAGGTAAAATATGACAGAGATACTTGGTTACCCCAGAGAAGATGGACGCAAAGGTATTCGCAATGTTGTTGTCGTCGCCTACCTGGTGGAGTGCGCACACCATGTGGCCCGCCGCATTGTCGAGGGTGCCAATCACACCGACATACAATTGATTGGCTTTCCCGGCTGTTTTCCTAATGATTACGCCCTAAAGCTTATGAAGCGTCTGTGCACACACCCCAATGTGGGCGCTGCTCTATTGGTGTCTTTGGGCTGTGAAGGCTTTAACCGCAACACCCTGCACGAGGAAATTGATGGCAGCGGCCGACCGGTAAAAACCCTGGTCATCCAGAAAGCAGGCGGCACTCGATCCAGCATTGATCAGGGCTTGGACTGGGTGCTATCCACACAGGCACAGATAGCGACACAGCCCCAGGTTCCTATGGGCATCAATGAATTGATTGTCGCCACCATTTGTGGTGGGTCAGACGGAACCAGTGGCATTTCCGCCAATCCGGCAGTGGGCAGAAGCTTTGACAAGCTGGTCGATCAGGGTGCCACCTGTATTTTTGAAGAGACCGGTGAATTGATTGGCTGTGAACACATCATGGCCGAGCGCTCTATCACTCCAGAGTTGGGCGCGGAAATTCAAGCCTCTGTCAATAAAGCCGAGCGCTATTACAGCAAGATGGGCTATGGCAGTTTTGCCCCCGGCAATGCCGACGGTGGCCTTACCACCATTGAGGAAAAATCCATAGGCGCTTACATGAAATCGGGGTCGGCGCAAATAAGCGGAATGATTAAACCCGGAGATATACCCCCAAACGGTGGCCTGTATCTGATGGACGTGGTTCCCGATGGCGAACCAACTTTTGGCTTTCCCAATATTTCAGACAACGCTGAAATTGTGGAAATGATTGCCAGCGGCGCTCACATCACGCTCTTTACCACCGGTCGCGGTTCGGTGGTTGGCTCTGCCATTTCTCCGGTGATCAAGATCTGCAGTAACCCGGAAACCTTCGCTCAGCTCAGTGATGACATGGATATTAATGCCGGAAAAATTATTTTAGGCGAAGCTTCCCTGGATGAAGTGGGCGAAGAGATTTACCAAAAGACCATTGCTGTTTCCCGGGGACAAGCCAGCCTGTCCGAAACCCTTGGTCACCAGGAATTTATTCTGACCTACAAAAAATTTGATGCCATAGGCCCTGCCTGCCTACCAAGTCATTAGAAAGAGACAGCGTATGAACCTGAGACTGAGTCACAAAACAGCCGTCATTACCGCCGCTGGTGCGGGCATTGGGCGAGAAACAGCCATCCGATTCCTTTCCGAGGGTGCCACTGTGTGGGCAACGGACATCAATGCTTCAGCGCTGGAAGCGCTCAGTGCAGAACACCCATCCATTCACACCTGTGTGCTCGACGTTACCGATGACGCGGCCATCGCGCAATTTTCAGGGAGAATCGGCAACATCGATATACTGTTCAACTGCGCCGGATTTGTGCACAACGGCACGATTCTCGAATGTGACGAGCAGGACTGGAGTTTCTCTTTTGATCTCAATGTAAAATCTTTTTATCAAATGATCAAAAATTTTCTACCCGCCATGCTGGCCCAACAGAAAGGCAGTATTATCAACATGTCCTCCGTTGCCTCCAGTATTAAAGGTGTTCCCAATCGCTTTGCGTACACCACAACCAAAGCCGCCGTCATTGGCCTGACCAAGTCGATCGCCGCTGATTTCGTCACCCAGGGAATACGCTGTAATGCGGTCTGCCCGGGCACTGTGGACACACCGTCCCTACGAGACAGGCTAAATGCCTTTGCAGATCCCGCCCAGGCGCGCAAAGACTTTGAGGCCAGACAGCCCATGGGGCGCCTCGGTCAAGCCGATGAAATTGCCGCACTCGTCCTCTACCTGGCCTCGGACGAATCCAGCTACACCACCGGGTCCATCAATATGGTCGACGGTGGTTGGAGCATTTAACTACAGGTAAACACGTGCGCTTGCGTAACATTGATTGAACGATAGCGAGGATACAAGCTTGAAACTTTTACGCTACGGGAAAAAAAATCACGAAAAACCCGGCATGCTGGACTGTGATGGCAATATACGCGATCTGTCAAAGTTCGTTGACGATATTGATGGGGACTTACTGTCTGGGGACAAGCTCCAAATGCTGATGGACCTGGATCCAAGTACCCTGCCCCTGGTTGATCAAAAAGTGCGTTACGGTGCCTGCGTGAACAATGTCGGGAAATTTTTATGCATTGGATTGAACTATGCCGATCACGTGGCAGAAACCGGTGCTGAAGTTCCCGAAGAGCCTGTGGTTTTTTCAAAGTTCACCAGCGCCATTAGCGGTCCCAATGACGATGTTATGATTCCCAAGGGCAGTGAAAAAACCGACTGGGAAGTTGAGCTGGGCATAATAATTGGCAAAGCGGCCGCCTATGCCGATGAGACAGTTGCTGAGGAAGCGATTGCCGGCTACTGCGTTATCAATGATATTTCCGAACGCCAGTTCCAGCTTGAGCGCAGCGGACAGTGGGATTTGGGTAAGGGCTGTGACACTTTCGGTCCCCTTGGCCCCTGGCTTGTCACCAAGGAGGAAATCAGCGATGTTGGCAATCTGTCCATGTGGCTGGACGTCAACGGTATCAGACGCCAGGCCGGCAACACCAAAACCATGCTCTTCAAACCCGCCTATATCGTCAGCTTCCTCAGCCAGTTTATGAGCCTGCAACCGGGAGATGTCATCTCTACCGGCACACCGCCAGGCGTGGGCCTCGGCTTTAATCCACCCATTTATCTGAAAGCCAATGACACCATGACGCTGGGTATCGAAGGACTCGGGGAACAGCACCAGACAGTGATTGCCACCCCCTAAGCACCGGCAACAGGCAGGCTGTTACACTGAGCACCGGCAACAGGCAGGCTGTTACACTGAGCAACAGCAAGCTTGTCGCACGCTGATTCATAATAATAACTCAGGAACATCCAATGACGATCGCAGACACAAGTTCGGCAGATATTCCCGCCCGAGCGGCTCACACAGCGAGCCCGCAAAAAAATGCCCTGATTCCAAAGGCCCTGCTGATTCCGTTTATTCTGATCACCTGCTGTTTTTCTCTGTGGGGCTTCGCCAATGATATCACTAATCCCATGGTCGCGGCGTTCGAGAAGATTTTCCTGACCGGCACCACTGAAGCCACGCTGGTACAAGTTGCCTTCTACAGCGGCTACGGCGCTATGGCCATTCCCGCGGCGCTGTTTATCCGTCGATTTTCTTACAAAGCCGGCATTTTAATGGGGCTTGGACTCTATGCACTGGGGGGCCTGCTGTTCGTGCCCGCCAGCCAAATCGGAGAGTTTTATCCTTTTTTGCTCGCCTACTTTGTCTTAACCTGCGGATTGGCTTTCCTTGAAACCACAGCCAACCCTTACATTCTTTCCATGGGTCCCTCAGAAACAGCCACTCGGCGTCTGAATCTGGCTCAGGCATTTAATCCTCTCGGCTCTCTGCTGGGCATGTACACAGCATCGCAGTTCATTCTGGCCAACCTGGATGCTCGCAGTAAATCCGCCCGGGAAGCCCTCCCTCTGGAGGAGTTTGAAGCCGTAAAAGCTGCCGATCTCACTGTGGTCAGTACCCCTTACATCGCGATCGGTTTAGTGCTGGCGATTCTCTTTGTCATCATCAGTTTGCGCGCTATGCCTGGCAACCCCACCGCCAGCAGCGACAATGCCAGTCTGAAGGCTATTTTAGCGCGCCTGGTAACCTCGACACGCTATGTTGAGGGTGTTATCGCACAGATGTTTTATGTCGGTGCGCAAATCATGTGCTGGACTTTCATCATTCATTACGGTACCGAGGTCTTTATCTCTGAAGGTATGGCAGAAAAGGAGGCACAGATTCTCGCCCAACAGTACAACATAGCCGCCATGGTTCTCTTCTGCATCAGTCGGTTTATCTGTACTTTTTTACTCAAGTTCGTCAGCCCTGGTTTTCTGTTAATAATTCTTTCATCTGGCGGGATGCTCCTCAGCTTGGGCACCATTTTTATCGGTGGCATTGACGGACTTTACTGCCTGGTCGCCATTTCAGGATGCATGTCATTAATGTTTCCAACCATTTACGGTATCGCACTTAAAACGCTGCATGGAGACGATGCCAAGATCGGTGCTGCAGGACTGGTTATGGCCATCGTCGGCGGCACTTTTCTGCCAATGCTGCAAGCCAGTGTCATTGATCGCTGGTCGCTGGATTTTCTGAGCGGCGCTCAAGCTTCATTTGCACTGCCGTTGATTTGCTTTGTGGTTATTGCCATCTATGGCTACCGAGCCAAACACCTCCACGGGTGAATGGGCCCAAAGTCGCTTCCTTTATAGCCCCAGACCAGTTGTGCTACACTTCGCAGCTGAAAGTAGCGCAATCACAAACAGAGTCCAGGAGTGCCAGATTTCCGTGACAAAAGTCCCTGAAGAAAAGGACAAAAAGAAGGCTAAAACCCCCTACACGGCGCCAGCGCTGGAAAAAGGGCTGGACATCATCGAGCTGCTCAGCGGTGAAGAGTCTGGTTTAACCCTTAGTGAAATAGCCACCAAACTGTCGCGCTCCACCAGTGAAATTTTTCGCATGCTCGCCGTGCTTGATCGACGCGGTTACCTCAGTACCGAGTCCGGACGAGACACCTATGTATTAACCATGAAGTTGTTTGAGCTGTCTCATCAGCATTCACTGGTTAAACGGCTGACGGGTGCCAGCCTGCCGATCATGCAAAAGTTGGCCCCCGCCATCGAGCAGTCCTGCCATCTCAGCGTTTATCACCGTGGTAAAGTCTTGGTCATTGGTCAGCGTGACAGCCAGATGGATCTTGGTTTCCGAGTAAAGTTGGGCAGTGAAATAGACCTGGTCGACACCTGCTCCGGCCATGTTTTGATGGCCTTTGCCGAGGATGACATGCTCAAGCAAATGCTGCAGGAACGCGCCGGCGATAGCTTCAAAAAGTCAGCGCTAATGGCGAGATTAAAAAAAGTGCGCGAGCAGGGCTATGAAAGCAAGCAGAGTCAGCAGGTCAGTGGGGTAAGGGATATCAGCTACCCGGTTTTTGGCTATACCGGCGAAGTCCTGGCTGCGATCACAGTCCCTTACCTTGAGCGCCTGGATAACGCCCCACACCCCACCTTTGATCAAGTGAAAGAGATGCTGTCAGCCGCCGCGCACAGTATTTCTCTACAGCTTGGCTATAAACCGGAATAACACCAGCCCCGTATTGGGACTCATCATTACAGTACCCCCTCACACCGTCAATCCAGGTTAATTTGGGCTTTCGATCACTAGGACATACTGATCCAACCAGTGAACACCGGGAAACACTCGGCTGTTCACAGGTGCTTTTTCACTGTGTCACCTCGCCGTCTTCTGACAGAGCTGCTGAGCCATGATGGCGGCACCGCGAACACCGCTGGCATCACCAAATCGAGGGCGCTTTAACGCTGGAACAGACATTCCGGGCAATAGGTGCGCTTCAATTAAAGCCGGCAGTCGATGGAAAATTTCACGGATATTGGACACGCCCCCACCGATCACTATCACACCCGGATCGTAGTGCAAAATGGCTTGGGCGAGGCTACCCGCCAGGCAATCAAGATAAATAGCAAAAGCTTTTTCAGCCCGCTCATCCCCTCCACGCAGCGCCGCAATCAACTCTGGGTTATCGACAAATTGTCCTCCGCAATGCTGACCGAGCCACAACAGCCCAGGGCCGGCAATATAGGTCTCGGCACAACCGAAACCGCCGCAACCACAAGCGCGCAGAGGCAGCTGGTAGCGCTGTACCAATGTTGCCGAAATAGGCACATGCCCCCACTCACCCGCGATGCCCGACCGGCCTTTGTATATTTGCTCTTTAACCACCAGACCACTGCCGGTACCGGTCCCCACAATCGCGCCTAATACCATGTCAATACCCGCCCCAGCGCCGCCCAGGGACTCAGAAAGCGCAAAAGTATTCATGTCGCTGTCTATGGCCACAGGCCGCACCAGTGAGCGCGTCAGGTCTTCAACCAAAGACATACCATTCACACAGGGCAAGTTGGAAGAGACACAGTTGCCGTTATCGTCAACGATGCCGATCATGCCAATACCGATGGCCTTTGCCGGCTGCTCCACGCGCTGGTCAGCCTGTGCAATCAGAGAAATAATTGCGTCAATAAAATCGCGATAGCAGTCTTTCGGGGTGTCGACTCGCCAGCCGTCTTGACGCTTGAGATGATCATCAAAAATGGCTATTTCGATTTTCGTTCCACCGACATCAATACCGTATAGCATTATTCACCCCGCTCACCCCCACTATGTTACACCTTCAGACCCTTGAGCCCGTCTTCAGCAGTGATTATTCGGCCTGTGATCCATAAGGATACAAACTCACGCCTTGTACAACCCGATTCACTTCACCGGAGGGGCACGGATTGTCAGCACCAATCCCCAGATTAATCGCCTTGTAGAATCCCAACACCTGACAGAAAACAACGTACACCAAACCAAGCCAGATATCGTCTATCATAGCGCTCGATTTACTATCCAACTGAAAATGATCCGCCGACAGTCCAATAATGGATAGCGCCTTGTCATCGCGATTTAGCTCTGCAAAAAGATCCCGGTCGTAGAGTTCAGTATAAGCATTGGCAGAGTGAAAATGCACAATCAGCGTGTTTTTATCAACCACGGATTTAGGACCATGGCGAAAACCCAATGGTGAGTCATGCATTGGCACCACTTGGCCAGCACTTAGTTCCAGCATTTTAAGCGCGGATTCCTGAGCGCACCCCAGCAGTGACCCAGCCCCCAAAATCACCAGGCGATTAAAGGGCCGCTGCGCCAGCGTCTGAATATGGTCGAGCTCTTGCGCCAATAAGCGCTCGGTCATTTGAGCCGCCTGCTCAACCCAGCTTGAACAAGCTCCGAACACACAGAGGCAGGAAACAATCATAGAGGAATAGCTGCTGGTCATGGCAAAGCTGCGGTCATTGGTGCCTTCAGGCATCAACAGGCAGTGCATGTGGTCCTGCCCTCGCTCGGCACAGACTTTGGCCAGACTGCCATCAGGATTGCATGTTAACACCAGATGGGAGTGCTGCTCGACAATCTGATTCACCAACGCCACGGCGGCAAGACTTTCCGGACTATCGCCCGAGCGGGCAAACGAAATTGCCAGTGTCGGAGTTTGCGCCTCTAAATACAGTTCCGGAGCCGCCAGGATATCAGTGGTTTTGATGGCTTCCACACGTCGCTTCAAACTTTGGCGTAAGTGGGGAGCAATCGCTTCACCAATAAATGAAGAGCTTCCGGCCCCCAGCAAAATAATTTTCAGCCCGGCATCTGCCACAATTGGTACGAGAAAATCTTCAATTGCGCTTCGCTGCTCTACGATATTTTGTGCCGCTTCGCGCCATACACGGGGCTGCTGATCAATTTCTTTTGCCGTCCAATAGCTGTTAGCCTTTTCCAACACAGCCGTTGGATAATTTAATAAATACTCAGACATCGCTAAACCTCTTGCTTCCAGCAAGCTTTGGCGTAGACATCGATCACTTGCATAATATGAAAAAGAACTAACGCTTGCGCAGTTGGCTTCAGCACTTTCGAACGCACGGCTTGATATTCTTGCGGGAGATACTGCGCAAGCAAAGGCTCCGGTATGGACGATTCGGTTAAATTATTCATAAGGCAGGTAACCGCCTGTTCAATTTCAGGCTTCACCCAATAGTAACGAATACGATCACTGTAGCTGTAACGCCGGTAAAGCCGCCCCTGAGGCTCCTGCTTCGGATAGTAGTTTGCCCAGTGCTCGGGTGATGCCAACATGATGTCTTCACAGACCTGACGCAAGCCGGAGCACTTCTCTTTTGTAATAAGCTCATCCTCAATATGACTCAAGGAAAATAGCGCTTCGCGCAGTGCATACGTCAACTGTGGGCCGACTTTGAGAATGGCAAAGTGGTCGGCAATCAAGTGCGTGTAGGCTATTGCCGGCTGGTAGTCGGTCGAATGTGCCTCAAAAACCAGGTTGGGGATTTTTGAAAGCAGGGCGGCTAAGTCTTTAGCGTCATCCGGGCGATAGTCGTGTACCGAGGTGTGATCAAACTCAACCCCCGGCTGTACCACCAGCCCCACAACCCGTTCCCAGGCCTGAGACAAATCCCGCTGAAAAAAAGCTTTCCGATGCGCCTCAACAGTTGCGAGCACGTCCTCGCAGCCGGTTACCTGCAGATCGTCAATGGCTTCTGCCGCGCCGCCTGGAGGCGGCACTTCGGTTCCCACAACATAGACCAGCTCCGCGCAGCCAAAAACCGCCAGTGCCGTTTTCTCAGCCACCGCACACAGTGCGGCGGCGCGCTCCGCGACAGTGGCGTCGGTGAGTGGCCCGGTATCATCTGCACAGCGCATACTGGTATCCAAGTGGATTTTTTTAAAACCTGCGGCCACATAAGCACGAATAAGATCCTTGGCTTTCGCCATCGCCTGCTCGGCGGACTCCGACACCCAGCATACCGGCCCCAGGTGATCGCCCCCGAAAATGATTTGCTGCCGGTCAAAGCCGACGGTTTCGGCAATCGCGTTGACGAAAGGGATGAAATCTGCAGGCTGCATGCCCGTATAACCGCCAAACTGATTCACTTGATTGGCGGTTGCTTCGATCAATACCGGCGTATTGTCCTTGAGCCCTTGTAGCAGTGCCGCCTTGAGAACCAACGGGTGCGCAGTGCAGATAGCATAAATTCCGCGCGCTAAACCGCGCCGGTTATCGGAAGCAATATCCAGAATTTTTTGCATGGCAAAATCCTGCCCGACGTTGTTTACACAATCACCACTGACGCAGTTTGTGGCCTTTAAAAGCGTAGAATAGGATAAATAGGTAACAGGGAATCATCAGTAGATAGGACGTTTGACTGTCCTGTAGTATGTCGGCCACCAAACCGTAAAGCATCGGTAAAAGTGCTCCGCCTGCGATTGCCATGATCAACAGTGCCGAGCCGGTACTGGTCTCTTTAGCGTCCAGCCCTTCCAGCGCCATGGGCCAAATGGCGGGCCAAACCAGCGCATTGGCCAAACCAAAAAGCGCCACATACAAAACCACATTGGGAATACCCTGCACACCGGTCCACAGCAACAGACTGCTCCAAACACCATAACTGTCCGGGCTGGCAGTGTAGATCAACACACTCAACACAATCCCCAGGGCCGCCGAGACCATTAACGCTTTCGACTGGCTGATCCAGCGAGGGATGAGCAACATCCCGATCAGATACCCCACCACCATGAAGCCCATGGTGTAAGAGGTCAGCTGGCCAAAGTTATTGACCCCCAGACCCTTGCCAAATAATCCGATCGTATCCCCCGCAATCACTTCAGCACCGACATAACAAAACAGAGCCGCCACACCCAGCATCAGTTGCGGATGCGACAGGATCGAACGGGATATGCCGCTCTCGGTTGATTCTTCACCCAGGTCGGGTTCAGGCAGAGGAGAGAACTTCACGAATGCAGCCAGCAATAGCAGCAGCATCGCCATAATGGCATAAGGTGTCATCAATCGAGATGACAAATCCACCAGGGCCTCGGTCTTATCGCTGACGCTCATAGCGGTCAGAGCGCCTTCAGAGAACTGAGAAATATCACTCAACACCCAGGCGGTAAAGACCAGGGGGGCCACCACACCAGCCAGCTTGTTTAACACGCCCATCATACTAATACGGACCGCCGCGGTTTCACGTGGGCCAATCACCACAATGTAAGGGTTGGCGGCTGTCTGTAAGATCGTCAGGCCGGTACCCAGAACCATCAGCCCCATCAAAAATACACCGTAAGTACGACTCAGAGCGGCGGGTATAAAAATCAAGCTGCCCACCATCATCACCAACAATCCCAATACCATGCCATTTTTGTAGCCTGTGCGACGCAGCACCATGGACATAGGCAGTGCCATGATTGTGTAGGCGATGTAAAACGCCATAGTGACAAGGTAGGCCTCGGTATGACTCAGCTCACAGGCAATCTGCAGAAAGGGGATTAAAGAGCCATTTAACCAGGTCACAAAGCCAAAGGTAAAAAACAAAATGCCAATGATCAGCATCGGTAAAAGGCTGGATGAACGGGTATTTATCAACATGGGTTGGCACTCATTATTAGAAGTTATGAAAACACCGGCTGGATTTGTCAGGCAAAACAGAAGTTTCGACATCTTTCAAATAATACATTCGAAAGCAAACGAAAGTCTATAGATGAAAAAAATTCCGCCCAGGCCACGGAGTGGAATGAAGTCATTAAAGAGCGTTGAGGCACCACCGAGGCCAGTACAACTGCTGGATTAAACCTGATCGGGTCCGGCATCAATCAAGTGTACGGTCACGTCAGCCTGGGCTAAGCGCACGGCATAGTCTTCTGGCAGAGCACTATCGGTCACCACAGCGGTCAATCTGGACAGCTGACAGATCAGATGCAGGCCCTTGCGGCCGAACTTGCTCGAATCCGTCACGGCAATAACCTCATTGGCCGCGTCACACATCAGCCGATTGAGGCACGCCTCCGGCTCAAAGTGGGTGGTAATCGCTTCCAGATCAAAGCCGTCTACCCCCAGGATAAACTTGTCGAAACGCAGGTTCTTCAGGCTCGCCTCAGCCAGGGGACCATAAAATGACTGGGTCTTGTGTCTCAGGTTACCGCCACATAGCATCAGGGCGACAGCATCGATTTCTGCCAGACGGGTAGCCACATTCAGGCCACTGGTCATCACCTGCAGGTTCTGATGCTTATGTAAGTGGCGCGCCACCTCTTCGGCGGTGCTGCCAGAATCGAGAATCACACGCTCGCCATTGCCAATCAAACCCGCCGCCAGCTTGCCAATTTTCTGCTTCAGCGTAAGATTTTGCCGATAGCGATCATTCATCGACAGCTCTTTGGCCAGCGGCGTTGAGGCCACCGCCCCTCCGCGGGAGCGCACCAACAGGCCGCGGCGATCCAGCTCATTGAGATCACCGCGTATGGTCACCGAGGATACCGCAAAACGCTTGGACAGGGCCTCGACACGTACCTGCCCCTGTTGCTGGATTTCTTCGACGATTTTTTGGCGTCGCTGAATGGTGTCAAACATGGAATCTCTATCGCGATCAAAAGGAAATCTTAACAACCCATCAGCACTTTCACAAACTTACACTTGAGACGCTCAGGTATCCTGAAACCAATCGGCATAGCTGCCATAGGCCGCTTCTGTATGATCTATCAGCAGCCTGACCGGCAGTGACAGCACCTTTGAAAAGGGGGAAACCGCGTAAACTCCCTGGCGCTTATCGGTCTGGTGCTTGAACAGCTGCTTCAGGGTTGCATTGCAAAGCTCTCGATGCACCAGACACCTGGGCACATAGATGATGCCGTGCCCCCGCAGGGCTGACCTCTTCAGCACCATGCCATTATTGCTCTCAAGACTCCCGCCCACCGCCAGGCTATAGCGCCCCTCTCTCCCTTTAAACAGCCAGTTTTTAGCCCCACCATCCTGCAGGCTGTAGATAAGGCAGTTGTGATCCAGCAATCGTTGAGGCGATTCCGGCGCTCCGTGCCGCTGTAAATAACCCTCTGATGCGCAAACAACCCAATCGGATTCAATCAACAAGCGCGCCTTGAGACTGGAGTCCTGCAGCTGCCCGGTGCGAATGGCAATATCGACACCATCGCGAATCAGGTCAACGTAATTATTATCCAGCCTTAAATCGACTCTGATCCTGGGGTATTTCTCGCAAAAATCAGAGATTGTATCGGCCAGAAGGATATCCCCCGAAATCGTCGGTACACTAATGCACACCTCCCCCCTGGGCTCGGCGTTGTACTCGGACACTTCCGCCAGTGCCCGGTCAAAACGTAAATTAATGATTCTGGCGTGCTCCCACAGACGCTTTCCCGCCTCAGTTAAGCTCAGGCTTCGGGTGCTGCGATAAACCAGCTGGGTTTTGAGCTCGGACTCAAGCTTGGAAATACGCTTACTAAAGCCCGGCGCCGACATACCGGCGGTTTTTGCAGCCTGATGAAAAGCGCCTGCCTCCACAAGCAGGCCAAAAAGTGCGAGATCACTGGCTGACGGCATATTGGTATTGATTAATAATTTTTTGGAAACAATATAATAATCTATTTTCTATATACACCCAATATCACAGTGATTACTCTGCATTCACCCCTGTATCCACAGCGGCTGAGCCCATTGAGCTCAGCATCGATTGAGGCCTGCTATGCAAACAGCCATCAAGCACTACCCGTCCAAACCGAAAAAAGTCTATCTGTACGCGACCTGTCTGGTTGATAACTTTGCACCACAATCCGGGTTGGATGCCATTGCGCTCCTAGAGCGCGAGGGCATTGAGATCATTTATCCCCAGGGTCAAACCTGCTGTGGGCAACCTGCATACAACTCGGGCTACGCCGAACAAGCCCAACAAGTCGCCATCCACCAAATAGCGCAATTTCCCCAGCCCTGGCCCATCGTTGTACTGTCCGGGTCTTGTGGCGGCATGCTGAGAAAACACTATCCCACGCTACTGCCCGACAGCCCTGAAGTGGCAGCCTTTTCAGAGCGGATCTATGAGTTCTCGGAGTTTCTGGTTCATGTACTGAAGATCAAGTTGGAGGATAATGGCCACCCCGAGCGCGTCGCCCTGCACACCTCCTGCGCAGGACGCAGAGAAATGGGCATTAGAGAACCCGGTGTTCAGTTGTTGCACCAACTGAACAATGTTATGTTGGTCGAACAGGCTTACGAAAGTGAATGCTGCGGTTTTGGCGGCAGCTTTTCTGTCAAGCACGCCGATATTTCCAGCGCTATGCTCGAAGACAAGACGCGGCACTTGCGCGAAGCTGACATCGACCTCTACGTCAGTGCCGACTGGGGCTGTATGCTCAACCTCAATGGTGCGTTCGAACACCAACAGCAAACTCTACGCGGTATCCATTTGGCCAGCTACTTACTTCAGCGCACACAGGCAGAACCAGAGCCCATTGACAATGCATAATTCACCTCGGAACTTTAAGCACAACGCACATCAAGCGCTGCAGGATAATACCATCCGCTCAAATTTCCGCGGCGCCATGGATTTCTTGCGCAACAAGCGCCGAGCGGCATTTCCCGACCGGGAAGATTTCGAGCAGCTTAGTGCCCAGGGGGCAGCGATTAAACAGCGTTGCCTGCAAAAGTTGCCACAACTGCTTGAGCAACTGGAGCAACAATGCCACAGCAATGGTATACAGGTACACTGGGCCGAGACCGCACAACAAGCCAATCAAATCGTGCAGCAACTCATCACCGATCGCGGTGGTCGCAGCGCAGTTAAGGGAAAATCCATGGTCACCGAGGAAATAGGACTCACCGACCACTTGAATCAATTCGGCATCGATTGTATTGAATCCGATATGGGCGAATACATTGTCCAGCTGGCAAAAGAAATCCCTTCGCATATCATCATGCCGGCCATACACAAAAATGCCGAGCAGATCGGGCACCTGTTTGCCGACAAAATACCCAACGTCAATTACACCACCGATGTTGACCGCTTAATCAATACTGGCAGGGAACAGCTTAGGCAGCACTTTTATGGCGCAGACGTTGGCATTAGCGGCGTCAACTTTGCAATCGCCGAAACCGGTACCCTCTGCCTGGTTGAAAACGAAGGCAATGGCCGAATGACCACAACCGTCCCCAACCTGCATATTGCAGTAACCGGCATCGAAAAAGTGGTGGAATTTTTGGCCGATATACCACCACTGCTTAAGCTGCTTACGCGCTCAGCCACCGGGCAGGCCATCACCACTTATGTCAATATGATTACCCGGCCACGCCAGGACGATGAGCGCGATGGTCCGAAAGAAGTGCATCTGGTACTGCTCGACAATGGCCGCAGCCAGGCGTTTGCCGACGACGAGCTTCGCAAAACCCTGCAGTGTATTCGCTGCGGCGCCTGCATGAATTACTGCCCCGTGTATACGCGCATTGGCGGTCATGCCTACGGCACCGTTTACCCTGGCCCAATTGGCCAGATTTTCACTCCGCATCAGCTTGGCCTGGAACAGACCAAGGACCTGCCCACAGCATCGTCCCTCTGCGGCGCCTGCGAAGAAGTCTGCCCTGTCAAAATACCCATTCCAAAACTTCTACAGCGACTGAGGGTTGAGTCCAATAAGCCCTCGCTACGGGTCAAAACTGAAAATTCAGACCGAACAGAACCGGTTGTGATGCACGGAGAAGGCAGTGCGCGCCGGCGGCTTGAGGCTTTGTTGTGGAGGGTGTGGGCCGGCATCTGCTCAAGACCTGCACTCTATCGCACGACCAGTTGGGCAGTAACGCGCGGCCGCCAGCTAATACCCAATTGGAAAAACGGCTGGACACAGAGCCGGACGCTACCCAAGCCCGCATCAAAGCCCCTTCACGAGCGACTTAAAAACAGGATTCACTCATGAATTCGGCCAAGCAGAACATCCTCGCCCGGTTAAATCGAACACCCCTGAGCGCAAAACACGCTTTCGCCCGCACCGCGCAATCTCCAGCAGAGCCATCAACAGAGTTTATGACAGAGCAGTTTGTCCAAGCCCTGGAGAGCAATCACGCAGAGGTGATTATCACGGTCCGCTCAGCACTTACACAGGTTCTGGGCGCTCTCTTTATCGAGAAAAAGATTTCCACCCTGCTCACCTCCGAGCGCACCCGGCATATGCTGCCAACTGCAGAAGCCCCCCAATATTCAGAATTTCCAGAGAGTATTGAAATATTTAAGCAGGCGTTATTTAACAAGATTGACGCATCCATAACCACTTCCCAAGGCGCCATTGCCGAAACCGGTTCAATCATCTTATGGCCAGATTCGGTAGAGCCCAGAAGCATGTCTCTGGTGCCTCCCGTACACTTGGTCCTGGTCGAACAAAAGAGTCTTTTTCCCGACTTTCAATCGGCCATACAGCGACAAGCCTGGAGCCAGGCCATGCCCACCAATGCCATTCTGGTTTCAGGCCCCTCAAAGACCGCTGACATACAGCAGACCCTGGCATATGGCGCTCACGGCCCGCATGCACTGGTCGTACTACTGTTGACAGGATAAATCTGTCTCGCCATTAGCCCAATACAATAACAAGCGCTATGAGCACAAAGGCTTTCACATTGAAATCAGCACTCGTCCGTACTGAATTTCTCTCGAATCAGGACTGACACAATCTGATCTATAAACCCCAGCTTGGGGTGCCAATGCATCGATGCCTTTTTCGTGCAATTTTCAACCAAGGAAAAATAGTTTTGCTACCTAACCCCAAGCTACGGATGACTTCTGCTGCTGACTCCTCATCAAATACGCGCTGGAGGGCAATTTCTCGGATGAGATGCTGCTCTTCATGGCTAAGTTTTCTGGCATCGTATTTCATGCGCGCTTTGATACCAAATTATATTAATTATTTCAGATCCATGAGCAATAGTTGGCAGCCTTGAAGAGAAAGTGACGCCATTTGGATTTTGCATCTGATCCTTGCACTACTGCCTACCGCGACTGACTAGGCACTGCTGGCAAACCTTAAAAATAAGAATAAAAACTCAATGACAAGTGCTCGACATTTGTCATGTATTGTCCAAAATAGTTAACGATGAATTGTAATAAAACATCGTATATTCGAGAGTTGCACTGTCCACTCATTGTGCCATATTTGTATATCGCGGACGTGAAACTCAAGCCCATGGAGCATCCCAGAGACATTACAAGGCACACCAATGTAGCTACCACTGATCGTTATATCGAGTAAAATTAACCTAATCTGTGTCAAGAAGCCGTGTAAAATTAGAGCGCAAATAGCCTGGTGTGTACATTTTTTACAGCGCTTTTGAATCCTCGTCATTCGGCTCCAGAAACTGAACGCAAAGGAGTAATCATCATGAAAAAGGCATTAATTACGCCTATTTTTTTAATCTTTCTATTTACTAGCCTTTCGACTACACAAACCATTGCAAATAATGGCGGGATAAATGCCAAAAAAGGAAATGCCAAACTCGCGGAGTTTGATATTGTTCATGCAAATATTGAGGCCGGCGATAATTGGTTGACATTTAAAATGCGTGTCAGCAACAAGGCAGGCCAATCGAAGCCAACACCTATTGGTAAACTGGAAGGCAGCGAAGCATTCTCATATGTATGGCCGACCAAAATTGATAGCTCTGCTGTTGGTTTTGACAAAGATCAGGGCGTCCTAGCAATGGTCATAGCATCTCACCCTGACTTCGACGATACACCCCTATTTGATGAAAATGGCGATGGTGATTTAGAAAATGACGGCACCGTATGGCATTCCCATTGGGTTGTTTTGGTGCCGGATGATGTTTGCGGCAAAGGTGCTTTGAAAGTACAAGATATCCCTGCCGGAGCGACACCTAAATTGCCACTAACCTGGCCAGGCCTACCCCTTCTGATTGACAGCCCAGGATATTCTCCTGTGATTGACGGCAAGCAAGTACTGGTTCGAGTGCCATTTCGAAATGCAAAAGAGCTGAAAGGTATCGCTTTCGATGGAGTAACTTCCGGTCTTCGTATTAATGAAAGTGCGCACGCACCGTTGTTTTGTGTTGTAAATGTCTTTGATGTTGCCTCCGGAGATTTATCGTTTCCCGGCAAGATTGAATAATTGATAGTCAGTGGGTGGCTAGTTTGGCCAGCCCCAGCTCAATTGAGCGCTTGATAATGCATTGCGTTGTTTGCAAGCAATTTTTTTGAATCAGCAACCACCCACGGAGCGGGTGGTTGCTGATTCAATAATTAAGACAATTCAGCTGCTGATTTCGAAAAAGATCTGGGTATTTTTGCCTTTGTCAATTACTTCCCATCCAGATTGTTATGATACATGATTAGTTGAGGAAAACGCCGATAGGAATTTTTAAAATGAAAGCACGGTATGAAACTCACACTGGATTGTTTCAATTCCTCATGATATCTGCGACAAAGGAGCGTTGAAAATCAAAGATACATTTGCAAGCAAAAAACAAAAATTGCCTGTAGCCTGGTCTATCTTGATAGATAGCCCCAGATATTTCTCTGTTATCGGTAAAACAGACGTGTTCGTACTGGTGCCATTTCGAAATATAAGGGCGTTAAAGGGTGTTTCCTTTTATGGTGTCACATCTGAGCTGTGGATTAATGAAAGTACCCACGCGTCACTATTGTGTGTTGTAGTTTTTTTGATGTGGCTTCTCAAGATCTGTCATTAACCGGAAAAGTTAAACAGGCTTTTTGATTGACAAGGGCATAATCCGGCTTTCAGTTATGCCTCATATTAAAAGAGGTGATTATTATGCAGGCGACGCTTAAAAAAGCACCAGAGCTGCACATTCAAACTTGGTTAAATACAAACGAAACATTATCTCTAGAGAAACTTAAAGGAAAAGTAATTGCCATTTTTGCATTTCAAATGCTCTGTCCTGGATGTGTAGAACATTCAATTCCCCAAGCGAAGAAAGTTTACCGTTTGTTTAATTCTAATGATCTTATTGTTATCGGACTGCATACAGTTTTTGAGAACCATGAGGCTATGAAAGAGGTATCGTTACGTGTTTTTTTGCATGAATACCGTATTGACTTTCCAGTCGGCATTGATATGCCTTCCAGTGATGGAAGCCCGAATCCAATGACAATGACCGCGTACCAAATGGGAGGGACACCAACATTAATCCTAATTGATCGAAATGGCTATCTTCGCAAAAAAAAATTTGGCCATGAACACGATCTGTTACTTGGAGCCGAGCTGGCAAGTCTTATTTCAGAACAACATTTAAACAACGCCTAGATTCAACTTGTAAGTGCATATCTCAATGGAGCTAGAAAAAGCGGCCAGTTGCCCGTAGGCTTCTCGCTTTTTCTCCGGCAAGAGTTATGCAATGAGACACTACAAGCAACTGACCTATGAGCAAAGATGCCAGATTGAGGCGTTCAAGAAAAGCGGTTTTACACAAGCAGAGATTGCGGTGGCTCTAGGCGTGAGTCAGTCAACGATATCAAGGGAGTTAGCGCGGAATAGTGGTCAATGCCGGTATCGACACAAGCAAGCCCAGAGGTTTGCGCTTTGGCGTCGTGAAGAGGCCAGAAAGGTAACAAAACTGACACCAGAGTTGAATAGCTTGGTTGACGGTAAGCTTGCTGAAAAATGGAGCCCGGAGCAAATCTCAGGTTGGCTGCTCAAGGAGCACTTGATACTGCAGTTAATACTCCATTTACACGAATATTGCTCTTGATGTTTGAGCAGCTAACACCTAAATCAGGCCCGTAGCCATGGATTGACTTGTTAGGAAGTTTTCCAGCGCCAAGAAGTTGCAAATCTCGATAAGGTCGCGGAATAAACGGGTTTGCAATATCGCTACAAGGAAACGGCGGGGCCAAATACCCCACCATAACTTCGAGGTTTCGCGCACAAAAAAAGACGCATACTGCCAACGGCGTCTTCCCGGCGCCTTGTAGATACGGGCTGCAAATTCCGGCTACGGCGCTAGCCGTAGCGCAACCAGTGTGCGCGCTAAGCGTAACGGCTTTCAATCCTATCTGTTGAATATTATGTCAATAATTGCTGTTGTATTCGATGACTTGCATCCCGGGCAAAGTGACCTGCATCCCTGTATCAGCCAGCGTGCCCATACTTCTTTAGCCACGCTTTGTTGATGTACTCTTGATGGGGAATGGGAGATAAAAATAAGCTGGATTTAGTCGCCTGAGCGTCCCATGGCCCGATTAAGTTTGCAATAACGCTCCCAGTGGTAAAGGCACCAGCAGCGGTCCCGGCTCACACCGGGGCAGTTGAAACGTTTGCGGGTATCGCACATCCACCAGGTAGAGGCCAAACGGCGGTGCGGTGACACCGCCGGCACAGCGATCTCGCTGGTCGAGCACGGCTTTTACCCATTCCGGCGGGTGCTCGCCGCGCCCCACCGCCATCAGCACTCCGGTGATATTGCGCACCATATGGTGCAGGAAGGCATTGGCACTGACTTCCAGCACAATCAGGTACCCGACGCGGGCAATATCCAAACGGGTGACTTCCCGCACGGGGCTTTTGGCCTGGCACTGGGAGGCGCGGAAGCTGGTGAAATCGTGGCGCCCCAGCAGGTGGCTGGCGCCCTCGCGCATGGCCGCGAGATCCAGGGGGTGTTGGGTCCAGGTGACTTCTGCCGCACTGTGAGCCGAGCGGGTAGGCGCGCTGTGGATCAGGTAGCGATAACTGCGCGCCTGGGCGGAAAAGCGGGCGTGGAACTGCGCGGGCATCTCTTGGGCCCAGCGCACCCGCACCGCTTCGGGCAAATTGGTATTCACGCCCTGAACCCAGGCCCGTTGCGGGCGCTGAGCACGGGTGTCAAAGTGAATAACCTGGTGGGTGGCGTGCACACCTGCATCGGTGCGCCCGGCACAGACCAGGGTTACAGGCTCTGCGGCAATCGTGGAGAGGGCCAGCTCAAGCTGGGCCTGTACGGTTTCCACGGCAGAATTCTGTTTCTGGAAACCGTGCAGCCGGGCACCACAGTATTCAATGCCCAAAGCAATACGATGCAGGCCCCGGGGCAGCTTCTCACCGGGGGGCACTTCCCCATTGGGCTTATAGCGGTATTCACGCGGTATCGACTGACACATATATCCACAATTACTCTTAAAAACCGACACACCTCAGGGTATGAGCTGCCCTCTGTAAACGCACCCCTTGTGGCACAATAAAAAAACCTCGCAGCCAGTGCGAGGTTTTTCGATGCGAATTGCAGTCGCGGTTTACACCATACGCTCCAGCATTTTCTCGGCACGGTTTTTGTGTTCACCTTCGCCATCCTGGGCCACCTCCTTGAGAATATCCTTGGCACCATCCTCATCGCCCATATCCAGATAGGCCTGCGCCAGTTCCAACTTGGTTTCCATCTCATCACCGCCTTCCAGCAGGCTCAACTCGGGACTGAGATCACTTTCCAGGCTGAAATCCAGATCGTCAAAATCAGATTCCACACCCTGCTCTTTCTCAATAACAGCCTCAAGCTGTGGCGTGGTTTTAGCCGCTGCCCCAGCCGAGGGTCCCTGGTCCTCTTCCAGGGTGAGGTCATCACCAGTGGGTGCATCAATCAGTGCCAATTCATCCTCAAGGGAGAGTTCCTCCCCGACGGAATCTTCACTTGGAGACAACGCACTACCGCCGGATTGTCCGTCAGAAGTTGTATCCGTCTGCACAGACAACGCTTCCATAGAGGACAAGTCTTTGGCGATATCGTCCAGGTCGATACTGTCAAGATCCAATTCCGATTCCAGCTCGCCTCCGATCATTGCCAGCTCGTCTTCGGAAATCGCCTCCAGAGACAGACTCTCCTCAATACCGGCATCCTTGTTTTCCGGCCCGGCATTACTCCCGTCAATAGATTGCACTTCCAGGGCGCCATCCAGAACAAGGGTATCAGCACCATCCGCGGCGAGAGGGGCACGCTCTTCCCCCTTGACCCCAGCCTGATCGTCCATCATTGACAGGTCCAGCTCAAAATCCAGACCATTACTTGAAGCGTCGGCGGTCTCCTTTCCGGCATTACCCTCAGCGGCCTCACCTGTATCAGGTGCCTTGGTCCCGGCATCCAAAGCGACCGTATCCAGTTCCAGGGAATCCAGCTCCAGACTGTCAAGGTTCAACTCATGATCCGGTTCCGCCTGAGTCTCAGCACCAGGCTGCAGGCTGCTGTCGGCGAGGACACTGTCCAGGTCCAATTCATCCAAATTGAACTCAACAGCCGGGGAGGTGGACGCTTCCCCGGCGGTCCGGGCCTGCTCTTCGGGTGTTGTTTCCAGATCCAACTCCAGGTCCAGGGATAAAGCCTGCCCGGCAGCGCTGTCAACGCCTTCGCCGTCATCCAGGGTCAAGTCCATGGTCAGTTCATCGAGCAGTGAGGTATCCTCCTCAAACGCATCGCCCGGGTCCGAGGCCATCGGCTCGGCACTGGAATCCAAAACCAGCGATTCGCTGGATGGGACCAGATCCCGCTCAGCACCCATATCATCCAATTGCGCGGCTTCCAGAGATTCGCTGGAAAAATCCACCGTGGGCGCCTCGAAATCCGGCGCTCCCGTGATAGTCTCGCGCAAACGTGCAGCGCGGTCGGCGACCGGGCCGTCGCTGATAGCCAGCAGCTGGCGGTAGTGATCGTCGAATTTCTTCACATCCTGATTATGGGCGTACACTTCCATCAGCATCAGGCGCGCATCCACCACCTGTGGGTCTTTTTCCAGCCCTTGCAACAGTTTGCTTTCGGCCTTTTCGTACTGGCCCAGGGACAGGTGAATTTCCGCTTCCGAGACCGGATCATCGGTGCCTACATCCTCCAGGTCAGCGAGATCGAAGGTGTCATCCGCTTCCATACTCTCCACAGCAGCCAGGGTTTCATCCGGCTCGAGCATCTCTTCGGGCATCCCTACCGGCTCCTGCTCAGGGGCCCTGCGTTGATCCAATGGCTGCTCGACCTCCTTCTGCTCAGCCTTTCGACGACGCCAGGTAAAAAGGCCAAATACGCCCGCCAGCAAGCCTGCGGCACCAATACCGATCAGCTGCATATTACCGCCGAGCCTTTCCATCAGGGTGGGCTCTGACTTGGTTTGTACGGAAACCACACGATTGCGCGCTTCAGGCTCCGCGGCTGCGGTTTCCTCCTCGAGCTGCTCTTCGGGCTGCTCTATAGTGGCATTGAGCGGTTCGCCTTCCTCGGCGGCAAGTGTGCCATCCAGGGGAGGTTCATCCTCTGCGACATCCATTTCAGCGGGATCGAACAGGGGATCGGACTGCTCTGCGGCGGACTGTAGCGCATGCATCTCCTCATTGGAGACGTCGACCAGGGCCTCCATGGTATCTATCTGCTCATCGAGTTCTGAAATGCGCTCGCGCAGTTCAGTATTTTCCAACTGGGATTTATCCAGCTCTTCCTCGGCCAGGGTCAGGCCGCCTTCCAGCGCCTCACTATCCCCCACGCCACTGCCGGAACCGGAGGTAACAGATTCATTATCGGCGGGTGCGGATAGGCTTACACGGCCTTCAACTCCGCCGCTTGCGACATCCTCTTCCTCTACCACGCGGGCATCCAATGGCGCGCCTGTCGCTATTTCTTCCACATCACTGCGCAGGCGCCAGGAATCGTTCTGCTCGGCAACTTGTGAAATCGCCTCGGTGAGACTCAGGCTGCGCAGGTCGTCGGCATTGGGCAGGCGCAGTACGGCACCTTTTTTCAACAGATTGATATTGTTGCTGATAAAGGCTTCGGGGTTCAGGCGCTGAATGGCCAGCATCGTCTGCTGCACGGAAAACGCCCGGCTAACCCGGTTTTCAAGGGCAATTTCCCATAGCGTATCGGAGGAGGAAACAGGGCCGTAGACCTGGCTGTTGTTCGTGTTCTCTATACTGCGCGGGGGCTGGCGGCGCGCGGGCTCGGGTTGTTGCACCGCCGGGGTTTCACGGGGCTGTTCAACCTCGGGCTGGGTTGCCGACTGCTGCGTTGACTCTGCCGGGCGCTGTACCGGTGTGTCGCGGCGCACCTGTTGGCGCTCGCGCTCCGCGGCGCGCACCGGTTGCTGGGTCGTATTCGGCGAGAATGCCGGCAGGTCCATCAACAGGGTGTACTCGCGCAACAGACGTCCGCTCGGCCAACGGGTTTCGACAAGGAAATTCAAATAGGGCTCACGGATCGGCTCGCGGCTGGATATGCGGATCACCGGACTGCTGCCCGAGGAATCCACATCGAATTGCAGCGATGTGAGCAAGTAGGAACGCTCCACCTCCGCGCGCTCGAATTCCTCCGGCCCCGCGAGGCGGACCTTGATCTCCGTATTATCCAGACCGCGTGTCTGAAGCAGTCCGATTTCCGCGCTGAGCGGCTGATTCAGGGTGGAGTTGAGCTTGATCTCCCCCAGTCCGAGCGCCAGGGCCGCGTTGCTTCCCAGTGCACCGACTAGACCAACTGCAAGTGCCAGCTTACGCACACGCATATCCGATTCCCTTTATTGTTAGAATCTGCCCAGGGCTTTCGAAAAGCGCAGCTTCAGAAAATCCCCATTACTGAACGGTAATCGTTCGACTATCTGACCGCCGTGCAGGCAGCCGCCAACCGCGACGAATGGCTCGCCACTCCCAGCCGCACCAGAGTTAAGATTACACCTTCACTATGGCGGCTAAGTATTAATTATCAGTAGCTTTTTAGCAACAAGTGAGCAATTTGTGCGCAGTTCACCGCAACGTCCTTGCGCAGATTGTCAGATACCGCGCAGAGGTTTAACTGGTGCTTGTCGAGTAGACTTTGGCGCAAGCGGCCAATGAGTGTCACTTCGCTGCCCACGGCATTTTCCGTCGAGGGCTGCTCCGCCAACTGCAGACGCGCGCCATTGCCCAACAAGGCGCGCACTTTTTCCAGATCGATATCCTCTTTAAACACGACACCCAGGTTGGCCAGTTGCCCGTGGAATACGGCAACCGTAGTGATACTGGCGTCAAATGCCACAGCCTCACCCAGCAGGCGGCGCAGGTCGTGGATCAGGGTCAGCTCACTCAAAGTATGTCCGCTGGAGAGTGGAGCCTCGCTGGTACTCAATTGGTTGAATGCCAGGCGGTGGCCAATAGCGGGGTCAATCTCTGCATCCTGGCCGCTGAACATGCACGCCGTTTGCGCGGCCATAGAATCGATGGCGGCCTTGCCCAGCGCGGATACCGGTTGGTTCAATTGCACATACACAGACTGCAGCCCGTCTTTCAGTGGCGCCAGCGCCTCGGCCACCATTGCGGCGCCGGCACTGGGCAGTGCTACAACCCGGCGCTCAAGATTCGCCAATTCTGCACTGTTCAACACGGGATGGATCAGCGCGGCGCTTTCATCGCCACGGGTAATGGCAGCGGCATCCAGCACCCAGGCCCCGTTTTGTTCAGCGGCAGCCATGGCGGTCGCGACGTCGTCGCCTGACCTCAGCAAAACAACCACCTGTGCATCGTTAAAAACAAATTTCCCCAGGGACTGTACGGGAATTGTGCGATTGGCAAATACCTGCGGGTCCACTTCGCGCTCCTCGGTCTCCAGCAAAATCAGCTGCTCGGCGGAGATCATTTCCCGCTCTCCCAGTATTTCCAGCAGAGGGGCAAAGGCGGCGCTATCGACACCGACAATGACCAGTTCGCGGGTGGTTTCAGACATGATAATTCACTTGGTTGGATTGGAAAAAAGCGAGGGGCGATTATACCTGCGGAAAAAAGTCGAAAAAGCCACTATGGCAACCCGTTGCGGCTTTTAACGCGAAGGAGTTCACAGCTTGGCAAAATGCCCTCCACTAGAAGGCTCCGAAAGGCGCGCCCTCTGGGGTCTCTGCCAGGCCCGCCCGGTTACAGTCTGCCCAGTAATATCAGCAGAATACGGCGCAGTGGCTCGGCCGCACCCCACAGTAACTGATCGCCTACAGTAAAGGCGTTCAGGTATTCGGGCCCCATACTCAGTTTGCGCAGACGCCCCACGGGAATAGTCAGCTTGCCGGTCACCGCCGTGGGTGTCAGTGCCGTCAGAGTGGCCTCGCGATCATTGGGTACCACACAGACCCAATCGTTAGCACTGCTGAGGATCTGCTCGATCTCCGCCATAGGCAGATCTTTTTTCAGCTTTACGGTGTATGCCTGGCTGTGGCAACGCATTGCGCCAATACGCACACAGGTGCCATCCACCGGGACCGGTCTGGCAGTGTGCAGGATCTTGTTCGCCTCTACCTGGGCCTTCCACTCCTCCCGGCTCTGGCCGTTTTCCAGCTGGGTGTCGATCCAGGGCAGCAAGCTGCCGGCCAGGGGTGCGCCGCAGGCTTCCGTGGGAAATTCGGACGAGCGCATATCAGCGGCCACCTTGCGGTCGATCTCCAGAATTGCCCTGGCAGGGTCTGCCAACTCGGTGGCGACCCCATCGCGAATAGTGCCCATCTGTGCAATCAGCTCACGCATATTGCGCGCGCCGGCACCACTGGCGGCCTGGTAGGTCATGGCGCTGACCCACTCCACCAGATCCGCCTTAAACAGGCCCCCAAGGGCCATCAGCATCAGGCTCACGGTGCAGTTGCCGCCAATAAAGTGCTTTTGCCCGGCATCAATGGCTCTGTCGATCACATCCCGGTTGACCGGGTCCAGCACAATCACCGCATCATCCCGCATACGCAGGCTGGAGGCGGCATCAATCCAGTACCCCTTCCAGCCCACCTCGCGCAGGTGGGAGAACACCTCCTTGGTATAGTCGCCACCCTGGCAGCTGACAATCGCATCCAACTGCGCCAGCGCGTCGATATCGTAGGCATCTCTCAAGGGGGGCAGTGCGCGGCCAATAGCCGGCGCCTTGCCACCGGCGTTGGAGGTAGAGAAGAAAACCGGTTCGGCGATATGGGTAAAGTCACCCTCTGTGCGCATGCGCTCCAGTAATACCGAGCCGACCATGCCGCGCCAACCGATAAACCCTATTTTTTGCATTGCGATGTCCTTGCGTGGTGTGATCAATCTACGCGCCGGGGAAGGCAGCGCGGCAGTGGAAACCGTTGCACCGGTTACAGCGCAGATACGACGGCAGCGCCCATTTCTGCGGTGGAGACCTTCTGGCAGCCTTCCGTGTGAATATCGGCGGTGCGCAACCCCTGGTCGAGCACCTTGCGCACTGCGGCCTCAATGGCAACCGCCGCTTCGCTCATATCCAGGGAGTAGCGCAGCATCATGGCGGCAGACAGGATCGTGGCCAGCGGATTGGCAATGCCCTGGCCGGCAATATCCGGTGCAGAGCCGTGGCAGGGCTCATACAGGCCAAAACCGCTTTCATTCAGGGATGCGGACGGCAACATGCCAATGGAGCCGGTGAGCATGGCGGCAGCGTCGGAGAGAATATCCCCGAACATATTACCGGTCACCATTACATCGAACTGCTTGGGCGCGCGCACCAGTTGCATGGCTGCATTGTCCACGTACATATGCGACAGCGCCACATCCGGATACTCCGGCGCCAGGCGATCCAGCACCTCGCGCCACAGCACAGTCACTTCCAACACATTGGCCTTGTCCACGGAGCAGAGTTTGCCGTTGCGCTTTTGCGCCGCCTCGAACGCGCTGCGCGCGATACGCTCGATTTCCGATTCGCTGTATACATAGGTGTTGAAACCCTGGCGTTCACCGTTTTCCAGGGTGCGGATACCGCGGGGCTCACCGAAATAAATGCCGCCGGTCAGCTCCCGCACAATCAAAATATCCAGCCCGGAAACCACTTCCGGTTTCAGCGAGGAGGCGTCGGCCAACTGCGGGTAGAGTATCGCCGGACGCAGATTGGCGTAGAGCCCAAGACCGCTGCGGATTTTCAGCAGGCCCTTCTCCGGGCGGATTTCCCGCGCCAGGGTGTCCCACTGGGGACCACCCACGGCACCGAGCAGGACCGCATCGCACTCGCCCGCAGCCTCGAGCGCCGCATCGGTGAGTGGCTCGCCGTGGGTATCAATCGAGGCACCGCCGATCAGGCCCCGCTCAAAGCGAAGCCCCAGATTCAATTTTCCAGACGCGGCTTCCAGTACTGCCATGGCCTGCTCAACAATCTCCGGACCAATGCCATCGCCCGGTAGAATCATCACTTTTTTTGTCACGTATATTTCCTTTAATTATTGAATCGCATCGAAAAGCCAGGGGGCCTTTTCCCGCCGTGCCGCTTCATAGGCACGAATATCCTCTGAGTGCTCCAGGGTCAGGCCGATATGATCGAGACCGTTGAGCAGGCAGTGCTTGTGGAATGCGTCCACTTCAAAGGGAATCGCCTCGCCGGAGGGTTTGCGTACCTGCTGCTGCTCCAGATCAATAGTGAGCACGTACCCCGCCTGTGCATGGGTTTCCTCGAACAGGCGATGCACCACTTGTTCCGGCAGCACAATCGGCAACAGGCCGTTTTTAAAGCAGTTGTTGAAAAAGATATCGGCAAAGCTGGGCGCAATAATCGCGCGGAAGCCGTAGTCGTCCAAGGCCCAGGGAGCGTGCTCACGGCTGGAACCACAACCGAAATTCTCCCGCGCCAGCAGCACAGAGCCGCCCTGGTAGCGGGGGAAGTTTAAGGGGAATTCCGGATTGCGGGGGCGGCCAGAACAGTCCCGGTCGGGAAAACCCTCATCCAGGTAGCGCAATTCATCAAACAGATTGGGGCCAAAGCCGGTGCGCTTGATGGATTTTAGGAATTGTTTGGGGATGATCAGGTCCGTATCCACATTGGCGCGATCCATGGGCACCACAAGCCCTTCGTGTTGGGTAAACGCTTTCATCAGACCCTCTCCTCTTCCGCTGGTACCGGCGCCATCTCGCGCACATCCACAAAGTGCCCGGCAATGGCCGCCGCCGCGGCCATGTTCGGGCTCACCAGGTGGGTGCGGCCACCGTAGCCCTGGCGCCCTTCAAAGTTGCGATTGGAGGTGGAGGCACAGTGCTCGCCGGCTCCCAGTTTGTCCGCATTCATGGCCAGACACATGGAGCAGGATGGCTCGCGCCATTCAAACCCCGCTTCGACAAAAATTTCGTGCAATCCTTCCCGCTCCGCCTGGACCTTCACCGCCTGGGAGCCGGGCACGATCAGCACCTGCTTGACGCTGTCCGCTTTGCGGCGGCCTTTTGCGACTGCCGCAGCAGCGCGCAGATCTTCGATACGGGAGTTGGTGCAGGAGCCGATAAATACGCGGTCCAGTTTGATGTCACTGATATTCTGCCCCGCCGTGAGTCCCATATATTCGAGGGCGCGCATCATGCCGGTGCGCTTGGTGGCATCGCCCTCGGCAGCGGGGTCCGGCACCCGGGCACTGATCGGCGCCACCATTTCCGGTGAAGTCCCCCAACTGACCTGGGGCTCGATATCCTCGCCGCGCAGTTCGATCACCTCATCAAAGTTGGCATCGTCATCGGAGTGCAGGTGCTTCCAGACCTCAACTGCCCTGTCCCACTGTTCGCCTTTGGGGGCATAGGGCTTGCCCTTCACGTAATCGAGGGTAATCTGGTCCACCGCCACCATACCTGCGCGCGCGCCGGCCTCAATGGCCATATTGCACACGGTCATACGGCCTTCCATGGACATTTTGCGGATCACTTCTCCGCCGAATTCGATCCCATAGCCGGTACCACCGGCGGTACCGATTTTGCCAACAATCGCCAGCACGACATCCTTGGCAGTAACGCCTGGGCACAACTCGCCGTCCACACGCACCAGCATATTCTTCATTTTTCTCTGGATCAGGCACTGGGTGGCCATCACATGCTCTACTTCGGAGGTGCCGATGCCGTGGGCCAGCGCGCCGAGGGCGCCGTGGGTGGAGGTGTGGGAGTCACCACAGACCACGGTCATACCGGGCAGTGTCGCTCCGGTCTCAGGGCCGATAACATGCACAATGCCCTGCCCCGGTTCGTTGATGCCAAACTGCACCACCTCGAAATCCCGGCAGTTCTCGTCCAGGGTCTGTACCTGTATGCGGGAAATATCGTCGCGAATACCCTGCACACCGGCGGCGCGCTCGACAGTCTCGGAGGGCACATTGTGATCCGGTGTGGCGACTAGGGAATCCTTGCGCCAGGGCTTGCGCCCCGACAGCCGCAGGCCTTCAAAAGCCTGGGGGGAAGTCACTTCATGAATCAGGTGACGGTCAATATAGATCAGTGCGGAGCCATCGTTATGGGCCTTGACCAAGTGGTCTTGCCACAACTTATCGTAGAGTGTTTGCGCAGCCACAGCCTGTCCTCTCAATGGTTTAGAGGCCGAGTCTACCCAGCAGCAACAAATAACACCAATTTATATTTATTATTGAACCTATTCCTTTATGGAATTCAAAAGTGTTCTTGGGATAGCATGTATTTTCGAACACTTAAGGGCGGCTAATCCGCTCTGCCACTGCAGTTAATCGAGGGGGTACTGCGCTTGGAAATTCAATGGCTTAGGGCCTTTCTGGCCATTGCCGAGCGGGGCTCCGTTTCAGAGGGGGCGGCTCAACTGCACCTGACACAGCCCGCGGCAAGCAAGCGCCTTGCGACCCTCGAACAGCAACTTGGCACAGCGCTGTTCAACCGCATTGGACGGCGCCTGCAGTTGACCGATGCCGGACAGGCCCTGTTACCCCGTGCCCGCCATATCCTCAATGAGATCAGCGACACTGAGCGGGAACTGCGCGCCCTTGGCAGCTCTGTAAACGGCAGCCTGCGTATCGCCACCAGCCACCATGTAGGGCTGCACCACCTACCGCCAGTACTCAGGGAGTTCAGCAATCGCTATCCGCAGGTAACCCTGGACATCGACTTCGTGGATTCCGAACAGGCCTACGAGGCGCTGATGGCGGCCCAATACGAGTTGGCTGTAGTAACCCTGGCCCTGAAGGAATACCCACAACTCAATGCGCAGATTATCTGGCCCGACCCCTGTGTCGTGGTGGCCGCACCGGACCATCCCCTGACAAAGATTTCTGAATTGGCACTGACCGACCTGGCCAACTATCCCGCCATACTCCCGGATCTCAATACCTACACCGGGCGCCTGATCAAGCGGGAGTTTGATGCCCACGGCTTGAAACTTTCGGCCAAGCTGGCCACCAACTTCCTGGAGACCATCAAGATGATGGCCTGTGTGGGGCTCGGCTGGAGCGTGCTTCCGCGCACCCTGGTGGATAACAGCCTTGCGATTTTGCCCGTGGAAAAATTACAGATCCTGCGCAACCTCGGCGTGATTAGCCATCGCGGCCGCACTCTGAGCAATGCCGCCCGCGCGCTACAGCAGATGTTGCTTGAAGTGGCAAAATGAACAAGCTCACTCGGCAGGAGTCTCCCAAGAGCACTACCCGGAATTGACTCATGCCTCAGGGAACCAAAGCACATACATCAAGAGATAAACAGGTACAGGCCAACCAGCGCAATACTTTCACACGCCAATTTTGTATATCCATTCAAAAAGTGTTGTAAAACTGTGCTGCTTACAGCGGCACGCAAAAAATAAACCTGTACACTTCACAGCAAAATCACTACGAAGAAACGTCTATGAAAAAAACCGCAATTGCTTTCAGTGCCCTCCTCGCCTGCAACGCCACCAGCGCAGATACGATTCTCGGCATTGACGCCACCGCCGGCGTTTGGCTACCGGGGTATACCGGTGATATCGGTAGCGATCACTATGATCTGGACAACCTCTCCCTCAGTGAGGACAACATCACCACCTTTCAGGCGGCCCTGGAGCACCCTATCCCGCTGGTACCCAATGTGCTGCTCGCCCACAGTAAAATTGACACCGATGGCGCCGCCCACCTGGAAAGCGCTGTGACTTTTAACGACGAAGCCTTCGAAGTGGGCTCCGAGGTCAACACCGACCTGAACCTCAGCCACACCGATGCCACCTTTTACTACGAAGTGCTGGACAACTGGGTCAACCTGGACCTGGGCCTGACTGCGCGCAAGTACAATGGTGAATTTACTGCTGTCAGCGAAACCCAGTCAGAAACCGTCGATCTTACCGGCTATCTGCCTATGGCCTATGCCATGGCGCGCTTCGATCTGCCATTTACCGGCTGGTCTTTGATTGCCCAGGGCAATGGCACTACCTTTCGCGGCGACACCCATACCGACCTGACCGCCAAGGTGCGCTGGAATTTTGTACCGGTATTGGACCTGGCTTTTGAAGCCGGCTACCGGGTAATGAGCTTGGACCTGGAAGAGCTGGACGATCTGCAGAGCGATATAGAAATCAAAGGCCCCTATATCGGCCTCAACCTGCATCTATAGCCAGATCCGGTTCACGCGGTTGAATCTTCCGTCTATCGGCCTGTCGAAAAAGCGCCAAGCGCGGCTAACAGCCGCGCTTAAATATTGACACAACCGTGTATGGCATTGCCTGTAGGGTACGGGCGTGCATCTGCCCTTTATTTTTTTCCACCCCCCCGGCATTCGGGGCTTTCAGGGGCTTCACCTTCCCATTCATCCGGCGCATAGACATGCAGGGCGAGTGCGTGGATAGGGCCAGCCATTTCCTCGCCAAGGACAGAATAAACTTTCTGGTGACGCTGCACTTTTCCCAGTGACTGAAAAACTTCACTGACCAGGACCACCCGAAAGTGCATCTCCGACCCTGCCGGCACGTTGTGCATATGGCTTTCGCACTGGACATCAATGTGCAGTGGGGCAAAGCTCGCCCTGAGTTTGTCTTCGATCTGTTTTGCAAGGGTCATAGAGGCTCTCAACCGGTTTCTCTATAGTGACAAGGTGCGTCTGGCTGTTAGTCCCAATGTTGTATCAGGCAGCACCTATCACCAGGCGCAGGTATGGCCACCCAAAAGAAGGGAGGTTAATTGGCACTCAAACCAGGGGTAGCACAACGATTATTAATCCACATCGGTGATCCGACCTATGCCTTCCCTGTGCGCCACAGTAAGACCCGCGTACTTGAAGGCTACACCAGTGCCGCAGATGGCTATGGCAAAAGCGGGTTTTGTGCGGCAGTGGTTAAAAAACCCACACTCCATCGGGAGTGTAACGCGCAAATACATTCTCTACCGCAGTATGCAAGCGGTGTGAAAAATGAGCTGGCCTGTAAGCCGGGTTCTGTCGAGGACAATCATTCATCTGGGATGCCTGTCACCAGACACCTCAAGCGACCTACCCGCCCTCAGTGCGGGTCACACCTATAGAGGGCCTATTTGGTCTTGCTCCGAACGGGGTTTACCATGCCGCAGGCTGTTACCAGCTGCGCGGTGCGCTCTTACCGCACCCTTTCACCCTTACCTGTGCTCCCGAGGGAGCCATCGGCGGTCTACTCTCTGCTGCACTTTCCGTAGGCTCGCGCCCCCCAGGCGTTACCTGGCGTTCCACCCTATGGAGCCCGGACTTTCCTCCACCGCACAAGGCGATAGCGATTGCCCGGCCAGCTCGCCGTGAAGAGTAATGAGACGACTGGCAGATTGCAACAGGCTTATCCCGCCAGGGGAACATCCATTGACCCCCTTATTTTTGCAACAGGCTCCAGTTGTACAGTACCTTTTTAGGCACCCCGGTGATTTCCGCAGTCACAGCGGCGGCTTTTTTCGGTGGCAATTCAGCCAGCAAGAGGGACATAACCCGTTGCGATTCGCCGTCAAGCACACTCTCACGCCGGCGCTCAGTACCGCGCACCAGTAACACTATCTCACCGCGCTGCTGATTGCTGTCCGCACGCACCCAGCCAGCCAACTCGCGCAGCGGCATCAGTTGGAAGGTCTCAAAGGCTTTGCTCACCTCGCGGGCAATCACCGCTTCGCGCTCTCCTCCAAAAACCGCAACCATGGCGTCGAGGGTATCCGCCACCCGGTGGGGCGCCTCGTAGAAAACCAGGGTGCGGGTATCCCCGGCCAGCGCCCGCAGCGCGCGTTCCCGCGCGCCGCCCTTGGCCGGTAAGAAGCCCTCGAAACTGAAGCGATCACTGGGCAGGCCAGCGGCACTCAACGCAGCAATGAAAGCGCAGGCACCGGGAATTGGCACCACGCGAATGCCCCGCTCGCGGGCTGTACGCACCAGGCGATAGCCCGGATCGGAAATCAGCGGGGTGCCCGCATCCGAGATCAGTGCCACCGTCTGCCCCTGCTCCAAGCGCTGTAGAATCTGTTCGGTGCGCTTGGCATCGGTGTGGTCATGGTATGCCATCAATGGCGAATCGATATCGAAATGCGAAAAGAGTCTCTGACTGTGACGTGTGTCCTCCGCAGCAACCAGATCGGCACATTGTAGAACTTCGACAGCTCGCGGTACCATATCGGCCAAATTGCCAATGGGCGTAGCGACAATATAAAGCAGCCCCAGATCAGGCCCCATAGCTGTTCACTCCAAATATCATTATTGCGGGAGAAGATTATGTCCGCCTCTTCCAGGCGCACCTCTACTGTGATCGCCAGTATGGCAGCTGTCGCACTGGTGCTGACGGCCTGCCAAACTCCGGCTCCACGACCAGGGGTATACAAGCCGTCCTACCCCCCGGGCCAATCAACCAGCCGCAATGATGCCGTGCATCTATTGCGCAGTGCGGAGGCTTTGCCCACTCCGGCAAGGGACCAACAACGCCTGCAGGCAGCCGCCATTCTATACGAGTTGGGGGATAAAGAGACGGCCAGGGAGGCGGTGACCCGCATTGTTCCCACACAGTTGGACGACACGCTGTATGCCAGCTACGCACAGCTTTACGGCAATCTGCTCGCCGGCAGTGACGACTTTTTTGAGGCCCTCACACTGGCAACCTCGCCGCGCCTGGACACAGTCTGGGCCAGGTTGCCGCAAGCAACGGCACTGCCCCTGCGCAGCTTGCGCGCAGACTTATGGGGTCTACTGGGCAACCTGGACAACGCCATCACAGAGCGCCGGGAAATTTCTTTTCTGGCGCAAACCGACGAGGCAATCCTGCAGAATAACAACGGCTTTTGGCAGCTGCTGACTCAACTGCCCTCCAGCGAGCTGCAGGCGCGCGCCGCTGATAGCAGCGATACCCAGATGCGTGGCTGGTACCAGTTGGCTCTGTTGGGCCGCGATACCCAGACCGACATCAGCTCGCAGCTGGTTGCCCTCAAGCGTTGGCGCGAACGCTGGCCGACACACAGCGCTAATATCCACCCCCCTGAAGCCCTGAAGCTGCTGGAGCGGCTGGCAGCCCAGCGGGTGGACAACATTGCCCTGCTGCTTCCACTCTCAGGCCCCCTCGGCAGCGCCGGGCGCGCAATCCGAGATGGCTTTATGGCGGCACACTACACCGCTCTGAATGCCGGCGCCGCCACCCCCAGTGTAATGGTGTACGACACCGGAGCCGAGCAGCCTTTCGAAGATATCTATCAGAACGCCGTGGACGCCGGGGCCAAAGCGATTATCGGCCCCCTGGACAAAAACAAGGTAACCAACCTGCTGGCCACGGAAAAACTACCGGTACCTACCCTGGCCCTGAATTATGGCGACCAGGGGCGCCTTAGCGAAGACCTGGTACAGTTCGGCCTGGCTGTGGAAGACGAGGCCCGCCAGATCGCCCGGCACACCTACCGCCAGGGCCACCGCCAGGCGATGGTACTCGCGGCAAACAGCAGCTGGGGACAGCGCGGTGCGGAGGCCTTTCAGGAAGAGTGGCAGCACCTCGGTGGTACTGTCGCAATAAGCAAAACTTTCTCTCCCAACAGCAAATTTTCCAACCTGATCAGTGATGCCCTGTTAATCCCCGCCAGCGAAGCGCGCAAGAAAGCACTGCAAGGCCGCTTGTCTGCGCCGCTGGCGTTCACCCCGCGCCGCCGCGACGACGTGGACATGGTGTTTTTGGCGGCGCAACCCCAACAGGCGCGCCAGATCAACCCCATGCTGACTTACTATTACGCTGGGGACCTGCCGGTATATGCCACCTCCCAGGTGTTCGCAGGCAGCATCCCCCCCGACCGCGACATCAACGGCATTCGCTTTACCGCCCTGCCCTGGCTGTTTGAAAGCAACCAGACCAAACGGGATATCGAACAGCAGGCTGCTCCGGCACCGGCCTTTGCCCGCCTCTACGCCCTTGGCGCCGACGCTTTCCGCCTCTACCCTCGCATCCCCATGCTGCGCCAGTTCCCCCGGCTCAAGCTGCACGGTCTCACCGGCGCCCTCAGCCTGAGTGCAGATGGCCGCATCCTGCGCGAACAGATCTGGGCCCTGGTTAAAAAGGGGGTGCCGGTACCAATTACCACCGTGGAATCGCCTCCTGCACTGCGGGGAAGTGCCCAATAGGCGAGGACAGGGAAATTTTTAAGCACACCAGCGACACTGTTGGCACAAAGATGGAAGACAAGGCCGCAGACTACTTGCGGCGCGCGGGATTGGCTGTCATCGAACACAACTACCGCAGCCGTTTCGGAGAGATAGATCTTATCGCCCGGGATAGTGATACTGTAGTGTTTGTGGAAGTGCGTTTCCGCCGCAGTAACCACTTCGGCGGTGCCGGGGCCAGCGTGGACGCGCGCAAGCAGCAGAAGTTGCTTGCCACCGCTTGTGGCTATCTACAAAAACACAACCTGGACTGTCCCTGCCGCTTCGATGTCCTTGCCATAGACAGCGATGCGCAAAACATCCAGTGGATCAAGAATGCCTTTGAAGCCTGAGGCAGCACCGGGATTTATCGTGACAGAGCATGGCGAACAGCGCTTCGCCAGAATTAAGGACACAATGGAACAACGAGTCGTAACCCTTTTTCACCACAGCCTGGAAGCCACCATGAATGCCGGTGAAATACTGGCACCACTGATTGCGGAAGCCAGCCAGATGGTAGTTCACACGCTGCTGGCTGAGAGCAAAGTGCTGCTCTGTGGCAATGGTGTGAGCGGTGCCCTTGCGCAGAGTTTCAG
Source organism: uncultured Microbulbifer sp. (assembly GCF_947489355.1). Classification (GTDB taxonomy): domain Bacteria; phylum Pseudomonadota; class Gammaproteobacteria; order Pseudomonadales; family Cellvibrionaceae; genus Microbulbifer. The sequence continues at coordinate 70,840 of NZ_CANLDD010000005.1, read as the reverse complement.
CTCGCAACTCACCGGAGGCTTCCAGCGCGAACGCCCCGGCCTCCCCGCAATGGCCCTGAACAGCGATGGCGTCTCTATGGGCACCGTGGCGCAAAACCACGGCTCCGCCGACACCTTTGCCCGTCCGGTGCGCGCCCTGGGCCAGTCCGGTGACCTGCTCGTTATTATCAGCAGCCACGGTCGCGAACCCAACCTGGTGCAGGCCATGCGCGCCGCGCGGGACCGCGATATGGGCATACTGGCACTCACTGGTGGTGATGGCGGTGACTGCGCAAGCCTGTTGAATACACACGATATTGAACTGCGCGTGCCTTCTGAGGTCTCGGCTGAGGTACATCAAGTACATCTACTGACGATATTTTGCCTCTCCGACTTAATCGACAGCAGCCTGTTCGGTGGCTATGAGGACTAAACTATGAAAAATAGACAACGACCCCTGGGAAAACGCCTTTTAGCGATGTTTTCTGTACTCTTTCTTCTCGCCGGGTCCGGGTGTAGTACCGTACTGGAGGCCACACATGACGGCCCGATCCAGCAGGACCCCGGCAAGCGCTCACTGGGCACCTATATCGATGACCAGAGAATCGAGACGATCGTCAAGGTGAATATCAATAAGTCACACCCGGACCTGAAAGCCGCCGATATTGGTGTCACCTCTTTCAATGGGGTGGTATTACTCACCGGGCAAATTCCCGATCGGGAACTGCGCCTGCTCGCCGGGCGCACTGCGGAACAAGTACAGAATGTGCGCCAGGTGTACAATGAAACCCAGATTCGCGGCAAAGTCAGCCTGCTCGCCACCACCAACGACGCCTGGTTAACCACCAAGGTGAAAACCAACCTGCTCTCCAACAAGGAAATCGACAGCGGGCGCATCAAGGTGGTTACAGAAAATGGGGTGGTTTACCTGATGGGGCTGCTGACCCAGACAGAAGCTGAGCGCGCAGCGGATGTGACCCGTTCAATCGGTGGGGTGCAAAAGGTTGTGAAAGCGGTGGAGTACATCAACTAAATCCCAATCGGTGCAGGCAGGAAAAATTCACCGAGCATTGACGTCGGATAAAAACGGAAGCCCAAGCTTCCGTTTTTATTGCGAGGGTAGCATCAGCGGTTCAAATTATACCCGCTCAAGGGCCACTGCGGTGGCCTCGCCGCCGCCAATGCACAGGCAGGCAATGCCCTTCTTGGCATCGCGCTTTTCCATTGCTGCCAAAAGGGTGATCAGGATACGGGCACCGCTGGCACCCAGCGGATGACCAAGGGCGCAGGCACCGCCATTCACGTTGACTTTTTCCCGGGGCAGGTCCAATTCCCGCATGGCCGCCATGGTCACCACCGCAAAAGCCTCATTGATTTCAAACAGGTCGACATCGGCTGCTGACCAGCCCGTGTTTTCCAGCAGCCTGTGCAGAGCGCCCACAGGGGCGGTGGTAAACCACTCCGGTTCACGGGCAAACTGGGCTTGGCCTTTCAAAACCGCCAGTACCTTGAGGCCGCGCCTGTCCGCTTCGCTCCTGCGCATCAGCACCAGGGCCGCAGCGCCATCGGAGATAGAGCTGGCGTTGGCCGCTGTGACCGTGCCATCTTTGCGGAAAGCCGGCTTCAACTGGGGAATCTTGTCGGGACGGGCACTGCCCGGGGCCTCATCCACGCACACCTCCACCTCTGTGCGGCGGGAAGTAATCGTCACAGGGGCAATTTCACGGGTGAAGTCACCCTTCTCAATTGCCGCCTGGGCGCGCGCCAGGGATTCCATGGCAAAGGCATCCTGCTCTTCACGGGTAAAACCGTACTTGTCGGCGGTATTCTCGGCGAAGGTGCCCATCAGCTTGCCGTCCTCGGCATTTTCCAAGCCGTCGAGGAACATGGAGTCCTTCACTTCGCCGTGCCCGAGGCGCATACCGGCGCGGGCCTTTGACAGCAGATAGGGCGCATTGCTCATACTTTCCATACCACCGGCGACAATGACCTTGCCCTCACCCAACAACAGGGTATCGCGCGCCATCATCACGGTCTTCATACCGGAACCACAGACTTTGTTCACAGTGGTACAGGGCGTGCTGTCAGAAATTCCCGCGCCCAGTGATGCCTGGCGCGCCGGCGCCTGCCCGACCCCCGCCGGAAGCACGCAGCCCATCAGAACTTCATCCACATCCGTGGGCGCCATGCCAGCATCATCGAGGGCTGCACGAATCGCAACCGCACCCAACTGCGGGGCACTCAGTGCCGACAGGCTGCCCTGCATGGTGCCCATCGGCGTGCGTGCTATTCCGGCGATCACTACGGGGTCTGAAGTTACGTCATTCATTCTGTCTGCTCCACATTCTGTGCCGACACCCCTGTTGTGGCGGCACGGGTTGCTAATGTCGCGGCATTATAGCCGAAGCAGTAGCCTGCTTCGCCAGAAAGGTGGAGAACACATCCCACTACCCGGAGTGGAGGGCATGCTATTATCGGCGCCACACAGAAAAGAAAAATGGCGAAAGAGGCTCATGGAGATAACAAGCATCGTCGCGCTGATCATCGCTGCCGCCCTGTTGTTTTATATCGTTGGTATATACAACAGGCTGGTTTCCCTCAAAAACCGCAATGAGAACGCCTTTGCCCAGATCGAGGTACAACTGAAGCGGCGCCACGATCTGATCCCCAATCTTGTGGAAACCGCCAGGGGTTATCTGAAACATGAACGGGAAACACTCGAAGCCGTAACCTGCGCACGCAACACCGCAATCAACGACCTCAAAGCGGCTGCATCCAACCCAGCGAGCGCCAGCGCCATCGACAATCTGGGCCGAGCCGAGAGTGCCCTGACCGGGGCCCTGGGGCGTTTCAACGCGGTAATGGAGGCTTACCCCGATCTGAAAGCCGACCAGAATATGATGGCGCTTAACGAGGAACTGAGCAGCACCGAAAACAAGGTTGCCTTTGCCCGCCAGGCTTTCAACGATTGCGTAACCAGTTACAACATCTACAAGCAGCGCTTCCCCCCGGTTCTGCTGGCGGGATTCTTTGGACATCGCGCCGATGGCCGCCTGCTGGAGTTTGCCGACAGCGAAACCATTCAGGCAGCGCCCCGCATTGAATTTTAAGCAATGAATTTCTTTGAATACCAGGACCGCGCCAGGCGCAACAGCGTTCTGCTGGTCGGATTATTCACCCTGGCAGTCATCCTGCTGGTCGGCCTTACCACGCTCGCCGCCGCCGTCGCGGTATCACTCTCCCGCGGCCAGGTCTTCTCACCGGCAGATATCGAACAGGTGCTGGGATGGCAAACCGTTATTGCCATCGCCCTGGCCATTGTTGCTATTGTGGTCCTAGGCAGCTTGTACAAGCTGCACCAACTCAGTGCCGGCGGCAGTGCGGTGGCGGAATCACTCGGCGGTCGCAAGCTCAATATCGCTCCGCAAAATGCCTGCGAACGGCGCGCCCTGAATGTGGTGGAAGAGATGGCCATTGCCTCGGGCACCCCGGTGCCGGATGTCTACCTGATCGAAGAGGATGCCATCAATGCATTTGCCGCAGGTTACCATCCTACTGACGCGGTGATCGGCCTCACCCGCGGCTGTGTAGAAAAACTTAGCCGAGATGAACTGCAGGGCGTTGTCGCACACGAGTTCAGTCATATACTCAACGGCGATATGCGCCTGAATATCCGTATCGTGGGCCTTTTGAACGGCATTCTGGTCATTGGCCTGCTCGGTTTTTGGCTTGTGCGCGGAATTTACCCCACCAGTAGAGGCAATCGCGGTCGCATCGCCCTGTTTGGACTCGGTGCCACCCTGATGATCGTGGGTTTTAGCGGAACCTTTTTGGGCAATTTGATCAAATCCGCACTCAGTCGCCAGAGGGAATTCCTCGCTGACGCCTCGGCGGTACAATTTACCCGCGACAATTCCGGCATTGCCAGCGCTCTGAAAAAAATCGGTGGCTCCAGCACCGGCTCAACACTGATTAACGGCAAGGCGGCAGAATTCAGCCACCTGTTTTTTGCCAGCAGCCTGAAGCGCTCGCTGTTTAATCTCTTCTCCACCCACCCGCCGCTGGCGGATCGCATCTCGCGCCTCGATCCCGGCTGGAATGGCCTTTACCCCAATTCAAGTGCCGGTAGCGCCGCTTCATCAACACAAACACCCGCACCAAGCCAGGCACAGTTATCCGGCACTGTACAATCTGCGTCGTTTCAGGTCGCCCTGGAGGCCGTGGACAACAGTATTGCAAACCCGAGCAAACAGCAGGTGCAGTACGGCCGTCAGCTGCTGCAGTCCATTCCCGCCGGTATCCAGCAGGCGGCCCACGATCCTTTCGCCGCCCGCGCTTTGATCTACCACCTGTTGCTGCACAAGGATACGGTGGAACAGCAGGCTCAGCGCCAGCTGCTGAAAAAAATCGCCCATCCCGCAGTTGTGCGGGAAATGCAAAAACTGGAACCACAACTGCAAGCCCTGCCAAACACGACACGACTGGCGCTACTGGACCTCTGCGTGCCCGCCCTGAGGGCATTGGTTCCCCAGCAATATCAAGTTTTCAAGAGAAATCTGATCAAACTGCTGCACAGTGACGGAAAAATCGAGATTTGGGAATGGGCCCTGTACCGGGTCCTGGTACATGCCCTGGAAGATACCCCCGACCTGCAGCGTCACTCCAGCAAAAAAGGGGCCAGCACGGATGCCGTGCGATTTCTTCTTGCCGCCATTGCCCATTCTGGCAACAATCAGTATTTACCGGCGAAACGCGCCTACGAGCAGGGGCTCAAGGCCCTGGCACTGGAAGTTACGCCACTGCCAAGCAACAAAGACATCAATTTATCCCGACTGGACAAAGCCATCGCCATTGCCGGGCAGATGAAACCATTGGAAAAGCCCGCACTGCTTAAGGCGATGGTGCGCACCCTGAACCACAACGGAGTGATTAAGGCCGAGGAGATCGAACTGCTGCGCGCCGTAGCCGACAGCCTGGACTGTCCAATCCCCCCGCTGTTGTCAACCGACCCAGGAAGCACCTCACCCAGATCAATAAGCCCCTAAAATGGCCAGCCTGGCTTTCCAATCACGGGGTATGGTGCTGGTAGACAGGACCAATACCTATACTCCATAAAATTACCGAAGTGATCAGCACGGTCACCATCATCACCAGGGCCACAGTCAGCACAGCGCAGGCGTAGAGGAAGGCCCGGTCCTTATTCATATTCATCAAAATCGGAATACCGGCAAACACCAGGTAGATAGAGTAGATACCGGCGATGCTCACCGCAGCCATAGTCAACCATGGGTGCGGGTAAAGGACAACAATACTGGCGAGAAAAATCGGCGTGGAGATAAATACCGCCAGTGCCGTCCCCTCATAGTGCCGGGTGGGCTCATCCCCTTCGACACCATAGGATCTGGCCATCCAGTTAATAAATTCTCCCAGACAATAAACCCCAATCAGCAGTGCAAAATAGGTGACCACAGACAATACCGCGGCACTCTCCGGCGTCAGCTTGGCCAGGTGCCCCCCCACCTGGAACCCCATACGGGTAACACCGAAGTAGCCGGCAACAGTGGGTATCAGCGCGAGGAAGGGTACATGCGTGACAAACACCTGAAAGAATGAATGTCGATCTGCTCGAATGGCTTTCCACGCCTTTTCCGGGTTGGTGAGGATTCCGATTGTGTGACTGAGTAATCGCACGCTGAATCTCCCTTCATTGTCTTGTTTTGCAGTATCGGGGGGAGGCGGCAGATTAACCAATGCAAATAATAAATTAAACGCCACTTTTACATCAAACTGATTTATGTCCATTCTATGCATGAACGCACAGGCGATTGCGACCGCAGCGCTTGGCCTTGTACAGGGCCAGATCTGCTGCCTTCAAGACAGCATCTGATTTTTTTAAAGGTTTTTCGCGATGGGCGAGACCGATACTGACCGTAACCTTGATCTGCTGGCCGCTTCGGCTCGGAATCATGCGGTCACGAAGACGGCCAGTGGCCCGTAACCGCATGGGGTAAGCAGCGATTTTCCCACGCAAGTCCCCCAGTGCTTTTTCGGCCGCCGCGCGGTCCCGGCCGGGAATTACTACCGCGAACTCTTCACCGCCAAAGCGGAATACCCGCCCCTTGGTGTAGCGGTTGATGAGGCTCGCCACCATGCGCAGCACCTGGTCTCCCGTCTGGTGACCAAACCGGTCATTGAGCTTTTTAAAATGATCGATATCAATCATCGCCAGACTGTAGTGGCGGCCCGGTGCCAGCATATGGTAGTAAAAGGCACGGCGCGACAACAGCCCGGTCAACGCATCGCGAAAAGCGAATTCATAACCGGCACCCAGTAAAGAGAGGATCAGGAACAGACCCGCCGCTGATACAATAGACACCAGTGGCAACCCGTTCCAAATCCCGTAGCATAGAAGCAGGGTACAGCTGAACAGCCCCGCCACCGTGGGTCCGGGATACAGGGTGAATACGATAAACGCGCCCGCAGATGCCGCGACACAGACCAGTAGCGGCAATGCTAGAGAGGCATCCCTGCCCTCAGACACCCAGGCAGGCAGGCTTTCCGACGCAAACTGACGGGAAAGGGGGCCGCAACACTCCTGTAACAAAAGGATACCCGCTCCCTGCGCAACCAGTACTAACAGCCAGGCAAGCGCAATAAAGCTGAGGGCACTGCGGTCGCGGGCACAGGTAATTAACATCAGGTTGAGAGAGGTCAAGGCCAGATACAGTGGCAATCCTTGCGTCTGCTCCGGCAGGAACTCAAGGCTGGCGGCGGTATACAAAAGCAGGAAAAGCCCGGCGGCGAGTGCAACCCGGCTGGAGCGGTATAGGACACTGAGTACCAGTGCAGCCCCCAGCAGAAAAAAAGGCAGCTGCTGATTGTACAGGTGCCCTAGATCCATCCAGGGAAGGTATTGCGCGAGCGGCAATACCAGAAGCAGCCCCGGCAGCCAGAAAAAACGCAGCCACTGCAGATACGACGGCATGACAAGTCAGCGTTGGAAATATAACAGGCCATTATACGCAGCACGCACCGACGTATTCATGGACTCACCGCACAATAGAAGAACACGAGGTTATAAATAAAAGGAACGCTTATCCGACACTTTTACCTCCGCGATTATTTTATTTCACTACCCGCAGGGCTGGCTTTTTCATAGATTTTTTCCCCAGGCTGGTGGGCGGTGTAGGCTCAGGTGGCTCGGGAGTTTCCTCTGCTTCAAATACCATCCCCTGCCCATTCTCGCGGGCATAAATACCGACCACCGCACCTACCGGTACTTGTATATCGGTGGGTACGCCGCTGAAACGAGCATTGAAGCGGATGGCATAGTTATCCATAGTCAGGCCGGCAGCGGCGCTCTCAGAAATATTCAGTACAATCTGGCCATCGTCATTGACATGTTGCTGGGGCACCAACACACCGAGCAGGTGGGTGTCAACAAGGATATAGGGCGTGCAGCGGTTATCGGTGATCCACTGGTAGAATGCCCGCAGAATATAGGGGCGGTTGGATGTCATAGCCGGCTTACTCACACCAAACTGTCCTCAGCGCATTTCCCGCTCGTATTCGGTAAGGCTCTGCTGGAAGGCATCACGGGCAAACAGGCGATCCATATAGTCCAGCAGCGGTTTTACCTGCTTAGTTTTGGGCAGGCTGATTTCGAACTGATCCAAACGCCACAGCAGCGGTGCCATGCAGCAGTCTACCAGTGAAAACTCCTCGTTGAAGAAATACGGCAAGTCATTAAACATCGGCGCTATACCGGCCAGGCTGTCGCGCAGTTCTTTGCGCGCCGCAGCGGCATCCTTACCACCGCTGAGGACCTTGTCCACCAGTGGACACCAGTCGCGTTCGATGCGGTACATAATCTGGCGGCTCTGTGCGCGGGCAACAGGGTATACCGGCAATAGCGGCGGGTGCGGGAAACGCTCGTCCAGGTACTCCATCATCACCTTGGTTTCAAACAGCACCAGATCCCGGTCTACCAGAGTGGGCAGGGAGTTGTAGGGGTTGAGGTCAGCGAGCTCGGCAGGTTTATCATTTGCACCCACATCTATGATATCGACAGACACTCCTTTTTCGGCAAGCACAATGCGTACCCGATGACTGTAATGGCTCTGGCCATCGGAAAAGAAGGTCATAGAGGAGCGCTTGTTGGTAGGCACACCCATATTCAAACTACCTCAAACTTGTCGGCCGGCGAGCGCCGACCTGTATTCAAAAGATAAAGGGCAGCGCAGCGATTCCACTACCCATCAAACAGTAACCGGCGAACCTCAATGCTGCACGTCTTTCCAGTATTCGCGGTTCAGCAACCAGGCAAAGACAAAAAAGACAACAATAAACGCCAGTACATAGAAACCGATACGCTTGCGTTCAAGAGCCATCGGCTCGGCAATGTACTCCATAAAATTCACCAGGTCATACATGGCCCGATCGAACTCTTCCGGGCTCATTGAACCCTTGATTTTGCCCACCTGCAGGCTGCCACAGTCAGCATCCATGATCGGGTTGCCCAACTCATCGCGCACGATCTTGCCGTGGTCGCGCTTTGGCCCGGGTGCGCACTCCTGAAGCCCCTGCAGCTCAAGCAATACGTGGGGCATGGCCACACTGGGGAAAACCTTGTTATTCACCCCGGTAGCACGACTGTCATCCCGGTAGAAACTGCGGAGGTACGTGTAGAGCCATTCCGGGGAGCGGGAGCGGGCTACCAGCGTCAGGTCCGGCGGAGTGGCACCAAACCACTCCTTGGACTCATTCGGACGCATGGCAATCTGCATCAGGCTACCGATCTTATCATTACCCAGGACTAAGTTCTGCATCATCAGCTCAGTGGGGATACCCAGGTCGGTACCCACCCGTTCCCAGCGCGAATAGTCGGCACTGTGGCAACCCATACAATAGTTGACAAAGTATTTGGCACCGCGCTGCAGCGACGGCTTGTCCTGCAGGTCGGTATTGATGTGGTCCAGTTCAATGTTTGACTCGGCGCCCACCGCCTTGATGGGAATAAGAGTCAACAGGCCCACAACGATCAAGCCCATAAACAGGATTGCGAACGTCTTGCCGCCAGAGGGACTGGTGACCCGCTCCGGCTCCGGATACACCTCGTCGCGACTGGCAATCCAGGGCAGGGCAGCGAAAAACAGAGCGAGTAGTACAGTCACAACAGCAACAAAGGTATTCGCACTATAGTTTTCAACGGCCATCCAAAGGAACAGCACACCAAAAACACCACTCACAATCCAGGAACCCATGCCTTTGCGCACCTTGGGATTGGTCCAAACCGGCATGGTCAGGAAAAAGGCAAAATAGAACAGGGTACCCACTTGCGCCAGAAAGTTGCGAGCGGGTGTGGGGGATTTCACACCCAGATAGCCGAGAATAATAAACACGGCAACAAATATCAGCAGCAACGCTTTCGGCAGCCAGCCCTTATAGCGGATGGAGCGCACCGGACTCTTATCCAGCCACGGCAGTACAAACAGGACGGCAATCGCTGCACCCATTGCCACCAAACCGAGGAACTTTGCCGTCAGTGGCCCGATATCCATGGTCACTGCGCGCAGTACAGCGTAGAAAGGGGTAAAGTACCAGACCGGCGCGATATGCGGTGGTGTCTTCAACGGGTTGGCTTCCTCGAAATTGGCGTGCTCAAGAAAGAAGCCCCCCATCTCCGGAAAGAAAAACACTACGGTAACAAAGATAAACAGGAAGACTGCAATGCCCACCAGGTCGTGTACAGAATAATAAGGGTGGAACGGGATACCATCTTTGGGAATACCCTGCTCGTCCTTATTTTTCTTAATCTCTATACCGTCTGGATTATTGGAACCCACTTCGTGCAAGGCAAGGATGTGCAGCACAACCAGCAGTACCAGCACCAGTGGCAGCGCAATCACGTGCAGGGAGAAAAACCGGGTGAGGGTAATACCAGAGATCAGGTAATCGCCCCGGATCCACTCTACCAGACTCTCGCCAATACCGGGTATTGCACCAAACAGGGAGACGATCACCTGGGCGCCCCAGTAGGACATCTGGCCCCAGGGCAATACATAGCCCATAAAAGCCTCGGCCATCAGCACCAGGTAGATACACATCCCGAATATCCACACCAGTTCGCGCGGTGGCTTGTAGGAGCCGTACATCAAACCGCGAAACATATGCAAATACACCACCACAAAAAATGCCGAGGCGCCGGTAGAGTGTAAATAACGAATCAGCCAACCCCAGTCCACATCGCGCATAATGTACTCGACGGAGGCGAAGGCGCCCTCGGCAGAGGGGTTGTAGCTCATGACCAGCCAGATACCGGTCAACAGCTGATTGACCAGCACGATTAAGGAAAAAACCCCAAAGAAGTACCACAGATTAAAGTTTTTGGGCGCGTAGTACTTGCCCATATGCTTGTCCCACGCCTGGTAAATCGGCAGCCGCTGATCCACCCAGTCACCGAAATCTGCCAACCATTTCATGGGGTATCCTCCTGGTCTACGCCGATTACGATGACGTCATCACTCTCATAGAAATACGGTGGTACCACCAGGTTGGTCGGCGCGGGAACAGCCTTATACACGCGACCGGCCATATCGTACTTGGAACCGTGGCAGGGGCAAAAGAAGCCGCCGAGCCACTCGCTGCCGCCGAGATCGGTGGCGCCAACTTCAGGCCGGTAAATGGGGGCGCAGCCCAAATGGGTACACAGACCAACCAATACCAGTAAATGCGGTTTGATGGCGCGGTTTTCCGGATTGACATACGCCGGTTGGATGGATTCTTCTGAGTCCGGGTCGCGCAGCAACGGTACCACTTTCTCCAGGTTCTGCAGTGCCTCGGTGGTTCTGCGCACCACAAAAACCGGCTGGCCACGCCACTCAACAGTGACCATCTGGCCCGGTTCCAGCTTGTTGATATTGTACTTAACCGGAGCACCCGCGGCTTTTGCCTTGGCACTCGGATTCCAGGAGGCGACGAAAGGGACAGCGACCCCAACCACACCCGCACCACCGACAACTGAGGTGGCAGCGGTCAAAAAACGGCGCCGTCCTGCATTTACACCGTCATCACTCATGACCTAATTCTCCCATCACAGCGATCCCGGATACACAGGGGAAGCGCTGGCCCAAACTCAAAAAGTCTTGAAAGCAGTCCCGCTCCGGCACATTGCCCGCGCGAATAAACCCCACAAATCAAGCGGATACAAATCGGCGCAATGTTAAAGAAAATGCCATTTTGATACAAGGCAAAGACCTGGGAGCACCGGAAACCGCGTGGTGAAACTGCGACAAACCGGGCAAAATCCGTCTAGATTCGCGATTCGCGCAAACTGCCGAGCAAAAAAAAGCCCGGCAGGTGCCGGGCCCAAAAAATTAACGCTTGGAGAACTGCGGCTTCTTGCGCGCTTTGCGCAGCCCCACTTTCTTACGCTCTACCTCGCGGGCGTCGCGGGTCACGTAGCCCGCGCTGCGCAGCGGTTGGCGCAGTCCCTCGTCATACTGCATAAGGGCACGGGTGAGGCCGTGGCGAATAGCACCCGCCTGACCAAAGGAGCCGCCGCCTTTTACCGTGACATTGATGTCAAATTTTTCCACCATATCGACCTTTTCCAGCGGCTGGCGCACGATCATGCGAGCCACTTCACGGCCAAAGTATTCATCCAGGGCCCGACCATTCACGGTGATCTTTCCCTCACCGGGTACGACAAACACGCGCGCGGTGGAGGTCTTGCGGCGGCCGGTACCATAGTATTGAGTAGTTGCCATCAGAGTTATTCCCGTTTAGATCGCCAGTTCAACCGGCTGTTGAGCCGCATGAGGATGTACACTGCCGCTGTACACTTTCAACTTTCTGAACATGGCGCGGCCCAACGGGCCCTTCGGCAGCATGCCTTTAACGGCGCTCTGAATAGTGCGCTCAGGGGCTTTCTCGATCAACTTCTCAAAGCTGATGGACTTGAGGCCGCCGGGGTAGCCGGAGTGGCTGTGATAGATCTTGTCTATGGCCTTGTTGCCGGTCACGCGGACCTTTTTGGCATTGATCACGATAATGTAATCGCCAGTATCCACGTGGGGCGTATATTCAGGCTTGTGCTTGCCGCGCAGGCGGTGGGCGATCTCGGCAGAAATACGGCCGAGCGTCTTGTCCGCAGCGTCAACAATGTACCAGTCGCGTTTTACCGCTTCTGGCTTAGCACTGTAAGTCTTCATGTTATAAACACCTGTCTGTGACCCCTGGATTGGGGGCCGTCCCACAAAAGAGCGCGGATAGTACAAAAGGCGTACTGGCTTTTCAAGCCATTTCCAACCTGGGCCGCCGTCCCGCCAGGCCTTATCAGGGCCTGTGCGCGCGCTCCAGGTACTCGCGGGAGCGCATTTCGAGCAGCCGGCTGACCGCCCGTTCAAACTCAAAGCGCAGGTGGTGCCCACCGTATAGCTGCTCAGCCGGCACCTCGGCAGAAACCACCAGCTTGACACACCGATCATAGAGCTCATCGACCAAATGGATAAAACGCCGTGCCTGGGCATCCATACGCGCATCAAACCTAGGGACCGCCGCCAGCAGTATGGTTTGAAACTCCCGTGCCAGTTCTATGTAATCATTCTGGGAGCGGGGACCATCACACAAGTCAGCAAAGTTAAACCAAGCGACATCATCCGCCACTTTCAGGGCTTGGATAGGTCGCCCCTCCACCTGCAGTTGCACATTGCTGCGCACCTCACAGCCATCCACACTCAACTGGGCAAAGCTATAAGCCAGGCTGTCCTCCGCCGCCCTATCCAGGGGCGTGTGGTAGAGTTCCAGTAGCTCCAGCGTGCGCAACCGGTAATCGATGCCGCCGTCCACATTGACCACCTGGGTGTGGCGCTGGAGTAAATCGATGGCCGGCAGAAACCGCGCTCTTTGCAAGCCATCCCTGTAGAGTCCCTCAGGCTCAATATTGGAAGTGGCCACCAGGGTCACACCCCGACTAAACAACGCCTCGAGCAAGCCCGCCAGGAGCATGGCATCGGCAATATCTGACACAAAGAGTTCGTCAAAGCACAACACTTGAACCCGACGGGCAATCTTGTCAGCCACCTTATCCAGCGGATTCTTCTCTCCCGCATACTCTTTTAAATCCCTGTGCACTTGGCGCATAAAGCGATGGAAATGTGTGCGTTGTTTCTGTGCAAATGGCAGAGATTCAAAAAAAGCATCCATCAGATAGGTCTTGCCCCGGCCGACCCCGCCCCAGAAGTAGAGCCCCCTTTCCGGTACCGCTGAATTTCTGCGCAACCGCGACAGCAGACGGGCAATAACACCCCGCTCGGCCCGGGCAACCAAGCGCAGGTACAGATCCTGCAACGCCTGCACCGCTACCTGCTGGGATAGATCCAGGGTAAAATCCGGGCGCTGCAAATCACTTTCATAACGCTCAAGGGGGGAAGCTAATGGCGGTCTGGCAGACAACATAGAGGAAACGATCTTCAACAACGGGTTTATCGGCGCGCACTCTATCAAATACCCGGCAAAGACGCCTAGGTGCCGGCCCCCTGAAGCCGAAATAATGCCGGCTCTGCTTAGCCGGAAATTGGCGATAACCCGGGACTGGTGGCTGACCTTTGTGCCGACATTGGCCAACCAGTTTAATTGTCAGGTGAATAATCACGTATACTGGACCCGTTAACATGGAGTTGGGGGTTGCCCCTGGGAACATCCCCCAAGTCATGGAGCGAAGCACCAGCCCGATGGCGACCGTTTCAATGCCCAACCCGGAGCGACGGTGCCAATAAGGACAAGTTGAGGAGGTAGTAAGTGCACTCTACATCGGTATTAATTCTAGTTGGCATCCTCGGCCTGACGCTGGGTGCCTTTCTGGCATTCCTGATAGTCCGCGGGCGTACCAGTGTTGAGCGTTCCCATGAGCTGGAGCAGCGTCTGCAAGAAGCCAATGACAAGCTCCGAGACTTTCAGCTCCAGGTCAACGAGCACTTTGACCAGACCGCCCAACTGGTCCACAACCTCACTGAAAGCTACAGGGACGTGCACGAATACCTGGCCAATAGCGCCCTGCGCCTCTCCAATCAGGATATCGGACGGCAAATGCTCGAGGCCGGCAGCGGCAAGCTGCAGAATGACGATAGTCAACTGGAGGATATAAAACCACCCCGGGATTGGGCGCCAAAAGAGCCCGGCACCAAAGGGACCCTGGCCGAGGATTACGGCCTGGACAAAGAGGCCCACGCCGGAAGCTGAGCGGCTGCCCCCATGCCTGGAACAGGGACGGAGCGACCCGGACTACAAACAAAAAAGGCGGGGACCAACCCGCCTTTTTTGTTTGCGCCCTTACAGGCTTTGGTAGTATTCCATCAGGATTTTAGCCACTTCCGGGCGGGAGAATTCCGGCGGAGGTGCGATACCGCCCCCGAGCATTTCGCGCACCTTTGTGCCGGACAGGAGAATAAAATCCTCCCTGGAGTGATCCGGTACATCGCGCATCATCACGACTTTATTCAGCTTCTTTGAGTAGGCTGTGTGGTCGGCGCGGAAAATCTCGATCTCCAGGGCGCCTTCAGGGACTTGTTCGTCGAAGATAGCCTGTGCATCAAAGGCCCCGTAGTAGTCACCCACACCAGCGTGATCACGACCGACAATCAAATGGCTGCAGCCACAGTTCTGACGAAATACAGCGTGCAGTACCGCCTCGCGCGGGCCGGCATAGAGCATATCGAAGCCGTAACCGGTCACCATCACCGTATTTGCAGGGAAATATAGCTCTACCATCTTGCGGATAGAGGCATCGCGCACCGGGGCGGGAATATCCCCCGGCTTTAACTGTCCCAGCAGCATGTGGATCAACACACCCTCCGCCCCCACGCCCTCCAGGGCCATTTTGCACAGTTCTTCATGGGCGCGATGCATAGGATTGCGAGTCTGGAAGGCGACAACCCGGCTCCAGCCACGCTCAGTAAATTCATTGCGGATTTCAACCGCTGTGCGAAAAGTATCCGGAAAATCATTCTGGAAATAGCTGAAATTAAGCACCTCAATGGGGCCGGAAACCAGCTTGCGACCCGTTGACTGAAAAGTCGCCACACCGGGATGCTGCTTGTCCAGGGTCCCAAATACCTGTTTGGCCATCACGCCCACTTGCTCGCTGGATAGGGTTTCAATGGCCTCCACATCCATCACCGCCAGCACCGGGTTTCCTTCAACATTCGGGTCGCGCAATGCAATACGGGAGGCCCCTGCAATCGCACTGGTATCCTCCACGAGATTTAAAATGGGCACCGGCCAGAACAAACCATCCACCGTGCGCAGTGTCTCCGCCACACTCAGGGCATCCGCCAGATTCATAAAGCCGTGCAAGGGATTAAAGTAGCCCGCACCCAGCATCACGGCATTGGCGGCAGCGGCAGAACTGACCACGATAGAGGGCAACGACTCCGCCTCGTGCATTAACCGGTGATGCCTCTCACTCTCATAGACAAAGCGCGGCTGCAGCTCAACACTGCCGTGGGGGCGAACAAGGGACATTTTGATCTCCAAAAACAAAAGTTGCCGGTTAATCTTAAATTTTCGACCGGCCATTATACGCATCCATTCAGGCCCACCAATGCC
Source organism: uncultured Microbulbifer sp. (assembly GCF_947489355.1). GTDB lineage: Bacteria > Pseudomonadota > Gammaproteobacteria > Pseudomonadales > Cellvibrionaceae > Microbulbifer. The sequence goes on along the minus strand of NZ_CANLDD010000005.1, from coordinate 55,255 downwards.
ACGCCCATACAAAATGTGCCCGTATACTATGGGATGACAATACTGTGCTGTGGACGAGCCCCCAAGCAGAATGTCAGTGGCACCGCAACTTGCGAATGGCAACCAAGCAGCCGTGTCCCGGCTGCCACAAAACAGCCTCCCCTCGACAGCAACACCCTATTCCCAGCGAATCCTTGTCGAGACGTGTGTATAATCGGCGCAAGGAGGAGTCGAGAGTGTCGCAAAATCGCTTTTTACAGGACTGGGTCCTACCCACGCTGGTAGGCGTTGTCGTAGCAGCCCTGTTACTGGTTGTATTTCCGCAATTGCGCGGCCGTACACCCTCCCCTGCAACGGAAGATTGGCAAGGACCAATATCCTATGCCCGCGCGGTGAATCTCGCCGGCCCCGCGGTCGTCAATATCTATACCCGTACTGCCGTGCCACAGCGGCGGCATCCCCTTTTTAACGATCCCCTGTTCCGCCGGCTGTTCGATAATATGAATGTGCCCCAGCGGGAACGCATGCAATCCAACCTGGGCTCCGGAGTCATCGTCAGCGATACGGGCTATATCCTCACCAATCACCATGTGGTCGATCAGGCTGACGCCATCGTCATCCTGCTGGCAGACGGCAGAGAAGCGCAGGCACGGCTGGTGGGTAGCGATGCAGATTTTGACCTGGCGGTGTTGAAGATCGAACTTACTGACCTCACCTCAATCGCCGTCGGGAAGCCGGAAACCGCTCAGGTGGGGGATGTCGTTCTGGCCATAGGCAATCCCTTTGGGGTTGGCCAGACAGTTACTCAAGGAATCATCAGCGCCAAGGGACGCCACCTGGAAAGCTCTGGCAGGGGGGGATATTTCCAGAACTTCCTGCAAACAGACGCCGCCGTAAACCCTGGCAACTCCGGTGGTGCCCTGGTTGACTCACAGGGACGTCTGCTGGGGATCAATACCTCAATCCTCAACCAGTCCGGCTATTCCGGGGGGATCAGTTTCGCCATCCCCGCCAATATCGCCTTTAAGGTGATGCAGGACATTATTACCTACGGCCGGGTGGTGCCCGGCTGGCTCGGCATAGAGGCCAGTGCTATCAACCCGCAGAGGGCCAGGGAACTCAACCTGAACCCAGCGGCTGGGGTCATGGTCACAGCCATCTACAATGAAGGCCCCGCCCACACTGCAGGACTCAGGCCGGGGGATGTCATTACACATATTGACGGCCTCCCAATCGGCGATGGCAAGCGGGGCGAGGCTACAATGGCAACCTTGCGGCCAGGCGACACGGTCTCCATCACTTTTGTTCGCGACGGTTCCGCACATACCGTGGAAGCAACGGTCTCAGTCAAACCCAAGCCATCCACTGCCACGGATTAACCACTGAGATTTTATTATGCGCGCACTATCCCTGGCCCTGCTTCTGATACTGGCCACCGCCCCGGCCAAAGCTGACGACCAACAGAAACTTGAGCAGCTTCTAACCCACTTTCTCAGTCACGCTGCCAGCGATGCGAAAGTCCACCGCCGCTTTTGGGCCAAAGAGCTGGTCTACACCAGCTCAGCGGGCAAACGATTCGGTAAGCGCCGGCTTATGCAGGGATTGGAAAACCCAACCAGTGATCCGGTATCCGTGCGCTACACCGCCGAGGATATTGATATCCGTTTGTTGGGAGACACCGCCATTGTGGCATTCAGATTGCTGGCCAATGACAGCGCCAGCGAGGAAGTCAGCCACTATTTCAACACCGGAACCTTCGTCAAACGAAAGGGAGAGTGGCGCGCACTTGCCTGGCAAGCCACCAAAATTCCGCGCAAAGACTGAGTCCATCCGGGATCGATGTGAAAACCCCACAGAGGGATCAAAAGCACTGTTGGCCCGGAGACCTCAATAGGTTTGGGCAATGCGGCTCAGGTGCGCAAGCGCTCCGGCAGTAAGATCGATGCCTCACTGTTGCACCAGCCATTCAAAGGCGCCAGCCAATACCCGGCAGGCGGTGAAGGATTGACTCAATTGCCGGGTACATCGCGCTTTACCCGAAACGCAGCGGAGCGCGCATGGGCCTCCAAACCCTCGCCGCGGGCGAGCGTGCCGGCCACACGTCCCAGTTTGTCAGCGCCCTCCGCGGAACAATAAATAATGGAGCTGCGTTTCTGAAAATCATACACCCCCAACGGGGATGAGAAGCGGGCAGTACCGCTGGTCGGCAGCACATGGTTGGGGCCCGCGCAGTAGTCCCCCAGTGCTTCCGCACTATAGCGGCCAAGGAAGATAGCCCCGGCATTGCGTATCTGGGGCAGAAAGCGCTCGGGGTCGGCGACAGAAACCTCGAGGTGCTCCGGGGCTATACGATTTGAAAGCTGTATGGCCTCCTCCAGCGAGCCAACCTGTATCAGGGCCCCCCGTTCGACCAGGGATTTCTGTGCGATCTGCGCCCGCGGCAGATCGGTCAGCAGGCGTTGCAGCGAAGCCGCCACCTTATCGAGGAATTGTGCATCCGGGCACAGCAAAATCGACTGCGACAGTTCATCGTGCTCGGCCTGGGACAGCAGGTCCATGGCAATCCAGTCTGGATCAGTGGCGCCGTCACAGATCACCAGTATCTCCGATGGCCCTGCGATCATATCGATGGCCACACGGCCAAACACTGCGCGCTTGGCGACAGCCACAAAAATATTGCCGGGACCGACAATTTTGTCCACCGCAGCAATGGTCTCGGTTCCATACGCCAGTGCCGCCACCGCCTGGGCACCACCGATGGTATACACCTGATTGACACCGGCAATCGCCGCAGCCGCCAGAACCAGATCGTTCAATTTCCCCTCCGGTGCCGGCACCACCATATTCACACAATCAACGCCGGCAACCTTTGCCGGAATGGCATTCATCAATACTGATGAGGGATAGGAAGCCTTGCCACCGGGGACATAAATCCCCACCCGCGCCATCGGGGTAATCTGCTGCCCCAGCACCGTGCCATCGGCCTCAGTGTAGCGCCAGGATTTTTGCACCTGGTGTTCGTGATAATTCCGCACCCGCCGGGCAGCGACTTCGAGCGCTTCACGCTCCTCCGGGCTGATGCGCTGCAGGGCCGCATCCAGTTCGGCCGATGTCACAACAAAGTCACCTGCCCGAACCAGCTCACGGCGATCAAAGCGGTTGGTGTATTCGATGACGGCGGCATCGCCGCGGCTGTGTACCTGTTGCAGTATCTCCGCAACCGAGGACGCCACCGCATCGCTGGCAACCGCTTCCCAGACAAGCAATTGGTCCAGTTGCGCATCAAAGTTTTTTTCCGCTGTGCTCAACCTGCGAATGCATTTACTTGTCATGGTATCTGAAAAATTTCTATCTCTGGGTGCGGGTGATTGCCATTGCCAGCTTTTCAATCAGGTCGCTGATCGGGTGGTATTTCATTTTCATGGCGGCCTTGTTAACGATAAGGCGGCTGCTGATATGCGCAATGGTCTCTCGCGCTTCGAGGCCGTTGGCCTTAAGAGTGTTGCCACTGTCCACGATATCGACGATTTCATCGGCCAGACCCATCAGCGGGGCCAGCTCCATGGCACCGTACAATTTGATGATATCGACCTGGCGCCCATTGGCGGCGTAATGGCGTTTGGCACTCTCTACAAACTTGGTTGCCACCCGGATTCGGCCATTGGGTAACTCCGTCCCCTTGAGGCCGGCCGTCATCAAGCGGCAGCGGGCGACCCCGAGATCCAGAGGCTCATAGAAGCCATCGGAGCTGTGCTCCAGTAAAGTATCCTTGCCCGCCACCCCCATATCCGCTGCACCATGCTGGACATAGGTGGGTACATCCACACCCCGCAGGAGAAGCAGGCGCACGCCCTCACACTGGGTGGGGAAAGTCAGCTTGCGGCTCTGTGTGAGATCCTCCAAGGGCGCCAGCCCAGCCGAGGTGAGTAGCGGCAGGGTCTCCCGCAGGATTCTGCCCTTGGTTAAGGCGATGGTGATTGGCATGGTCATTGGTATTTCTGCACCGATTTCTCGATTGATCGCCGCCTCCGCAGTACACAGGCTGGCTCTGCTTTATAAGTGCCTAACCGGCCAGGCGGCGGATATTCGCCCCCAATTGCTGTAATTTTTCCTCGATGCACTCATATCCCCGATCGATATGGTAGATGCGATCGACAATGGTCGTCCCCTCGGCAACCATACCCGCTATGACCAGACTCGCCGAGGCGCGCAGGTCAGAGGCCATCACCGGAGCGCCTTTGAGCTTTTCTACCCCGGTGACAATCGCAGTATTGCCCTCCAGGGTAATATCCGCCCCCATGCGGTTCAGCTCGTGTACCTGGATCAGGCGATTTTCAAAGATCGTCTCTACCACCGCACCCTTACCCTCAGCTACGGCATTCATGGCGGTAAACTGCGATTGCATATCTGTGGGAAATGCCGGATAGGGGGCTGTGCGAAAGCTGACCGCTTTCGGACGATTGCCTTTCATATCCAGCTCGATCCAATCCTCCCCACAGCTCAGGTGCGCACCGGCCTCCTCGAACTTGAGCAGTACGGCATCGAGAATATCCGCACGGGTATGCAGCAGGCGCACTTTTCCCCGCGCTGCGGCAGCGGCAGCAAGAAAGGTTCCGGTTTCAATGCGATCCGGCATCACCGTAAAGGTGCAGGGATGCAACTTGAGAACACCGTGGATACGCAAGGTATCGGTGCCCACCCCCTCAATCTGCGCACCCATGGCAATCAGGAATTCCGCCAGATCGACAATTTCGGGTTCCCGTGCAGCGTTGTGCAACACGGTTGTGCCCTCAGCCAGCACGGCGGCCATCAACAGGTTTTCTGTACCGCCGACAGTGACTTTCTCCATCACGATATTGGCGCCTTTCAAACGGCCATGGGAACGCGCACGTATAAAGCCGCCGTCAATGGTGATTTCCGCACCCATGGCCTCCAGGCCCTTGAGGTGGATATCCACAGGACGGCTGCCGATGGCACAGCCCCCCGGGAAGGAAACATTGGCCACACCGTGACGTGCCAGCAGGGGACCCAGCACAAGAATCGACGCGCGCATGGTTTTCACCAACTCGTAGGGCGCTGTCAGATCATTGACCGGACGGGGGTCAATCTCGACCCCCAGCTGTTCATCGACTGTGACATCGCAACCCATACAGCGCAGCAGAGTGATCATGGTGGTGATATCATTCAGGTGCGGCAGATTGCGAATATGTACCGGCCCGTCCGCCAACAGGGCCGCAGCCAAAATAGGCAGTGCAGAATTTTTCGCACCGGAGATTCGCAATGTTCCGGACAGGGGACTGCCGCCCTCTATTAATAACTTGTCCATTCGGTCTCATATTTAGGGCGCCGCCTTTTTTAAAGCGGCAGATTAACGACTGGCTTCTTCCGGAGTCAGGGTCTGCATCTGGACAGCGTGCAGGGTGCCATCGGCAATCTTTTCGCTGAGCGCTGCATATACCAGCTGCTGCTTTTTTAAACGGGTGAGGCCTTCGAAGGCACTGCTCACCACGGTCACCACAAGGTGACTACCTTCAAAGGCGACATTCACAGCACTCTCAGGGATATGCCCCTCAATCAGGGCTTTGATTTCATCAGGTTGCATAGGCGGATTTGAGTTGAAGTAAAAACGGTACGCAAGTGTACTTGATTCACGCAGGACACGCAGCAGAGCGCGCCGATGTCCGCCAATTAGCTCACTTGATCGGCAACCTCCTGCGCTGCGGACCAACTGGAAATCACCTTGTCGATATCGCCATGGGTCCGCATTGACTGGGCAAACTGACTGCGGAAGGTTTTGCCCAGATTGACCCCGTTGAGAATGACATTGATCAGCTTCCACTGCCCGGCGCGATTGCGCACCAGGGTATAAGACACCTTGGTAATCCCCTCTTTACTGCGCACCTCCTGCAGGACATTGACCCGGTTTCTGGTGGGAACTGTTCCCGGATTCACCACTTTCACATCCAGATCGCCAAAATTCGCCACTCCACGGGCAAATGTTGCCACCAGATCCCGACGGAACGTACTGGTAAAACGTGAGCGTTGGCTCGCCGTAGCCTGTTTGGCATAGCGCCCCATAACACCGATCGCAATAAAATCAAAATCCACAATTGGTATCAGTACATTCTCTACCGCGTTGTAATACCGCTGTGGGTCACTATTGGCATATGGCGCATTCGAGCGAATCACATTCAACAATTTTTGGGATACCCCTTCGATCACCACGTAGGGGTTTTGAGCGGCATTCGCTGCGGGGCTCAGCGCAGCTACCAAGAGTGCGCAGAGCACATACTTCAGCCACTGTGACAAACCACGTCGCTCAATCCAAAATGATGTGTTCACAAAGAGTCTCCCGTTATCCAATTTTTCCTTGGACGTAAACAGCGTAAATAAGTGCCATATCGATATTGCCGTCCGGTGCCTCAGAAGAAGCGCTTTGACGTTCGTCCATTGAATGACAATGCTGACAGCAGCGGCGGCAGACTATACCATGGCCGCGCCTGAAGGTGTGGGGGGTGTACTGGAATGTCATTTGACCACCCCTCCCGGTTGTCTGGCCGGTTTCCGTGCCAGAAACCCGCTAATAATATAGATTAGCACGACAACAGAAGAGCAGGAGAGAGAAAGCCGGCCAGCTGGGAAGCGGTATCCAAAAACCGCACGATGCCGGTAGCAAAGACTGATAGGGCGATCACAAGATGGTCACTATACAATCTGACAGTCCAACAGGTCTTCCACGATCGATTGGATCGCCACTTTTTGAAAGCTGTCGCAGCTAGGGGTGATGCAAGTATTTCCGGAGTTTTCACAGGCCCCGGAGCAGTGGCGACACTTTCCTGTACTGCATCGTTTCCGCAGCCTGCCTGGCTGAGGGATTACTATTTGTACAGGCCTTGCGTAAGTAGGTAGACGTTAAGTAACCAGAGGCATTCGATGACCCAGGATCTAATATTGCAGGCAGGACGCCGCACCGTTCGCATGGAAACAGAGGCTGTAGCCGGACTGGAAAAAAGAATCAATGGCGACTTCCAACGCGCCTGCGAGATGATCTTGCAGTGCCCGGGCCGCACCATCGTGACTGGCATGGGGAAATCCGGGCATATTGGCCGCAAGATGGCCGCAACCCTGGCCAGCACGGGTACGCCGAGTTTTTTCGTACACCCGGGCGAGGCCAGCCACGGGGACCTGGGAATGATTACCCGCGACGACCTGGTAGTCGCAATTTCCAACTCGGGCTCCTCGACAGAAGTGCTCACCCTGCTGCCGCTGCTGAAGCGGCTTGGCATCCCGATGATCAGCATGACTGGCAAGACCGACTCGCCCCTGGCACATGCTGCCGAGGTCAATCTGGATATCTCAGTACAAACAGAGGCCTGCCCACTCAACCTGGCCCCAACGTCCTCTACAACCGTCACCCTCGTGATGGGTGATGCATTGGCAGTGGCCCTGCTTGAGGCCAGGGGGTTTACCGCCGAGGACTTTGCTTTTTCCCACCCTGGCGGAGCCTTGGGGCGACGCCTGCTACTCAAGGTTGAGGATGTGATGCACGCCGGGGAAGAACTGCCCCGAGTGCATCCGGAAACCTTGTTGTCCAGGGCTCTCCTGGAAATGACCAGTAAGGGTTTTGGCATGACTACGGTTGTCGACCACTGTGGGGAATTACTGGGTGTATTTACCGATGGCGACCTGCGCCGCGTAATCGATCAGAAAGTGGCACTTGACAAGGCGACCATGGCGCAAGTGATGAGCCGACGACCGAAGACAGTTTCCGCCGAAACCCTGGCCGCGGAAGCGCTGCGCATTATGGAGGATTACAAAATCACCGCTCTCGTTGTGGAAGATGCAGCACATTTTCCGACCGGCGTATTACATATGCACGATATACTGCGCGCCGGCGTCATCTGAGATACACACATGTGCACGGAGCGGAAAAATAACCTACAAGGAATATTCCGGTGACCCCAGAAGAACGATTAAATAACGCACTGAAAAGCATTCGCTGGCTGGTAATGGATGTGGACGGCGTCCTTACCGACGGCAAACTCTACTTCGACAACAGCGGTAATGAACTCAAAACCTTCAACTCCCTGGATGGACACGGTATAAAAATGCTGCAAAAATCCGGTGTGCATGTGGCCATTGTTACCGGCCGACGCAGCAGTGTGGTGGAGCGCCGCGCCCACGACCTTGGCGTCAGCAAATTGATCCAGGGTCGCGAGGACAAATTTGATGCCCTACAGGAGCTTTTGGCCGATGCGCCCTGCCGGCTTGAGGATATCGCCTATATCGGCGACGACTATCCCGATCTTCTGGTCATGACGCGCGTTGGCTGCCCTATTGCCCCCCCCAATGCTGCTCAACTGGTGCGCGAGCACGCCCTCTGGATCACGGATGCCCGCGGCGGTGAGGGAGCGGTGCGCGAAGCCTGTGATCGCATCATGCAGGCTCAGGGTACATTTGCTGCGGCGCTTGCCCCCTACCTTGGAGAAAAGTGATGCGCCGCACCTGGCTGCCATTGCTTCTGGTGATACTGCTGATCAGTGCGGGGCTCTGGTTCTCTGAAAGCCCGCCAGAGCAGTTGCTGGGCATTCGTCCCACGCCCCAGCAGCAGGACCGTGCCGCCGAGCTCATTATTCGCGATGCCAAGACCCGGCACTTTGATCAAGAGGGAAACCTGGCCTACCGGGTGAATGCTCAGCAGATTACCTACTACCAGTTCAAACGCCGTGACCGGGCCGACCTGACCGAGCCGCGCCTGCTCTTTTACCAGGATGACCAGCCAAAGTGGCGCACCGAATCTCGGCGGGGTACAGCTTACAATCGCGGTGAACGGGTAGTCCTAGACGGAGAAGTGGTCATTGATGAACTACCCGCCCCAGGTGGTATCAAACTGGAAACACCCAGTATGACCATCCTGCCAGACAGGGAGTTCGCCGAAACCGACAAAGTTGTTAGTATCACCTCCGGCCCCAACCGCACTACCGGCAAGGGCATGCGCGCTTATCTGAATGAAGACCGGGTGGAAATCCTATCCGATGTTAAGAGCAGCTATGACACCAACTAATCTATTTCGTCACCTGTACAAGATTTCCACCGCTGCGACCCTGATATTCCTCACCGCAGTGGTCTATGCATTACCCGAGGACCGTGAGCAGCGCGTCAATATTAAATCCGACGCGATGAATGCCGCTTTGAGTAGCAACCTGGTCGTTTACAGCGATAACGTCATCATTACCCAAGGCTCCCTACAAATACGTGCAGATCGTGTCGAGGTCTACTTCACCCCCGACAAAGAGGTCCGACGCGTCATCGCTGAGGGAAAGCCCGCTCACTTCGAACAAAAGATCCTCGAAGGGGAAAACCCCGTCAAGGCGCGTGCCCGGCGCATTGAATATTCTGTCAGCTCGGAAGAGCTTTATCTTACCGGCGAGGCCCTTGTAGACCGGGATGGCAATACTCTGGCAGCCGAAAAGATCAACTATGACCTCACCACCGAGCAAATGAGCGCCCGGGGGCAGACCGGCAAGGGCCGCGTGGAGATGATCTGGAAGCCGGAAAAGAAAGAGAGCCCCGACAACGGGAGGAGAGGCCAATAGATCCCGACCCGGGCCTGGATACAGCACCAAATAACTGCCAAACCTTTATCGGAGGGCACTTTGTGCCTACGGCAAGGAAAGATTTCGGAACACACTATGCCAACGCTCAAAGCGTTACACCTCGCCAAGCAGTACAAGAAAAGAAAAGTCGTTCAGGATGTCTCCATCAGCGTCACCAATGGCCAGATAGTCGGCCTTCTGGGCCCCAATGGTGCCGGGAAAACCACCTGCTTTTACATGATCGCCGGCCTGGTCCGGGCTGATACCGGGCGGGTATTAATCGATGATGAAGACATCACCGGCCTCCCCATGCACGGTCGTGCACGCAAAGGGATCGGCTATCTGCCCCAGGAGGCCTCGGTATTCCGCCGCCTGTCAGTGCGCGACAATATTCTCGCCATCTTTGAGACCCGCAAGGACCTGCCCCGCTCTGAACGCCAGCGGCAGGCCCAGGCACTGCTCAAAGAGTTCAATATTGCCCATATCGAGCACAGCCTGGGTATGGCCCTATCCGGGGGGGAACGCCGCCGGGTGGAGATCGCCCGGGCACTCGCCACAAACCCCAGGTTCGTCTTGCTGGACGAACCCTTCGCCGGGGTGGACCCGATCTCGGTCAACGATATCAAAGACATTGTTCGCCACCTGCGCGATAGGGGCATCGGTGTACTGATCACCGACCACAATGTGCGCGAAACCCTCGATATCTGTGAAACCGCCTATATCGTCAGTGAAGGCCATATTATCGCCGCCGGCACCCCGGACGAGGTACTCGTCAACCAGCAGGTACGTGAGGTCTATTTGGGACACGAATTCACCATCTAGAGAAAAGCTGCCACTTTTACGATCAAATCCCGCGTATGGCAGGATTTATAGGCACGCTTATTGCTTGTGTTATCCTGGGAAGCGGGGTAGTCTGCGCCATTTCGGGTAACTTTTGCTGAATACCGGCCACCTCGGTTTGTAGCGCCCCCAAATATGAAGCAGTCTCTTCAGCTTAAACTCGGCACCCAGTTAACCATGACCCCGCAGTTGCAGCAGGCAATACGCCTATTGCAACTGTCGACCCTGGACCTGCAACAGGAAATCCAGGCCGCTCTGGACGGCAATCCGATGCTGGAGGTCGAGACTGACGAAGTCCTTTCAACAGCCAACGTCGCAGAAAGTAACACCCAACAGGAGCGAACAGCTGACTCAGAGAGCGCAATCGCCCCCTCCAGTGGTGAGCACGAAATCGGTGAAGACAACTGGAGCCAGAATATTCCCGACGAGTTACCACTGGACTCCCGCTGGGATGACATCTACGGCAACTACAGCAGTGGCGTCGACGGTGACAAAGTAGATATTGAGCACAATGCCGCAGGAAGCAGTTTACAGGATCATCTGCACTGGCAGCTCAACCTCACCACACTATCCCGGCACGACAAGCTAATTGGCGAAAACCTGATTGATGCGATCAAGCCCTGCGGACTGCTGGGCACTTCCATTGCACAGATCACAGCCTCACTCCATGCTGATGAGGACGAGGTCCTCGCCGTGCTCAAAGCGATCCAACAGTTTGAGCCCACTGGCTGCGGCGCGCGCAACCTGCAGGAATGCCTGCTGCTGCAGTTGCAGCATTTTCCAGCCGCTACGCCCTGGCTTCAAAAGGCCAAGGACATTATCGAACGCCATCTCGAGCTGCTCGGCAAACGGGACTTCCGCCAACTGAGCCGGCGCACAAACCTCAGTGAAGCCCAGTTGGGCGCGGTGATTCGCCTGATCCAAACCCTAAACCCCACCCCCGGGGAGCGCTATGGCAGAGAGGAGACCGCCTATGTCATTCCCGACATCCTTGTTACCCGCAAAGGGCCGCGCTGGCAGGTCGACTTGAATGGGGAGATCACCCCGAAAATCCGTATTAACAATCACTATGCCGCCCTGGTCAGACGTGCAGACAATTCCACAGAAAACAGCTTCCTGCGCGACCATCTCCAGGAGGCGCGCTGGTTTTTGAAGAGCCTGCAGAGCCGACATGAGACCCTGCTTAAGGTGGCGACCTGTATTGTTGAGAAACAGCAGGCATTTCTCAAAGAAGGCCCCGAGGCCATGAGGCCGATGGTACTGGCAGATATTGCCAAAGCCATCGGCATGCATGAATCCACCATCTCCAGAGTCACCACGCAGAAGTACATGCTGACTCCCCGAGGTGTATTCGAGCTCAAATACTTTTTCTCCAGCCATGTCAGCACCGATTCCGGCGAGGACGCCTCGTCAACAGCCATTCGTGCATTGATTCGCAAACTGATCGACACGGAAACCCCACGCAAGCCCCTTTCCGACAATAAAATCGCCCAGGAACTCGATAAGCAGGGAATCAAAGTAGCACGCCGAACGGTAGCAAAATACCGGGAGTCCATGGGAATCCCCTCTTCCAGTGAGCGCAAACGCCTGACCTGACCTGCCACCACCCACTCTTAACGGCAATGCTGCCCATTGCCGGACCAACCACAATGCCAAACCCGCCCCGACTGTTTATTTGACTTAAGCTTCCTATGCAGTCATAAACTGATTGGCGTCCTGTCTGTTCAATCCCCAACCGAAATCCAAACTTTGAGTGTATCCTTCCATTCTGGCCCACTTCCTAGTAGGGTTGCGGCCCGAAAGATAGCCGCATGCCGGTAGGCGATGCGCCCGGTAAGGAGAAATCCATGCAGATCAACATTAGTGGTCACCACGTAGATATCACCCCGCCCATGCGCAGCTACTGTGAAAACAAACTGGAAAAGCTGTCCCGGCACTACGGCAAGGTAACTAACGCCCAAGTTATCCTATCCGTTGAAAAACTGATTCAGAAAGCTGAAGCCCGGGTACATATCAATGGTCATGATCTCTGCGCCAGCTCAGAGGATAGCGACATGTACGCGGCCATTGATGCACTCACGGACAAACTGGACCGCCAACTCAAAAAGCACAAAGAGAAGTTGCAAAACCACCGCTGAATTATGACACTCGAAGCATTACTTTCACCCCGCCTCAGCCTTTGCCATCTGGCCGGGAGCAGCAAAAAGAAGTTACTGCTCAATATTGCCCAGGCGATCGCCGAACAATATCCACAACATGACGCCGATACCATCTTCAATCAGCTGATTGCCCGCGAGCGCCTGGGCTCCACCGGTATCGGGGATGGTGTCGCCATACCACACTGTCGCCTGCCTGGTTGCAGACATTCCATTGGGGTACTCTGCACCGTCAAGCCTGCAGTAGATTTTGACGCTACAGATCGCCAATCCGTGGATTTACTGTTTGCCCTGCTGGTCCCCGAGGATGCAGAGCAACAACACCTTGAGACTCTCGCGGAAATCGCCGCTCTGTTTTCCGACAATCTGGTGAGGGATAAGTTAAGGCAGGCGAAAACCAACGATGAACTCTATGCGCTGGCCATAGATAGCGCCGCCGCCGCCTGAACTGAACGCTAAACTTCAGCGCAAGTAACCCATTCATCGGCGAAGCAATGATTCCGGTTTACAACCTCAGTGTGTCGACCTCATAAAGGGATACCCTATGCGCCTGGTGATTATCAGTGGCCGCTCCGGCTCCGGTAAAAGCTCCGCTCTTCAGTTGCTGGAGGATGTGGGATTTAACTGTATCGATAACCTGCCAGCCAGCCTGCTTCCCGAGCTGGTCAAATGGGCAGGGGGCCAGCCGCCACAGGAAAATACCCGTTTGGGCCTGGGTATTGATGCCCGCAACCTGTGGCAGGATATCAAACAGGCGCCTCAGGTGATTGAATCCCTGCGTGCAAATGAAGTGCAGTGCGATGTGATCTATTTGGATGCGCGCGAGCCGATACTGGTGCAACGTTTCAGTGAAACCCGTCGCAAACATCCCCTTAGTAATAACTGCACCCATCTGCTCGAAGCGCTCAATCAGGAGAGGGAACTGCTCTCCCCCATCGCAGCCATGGCAGATATAGTGATCGACACAAGCAGCCTCAGCCTGCACGACCTGCGTGAATTGATAAAAAACCGCGTGGTGGGTAAACAGTCTGAGGGCATGGCCATCCTCTTCCAGTCATTTGGCTTCAAATACGGGGTACCGGTGGACGCGGATCTGGTATTCGACCTGCGCTGTCTGCCCAACCCCTATTGGGAGCCTGCCCTGAGAGAGAAAACCGGCCGGGACCCTGAGGTGATACAGTTTCTGCGCGCCCACCCAGAAACCGATAAGATGGAGGCCGATATCACCCGATTCTTGAAGCAATGGCTGCCTTCCTACCAGAAAAGCAATCGTAGCTACACCTGTATCTCCATTGGCTGTACCGGCGGACGCCACCGCTCTGTGTATATGGTGGAACAATTGGCCAAAACCTTTTCACCGCAGTTCGACAGCTTGCAGATCCGCCATCGCGAGCAGCGGAGATAGCCACCTCAGTGCGCGAAAGCCCCCTATGCAAAAACAGCACCTCACCATTATCAACAAGCTTGGCTTGCACGCTCGCGCAGCCAGTAAACTCGCACAGGCTTCAGCGCGCTTTTCCTCCGATATCAAGATGCACTGCCAGGGCAAATCCGTCAATGCCAAAAGTGTGATGGCGCTGATGCTGCTGGCAGCGGGCAAGGGTACCGAGTTGGAACTGGAAATTAACGGCCCCGATGAAGATGAAGCGCTCAGCGCCATCTGCACTCTGATATCGGACCGCTTTGGCGAAGCCGAGTAGACTGCAAAGGCAGGTGGCTGGCTTGAGTCCCTCGAAGCACATAAAATCGCCACAACTTTATCGCGGCGGCTGCCGCCTTCCCAACCCACCGCAGTAAGGATTCGTTGTGCCCAGCCCACCCCAAGCCGAAATCAAGTTTCGTGCCCAAAACCAGCTAAGCACGCTGTTTACCGCGCTCGATAGCGGCACAGGGCAGGAAGTACAGCGCATGCTCAAAACTCTGACACCCCAGAGCATCGCACAACTGCTGGAGAGTTCTCCCCCCCGCATCCGCCAGGTTCTGTGGGGCCTTATCGACCGGGATATCGAAGGTGAGGTGCTGCAGGAGCTCAGCGACGAGGTGCGCAGCCAAATCCTTAACACCATGGATACCGAGGAGATGGTGGAGATCATGGAGGGGCTGGACGCGGACGATATCGCCGACATCCTCCAGCAACTTCCCGAGCGCATCGTCGCAGAAGTACTCTCATCCATGAGCGAGACAGACCGCCTGCGGGTGGAGAGTGTGCTCGCCTACGATGAGAATACCGCCGGTGGCCTGATGGACACCAATACCATTTCCGTGCGCCCCAACCTGAGTCTGGATGTCGTCCTGCGCTACCTGCGCCGCCACGAACAACTGCCGGAATCCACGGACAGCCTGTTCGTGGTAAACCGCAAAGGGGAATATATCGGTCTGCTGCCCCTGTCAAAACTGCTTACTACAGACCCTTCAGTCACGGTGCGCGAGGTGGTCAATACCGATGTGGAACCCATCCCCGCGGACATGCCCGATACCGAAGTGGCCCGGCTGTTTGAGAAATACGACTGGATCACGGCCCCGGTGGTAGATGAAGAGAACCGCCTGCTGGGGCGCATCACCATTGACGACGTGGTGGATGTGATTCGCGAGGACGCCGATCACTCGCTGATGAGTCTCGCCGGCCTGGATGAGGAGGAGGACACCTTTGCCCCCGTACGACGCACCGCGCGCAGGCGCGCCCTGTGGCTGGGTATCAATCTGCTGACCGCCCTTCTCGCCTCCTGGGTGATCAGCCTGTTTCAGAATACCCTGGAGAAGGTGGTGGCCCTGGCTGTACTGATGCCCATTGTCGCCAGCATGGGCGGCGTGGCCGGCAGCCAGACACTCACCGTGGTTATCCGGGGCATGGCACTTGGGCAAATCGGTAAAAGCAATCTGAACTGGCTGCTCTCCCGGGAATTGGGTTCGGCCGCCCTGAATGCCCTGCTCTGGTCTCTGGTCATTGGACTGATTGCGGCCCTGTGGTTTGGCGACATACACATCGCCCTGATCCTTGTCGCAGCAATGGTCATCAATCTGATCACAGCGGCCCTGGCTGGAGCCATACTTCCGGTAGTATTGCGCGTCATACACATTGATCCCGCCCTGGCTGGCGGCGTGGCCCTGACAACTGTGACAGACGTTGTGGGTTTTATGTCCTTTCTCGGGCTCGCCACCTGGTACTTTGGCTAAATGAACATACACCGCCACAGGCTAAGCAGAGCCGGGATAGCCTCCGAAATACACACACGGAATCCACAATGACCGAGTACGACGACCTGTCGAAGAGCAAAACCCAGATCAAGAAGGAAATGCACGAGTTGCAACGCCTGGGAGAACAGTTGACTGAGCTCTCCAAGGCCCGCTTGGCCAAAGTGCCAATGGGTGAAACTCTGCGGGAAGCAATCATGACCTTCACCCGCATCAAATCCAATGAAGCCCGCCGCCGCCAGATGCAGTACATCGGAAAATTAATGCGCAGTGCTGACCACCAAGCCATAAGCGCTGTTCTGAACAGGTTCAAGGAGCGAGACCAACGGCACCTGCCCTTCGAAAAAATGGCCGAGGACTGGCGCAATCGCCTCCTTGGAGAGGGCACCGGTACCCAGGGGGATTTTTTTAATCAGTATCCAGACGTGGACCACCAGCAATTGCGCCAACTGCTGCGGGACGCCAGCCGTGAAATTAAAAACGGCAAGCCCCCCACCAACCAACGCAAGTTGTTTCGCTATCTGCGGGATTTCTTTTCGCAAAAAGCCCAGGATTAGTCCGGGTATGGATATCGGGATGATCGAGCCTGAGTCGACACAGACCTTTGCGGATAAAAGATAGCGCTTTACCGGGCCAGGCAACGCTTGCCAACCAGCCCCGCAGACAATCGGCACTACAGCTTTCTTTCAGCGGCCGGCTCGAAATCCAGTGCCAGGGAGTTCAGGCAATAGCGCAGATTGGTCGGTGCGGGGCCATCCTTAAAGAGATGCCCCAGGTGTTCACCACATTTGGACAATACTTCTGTGCGCCTCAAGCCCCAGCTGAAGTCATCTTTCAGAACAATATTTTCCGGGTAGGCCACATCCCAAAAACTGGGCCAGCCTGTACCGGATTTATACTTTTGTGCCGAACTGAACACCGGCAGGCGACAACCGGCAGTCACATAAACCCCCTCTTCGTTGTTATAGAGTAATTTGCCACTAAACGCCCGCTCGGTATCATTCTCCCAAAGCACTTTGTACCGGTCTTTTGGCAATAGTTGCTTCCAAACAGATTTTGGTATCTGCTCCAAGTCTTTGCCTTCGCTGATGCGCACCTTGGCCTCATCCACTGTCATGGCCTGGGTTTGCCGCTCATCGGCCTCAGAACAGGCTGAAACCGCCAGAACGGCAACCAGCAGCGGAACAAGTACTCGGGACTTCTCCATCGCAGAAACTCCTCTCTTCAATGTTTAACCATTACCCTAGGGTTAGAGTGTGGCAGATGGTGCCAGTTCAGTGGAAATACTGGCAGCCAAAATCGGCGGGGGTTTCCCTGGCTGTTTCCCAAGGGGAGGCATACGGCATCGGACAGTGCCTCTGTTGGCTGCAGATTGGGGCAACCCATTGAAATAATAAAACCCCGGCCAGTCGTGCAAGAGCGGCTATGCGCCCAGCTGAGGAAAATGCAACGGGTTACCGGGTGAACAAGGTGTCACGGAGCAATTACCAGCCGCCGCTGCCAGCTTACTCTTCTGGTGGAAGATTCTGTTGCTGCCCGGTGGTCACGCCCTCACGCTTGGCGCCATCGCCACCAAAGAGCCTGTCAAAACGAATTTGCGGCCCGGCCCAGTCACCGCTGATGCGATAACTGACACTGGCCATTTTATTCACCTGCTTCTTAAATGCCTTACTGATCAGGTAGACCCCCGCAGCGGCGGGAAGACCACCGGCCAAAGCGGCCACCAGAGCGAGATTGTTGCCCACTGGCAGAGTTGCCACCAGGGTGAGATCCAGATCCTCTCTCAGTAAATTGACCCTGCCCGCCATCTGCAGCTCACTGGTGGGCCCCTCCACCTGAATCGGCACCGCGATCAACAACTGGCCATCCCCCTCGAAAACCACTTCACCGCGCACCCGGTCAAAGGCCATACCACTTTTGTAGAGGTCGGAGAAGTCCAGTCGCAAACGGCGCGCCCAGGTGTCAAAGTTAAACAGAGACAACAGACGCAACACCGTGGAGCCCGCTGTGCCTGTGGAACGCAGGAAGCGGCCGTCTCTGATGTCGATTTTTAATGCCCCTGAGAGCAGACTGCCCTTCACCTGGGCCGGCGAGCCATCCCAGCGCAAGGCGGTATCGAAGCTGGCGGATTTACTTTCGATCAGGGGCTGGTGTCCCATGGAGCGCTGGATATCGGCGAGATCATCGGCAACCAGGCGACCGATAAACTGGGAGGAGCTGTTGCCCTCAACATCGCGCATCCACATCAGCTGAGCGCCAAGGCGTGCCTCCCCGGTGCCGCGCCCCTCCAGGCGGAAGCCGCGTACCGCACCGCGAATATCACTCAATACGAGACGGTCCGATGAGGGCCGCACCTGAAAGGACCAGCGCCCCAGCGCCTCATCACCCAGTTGCAGGTTCTCTGTACTGAAGTCGATGGCCGGCAAACTGTCGAAATCAAAATCCCCCCAGGGATCCTCTCTCTTTGCAGAGAAGGGGTTCAGGTCAGGCGGACTACTATTGGTAAATTCCTCTTCTTTTTTCTTCGGGGCTGGTAACCGTACATGGGCCAACTGTAAGCGCAGCGGCACCTCGTCATCCAGCACCCCGGAAACATTGCCCGCCGCCATTTCACTGTCGAAATCCAGCTGCCATTTGGTGCCAACACTTTGCCCAATGATATGGATATGTTCAATATCAACCGCGCCCAGCTGCAGGCGGTCAGTGCTGAGATCCAGGCTAACCGGTAGCGATGTGGGCGTATTTTTTACAACAGCGCCGCCGTCATGGACGGCACATTTCGGACTCTGGCCAGATATACAGTTTGCACTCACTGCCCCAGTCAGATCAGATGAGGTGACCCCATCCTTGAAATAGACATCCAACCGCTTTTGCCAGCGTGGCAAATCGATATTGGATATGTCTCCAGTGACTACCAGCCCCCGCTGTGCGGGTAGTTTTGCCTCGGCGTTCAGAGCGATAGCAGCGCGGTCCAGAACGCCCTCTACCACCCAGAACTGCCCCTGCAGGTGCTCACCATAATCCAGGTGGAACAGGCTGCCCTGCGCACCAATCGGTGCGCGCAGTACGAAATTTGTCTCGTCCTGGGCCGCTTTTCCCAGCGGTTCCGGCAAGTTGACCGCCACATCGGCCAGGTTGGATGTCAGCTCGAAAACCGCAGCGTATGGCGCGCCCTTTTCTTTAGCGGGAATAGTGACCAATGCCTGGAAATCCAGGACACCATCCAGCCAATGCAGCTCCGGTCGCCTGCCCCAGGCGGTGATAGACTCAGCGGTAGCGCTACCATCCACTACAATCTGGGTATCGCGCACCCCCCCCTCGCCAAAATGGCGGATATGTGCCGCGATCGGCCGTCCCCAGAGTTTGCCATCCAGCCGTGTGCCGACGAGCCCGTTACTGCTGTCATATACGATATCCCCGTTCAACGCTTTGGTGTGCAGTCGCAGGTCTTGCAACTGCAGCTCCCCATTGTGCAATCGCAATTCAACCCGCTGGCTGGGAGGCAGGGCACCGTCTCCAAGGGGCTGGGACAGGCTGATCCCCCCTTTGATATCACCCGTCATTTTCCAGTCATCAAAGGCACTGCCCAATTGTTGGCGCAGTGGCGATTCCCGCAACAGGCGCAAGCCATCAGCAGCAGGGCCTGATAACTGGGCCTTAACGTCCAACTGGGAACCTTCACCAGGAAGTGGTGTGACCCCTACAAGAATGTCACTGGCATCGATATCCCAAAGTTTGGCCCGGTTGGCATTGACCAGTACGACGCTGTCATTGACCAGCAGGCGACCCTCTGCGCCCCTCGCAGAGGGCCAGTCGTGTGCATATTTCAGGTTGCCATCGGCAAAGTCTGCCATCAGTTGCACAGTCTGGCGCTTGTTATTCGTCCCCAGTGCCCTCAGGGCATTTCTTTTACCTTCTTTTGGATAGCTGCTGCCACGGTAGATAAATGCGGCGCTCTCTACGCGTCCAGGATTGTTCGTACCCAAGCCCTTATTTAACCAGCTGCGCAAATCTTCACTGGCCGTCTTGGGCACCAACTGTTCCTGTGCGGTGACGGGCGCATCGCGCAGCGACAGGGCCAGAACAAAATCCGTTGCGCGGCTTTGCGGGTGGAAGGGCAGTGTCAGCAAAAACTGCCCCTTGATCTCACCCAGAACACTGTCCAGCTGCAGAGGCCCCGAAAGCACGCTGACCTCGTTCGCTTCCTTTTCCACAGCCCAAGCCACAGTGCCGCTGGCCCGCTCGAAAGAGAAAGCGCTGGCGTACAAAGTGGGAAAATCGACCCCCAGTGTAGTGCCATCCAGTTCCACCCGGCCGTCAGCACCATCAAGTTCCAGATAGCCACTCAGATCAGACACCGCAGGGGCGCCCCGGAATGCCCGGGTACTGATATCCTGCAGGTTGGCGCTCAGGCGAACGGAACCCTTTGTGCCCTGCAGAAGTTGCACCCGGCGCAGCTGGCCACTGGGCTCCAGAGCACGCAGCCAGTCATCGGCCGCGCCATCCAGAAGATCCAGCCGCTTGACAATTTCGCGCCAGCCACCCAGTTCAATCACATCTGCCGCCAGGGCCAACCCGTGTCGGTCACTGCGCACCTGCAGGTTGAGTGGCGGCATCTGCAGGTTCTGCCATTCGATCTGTATATCCTGCAGGGTTAACTGCCAGTGTTTACCGGGCAGCCAGCGCCCGGATATATCCCCGGAAAAGGTCCGCAGTGGAGCCATAATCCGGTCGGCATTGGCTACAGCCCCCTGTTTCGCTCCCAGCGCTTTTTCCAGATTTTCCACCTGGGCAAGATCCACACGCCCCAACAGACGATATCCATTGTCAGCGTCTTTCTGCAGCCACAGGCGCCCGTCCGCCCACTTGCGGCCGCGCCAGTGGAAACGATCCGGCAAGGGTGTGAGTCCATGCAGGAGCGTGACGATATCGTCATCAATCAGCAGCTCATTCAACTGCAAGTAACCGCGCAGAGAGAAATGCTTTTTTTCACGGGGATTACCGCGCCCCTCAAGAACCAACCGTAATGTCTCCGAATCAATCCGCTTGTCCTCGCCCTCGCGGGAGATAAAAGCGCGGGCGATAAGGCGGCGGAAGTCACCCTGATGCTCCAGTTGGATCTGGGGCAGATTGATCTCCGCCAATTGGCTATCCGGGAGTTGTACGGTGATCGCCGCATCCCGTATCTGGATTTTGGGGCTGAGTTGAAAAATACGCGCAGGGTCTGTGGCACTCGGGTCTGTTGTGAGATTGCCACCGGGTTTTAGGGAAATCCCCGGAAAGCCGTTGAGGCGCCAATCCCCCTGTTTATCGCGACTGAGACCAGCCGCGAAGGTGTGTATCTGCAGGTCTTTCCACACCAGCTCTCGGTTCCACAAAGTGGCGAGCAAATCCAGTTGGAAGAGGCCGCGCCCCATACGCAGCTCTCCATTGTTGCCAAGGCGCAATCCATCCAACCGCAAAGCGACTTCCAGGGCCTCCCAGCGCAGAGAGATTCGCTCCATATGCACCGGCACACCCAGGCGATTGGAAAGCCAGTGACTGATTTGCAGCCGGTAGTTTTCCACCTGAGGGGACAACAGGCGTCCGGTTTGCACAATGATTGCCAGGACGATCACCAGGCTGACAATTAACAGCCAGAACTTTCTCGCGAGCCAGCGCAGGGCAGTCATTAACAATGACTCCCCAGCATCGGGCAGCGGTAAGCGCCCGCATACTTGGTATAGAGCGCCGAAAGAGCGTGTGCGAGAAGACTAGACGAGCACAATATCGTACTGCTCCTGGTTGTAGATAGGTTCAACCTGAAACTGTATCGGGCGGCTGATAAATTCCTCCAGATCGGCGACATTGGCCGATTCCTCATCCAGTAACAAATCAATAACTACCTGGCCTGCCAGCACCATGATCTTTTCGCTATCGTATGCTCTCGCCTCGCTGATAATCTCCCGGAATATCTCGAAGCATACCGTTTCCGCACTTTTTAGCGTGCCGCGGCCCTCACAAACCGGGCAGGACTCACACAGTATCTGGCCCAGGGACTCTCGTGTCCGCTTGCGGGTCATTTCGACCAGCCCCAGTTCCGAAACACCGGTGATACTGGATTTCGCATGATCCCGCTCCAGCGTCTTCTCAAGCATTCGCAATACCTGGCGCTGGTGCTCGGCATCTTTCATATCGATAAAATCGATAATAATGATTCCCCCCAGGTTGCGCAGGCGCAACTGGCGGGCGATGGCCGTAGCCGCTTCCAGATTGGTCTTGAAGATTGTTTCTTCCAGGTTGCGGTGACCAACAAATGCGCCCGTATTGACGTCGATGGTACTCATCGCCTCTGTCTGCTCGATGATCAGGTAACCACCGGACTTCAGCGTCACTTTGTTTTGCAGGGCACGGCCTATTTCCTCCTCTACACCGTAGAGGTCGAACAGGGGACGCTCGCCGGGATAGTGTTCCAGGCGGCCCGCGATTTCCGGCGCATACTTGCCGACAAACTCCGCCGCTCGGCCGTGGGCCTCGCGGGAATCTATGCGGATTTTTTCTGTGTAGGGCCGCGCGAGGTCGCGCAGCGCGCGCATAGACAGCGGCAAGTCCTCGTAGATTACCGAGGGTACCGGTCGCGCCTTGATACTAAGCTCCAACTCAGCCCACAGTTTGTAGAGAAAGGGGATATCTCGCAGCAGCTCTTCCCCACTCACCCCTTCGGCCACAGTGCGTACAATAAATCCGCCATCGGCTGAGAGCCCATCCTGCGCAAGCTGGGATGCGGCCGCCTCAACCAATTGGCGCAACCGTTCGCGCTCACCTTCCTCCTCGATCCGGTTGGAAATCCCGATATGGCGGGTTTGCGGCATATACACGAGGTAGCGTGCGGATACCGACAGATGGGTGGTGAGTCGTGCACCCTTGCTGCTGATCGGGTCCTTGACCACCTGTATGACCAGAGGCTGGCCCTCGCGCACCAGTGCGCGAATATCCGCCACCTCCGAATCCCGCGCCTCCATCCCCTCGTCATCCAGCGGCGCAATATCGGAGGCGTGGATAAACCCGGCGCGCTCCAGACCCATGTCTACAAAGGCCGCTTGCATCCCCGGCAGCACCCGGATCACCTTGCCCTTGTAGATATTGCCAACCATACCGCGGCGCGCACTGCGCTCCAGATACACTTCTTGCAAAACACCGTTTTCCACCACCGCGACGCGGGTTTCTGTGGGCGCAACATTGATCAACAGCTCCTCGCTCAAAGCCGGGCCTCCTGCCAGTAGGGAATCCCGGCGTGCTCCAGCATGGGAATCAGGGCTTCCAGGGGCAGTCCCACCACATTGCTGTAACTGCCACTGATGGATTCCACCAACGCAGCACCCAACCCCTGGATAGCGTACCCACCGGCCTTGTCGGCGGGCTCGCCGGTGCGCCAGTAGGCTTCGATCTGTACCCTGGCCAAATGGCGAAAGCGTACCCGTGTCTCCACCAGGCGGCTAAACTGCCTCTCTTTGCTGCGCAGGCAAATGGCACTCAGAGCGGAGTGCTCAGCTCCCGACAGGGCCAGCATCATGGATTCAAAGTCACTGAAATCCCTGGGCTTCTCCAACACCGTCTCCCCTGCGAGCACCACCGTGTCGACTCCCAGGGCCCAGAATGCTGGGGGTCCTGCAGCCGCCAGCAGGCCCGCCTCGGCCTTGTCGTGGGCGAGGCGCTGGATATATTCCTGGGGGCTCTCTGTCCGCTGCCGTTGCTCCACTACTGAGGGCGTTAATTGAGAAAATGGAACCCCAATCTGCGTGAGCAATTGTGCCCGGCGCGGTGATCCCGAGGCGAGAAGTAGATGGTTTGTGGTGGTGGTATTCGTCACTCTACTGCATATTCCCTGTGGGCCAGCGGCTGATTATAGCGGAAGTGTCTAAAATTTGATCAAAATTTTACTCTGCTTTACAGCAGACCCCTTGGTCAGCGAATATCCAGGCGTCTGGACATGCCCCGCAACATTGGCGCTACCCAGGGCCAGAGCAATGCTGTGGTAAGCGCTGGCCAGAGAAAGGTCAATCCCGGCACCGTTTTCCCTTC
This sequence comes from uncultured Microbulbifer sp., assembly GCF_947489355.1. Lineage (GTDB taxonomy): Bacteria > Pseudomonadota > Gammaproteobacteria > Pseudomonadales > Cellvibrionaceae > Microbulbifer. The sequence continues at coordinate 31,431 of NZ_CANLDD010000005.1, read as the reverse complement.
CAGACCATGCACCCAATTGCCCACAACCTGATTGATTCCAACCAGTACAAAGACCCACAGCAATTGTTGCAGCGGATTAAAGGCCCGGGTGCGCTGGTAGGTTAACAGGCTGAAATAGGCCAGCACTGCCAGGGCCAGGGCGTGGGTACCAAGACTGGCCCCTGTAGCCAGGTCTTCAAGGATACCCACCAACCAGGCGAAGCCCACCCCCAGGGCCTGGGGTAGCTGGCTGATCCAGAAGATGACCAGCAGGGCGGGAAAAGCGGGCCGGAACCAGAGCCACTGCTGCGGCAGGGGCATCACTGCAAGCAATAGCGACAAAAAAATGGTGGCGGCGACAAGCCAGCGGTTATTCGCCTGCAAGGCCCTGTCCTCTGTCACCCACGACAGCCAGTACAAAGCGGCTGCGATTCATACGCCCGCGAGGAAGCACTTCCGCCTCGGCAAAAGGCCGGCCGGGGTCTCGCGTGACCGAAACCACCTCACCCACCGGGTATCCCGCAGGAAAACGGCCGCCAAGGCCGGAGCTGAGCAGGAGATCCCCCTCGCGGATGTCGCTGGTACTGGCCAGGTGACGCAACTTGAGATGGTAGAGATGCCCCGTGCCCTCCGCCACGGAGCGCATGCTGTTACGCAGCAGCTGCACGGGAATGGCGTGACTGGCATCGGTGATCAGAAGGACCCGGGAGAATGCATCCCCCGCCTCGATCACCTGCCCGAGCAGGCCGCTGGCGTCCATGACTGGCGTACCCACATCGAGGCCATCATCGCGGCCTTTGTCAATCAGCAGCACATGCTCCAGCGGGTCGGGAGAAATGCCGATCACCTGGGCCACCAAAACCCGGTCATCGACCATTTCCGCTGCATTCATCAATTCCTTAAGCTGGGTATTCTCCGCCTTCACTGCCGCCAGCAATTGGCTGCGCTGCTCCAGTAACAGTACCTGGCGCTTGAGACGGCTGTTTTCTTCCTGCAGTTCTTCCCGGGATCGAAACTGTTCGCCAGCCCACTCGCCCACGCGTTCCGGCGCGTCGGTGAGCCAGTACAGTGGAGCAACAAAGCCAGAGAGGCGTTCGCGGGTGGACTGGAACCAATTCGTGTAGTGATCCGCCGCAATGAGCACCACCGCCAGCAAGCCCAGTACCAGCAGGCGAAACTCAGGGGAGGGGCCGCGGGTAAACAGCGGTTTCAAAAGCAGCTCCCTTTGTACAGGTCAATGAATATTGATGCCACCTTAGATCGGATGTCGCTGGAACTGTGAAACCGGCCGCCGACAGCGGGTTCGCAGAGCGTTTAAAGTAACATCAAATCCATCAGTTCGACATCAGATACAGGCGGCTCCGATCCAGCATATCCAACGCCTTGCCACCGCCGCGGGCCACACAGGTGAGCGGGTCGTCGGCAACAATCACCGGCAGACCGGACTCTTCCATCAACAGGCGATCCAGATCCCGCAATAGGGCACCGCCCCCGGTCAGTACCATACCCCGCTCGGCGATATCGGAGGCCAGCTCCGGTGGAGACTGCTCCAGGGCACTTTTCACTGCCTGCACGATACCGGTGAGAGGCTCCTGCAGCGCTTCGAGAATCTCATCGGAATTCAGGGTAAAGCTGCGTGGCACCCCTTCCGCCAGGTTGCGACCGCGCACATCGATTTCGCGCACTTCACTGCCCGCATACGCACAGCCAATCTCCTCTTTGATCCGCTCCGCAGTAGCATCACCGATTACGCTGCCGTAGTTGCGGCGCACATAATTCACGATGGCCTCATCGAAACGGTCGCCGCCGATACGGACTGAATCGGAATAGACAACGCCATTGAGGGAGATAATCGCGATCTCTGTGGTGCCGCCGCCGATATCCACTACCATTGAACCACTGGCTTCTTCCACATTCAAACCGGCACCGATCGCCGCCGCCATGGGCTCCTCGATCAGGGACACTTCCCGGGCACCGGCACCCAGGGCGGATTCGCGGATCGCACGACGCTCCACTTCAGTAGACTGGCAAGGCACGCACACCAGCACCCGCGGACTCGGACGCATCCAGCTGTTTTCGTGCACGGTCTTGATAAAGTGCTGCAACATTTTTTCCGTAACCTGGAAATCGGCGATAACGCCATCCTTCAAGGGGCGGATCGCGGAGATATTACCAGGCGTGCGGCCGAGCATCCGCTTGGCTTCGACACCCACAGCCTCAACGATTTTCTGGCCATTGTAGTGGCGGATAGCGACAACGGAGGGCTCGTCGAGGACAACGCCGCGATCGCGAACGTAAATCAGCGTATTGGCCGTCCCCAGGTCAATAGAAAGATCACTGGAAAACATGCCCCGCAAACGTTTAAACATGGAATTCGATTACCTTGTAGTCTTTGTCAGCCCTCGGGCCGGGCACGGCAAACGCGGCTAATTTTATGGATGGAAATTTTAATTAGTCCACGTGAATAAATCTGAGTTCCGAGCCGCATTTCGGGCCGGGGTTTACACAACTGACCCGAATCCCCCCCGCCCGGTAGGATTCGACAAACTCTAACAACCGCACCGACTCAGAGCAAGGCTGAAGCCGGGCCAATTGATGACAACCGGCCATAGGCACCGGAGTCGATGAGAATGACGGCCCATTGTGTTAAATTGACCGGCCCTGCCCGAAGCCCGCCCAGAGCGGTCTCCGATTCGCAACGCAACAGGAGGAATTCCATCGCCATGGCTGTGGATACACAAACCGTAGAGAAGCTGGCGGAACTGGCCCGCATTGCCATATCCAAGGAAACCCTGGAAGAGGTCAGCGACCGTCTCGGCGAGATCCTGCAACTGGTGGATCAGCTACAGGCAGTCAATACCGACGGGATCACACCCATGGCGCACCCGCTGGACGAAGAACAAACGCTGCGCACCGATGCCGTGACAGAGTCCGACAGGCGCAAAGACTTCCTTGCCCTGGCGCCGCAGGCGGAGGAGGGCCTCTATTTGGTGCCCAAAGTGATCGAGTGAATGGGTTTTCATCAACAAACTCTGCCCGACACGCCTCAGCCCCCCGGTTCGTCTAGAGTCTTAAAGGAATACTATGCATCAGCTCACTATCGCCGAGATCATCCTCGGACTGCGGAGAAAGGCGTTTTCCAGCACTGAACTCACCCGCCATTTACTCGACCGCATTCAACAACTGGATAGTGGTTTCAACAGTTTTATCACGGTGACCGAAGAGCTGGCTCTGGCCCAGGCCAAAGCCGCCGACCAACGCCTGGCCAGCGGAGAAGCACCGGCACTGTGTGGCGTACCGATCGCCCACAAGGATATTATCTGCACCAGCGGTGTGCGCACCAGTTGCGCTTCGAAAATGCTGGATAACTTTGTACCCCCCTACAATGCCACCATTGTTGAAAATTTGAATGCGGCAGGCGCTGTCACCCTTGGGAAAACCAATATGGATGAGTTCGCCATGGGCTCCTCCAGTGAAAGCAGCTACTACGGTCCGGTAAAAAACCCCTGGAACACCAGTTGTGTTCCCGGCGGCTCCTCCGGGGGTTCTGCCGCGGCTGTGGCGGCGCTGCTGGCACCAGCTTCTACCGCAACCGACACCGGCGGCTCTATCCGCCAGCCGGCCGCCCTGACCAATACCACCGGCCTGAAGCCCACCTACGGACGGGTTTCACGCTGGGGCATCGTGGCCTATGCCTCCAGCCTGGACCAGGCCGGGCCCATCGCGCGCACTGCCGAAGATGCCGCCTACCTCCTGTCCGCCATGGCCGGTTACGACCCCAAGGATGCCACCAGCCTGAACCGACCACAAACCGACTTTGGCAAAGGTCTGAATAAGGCCCTTACCGGCCTCAAGATCGGTATCCCCACCGAGTACTTTGGTGAAGGACTAAACCCTGGTATCGCTGATCGCATACAGGAAGCCCTGCGTGAGTACGAGCAGCTCGGGGCACAATTGCAGGACATCAGCCTGCCCCACAGTAAACTGGCGATTCCCGCCTACTATGTGATCGCACCGGCAGAAGCCTCCGCCAACCTGTCCCGTTTCGACGGGATACGCTACGGATATCGTTGCCAGGCACCTGAAGATCTGCGCGACTTGTACAGACGTTCCCGCGGCGAAGGCTTTGGCGAGGAGGTACAACGACGCATTCTGGTCGGCACCTATGCGCTGTCTGCGGGCTATTACGATGCCTATTACAACAAGGCTCAACAGGTGCGCCGCCTGATCAAACAGGACTTTGCCAGCGCTTTCGAGCAAGTGGATGTGATTATGGGACCCACTACACCCTCTCCGGCTTTTAAACTGGGCACCAAGAGCGCCGATCCGGTGGCCATGTATCTGGAAGATATCTACACCATTGCCACCAACCTGGCGGGTCTGCCGGGTATGTCCATCCCCTGCGGACTGGTTGACAATCTGCCTGTGGGCCTGCAAATCACCGGTAACTACCTGGATGAGGCGCGCATACTCAATATCGCTCACCGCTATCAGCAGGTCACCAACTGGCACACAGCCAGCGCTGTGGCTGTATAAGGAAAGGAGCCTTCACCGTGGAATGGGAAGTTGTGATCGGGCTGGAAGTACACGTCCAGCTCTCCACCAAGTCGAAACTCTTCTCCGGGGCCAGCACCCGCTTCGGTGCAGAGCCCAATACCCAGGCCTGTGCCGTCGACCTGGCCATGCCGGGCACCTTACCGGTACCCAACGAAGAGGCTTTCCGCTGTGCGGTCCTGTTCGCCCTGGCCATGAATGCGCACATCGGCAAGCGCTCCGTTTTTGAGCGCAAAAACTATTTTTATCCGGACCTGCCCAAAGGCTACCAAACCACCCAGTTGGATCAGCCCATCGTCGGTGCCGGCGAAGTGGAAATCTATCTTGCAGACGGCAGCAACAAGACAGTGCGCCTCCACCACGCACATCTGGAAGAGGATGCCGGCAAATCCCTGCACGAAGACTTCCACGGCATGTCTGGTATCGATCTCAATCGCGCCGGCACGCCACTGCTTGAAATCGTGTCGGAACCCGATATGCGCAGTGCAGCCGAAGCAGTCGCCTTCCTGAAAAAAATTCACTCTATTGTGACCTATCTGGACATTTCCGACGGGGATATGTCCCAGGGCTCAATGCGTTGCGACGCCAACGTCTCAGTGCGGCCCAAGGGCGAGGCTAAGCTGGGCACGCGCACAGAATTGAAAAACATCAACTCTTTCCGTTTCGTTGAGCGCGCCATCAAGGCGGAGGCCGGACGCCAGATTGATGCTCTAGAGGACGGCGGCAACATCGTGCAGGAAACCCGCCTCTACGACGTCGATAAAGATGAAACCCGTTCACTGCGCAGCAAGGAAGCGGCCAATGACTACCGCTATTTCCCCTGCCCGGATTTGCTTCCGGTGGTACTCAGTAACGACTATATCGAACAATTGCGCCATCAGCTCCCCGAGTTGCCTGACGCCAAGACCGCACGCTTCCGGTCGGAGTACTCACTCTCCGCCTACGATGCCAACCTGCTCACCCAGGAGCGTGCCACTGCCGATTATTTCGAAACCGTCTGCAGGGTTTGCAACGCGCCCAAACTGGCCGTTAACTGGGTTACCGGTGAGATCAGCGCGTTGCTGAAACGGCGAGAAATCACCATTTCCCAATCGCCGGTTTCCCCGGAACAATTGGCCAGCCTGATTGTACGGATCAAGGACAACACCCTTTCCAGCAAGATTGCAAAGCGGGTCTTTGACGCTATGACGAAGAGCGCAGACATGGCCGACGACATTATCCAGAAACATGGCTACATACAGCTATCCGATAGCCGCGTTATCGAGAAAATGGTGGATGAGGTCATCGCAACCAACAGCTCACAGGTGGAAAACTACCGAAAAGCAGATGAAGCCAAGCGGCCAAGAATGATGGGCTATTTTGTTGGCCGGATCATGAAAGCCTCCAGTGGACAGGCAAATCCGAAACTGCTCAACAAAATCCTCAAAGAAAAGCTCGATGCCCTGCTTTGAGCGTCGATAAAAGAAAACCGGTTGATCGGTTAGCCAAGGCCGCCGCAAACTCGTATTGCATGAAATAAGGATGAGATTTTGAACCTTAAAAAAGACAAGCAGAAAGTCCTCGGGGAAGTCTTTGATGAGAAACGCATTGCTGGATTCCTGGCTGGCGAGGCACCTGAAGGCATCAACCGGGATTACCACCTTCTCGAGCGCGCCTACCGCAGTATGCGGGTGGAGAATTTTGCCACCTTTGTGCAGCTTTTCCAGGCCCAGGGGCTGGATCTGGACAGTCCGGGCCCGGATGGCAAAACCCTGCTGGCCCGTATCAATGAACACCGCCTGGGTGATGACTACAGCGAGATCCTGGAAGCCGCCGGAGCCCGCTCCTGACCGCTGGCAAGAGGTAACAGTATGACTTCCAACCCTGTACACGGTATCGACGCCCTGGTGCGCGGTGCCCGCCTGATCACCCGCCGTGAGCTGCGCCCCTTTATTCTGGTGCCACTACTGATCAACCTTGTGCTGTTTATTGTGATCAGTGCCATTATGCTCTCGCAACTCGGCGGCCTTACCGACTATCTCGGCAGTCTGCTCTCACACACACCGGTCGACACGGAAAATATGCCCTGGTGGGAAACAATGATGGCCAAGGGGGCCGCCTGGGCTGCCGGGGTGTTTCGCTGGCTCGCCTGGACCATTGCCCTACTGGTACTGTTCTTGTTTCTTCTTGTATATGGCTATCTGTTTGGCGTCATCACCAATATCATCGCCGCTCCTTTTAACGGCCTGCTCGCGGAAAAAGTGGAAGCGCTGCTGACTGGCAAGGCACCACCGACAGAACCCCTGCTGAGCATGGTTTGGCGCACACTCGGGCGAGAATTGCGCAAACTGGGATATTTTATTGTTTGGGGCCTGGTTATTTTCCTGATCGCCACCGTCACCAGCTGGACCGTCATTTTTCCCGCAGTATTAACCGCGCTTTGGGGCGCCTGGTGCATGGCGATCCAATATGTGGATTACCCTCTGGACAATCACCAGCGCCCCTTCTATGAACTGAAAAGGATACTGCGCCGCCGCAAACTCACCAGCCTCGCCTTTGGTGGAACCGTCATGCTCGCAAAGATGGTGCCAATTTTAAATATTTTCGTGATGCCTGCGGCAGTGGCGGGGGGTACCGCGCTGTGGATTGAGCGCTTGCGCAAGGAGGGAGACCCAGGGACAGAAACACACTCTGCCATACAACCCAATTAGGTATTGGTTAATCAAAAAAATTCTGCCGGTGATATATTACGCTCCACACAAGCCCGTGGCAGAACCCCTATTCTGCCATCTTCTATCTTTCCCGCTGTAGCCAATACCTCCTCGGCCAGCCAAAATGTTGTAAACTGCCATGAATATTTTAATGATCAGCAATACTTTTCCCCCGTCTATCGGCGGAGTTCAGACACACGTACTTGAACTTTCCAAAGCGCTAGTCAAGATCGGCCATAATGTCCGGGTACTGACCCGAAAACCAGACAGCAAAACGCCCCATCGTGACTGGATTGACGGAGTATCCGTAGAACGTCTCCAACTACCCGACAGCCATTTATTGTATGATTGGTTACTCCGAAGGCGTATTCGGCAAACAATCCATGCACTTCAGATAGATATCATCCATGTTCACGGAATGCGACCATTAAATGCCTGTAAAGGGGCATCAATCCCGGTAATATTTACTAACCACACCTCTTCATTTGTCAAAAGGGTACAAAAAGGGAAGAAAAACCGTAGGAAAATGCTTAGACAGCTGGAAGTCACCACAACGATACTGGCCGTCAGTGAAACCCTGGTTGAGAAAACCAAAGAGACCGGCTACCAGAAGCCTGTCCTGTTCACCTGCAATGGCGTTGACACCTCTGTCTTCCATCCTGGCAAATCCTCTTTAAGGGAAAAACTTTCCATTCCCGAAGGTGCCTACGTTATCGCTATCGGTTGCCGGCTCGAGCCAGTGAAGGGGGTGCGCTTCCTTGCCCAGGCTGTTGCCGCCATCGATGACCCCCGGTTGCACTTAGTCATCGCAGGCGAAGGCAGTGAATCCGCTGGAATCAAAGGCACCTTGAACAGTAAAATAAAGTCCGGGCATGCACACTTCTTAGGCAATGTTAACCACCGGGAAATGTCCGACATTTACCGGGGTGCAAACGCCTCTTCACTCCCATCCCTTATGGAGGGCATGAGTATCGCCGGACTCGAAGCCATGGCCTCAGGATTGCCGCTTATCGCATCTGATGTTGGCGGTACACCTTATATTGTTCAGCATGGTATCACCGGAATATTAACCAAACCCGAATCATCATCGGACCTAAAAAAAGGGATTCTGAGACTTTTGAACAACCGTGAACTTAGCAAGGAAATGGGAAACTGCGGATTCCAGATCGTAAGAGAACAATTCACCTGGGAGATTATTGCCCGGCAAGTACTCAACATTTACACGAGGACAGTGACCACATAACGATTAAGCCATAGACAATGCCGGGAAAGATCTATCTGCAAAAAATAGGCGCACGATTATTATCAGTTTCCCCAGCCTCTCCGTTCCAGGCCCACCAATAATGCACTGCGAATGCTCGATATAGGCTTTTCTTTCGCCTTCTTGGCAATGATCGTGAGCCAAATTCGTTAAGAAGCTACCTCCCGGAACGTTTTCTTCCCTTTATCAGCCGATACCATGGCTCTCGCACCTGGGCAATATATGCTGTCGAGGCCAGGCACTGGGCCAAACCCTTTAGCTCCTCTTCCAGTGCAGCGTCTTTTAATTTCTCCACCAACAACGCCTTAATCCGGCCAATCAGCAGCGTGTCCCGCAGCCCTTCTGGCGCTTGCACTCCAGCGGCAAATAGCTCGGGAACCCAAGCAGCCAGATCCTGTGAGCACAGGCGATCATTACCCCGCACAGGGTAACTGCTGAAATCGCCGCTAAATGCCAGGCCGGAACCATGTTGCAGGTAGTGGTCATTGAGCTGTTGGTTGGATTGTTTAAATTGCATAAAAAAATCCACCGCAGCACTGCGCGAAGGTTTCAATACCGTCTTGTCACCGGCCATTGCTGGCTTGAGTTTTTTAATCTCAGATTCCGCCACCCCCAGCTCAAGCAGCTTGTGGGTTAAAAGGAACTGTTTGCGGCCTACCCCCTCGTTCACCCGGCAGGGGGGAATGGCCAGATCTCCCCTTAAAAAGGTCGAGAAGTCACTGACAATATCCCCGCCCCTAAGCGCCTCACTGGAGAACTCCCTGATCATAAGGGACGCTTTGCCAAAAACCCTCTCCCACAGCTGCAGTTTGGCAAAATAATCATAATAAATTTTTATATTTTCATCTATTCGAGGAAAAGCACCTTCACTGTGTCCGAGCAGCTTGCTCGAGGAACTCATGTTCAAAGCACATCCGCGCGCGGACTGCTTTTTAAAGGAAACGGCCTGTAAATCCTGCCTGCGCAGATAAATAACGACCCGAATATCATCAAAATAGTTTGAGCAGACTGTATGGACCTGCTCTATATCCCGGCGCAAATGCAGGAAACACAGGTGCTCGGCAGAGACGATTGCTCTCTCACCAGTGCTGCTCGCCAGCAGCATGTCAAGGCGCTGATTCAGCTGGAAATACACGCGCTCACCGTGCTTAAAAACTTCAACGGCACCGGAGGAATTACCTTTTTTACCAAGGCTCAGAAACTCAAACCCTATTGCCTTTAATTGCTGTGCATAGCACTTCAAAGCCAGTTGCAGCGAGCTGGAGCCTGTCTTGTGAAAACCAATATGCAGATAGAGCGTACGCATCCGAAATCCAGTCATTTCACATGAAAGAGAAAATATCCGAATGCAAGGCAGGCTCTGGTGCGAAGAGAGCCGTTTAAGCCTAAAGGATGTCGATAGTGTGATTACCCCAACAGCAGAGGCTGCCAGTAAGATTCTAGGACAGAAATAAAAGGCGTGGAGGAAAAACGGACTGATACAGTGAAAACTGATACTTTCGCCACAGTTTCAACACCACCTAAGCCTGAGTCTTTGGTTATTCAGGGATGTCGATGGGTCTAATCACCCTGTTTGCAGACAATGGGCGGATTAACGTGGACGGCCCCGACCGCCGCTGCGGTGTCTACCATGGCTGCTTCTAGAGCCCCTGTCACTTCCGCTATGGCGGACTTCGACCGCGGGGGGCTTTTGTACCAGCGCTTCCGGTGGGACCTCGCATTTTAATTTTTGTCCCAGTAACTGTTCTATCGGCTCAAGGCGCATAGCATCATCTTCACAGGCGAAGCTGATAGAGGTACCCGTTTTACCGGCACGGCCGGTACGGCCAATGCGGTGCACATAATCCTCCGGTTCCTCTGGCAGTGTAAAGTTCACCACGTGGCTGATGCCGTCGATATGGATACCGCGGCCGGCAACATCAGTGGCCACCAGCACCTTGGTCTTGCCGGATTTGAAGTCTTCCAGGGTGCGCACGCGCTTGTTCTGCGCCACTTCTCCGGAAAGCAGGCCCGCAGAAAAACCGTGGGCAAGCAGTCTTTCGTGCAGGCGACGGCACTGGTCTCGGCGGTTGGCGAATACGATCAGGCTATCCACATCGCCGCTCTGCAGTATGTTATACAGTAGGGCGTATTTTTCTTTGCTTGCGGCTAAGTACACATGCTGCTCTACGGAATCGGTGGCCACCCGCTCCGGTTCGATTTCCACCAGGACAGGATCATCGGTCCACTGCTCAACCAGGGCATCGACTTCCGGGGTAAAGGTGGCAGAAAAGAACATCGTCTGGCGGTGGGTTTTGCGCGGCGTCTGGCGCACGATACGGCGCACCTGGGGAATAAAGCCCATATCCAGCATACGGTCGGCTTCATCGATCACCAGGACTTCCACCTGATCCAGAAAACAATCGCGGTTGCCGACAAAATCCAGCAGACGTCCGGGCGTAGCGACCAGGATATCCACCAGACGACCATTCAAGTTGCGCTGCTGTTTATCGTATTCCATCCCGCCCACCAGCGTGTGAATTTCCAAGCCGGTATATTTGCACAGCGCCTTGGCATCATCGGCAATCTGCATCACCAGTTCACGGGTTGGAGCAATGATCAGAGAGCGGGCTTCGCCGGCATAGCGCTCTCCCTCAAAGGGATGACGCAGCAGGTCTTCGATGATGGTAATCAGGAAGGCTGCGGTCTTGCCGGTACCGGTCTGTGCCTTGCCCACCAGATCATGGCCATTCAGAGTGTGTGGCAGAGAACGCCCCTGAATAGGCGAACAATACCGGAAGCCCAGGTCGGAAATAGCACGCATCAGCTCCAGGGGCAGGTTCAGGTCGTGGAAGCGAACCTTGCCCACCTGTTCCGGAACCTGAAACGCATCCAGCGACCAGGGGGAGACAACCTGTTCGGCTTTGGGCTTGCGTTTACGCTGACGCCCCCTGCTGTGAGATATCTTGCTGCCGCTTTGGCGAAATTGCCCCCCGCTCTGGCCGGATTCATGCCTGGGCACCTGGCCTGTAGCGGTCTTTCCAGGCGATTCCGGACCCTCGGTAGGGCGCCGGGAGCGCTTTTCGCCCCCGGGCGGATTTTTATCCTCTGCAGAGGTGGAACGGCGAAACAACTTGCCTATCAAGATCAACACTCACTCAAATTTTCAAATAGCTGGCGAGTATACCATCTCTAGCTGGGGTCCCGCCCGCAATACCGCCGGCACAGCCAGTAATCAATACTGAAAAAGCGGCCCGCTCCGCTGCAGAGCAGCACCAGCAACATAATGAAGTAGGTCGCAGCGAACTCAATGCCGTTTTTCAGGATGGTGATATTGCCAACCCCGGCCAGCCACTCGTAATTACCGTGCTCCTTTAGCAGCGCGACCACCCGCTCCTTGCGCAGGACCGCCTCATCGATCAGATCCTCACGCCACTCCCAGGGCGCTGTCAGTGTCTTGTCCGGCAGGGCCGACCAGCCGTTTTCCCAGTGTGCCGTCACCGCAGCAATCGCCATTACAAACATCAGCGGAATCGCCACCAGACGGGTGCCAAAGCCAACCAGAATGGCAATACCGCCAAAGAACTCCACCAGCGCCGCCAACCAGGCCATCAGCATTGGGGCCGGCAGGCCCAGGCCCCAATCGGGATTGCCAAACCACGCCGCTACATCTTCAATATTGCTCATCTTGTTGAGGCCGGCCATAATAAAAATCGGCGCCAAATAGATACGCAGTGCCAGTGGGCCCAGCCAGTCAATCTTGCGTACAAAATGCAGGAAGCAAGCATACCAGCGACCCAGACTATTCATCGCACCACTCATTTTATTCACTCTCCCATTCGGTCCATTTGTTCACTTTAGTCGAGCGGGCACAGTATCTGTTACACAGGGATTCCACTGCCTACACGCGGGTCAGGCAAAAGCCCCCTTCATTACAACCATGGAGATGGATGCCTTGATATCAAGATCTGGCCATCGTGCCCGAATACCCCGGACAGGGACCACCCCACGCTTTTCTCCTCTGACGGAGCCCGATTGCCCGCCCGCGGACATCGGCAGTGGGCACCCACACAGACTTTGGGTGGCGCCTTTGGCCGAAAGCCGAGTTTGCAGTATCCAGGTGCCGCAGGCCATACCCGAACCGTTGCAAGTCGCCCCAACAAATAGTCGCTGGGCCAAATCCGGGTTTCACCGTAAAATACCGGCTCTTCTATGGGTGACGGGCTATTCGTGCGATCAAACCCCTTTTGCAGAGCCAGCCGGTTAACCAATACCACACGCTTTGGCTGATACTGGCTGGTTTCCCACAATCATCGGCTGGTACACAGCGCTGAAACCTGGTTTTTTCTTTGTTTAAGCTTTATCGACACGCCATTTCCACCGAATTGTCCCGCCTGACCACGCTGGGTGGGCCCCTGGCGGTCAGCAACCTGGCCGTTGTGAGCATGGGCGTTGTGGATACCATCGTAGCCGGTCGCGCCGGCGAAGTGGATCTGGCGGGCCTGGCTCTCGGCTCCAGTATCTGGGCGGTATGCGCTGTAACCCTGATCGGTTTGCTCGCGGCGGTATCTCCACTCGTGGCCCACCTGCGCGGTGCGAGGGATGAGAAAGGCTGTGCCCGACAACTGCAGCAGGGACTTTGGATCGCATTCGCCGGTGGTCTCCTGGTGGTTCTGGCCCTATTGGCCGTACCGGTCTGGAGTCAGTGGATAGATACGGAAGCGCCTGTACGACAGGTTTTGCAAAACTATATCCTGGCCCTGACCGTCGGCACCCTGCCCTTCGCCCTGGGCACGGCACTGCGCGGTTACTGCGAAGGCATGGGGCAGGTGCGCCCGGTTATGCGCATCTACCTCGCCGCGGCAGTACTCAACATTCCGCTGGATATACTCTTAGTATTCGGCGCCGGCCCGATACCCGCCATGGGGGGTGCGGGTTGCGGCTGGGCCACTGCCGCGCTCAGCTGCCTGATCGCCCTGGCGCTGTTCTGGCACGCCTGCAGCGACCCCGCATACCGTGCGCTTAAACTCAAGTTGACGCCCTCCAAGCCCCATTGGCCCACCCTCGTGCATCTGCTGGCAGTGGGTTTGCCGGTGTGTGTCGGTGCCGCCAGTGAGGTCACTTTTTTTGCGAGCCTGACCGTCTTGCTGGCGCCATACGGTGCAGCAATCGTCTCCGCCCACCAGATCGGTATGAACGTGGGCTCCATCTTCTATCTGGTGGCCCTGGCACTCGCTCAGGCTCTGAGCATCCGCACTGCCCAGCTACTGGGTCAGGGGCGGCCCAAGCGGGCCCTGTTTGCGGGCAAGGTGGGCATTGGCACCGGCGTGCTTTACGCGCTTGGTACCGGAGTCCTGTTGATCAGCCTGCGCGGATTTTTCGTACAGGTCTACACCAGCAATACAGAGATTGTCGCCGTGGCCACCAATCTACTGTTGTTGTGTGCGGCATTCCAGCTGGTTGATGTCGCCCAGGCCATGACCTGGGGCGCCCTGCGGGGATACAAAGACACCCGCGTGCCCATGTTTATCCAGCTGTTCTCCTACTGGCTGGTGGGGCTCTCCAGTGCCTATTGGCTAGGGGAGAACTTGTGGGGGGTTTATGGCTACTGGGCCGGGGTCTGTATCGGCCTCGGCACCGCCTCGATCCTGTTGGCAATGCGTTTTTGGCGCACCAGCCGCAGAGCCATCACAATCGCGCGGGAGCTCACTACAACCAGAGAAACTTCACCATTCCAGGGAACGCCCTGATCCGATCTGCGCTCCAAGTTTGCACCTGTGTCGGGCAGAAACAGTACCGTCGGCGCGGCCCAGAATAAGAAACTGACCGGAGTAAACCATGATCCCGCGCCGCTCCCCGCGCAGATTCCAGCGCTTGCTGGGTCTTGCCCTGCTGGTAACCGCCACTCAGGCCCAGGGCCTGAGTGGGGCCGATCCGGCGCAAAAAACCCTTGTGTCCCGGGCGGAAAACCTGCACCTGGATCATCCGGCTATCAATCTGCCGGCACCGCCAGTGCCCAACGGCGATACACCGCACTCACCTGACGCTATCCCGAACAGCAGTACACAGGCATCCCTGCCACAGGCGGAAAACCTGCAGCTGGACCAGCCCATCGCAGAACTGGAGCCCGCGCATACAGCCAAGAGAGAGGCGAAGGCGCAACCTGTGCGGGAAACCGCCAGCAATTTGGAAACCCCCACTGCGGTAACCCTCTCACCAGGGCCCAGGGAGGACGCCAAGCCCCTGCGCCTGCTCGGCGCTGAAGTACCGCCGGCAACCGCTACCCGCCTGGCCTGGTCTCCCAGCCAACACTTTGAAGGAGTGTACAGTCCCACCCCTGTACTCGTGGTGAACGGCGCCAAACCGGGTCCGGTACTGTGCCTTACCGCCGCAGTGCATGGCGACGAGCTCAACAGCATAGAAACCGTACGGCGGGTACTGTATGACCTGGATGCCGAACACTTGAACGGCGCTGTTGTCGGGGTGCCCATCGTGAACCTGCAGGGCTTTCACCGCGGCTCCCGCTACCTCACTGATCGTCGCGACCTGAACAGGTACTTCCCTGGCGATCCCCATGGCTCCTCCGCGGCGCGCATCGCCCATTCGTTTTTCCACGAAGTGATCAGCCATTGCAATGCGGTGGTCGACCTGCACACGGGCTCTTTTTATCGAACCAACCTGCCGCAGCTGCGCGGCGACCTGAGCAATCCGAAAGTCGTGAAACTGACCCAGGGCTTCGGTGCCACCGTGGTACTGCACAGCACCGGCGCCAAAGGCACACTGCGCCGCGCCGCGGTAGAGGCGGGCATTCCTACCGTTACACTGGAGGCGGGCGCACCCATGGTGCTCGACGAGTTGTCTGTCAGTCACAGTGTGAAAGGGATTCGCACCCTCCTGCACCAACTGGGCATGGTGAGCAAATTTCGCCTGTGGGGTGACCCGGAACCGGTGTATTACAATTCCACCTGGCAGCGCGCCACCACCGGCGGCATCATCTTCAGTGCGGTACAACTCGGCGCGTTTATAGGCCGGGGGGACCTGCTCGGCACGGTCACCAACCCCATCACCAACGTGCGCAGCGAGATTCGCTCAGAACACAACGGGCGTATTCTCGGTATGGCGCAAAACCAGGTAGTACAGCCCGGTTTCGCCGCCTACCATATCGGTATCCAGGCCCCGGGGGAACAGATCAGCCAACCCCAGGAAGTGGTCGCAGAAACCCCCGCAGCCGAGCAGGCCCAGGCGCTCAAACCGCCACGCACACCCTCTGCCGATACGGTCCCGGAACCGCTGAACGAGGAAGATTGAGCCCCGGTATCAGGGTGCGCTGACCCTGTCGATAATCACCGGCTCGACCTGCTCAATCGGTTCCGGCTGCAGGGTGATATGTTCGATACCAAAGCGCTTGATCAGAGTTGCCCGCAGGCGCGCCAGCACCGCCGGCCAGGCCGACAGATCGTCCACTACAATATGTGCCGAAAGTGAAACGGTACTGGAGTCCAGCCGCCAGATATGCAGATCGTGCACGGAGCGCACCCCGCTGACCCGCGCCAGGGTCTCACCCACCACCGGCAGGCTCAGCTCCCGCGGTACCCGCTCCATCAACACATCGACCGCATCGCGCAACAGGCGCACACAGGAAATCAGGATCAGCAGGCAGATCAACAGCGACAGCAGTGGATCGATGGGCAACCAGCCGCTCAGATAGATCACCGCCCCGGAGATAAGCGCCGCCACCGAGCCCAGCAAATCCCCCATCACATGCAACAGAGCCCCGCGGATATTGAGTGTGCGCTCACCCCGGTAAAGTGCCCATGCCGCCAGAATATTGACCAGTAGCCCGACAAAAGCGATCAGCATGACTATACCGCCCTGCACCGGCTGGGGGTTGCGCAGCCGGTCGATCGCCGCAAAGGAGATAGCTGCGACAATCAGCAGCATAAGCAGGCCGTTGATCACCGCCGCCAACACTTCCGCCCGACCCCAGCCAAAAGACAGATCCCAATCCGCCGGTTTTTTTGCCAGCACCGCAGCGACGGCCCCGAGCGCCAGAGCAAAAGCGTCCGTGAGCATATGTCCCGCATCGCTCAGCAGCGCAAGGGAACCGGACAGCCAGCCTCCCACCACTTCCACAAAGGAGAAACCCAGCGTGAGCAGGAAAGCGATCAGCAGCGGGCGCAAGGCGCCGTTGCCGCTGCGGTGATGGACGTGATCGTGCACAGATTCCCCCTCCTTTCAGCGCCGGGATGCTTATGTGCCGGCAGGCAACTGCGGTTGTATTCGCCCCCGTGTCCCCAGTGTTATTCTTTCCCTGCGGCAATAATCCCTGCGGCTTTGCACATCGATAAAACCGGCCGCGGTAAAAATCTTCCGCACCCGCGCCGCCTGCTGCCAGCCGTGCTCCACCAGCAACCAGCCCCCCACCTCCAGGTAATCACCGGCACACGCCGCGATATGCTCGATATCCGCGAGGCCCCGACGTCCCGCCACCAGTGCAGAGCGCGGCTCGAAGCGCACATCACCCTGTTGCAGGTGTGGATCGGCACTGTCGATATAGGGAGGGTTACTGACGATCAGCGCGAAGCGCTGGGGTGGCAACTGTGCGAACCAGTCACTCCGGTGTATCTCCACATTGTGAAAGCCGAGGTTGCGACGGTTTTCCTCGGCCAGCGCCAGGGCCGTGCCAGATCTCTCCGCGGCAATAATCTGCCAGCCCGGTCTCTCTGCAGCCAGCGCCAGTGCTATGGCCCCACTGCCAGTACCCAGATCCAGTGCGCGCACCTTTTCCTGCGGGCAGAGCGCCAGGGCCGTCTCCACCAGCAGCTCGGTGTCCGGGCGGGGAATCAGAGTGGAGGCATCGACTTTTAATCTGAGCGACCAGAATTCCCGCTCGCCGGTCAGGTGTGCCACCGGCTCCCCACGTCTGCGACGCGCCAGCAGCCCATCGAATGCGCTTTGCTGGGCCGGTGTCAGCTGGTATTCCGGCCAGGTGTAGAGCCAGGCGCGCCCGCGAGCCAGGATATGGCCGAGCAGAATCTCAGTATCCAATCGCGCCGACTCGCTGTGGGTCAATTCCCCCCAGCGAGCAATATTGTCCTTGACACTGGCCATACGCAAACAGCTACCTGTAGCGGCGTACAAACATCAGCACTACTGGCCCATGGCTGCCAACTGGTCCGCCTGGTGCTCGGTGCGCAGCGGCTCGATCACTGCCTCCAGAGCGCCCTGTATCACCTCATCCAGCTTGTACAGGGTCAGACCGATACGGTGATCGGTCACCCGCCCCTGGGGAAAATTGTAGGTGCGAATGCGCTCGGAACGGTCACCGCTGCCCACCAGGCTTTTGCGCGCATCGGAAATTTCCTGTGCCGCTGCCGCTTCCTGCGCACTGGAGAGTTTGGCCTGCAACAGTGCCATGGCCTTGGCGCGGTTCTTGTGCTGGGAGCGTTCGTCCTGGCACTCCACCACGATGCCCGTGGGGATATGGGTCAGGCGCACGGCGGAGTCGGTTTTGTTCACATGCTGGCCACCGGCGCCGGAGGCGCGATAGGTATCCACGCGCAAATCGGCCCGGTTGACCTCAATGGCATCGCGTTCATCCGGCTCCGGCATGACCGCCACGGTGCAGGCGGAGGTGTGGATACGCCCCTGGGACTCGGTCTCCGGAACCCGCTGTACACGGTGGGCACCGGACTCGAACTTGAGCTTTGCATAGACATTCTCGCCCGCCACGCGGGTAATGATTTCCTTATAACCGCCGTGCTCACCGGGATTTTCACTGATAATCTCCAGGCGCCAGCCCTGTTTTTCCGCGTAGCGGGAATACATGCGAAACAGATCGCCGGAAAAAATCGCCGCCTCATCGCCACCGGTTCCAGCGCGGATCTCCAGGAAGACATTTTTGCGGTCATTGGGATCGCGGGGCAGCAACAGGGTCTGCAGTTCACGCTCCAAAGGCGCCACCTGAACCTGTGCCTCGCGCAATTCCTCCTGCGCCATCTCGCGCATTTCTGAATCCTGCTCGCTGAGCATCTCCCGCGCCGCGGCCATATCCTCCTGCAGTTGCCTGTAGCGGCCGTAGCATTTCACCACTTCCTCCAACTCGGCATACTCTCGCGACAGGTCGCGGAACTGTTCCTGATCGGCGATCACGCCGGCATCACCGAGCAGCGCGGAAATCTCCTCGTGGCGCTCCTGCAGGTGATCCAGCTTGTTCAGTAGCGACTCTTTCATTTGTGCTTTTTCTCTAGTGCTATATCGGCGAGGTCGTCCAATCCCACAACCTCGCGCACAATGCGCAGGCGTTCCAGATCGCCATCGGCAGTAGCTTTCTTTAAGCTGACGGTGGGCGCGTGGATCAGTTTGTTCGTCAGTGTCCGGACCAGTTGTTCCATCAAACGGCGCGGGTCCCCGCCCTTGTCCAGTTGCAACAGCACCCGCTCCAGTTCCGCGCCGCTGATTTCCTGGGCGCGCTGGCGGTAGCTGCGAATGGTATCCACCGCCCCGAGCGCCCGGCTCTCTTTGGTAAATTCTGCCGCGGCTGCGTCCACTATCGCCCCGGCAGCTTCAGCGGCTTTCTCGCGGGAGCGCATGCCCTCATCAATTACACCGCGCAGATCGTCCACCGTATACAGATAGACATCATCGAGCTCCCCCACCTGGGGTTCTATATCCCGCGGTACGGCGATGTCGACCATAAACATCGGACTGTGGCGGCGCTTGCGCAGCGCTGATTCCACCGCGCCCTTGCCCAGAATGGGCAACTGGCTGGCGGTGGAGCTGATGACAATATCCGCGCGGACCAGATGCTCGGGAATATCGGCAAGCAGAATAGCCTCCGCACCGAAATTCTCCGCCAGCACCTGTGCGCGACTCAAGGTGCGATTGGCCACAATCAACTGCCTGATTCCCTGATCCAGCAGGTGTCGCGCCAACAGTTCAACCGTCTCACCGGCGCCGATCAACAGCACCGTCTGTCTTTTCAGATCGGTAAAAATACGCGAGGCCAGGGACACCGCAGCATAGGCCACAGACACCGGGTTTTCACCGATGGCTGTCTCAGTGCGCACTTTTTTCGCCACAGTAAACACCCGCTGGAACACCCGGTGCAGCGCACTGCCGACGCTGCCGGATTCCCGCGCCACCGCATAGGCCGACTTGATCTGCCCGAGAATCTGCGGCTCGCCCAGGACCAGGGAGTCAAGGCCGCAGGCGACGCGCATCATATGTCGTACCGCCGCCTCCCCGCTATAGCGGTAACTGCAGCCTTGCAATTGCTCCAGCGGTATACAATGGTATTCTGCGAGCCACCGGAGCAGAGACTCCGCGTCGATGGTCCCATAAAGCTCGGTGCGGTTGCAGGTGGAGAGGATGGCAAGCTCCCGACAGTCGGGCATTTTTCGCGCATCCCCCAGGGCACCGGGCATCACCTCGGGCGCGAAAGCCACCCGCTCGCGTACCTCTATGGGTGCGCTGTCGTGGTTGATACCCAGGATAACAAATGGCATAGCGTTTCGTCGGTGTTCAATCTCGAAGTGCGAAGTTCACATTGGGGGCGCATTTTCAGGGGCCGCCGCCTCGCTTGCAAGGCCGGCGGGCGGTTAAATTGCGCGCTGATTTGGCCGGGATACCCGGAGCCCGCCGTGCGGAGACCGATTCACGACTAGAATTATATGGCCTTAATCGGTTAAAACATGTCACTCGACCCCCGCTCCCGCGCCCAGCAACGTATGGACACGATCTATGCTCCCACCCCGCCTGTTATCCGCAAAGCCCCAGGCCACCAGTTTCACCCTGCTCTTAAGTCTCTGCTTTCTACTCATGCTGGGGGCCTGTAATCGGGTACCATCGAGGGAGGATACAGGCGAGCCCCCCGGCCAGGCCATACAGAGGCAAAAGACAAAAACAGCGGGCTCATCCCGGCAGGCCGTTACGCGGGCCTTTCCCATCGATACCTTCTACACCCTGCTGGTGGCGGAAGTTGCCGGTATTCGCAAACACTACGATGTCGCTCTGGCCAATTACTACCACCAGGCGGAGGTCACCAAGGATGCCGGCGTGGCCGCTCGCGCCACGCGCATTGCCCGCTTCCTCAATGCCCGCCAGGCAGCCCTGCGCTCAGCCCAGTTGTGGGTCGAACTGGAGCCGGAAAACACCGAGGCCCAACTGGCGGTAACTGCGGAACTGACCCTGGCCGGGGTTTTGCCGACCGCCCTGGCGCATGCAGAAAAAGCCCTGGCATTGGGTGGCAAGCCGCCTCTGCAGTCCCTCGCCTCCACCGCCATCGCCCAGCAAAAGCTCGATGCACAAACCCTGGCAAAGCTTGCCCTTCTGGCACAGGAATACCCCCTTAACGATGAAGTGATTCTGGCCTATGCCATGGCATTGCGCGCCGGCAAGCAGTACGGTCGCGCACTCACCCTAGTACACCAGGTCCAGGAGCAGCACCCGGATCAGCTCGATGCACCATTGCTGGAGAGCCACCTGCTGGTCGATCTCGGCAAGCGTCGCGACGCCATCGAACTATTGGAAAATCTGGTCAACATCCACCCCGGCGAGGGCCGCTTGCGCCTGCAGTATGCGCGCTTGCTGATTCGCGAGGATCTGGCTCTGGCACGCCAGCAGTTTGCCGAACTGGTCAAACAGCGCCCCGAAGATGGCAACCTGATCCTGTCCCTTGCCCTGATTGAATATGAAACCAACCAGATAGACGCGGCCAAGCCACTGTTTACAAAGTTGCTGGAATTGAGGCAACACGAATCCTCAGCGCATTTTTATCTGGGGGGCGTAGCTGAGAAGCAGCAGGAGCTCACCACCGCTGTCGAACATTTTCGCCAGGTCCAACCCGGCAACGATTACCTGGAAGCCATCACCCGCGGCACCCGTTTGCTCGCCGCCACTGGCCAACACATGAACAACCGGCAGTGGTTTGCCGAACTTCGCCAAGAACACCCTGTGCAGGAAGAACACTTCTACCTTATGGAGGTTGAACTGCTGCGTAAAAACGGCGAGCCGCAACTGGCACTGGAGAGAGTCGAACAGGGGCTCGCAGCCAACAGTGCCAGTAGCCGCCTGATGTATACCCGCGCCTTACTCAACGATCAACTCGGCAATGCCACCGCCTTTGAACGCGATCTGCGCAGCTTACTCAAGCGCGACCCACAAAACGCCACCGTGCTGAACGCACTGGGCTACAAGTTGATCGGCGATCCGTCGCGCCGCGGGGAAGCACTCCAACTGATCCGCAAGGCCCTGGCGCTGAAACCGGAAGATCCCGCCATCCTCGACAGCATGGGCTGGGTACAGTACCGTCTGGGTAATTACACCGCGGCGGAAAAATATTTGCGCAAGGCACTGGGGAGACTGCCCGATCACGAAATCGCAGCCCACCTGGGCGAGGTTCTCTGGGTACAGGGGGATCGTACGGGTGCACTCAGGGTCTGGAAAGACGGGCTTGCAACCCATCCGCACAGCGAAATTATTCCGGCCGCAATGAAGCGCCTGCAAATCCAAGAGTCACCACAACAGCATGTATCCGATCACTGAAGTATCCTCCGCGCGCACCTATTATTTTCTACTGGTCGCAGCCCTCACCCTCCTGTTCTCCGCCTGTGCCAGTCAGAAAACCAGGGAACAGCACACACCGGAGGTGCCGCGGGATACAGCCGCACCAGAAACGGTGGCGCAGTTGAAACAGTGGACCATGAAAGGAAAGCTGGGTGTGCGCTCTCCAAAGGATAACGGCAGCGCCAACCTGGTCTGGACACAAAACGGTGTACAGAATTACCGGATTCACCTCAGTGGTCCTCTCGGCGCCGGCACCACGGTCATTACCGGCTCCGCCGGCGGCGTCAGCCTGATGCGCGGCAACGAACCGCCGGTTGTGGCACGCAACGCGTCGCAACTCACCGCGCAAACCCTGGGCTGGCCTCTGCCCGCTGCTGAGATGTTTTACTGGGTGCGCGGACTGCCGGCCCCCGGGGCCAAAGGCGCTGAGAGGCACAATGCCCAGGGACAACTGCAGAGCTTGCAACAATCCGGCTGGTTGCTCCGTTTCAGCGACTACCGCCAAAATGGCCCCTACCGTCTGCCCACCCGCATCAAGGCTCAGACCAACGCCAGCACCGGCCCTGTGCAGGTCACCCTGGTGATCAAGGCGTGGGAGTTTTGAATGCTGAAACACCCTTGAGAAGGTATGATTGGCCGACCAGATTCAACCGGCCCGACCCTCTCCCATGCTGCAGTTACCCGCGCCCGCAAAACTCAACCTGTTCCTGCGCATAGGCGGTCGCCGCGCGGACGGCTACCACGAGCTGCAGACGCTGTTTCAATTGCTCGATTATGGGGACACGCTGACATTCTCAGTGTGTGAAACAGGTAAAATCCACGTGGATGCCGGTGCGCTCAAAATCCCGCTGGAGGACAACCTCGTATACCGCGCAGCCCGGCTGCTGCGAGAAAAATCCCTGCACAACCATCACCAGGTGCCGGGCGCACATATTCGACTGATCAAAAACCTGCCCCACGGCGGCGGTATCGGTGGCGGCAGCAGCGATGCCGCCACCACACTGTTGGCCCTCAACTACCTGTGGCAGTGCGGCCTGTCTATCGACGCGCTGGCCGAACTGGGCCGCCAGTTGGGTGCAGATATTCCGGTATTTGTGCGCGGGCACACCGCCTGGGCCGAGGGCGTTGGAGAAAAATTAACCCCGATCACCACGGTAAAACGCCACTACCTGGTGGTGTCTCCCGGTTGCGAAGTACGCACCGCAAACATTTTTTGCGACCCGCGTTTGACAAGAGATTCCCCCCCAATTACATTAGCGGCCCTTCGCGAGAAGCTGCGTTCAGAGAAAGCGCTGAGCGGAGAAAAGCGGCAAGTTTTTCCCGGTAACGACTGCCAGACACTGGTAGAGCATCTCTACCCTGAAGTCCGCGATGCCAGAGTGTGGCTGGAGCAATTCGCACCGGCACAACTCACCGGTACCGGCGGCTGTGTATTCGCAGCTTTCCATACCGCATGCGCTGCCAATACGGTGTTTGCACGGCTTCCGGACAAATGGCGGGGATTTATAGCATCTGGCGTACCAGTTTCTCCCGTTCACCAGGTGCTCGCGAAATTAACCTCAAGCGAATGAGGACAGATACTGGGGCGTAGCCAAGCGGTAAGGCAGCGGGTTTTGATCCCGTCATGCGTAGGTTCGAATCCTACCGCCCCAGCCACTTTCTGTTTATTGGCAGTGGCGCTATTGAAAACCGGTTCCCCATGTTTCAGTCGACATCGATCCAACCGGCCCAGGTTACCCGTGCAGGGCTGAACACAGCCCGCCCCCCATTCCACAATGGCGAAGGCGAACTTGCGCGCAAACCCCTGTCGACGACCGGGGCACTCCGTGAAAGTCGGCGCAACTATCCGGATAACGGGGAGCGGCCAACAGAATACCCCTATCCCGCCCCGTCTCTCCCGCAATAGGCAAGAACGGGAAATGCCCTACGCCAACTGCTGGCAAAATTGTGCACACACCTACACTTCAAGACAAACTAAAGGAACTCGCAGTGGCTGACTTAATGGTCTTTACCGGCAATGCAAATCCGGAGCTGGCACAAAAAGTGGTTGACCATATGGCGATCCCCCTCGGAGAGGCATTGGTCAAACGCTTCTCCGATGGCGAAATTGCCGTTGAAATTACCGATAACGTGCGCGGCCGCGACGTTTTTGTGGTGCAATCCACCTGCCAGCCCACCAACCGCAACCTGATGGAGCTGATTCTGCTGGTAGACGCCCTGCGCCGCGCGTCCGCCGGCCGCGTCACCGCCGTGGTGCCCTACTTCGGCTACGCCCGCCAGGATCGCCGCGTCAGGTCCCAGCGCGTACCCATCTCCGCCAAAGTGGTCGCCGACATGATGGTCAGCGTGGGTATTGACCGCGTATTGACCGTAGACCTGCACGCCGAGCAGATCCAGGGCTTCTTCGACGTACCCGTGGACAATGTCTACGGCTCCTCTGTGCTGCTGGACGATATCGAGCGCCGGAAATACGAGAATCTGGTGGTCGTTTCCCCGGACATCGGCGGCGTAGTGCGCGCCCGCGCCGTGGCCAAGAGCCTCGACTGTGACCTGGCCATCATCGACAAGCGCCGCCCCGCCGCCAATGTGGCGGAGGTGATGAATATCATCGGCGAAGTCAGCGGTCGCACCTGCCTGCTGGTGGACGATATGGTGGACACCGCCGGCACCCTGTGCAATGCCGCCAGCGCCCTCAAGGAACACGGTGCCCAGAAAGTCGTCGCCTACTGTACCCACCCGGTGCTATCGGGCAATGCCATCGACAATCTGAACAATTCGGTACTCGACGAGCTTGTCGTCACCGATTCCATTCCCCTAGGCGACAAGATGGAAAGAGCGCCAAAGATTCGCCAGCTGACCCTGTCCGCGATGCTGGCCGAGTCCATGCGCCGCATCAGCAACGAGGAATCCCTCTCCGCAATGTTTCGCTAACAGCCCGGCCCCGGCGGCTACCCGGTTATCTTTTACCCGCCGGAGCACTTTGCCTTCGGCGTCGATTCCCGTAAAATACGCGCCCGCCCGGTCTACCGGGCGATTCCTGTTGGGTCCAAAAACCCAATTTCAACAACGCCAGCGCGGTCCGGTCGCAGGTCGCCCTGGACAGACAATCCGAGGTTTAACCCATGTCTGATATCAAATTGAACGCCATTGCCCGCAGCGATGAGGGGAAAGGTGCGAGCCGCCGCCTGCGTCGCCTGGAAGGCCGTGTACCCGGCATCATATACGGCGGCAAAGCCGAGCCACAATCCGTATCCTTAATGCAAAAAGACCTGTTCAAGGCCCTGGAAAATGAAGCTTTCTTCTCTTCCATGCTAACCCTGGACATCGACGGTAAAGCCGAGAAAGTGATCCTGCGCGATCTGCAGCGCCACCCCGCCAGGCCGTTGCTGCTCCACGTTGACTTTCAACGGGTTTCCGCCAACACCAAGGTACATGTGAAAGTGCCCCTGCACTTCCTCAACGAAGACGCCTGCAAAGGGGTAAAGGCCGGCGGCATCGTCTCCCACACACTGACCGAGCTGGAAGTGCGCGCCCCCGCCGCCAAGTTACCCGAGTTTATCGAAGTGGACCTGGCGGGCCTGGAAATGGGCGACATACTGCACATTTCCGACCTGCAACTGCCGGCAGCGGTTGAGTCTGTGGACCTGAGCCACGGCGAAGACCACAATCTGGTTGTCGCCTCTATCCACAAGCCACGCGGCGCTGTTGATGCTGAGACTGAAGCCGAAACCGAATCCGGTGAAAGCGAAGAGTAAGCGTTTTGGCAGCGGCACCGGACACCCCGATCCAGTTAATTGTCGGCCTGGGAAACCCCGGCCCGGAATACGACCGGACACGGCATAACGCCGGTGCCGATTTTGTTACCGAGCTGGCACGCCACCACGGCGTCCAGCTCAATCAGGACAGCAAAGCCCACGGCCTGACAGGCCGCCTGCGCATCGGCAGCCGGGATATTCGCCTGTTGATCCCCACCACTTATATGAATCGCAGTGGCCGGGCAGTAGCCCCGCTGGTGCATTTTTTCAAAATTCCCCCGGAGGCCATTCTGGTCGCGCACGATGAACTGGATCTGCCCCCCGGTACCGCGCGCCTGAAATCCGGCGGCGGCCACGGTGGTCACAACGGCCTGAGAGATATCATTGCCGCGCTGGGCAACAATCGGAATTTTATGCGCCTGCGGCTCGGCATCGGTCATCCCGGCCGCGGCGGTGACGTGGTCCGGTTCGTACTGCAGCGGGCCCCCAGAGCGGAACAGGAAACACTGGCCGAAACCATTGAGCGCGCGATCAGTGTACTACCCTCTGCCGCCAGCGGCGACTGGGGCGGGGCTATGAAGACACTGCATACGGCGACCCCGGCAGGCCAATAGACCCTGTTGGCCGGCTTGCTTTTTGTCCCGGAAACTTGCTAGTGTGCTGCGCCAAATCGCCGGTATTGCGCCGGCTGGCCCGGTTTTTTTGGTGGCCATACACCCCACCCAGGCTCCCGCCAGCGCCGTCACGACCGGACTCTCCACCACAGATCAGCAGCGCGTGCAGACGCGCCTCAGGCAAACGGAAAAATAGCACTATGGGTTTTACTTGCGGTATCGTCGGCCTGCCCAATGTGGGCAAATCCACCCTGTTCAACGCACTGACCAAGGCGTGTATCGACGCTGAGAACTTCCCCTTCTGCACCATCGAGCCCAACGCCGGCGTTGTGCCGGTACCGGACAGCCGCCTCGACAAGCTGGCGCAGATCGTCAAACCGCAAAAAGTGATTCCAACCACCATGGAATTCACCGACATCGCCGGTTTGGTCGCGGGTGCCTCCAAAGGCGAGGGCCTGGGTAACAAATTCCTCGCCAACATCCGCGAAACCGACGCCATCGCCCACGTTGTGCGCTGCTTCGAGGACGACAACGTGATCCACGTAGCCAACCAGGTGCACCCCCTGTCCGATATCGAGGTGATCAATACCGAGCTGGCCCTGGCCGACCTGGATACTGTGGAAAAGGCCCTGCAACGCTACACCCGCGCCGCCAAGGGACAGGACAAACACGCGATCAAAATGAAGGCCCTGCTGGAAAGAATCCAGCCACACCTGAACGAAGCCAAGCCACTGCGCTCTTTTGGCCTGTCCGAAGAAGCGCTGGCCGATCTGCGCGAACTGAGCCTGCTCACCGTGAAGCCCACCATGTATATCGCCAACGTACACGAAGAGGGCCTTGAGCAGAATCCGCATCTGGATGCGGTCGCCGCTATTGCCGCGGAAGAGAATGCCGTACTGGTACCCATTTGCAACAAGCTGGAAGCGGAGGTCGCCGAACTGGACGACGACGAAAAGCAGGAGTTTCTACACGAACTGGGCATGGAGGAACCCGGCCTCAACCGGGTGATTCGCGCTGGCTATCAGTTGCTGGGCCTGCACACCTACTTCACCGCGGGCGTCAAAGAGGTGCGCGCCTGGACCATCCCCCTCGGCGCCACAGCACCCAATGCTGCCGGCAAAATCCACACAGATTTCGAGAAGGGCTTTATCCGCGCGGAAGTGGTTGGCTACAGTGACTTTGTTGCCTGTGACGGCGAGGCCGGCGCCAGGGAAGCCGGAAAGTGGCGCCTGGAGGGCAAGGATTACATCGTTGCAGATGGAGATGTCATCCACTTCCGCTTCAACGTCTGATCTTTTTCTTTCCTCGCCGCCCTGTCACCGGGGCGGCTTTCCACCGACCGGGAACTCATGGCGCAATCAAACTGGAAAATCGGCCTTCCCCTGGCCCTGGTAACCGTTTTCATGTGGGCCGCCCTGCCCATCGCCCTCAAAGGTCTGCTGGAGCATGTCAGCCCCGAAACGGCCACTTGGTACCGCTTTGCCGGCGCCGCTCTGCTGGCGGGCGCCTACTACGGCCAGTCGCGACAGCTGAAGCTCGGGGCGCTATTTGGCCGCGCCCTGCTGCCTTTTACCCTGCTGGCTGTTTTGGGACTGTTGGTTAATTACCTCACCTATGCCAGTGGCCTCGATTACATCACCCCTGGCGCTGCACAAATTGTGATTCAACTGGCGCCATTGCTGTTGTTGATCTCCAGCGTACTCTGGCTCGGGGAGCGCTTCTCGCCGCGCCAGTGGTGCGGCGTGGCCATGGTGGTGACCGGCTTACTGCTCTTTTTCAACCAGCGCCTGGGCAATTTGACCGACGGCGGCGAAAACTATCTTCTGGGTCTGGGATATATCCTGGTGGCGGCTGTGGCCTGGGCCGTATACGGCTTCTTCCAGAAAAAAATTCTCTGCCGGGCCACACCACAGGATCTTCTGGTATTGATTTACATCGCCGGTACCCTCTGCTTCCTGCCCATGGCTGATCCACTGGCGGTCACACATCTCAGCGGGCTCGAATGGGCACTGCTGGCTTTCCTCACTGCCAATACCCTGATCGCCTACGGCGCTTTCAGCAAGGCCCTGGTCCATTGGGAGGCATCCAGCGTCAGCGCCACCCTGTCGCTGGTGCCGGTCATTACCCTGCTGTTGAGTACATTGATCAGCGCCACCTGGCCGGACTATATCGCCGTGGAGCCGCTCAACTGGATCAGCTGGTCCGGCGCCGGCGCCGTAGTGGCGGGCTCCGCCCTCGCCGCTATCACCGGCCCCAGGCGTCGTTCGGGCCCTGCGCCGGACACAAAAGAAAACCTCCTAACTAACTGAAAAGAATACAAAAAAGAGTTGACACGCCCGATCTGGAGCATGATAATGCGCGCCCTCGGTCAGGCCCGGGCAAGAACAGGGAAAATGGCAAGGTAGCTCAGCCGGTTAGAGCGCAGCACTCATAATGCTGAGGTCGGGAGTTCAAGTCTCCCCCTTGCTACCATTTCAAGCCAAAGGCCCACCTTTACAACTCTGAAACTGGGGCGTAGCCAAGCGGTAAGGCAGCGGGTTTTGATCCCGTCATGCGTAGGTTCGAATCCTACCGCCCCAGCCATCTCTTCCGACCAATTCAGCCCCCGCTCAAACCAAGTACAAAAAAGCCCTTACCAGCAACGCAGGAACCTACGGCTCGACTGCACCGCGACCAAGACTGGCAGGCATACCACAACTCCGTAGGAAAGCACCAGCCAGGAAAATCAGTAGCGGATGGAAAACCGCGCCCCCCCCCTTCTTTCACCTTATGATTTGAGCGCGAATCATTGAGGGGAGAATCATCGCACACAGTACAGCGGGTGCTGGAGGCATAACCCAGAACCCGCATTGTAGATACGCAACACCCGCCAACCATCGCTGCCGGGCAATAGGGATCAGCCGGCCCGTTTTTTGCGAATCAGGCTTTGAACCTGCATGGAAGACATCACGGAAGCATAGATAGCCGGCAGCGCGCCACGTTTGCGCAACTCCAAGAAATCCTCATCGGACAACTTATTCAGCTTCTCTTCATCCACCACAAAGAAACCGGTCAGATCGTAGGGCTTGTCGTTCTCGGTAACACGCAGGGTCAATTTCTTCTGGGTGAGCAAATCCTTGGATACCAGAAATTCGACAAACTGCTCGGTAACACTCACGCGCTGGGCGGCCTCTACAACGGCCTGGGCACAGTTTTTCAGGTAGTCGGTTTGCTCGCCATCCTCCTCAAACAGTGGCTCACCCTCGGATTCACTCAGCATCTTGGAATCTTCATCGATGCAGAGCACCGCCTGATCGGTATCTTCGGGGTTCTTCACCAGCACAAAGGGATAGGTGCGTACCTGCAGCGGTACATAGCTGCCATCCCAGCCTTCGCTACCGGAGAAGAGGTTTTCACCGGGGCGCAGGCCTGTCAGGGCAACCACTTTGAATTGATCGGTGTCCTGGTCTTTTACGAACAGGATCGGGTAGCTCTGGCTCGCCTGTACCATCTCTTGCACCACCAGCGGCAGGATATGATTGCCGCTGACATGGTCAAACGTGATGTCCTGGGTGAATTTCAGGTTGGCATGTGCCTTTTTATCCAAAGCTTTGATCTGTGCCATATGTACAACTCCTAGCTACATAAAGTGTTATTCAATTATTAGGGGTGCCTACCGTACCACTTTATTCGCCAATTAACGATAAGGGACACTATTCCCCCTCCCCAGCAAGCAACTCCCTGCAGAGAACCGGCAAAGGCAGCGCAAGACAGCCGGCCCGGCAAATCCGGCCTTGGCTAGGCAGACCGAAGCGCACAAACAGTTTCAGTCGTGTATCTGTAACGAATACATAGAGGGAGCCAACACCACCAGAGAGTACTGATGGCAACAGAGGCAGACAGGGTAGCGATGATTGATTGAAGCAATCATGATTAAAAATCAGATAAATAAATGCTACAAAATAATACAGTATAAAGACCCTAAATCCAGCCAAAACCCACTGGCGGTCAGACTTGAAATACTCAGATACACACTTGGTGTTGGGGTTTTCCTGTGGGAGAATGGCTAGACCACCGCTCACCGATAGACCACCGCGCGGGAGGGCCGGAAACCTTTCAGTTTGAATATATAGCGATTGACAGGCGTTTTTGGGCAGGTGGCACAATAGTGCAAACTAAAGAAGCGTCATCACTATTTTAACTATTGCTTCAAATTGACACGCTTTTGCTGGTAAAGAACTGTTCAGAAAAGTAGGAAAGAGAGGGACCGCTGTAAAAAATACCCTACAGGAAAAGGTGAGCTATGCGCCAGAAAATAGAATGGATACTTTTCGACCTTGGTGGCGTCCTGATAGAGCTTTCCGGCTCGCCGTTCCCTGCGCATAAAATGCCTTTTTCTGATTGGCTTTCATCAGAAACTGCAAGAAAATTTGAGAAAGGCCTTATTTCTCCAGATGCGTTTGCCAATACGATGAAACAGGATCTGAAACTTGATCACACGGTTAATGAGATCCTCTCCCACTTCGAGCGATGGCCAAAAGGATTCTATCCCGGCGCAACGGAGCTATTGATGAACGTCAGCAGAGAATTTGGCGTATCCGCACTTTCCAATACGAATGCCATCCACTGGCCAAGAATCACACTGGAATTTCGTGCCCATGACTATTTTGAACATATCTTTGCTTCACATAAAATTGGAATGGCAAAACCGGAGATAGCGTTTTTTCTATTCGCTATCGAAACATTAAAAATCCACCCAAAAAAAATTGTATTTTTTGATGACAATCCCGGCAATGTCGCTGCCGCCAGGAAAACAGGCATGCAGGCTTATCTTGTTCAGGGAGTTAGTTCAACTTTGAACATGCTTGAGAATATTTGCAGTTCACCTAAGAACTGACCCCACCTCTTAACAATTCCGTTTACAGCTGATAAGAGCAATAGATTAAACAAAAAAGTACTCAGCAGCCATGATTTAAATGTATTAGTTCAGACCAAATCTGACACATCTCCTTGAAAAGAGGGGGTTTACCGGTTTTGATGAAGGTGACGAAACC
>NZ_CANLDD010000004.1 GCF_947489355.1 uncultured Microbulbifer sp. | reverse complement strand
ATCGAAAGTAGGTTTGGTCATAGGTCATCTCTTTTTTGCTAATGATAAAGAAATGACACAGAATTCTGAACACTACCATTTAACTGGATTTGACTATTAAGCAGGGGGGACTTAGATTTGGCTGTGCATGGAATAAAAACCCATCATAACTTGCACAAGCCTTAATTGGTACCAATTGGATAAATCGCATTGCCCACACCTTTTGTTCACACTACCCGCTCTATAGCCTCCGAGACGATCCATTCTTTAGCCCTGGTGTCCACCTGCGGGATACTCTTGATGGTGGCCTGGGCGATCTGGTTTTTTAGCAAAGACATTACCACCTACAGTGTCAGTGATGTGGCCAGGCTCGAGCAGGCACAAAACACGGTGCAAGTTAGCACACAAAGAGCCGGCCGGGTTGTTGCTATTGCCGCCTCTCTCGGTGATACCCTGAGAACTGGCGACCTGTTGATACAACTGGATACTTCGGCCCTGGACCTGGAACTGGATGGGGATGCCAGGGTTTCGCAGAGACTCACCGAACAACTTGCTGCGATTGAGCGGGATCAAAGTTTACTGGATAAAAAATTTGCGGAGGAGGATAAAGCCCTGCTCGACCAGCTTAAATTCCTCCGGGGACAGCACCAGTTGCAGGTGAGCAACCAGCAAATCCAGGCCGAGGTAACGGAACGTTACGAGCGGCTTTTACAAAAACAGCAGAGTTCGGAGCTCGATTATCTTGTGGCCAAGCGCACATACCAGCAGATGGCGATGGAAACGCTTGCGGCAGAGGCCGACATCCGCGCAGAGCAGGATCGCCGAGAGCAAATTGCCAATGAGTACCAACTGGTGGTCAGTGAGCTGAAACAGCGCAGTGTTAATATCCAGCGCAAACTGGTTGAAGTGGAAACTCGCATGCGGCAGAGCACTCTGGCTGCCGACGAGCAACAGTTGCGTGCGCCGATCACCGGTACCCTCGCTTCCTTGGCGGATATTCGCGAGGGTGAAGTCTTGGTTGCCGGACAACAGGTTGCCACCATCCAGGCAGAGGGTGGCATTGGCATACAGGCATACTTCCCGCCGGCTCAGGCACTCGGCCATATCCGACCAGGTCAATATGCCCGGGTAAAACTGGATGGTTTTTCCTGGGCACGCTACGGCCAGTTACATGCCCGGGTGGAGCGGGTGGCCAGTGCCGTGCGGCAGGAGCGGATTCTTGTGCAGCTTTCCCTGCAGGGAAAAGTACCGCCGCAGTTACCGCTCCTGCATGATCTGCCCGCCAGGGTTGAAATTGCCACGGGCACCAAAACCCCTTACCAGCTGCTGCTGCAACGGGTGGGGGACGCTCTTACCGGGGAGCGCCAGAGTCGCCAGGCCACAGTAGAGAGGTTGCCGTGAATCGGAAAACCCGCTGGCTGGTGCCTGAAGTGATCCAGACTTCCAATATGGACTGCGGCCCGGCATCCCTTAAGTGCCTGCTGGAGGGTTTCGGGGTCAGTGTTCACTATGGCCACCTGCGCGATGCCTGCCAAACCGATGTAGATGGCACCTCCATCAATACCCTGGAGCGGGTCGCTGTCGAGTTGGGACTGGATGCCGCGCAGATGGTGGTGCCCAAGGATCACCTACTGTTGAATGCGCCGGGCTATTTACCGGGCATGGTGGTGGTACGCCTGCCAAACGGCAATACCCATTTTGTGGTGGCCTGGCGCAACCACGGGGGTGTTGTGCAATTAATGGACCCCGCCAGCGGCAGGCGCTGGCCCAGTGCGCGCCGTTTTCTCGACGAACTGCATGTCCATACCTTGCGTCTGCCCCCGAAGGATTGGCGCAGCTGGGCTGGAGGTGCTGATTTTATCGATCCGCTGTGCGAACGTATGCAGCGGCTCAAGGTTTCCGAGCTGGACAGGTCGGATTTGTGCCGGCGATCCCTCGAGTCGGGTAACTGGTTCTCCCTGGCGTTTCTTGATGCGTCAGTACGCATGTTGACCGCGCTGATGTCGGCAGGTGCTGTGCGACGCGGTGCGGAAATCAATAGTATGCTGCAGAAGCTGGTGGAGGAATTCGGCGCAGATGCCACTTGCGCACACACCCTGGTGCCGGAGCAGTACTGGTGTGTGCGCCCCTATCGCCAGGCGGGGTTTGCGTCTGGTGAAAGCATGGAGTTGGCCCCGGAACAACTGGAATTCAGTGGCGCTGTGGTCGTGCGTGTCAAGGGCGTGCGCAAAGCGGATGCGGTGAAGCCGCGCTCCAGGTCGCTGGTCAGGGCGCTGCAAGCCCCATCGGTGCGCCCCCTGCCGCAGCTGTGGCATCTACTCCGCGAGGATGGCCTGCTCGCTCCGGTAATTATTGCGCTGGCGATGCTCGGCGCGGTATTCGGTTTGATGGCTGAGGCCCTGCTGTTTCGCGGCCTTATCGATATCCACAGCGAACTGGCCACCGGTCTGCAGCGTATGGGAGCCGTGGCTCTGCTACTGGGCTTTTTGCTCACCGTCATTTTATTGCAGTTTCCCGTTGCCAAGCTGCAACGGGTGCTGGGGCGACACCTGGAAAACCGTTTTCGCATGCGCTTTCTCTCCGCGCTGCCGCAGATACCGGAGCACTTTTTCCAGAGTCGCCCCACCTCGGATACCGCCGAGCGCAGCCACCGAATTACCGCCCTCAGGGAGTTGCCGGTGCTGGGGGGCGGTATCCTCTTCAACGTCTTCATGCTGCTCGCGACGGCCGCAGGCATTATCTGGCTTGTGCCCTCAGCTGCACCGCTGGTACTTCTGATGGCGGCATTGCAGGTAGCGATTCCACTGTTGTTTCAGCCGGTGCTCAATGATCACAATATGAGAGTGCAGACCCATACCGGTGCCCTGGCCCGGTTCTATATGGATGCGCTGTTGGGGGTTGTGCCGATACGTACCCATGGCGCTGGGGAATCGGTACGCAGGGAACATGAGGTCTTGCTTTCCGAATGGATCAGGGCCGGTTATACCTTCCTGCGCTTTCAGCTCAACAGCCAGGCTCTGCAACTGGTTGTGAACTGTGCACTTGCCGCTACCCTGGTGATTTATTGTATCCACAGCCGCGGGGCAGACCCCGATCTGCTGTTGTTAATTTACTGGGTGCTGGCGCTGCCACCATTGGGCGAGGATATCGCCGTGCGAATCCGTGAATACCCCCGCCAGCGCACCACCTTGCTGAGGGCGCTCGAACCACTGCAGGCGGTTGAGGACCAGGGCGCACCGGATACCACAGTCAAGGTCGCCGATTTTAACCCGAAGCGGCCCGCGCATTTTCGCTTTGAGGATATTCGGGTAAATGCCAGCGGCCGAACCATTCTCGATGATATCAATCTGGAAATAGGCCCTGGCGAACATATCGCTGTCGTGGGCGCATCCGGTGCGGGTAAATCCAGCCTGGCGGGTCTGCTGTTGGGCTGGCACAGGCCTGCCCAGGGTCGCGTACTGCTAAACGGTGCCGAGCTGAAAGGGGAACTGCAGGCCCGCTTCCGCCTGCATTGCGCCTGGGTAGATCCCGCCATTCAATTGTGGAACAACAGCCTGCTTGACAACCTGCACTACGGAAACGCCCCCAACGCGCCGCTGTATCCGATTCTTGAGCAGGCGGATTTACTCAAACTGCTGGCCTCGCTGCCAGATGGCCTGCAGAGTGCCTTGGGAGAGGGGGGGGGGCTGGTCAGTGGCGGGGAGGGTCAGCGCGTGCGTCTCGGCCGTGCCCTGGGCCGCGAAGTGCCCTGCTGTGCCATCCTGGATGAGCCCTTTCGCGGCCTGGACCGCGACCAGCGCCAGCGCCTGCTCGGGCGTGTGCGTCAGGCCTGGCAGGACATCACATTGATCTGCATGACCCACGATATTGCCGAAACACAACACTTTGATCGTGTATTGGTGGTTGAGGACGGTCGCATAGTGGAAGATGGCACACCGGCGGTATTGAGCAAACGCAGGGACACGCGTTACGCCCAATTGCTGGTAGCGGAGCAAACTTTGTGGCAGGACTGCTGGAAAAGTACCGACTGGCGCCATTTGCGCATGCGGGGCGGGCGCCTCTCGGAAGTGCCGCCTCAGGCAGAAGCCGACTCCCTCCGAACGGCGGATGCAACTGCGGAGGTGGCCTGTGAGCGCTGAATCTGTGGATAACAGTCTGCGCGCCCTGTGCTGGCCCATTGCCCAACTGGATACGGCCCTACAAACCCTGGCCCGGCACTGTGGGCTGGGGCCCGACACGCCCGACTCCAGTGCCGCCGCACAGGGGTTAGAGAATATTGATACCCGGTTTCAGCTGGGTGCTGAGGCCCTGGATTTGCAGATAGAGAAAGTCGGCTGCGGTTACGGAGAGCTGGAACAGGTGCTGACGCGTGCCGCGCCGGCATTGATCCGCCTGCGCTTTGGCGAGAGGGTGTATTTTATCGCCCTGTGCGGTGGTAATCGCCGTCGCCTGCACCTGCTCACCCCCGCTCTGCAAGTGCAAAAGGTGTGTCTGCGGCGGGTGATGATCCAGCTCACCCACGCGCAGGCGGCGCCCCAGCGCCAGCGCATCAACCGCCTGCTCGACAGCGCCGGTATTGGCGGGCGCCGCCGCAGCAGGGCCACCAGTACCCTGCTGCGGGAAAGCCTGGCAGGGTTGCACCTTGAGCAGTGCTGGCTGCTGCGCCAGCCCGCGCACCGGCCTTTCTGGCAGCAACTGCGCCAGAAAGGCCTGCACCGGCGTTTTCTCGCGATGCTCGGCTTTCACGCGTTACAAATGGCCCTGTTCCTGGCCAGTTGGTGGGTAATCGGCCGCGCTCTACTGGGCGGCTCTATTGATGCCGGCTGGCTCGTGGCCTGGGTGCTTCTGCTGGTTTCGCAGGTTCCCTTGTCATTGCTCACGGCGCAACTGCAGGGTTCGGTATCGGTGGAGACCGGCGCGCTGCTAAAACAGCGCCTACTCGTCAGCGCCCTGCGTATCGATACGGACAAGGTGCGGCATATGGGCTCGGGCCAGGTACTCGGGCGGGTTTACGATGCGGAAAGCCTTGAGGCCAGCGCTCTTCAGGGCAGCTTCTCGCTGTTGCTGGGCATAGTGGAACTAGCACTGGCCTGTATTGTGCTCGCCCTGGGGGCCGGCGGACCCTTGCATCTGTTGATGTTGTTGCCGTTTTTAATGCTGGCCTTTTTTCTCGGCCGGGCCCAATACCGCAGCCGCCGCCGCTGGACTGCCCGGCGTTTGACCATGACCCACCGCTTGATAGAAAAAATGCTCGGCCACCGCACCCGCCTTGCACAGCAGCCGCCGGCTGAATGGCACCGGGGAGAGGACCGCGAGTTGAGTGACTACCTGCAAAGTTCCGCAGGTATGGACAGCACCATGGTGCATTTGGCAGCGCTATTGCCACGTCTCTGGCTTATGCTGGGGGTGGCCGGGCTGGCGCCTGTGTTTATCGCCGGCAACTCCGACAGTGCGCAACTCGCTGTGGCCCTGGGCGGAGTGCTGCTCGGCTATCGCGCGGTGCTCAAGTGCCTAAATGGCTTTACTGGTGCCTTGAGCGCCCTGGTGGCCTGGGAAAACGTGCGGGAACTCTTTGCCCTGGAGGCACCACAAAAACGCTCCTCTCCCGGTGCTGCACCTATCGCAACCGGCAGCACAGCCTCTGGGCCTGACACCCAACCCCTGTGCTACCTCCGCGATCTGTGTTTCAGTTACCCGAAAAAAGAAAAGCTGGTGCTGGCGGAGTGCAGCCTGGTCATTTATCCCGGCGACCGTCTGCTTTTGCAGGGTGTCTCCGGCTCTGGAAAATCCACCCTTGCCAATGTGATTACCGGCCTCCAGAAACCGGACGAAGGCCTGTTGCTCTTAAATGGGTACGATGGCAACAGTCTTGGTCCTGGGCAGTGGCAGAGGCTGGTGGCCTCCGCCCCCCAATTTCATGAAAACCATGTGCTTGGCGATTCTTTCCTGTTCAACCTGCTGATGGGCGACGAGTGGCCGCCACGGCAGGAGAGCCTGCGCAAAGCCTATGCTATCTGCGACGAACTCGGTCTTACTCCGCTTTTGCAAAAAATGCCCGCGGGTATGCTGCAGACGGTGGGCGAGATGGGTTGGCGCCTGTCTCACGGGGAGATGAGCCGGTTGTTTATTGCCCGTGCCCTGTTGCAAAACGCGCAAATGGTCGTGCTGGACGAAAGTTTTGCTGCCCTGGACCCGGGAAATTTGCGCCGGGCCATGGCCTGCGTACAAAAGTACGCAAATACATTGATTGTGATTGCGCACCCATAATGATCGGTTATTGCCAGTGTGTTTTTTTATATTCAGCGAAGGCAGCCGGTTTCTGATTGGCCCTTAAGGAGTCTTTAATTGCGCCTTTATTAACCGAGGTTTGGTTGTGCTATTTCAATTTTTTAAAGAAAGCCCGCATTCTGCGGGCTTTCTTACTTTCAGGTCTTCAGTTTCTTATAGTGCATGCGATGTGGTGTGGCCTCTTCGCCCTTGCGCAGAACAAAGTCCTCGTGGTATTCGGTGTAGTTACCTTCAAAAAACACGGCTTCGCTCTCGCCTTCGTAGGCGAGGATATGGGTGGCGACACGGTCCAGGAACCAGCGGTCGTGGGAGATCACCAGGGCGCAACCGGGGAAATTGAGCAGGGCTTCTTCCAGAGCCCGCAGTGTCTCGATATCCAGATCGTTGGAGGGCTCATCGAGCAGCAGTACATTGGCGCCCTGTTTGAGGGTATAGGCCAGGTGCAGGCGCCCGCGCTCCCCGCCGGACAACTCGCCCACCCGTTTTTGCTGATCGCTGCCTTTGAAGTTGAAGCGGCCCACGTAGTTGCGCGACCCCACTTCGTAGTGATTGATCTTGAGCCTGTCGTGGCCGTCGGAGATGGCCTCCCAAACGGTTTTGCTGTTATCCAGGTTTTCGCGGCCCTGTTCCACATAGGCGACTTTGACGGTGTCCCCGATGTGAATTTCTCCGGCGTCCGGTTGTTCTGAGCCGCTGATCATACGAAGCAGAGTGGATTTTCCGGCGCCGTTGCCGCCAACGATACCGACAATAGCGCCATTGGGGATGCACAGGGACAGGTTCTCGAGCAACAGGCGATCACCAAAACCTTTGCTGACACTCTCGAACTCGATCACCTTGTCGCCGAGGCGTTCACCGGGCGGAATATAGATCTCGTTGGTCTCGTTGCGGGCCTGAAAATCCTGAGACTGCATCTCCTCCAGGCGTGCGAGGCGGGCCTTGTTCTTGGACTGGCGGCCTTTGGGATTCTGGCGGGCCCACTCCAGCTCTTTTTGTACAGCCTTCATACGGGCCTGTTCGCCGCGCTGTTCCTGTGCCAGGCGGTGCTCTTTCTGTGCCAGCCAGGTGGTGTAGTTCCCTTCCCAGGGGATGCCGTGGCCGCGGTCCAGTTCCAGAATCCAGCCAGCCACATTGTCGAGGAAGTAGCGGTCATGGGTGATGGCTACGACGGTGCCGGTAAAATCGTGCAGGAAGCGCTCCAGCCAGAACACGGATTCGGCATCCAGGTGGTTGGTGGGTTCGTCGAGCAGCAGCATGTCGGGGCGCGACAGTAACAGGCGACACAGGGCCACACGGCGCTTTTCACCACCGGACAGGTTGGTGATATCCGCGTCCCAGGATGGCAGGCGCAGGGCGTCGGCAGCCACTTCCAGGCGGTGCTCCAGGTTGTGGGCGTCCCAGGCATGAATGATATCTTCTAGCTGCTGCTGTTTTTTTGCCAGGGCATCAAAGTCTGCGTCGGGTTCTGCATAATCGGCATAGACCTGTTCGAGGCCGGCGAGGGCGTCGATGGCTTCCCGCATGCCATCTTCCACATTGCCACGCACGGTTTTGCCGGGGTCCAACTGGGGTTCTTGAGGCAGGTAGCCCACTTTGATACCGGGCATGGCCCGGGCTTCACCATGATAGTCCTGATCCACACCGGCCATAATGCGCAGAAGGCTGGATTTACCGGCACCGTTGAGTCCCAGCACACCAATCTTGGCACCGGGAAAGAAGGACAGGGAGATATCCTTGAGGATTTCGCGTTTGGGTGGCACTACCTTGCCCACCCGGTTCATGGTGTAAACGTATTCAGCCATCTGGGTTCCAGTAATGAGTGTTGGAATCGGTGAGAATTTGCGCGCAACTTATCAGTTTGCGTAGAAAGTGCAACTGCGTGGGCCTGGGTAAGGGGGCTGTACTCGCGTGTGGCTGACGCCCGCAGCGATCTGTGCTTAACTGCGAAGCTATCAAGTACAGGTGCAATAAGACAGACAACAATGGATCAGGATTTCCCCGTATTATTTTCCCGGCGTGGCGCTGTGGCGGTCGCGACTCTCAACCTGCCCAAGGCACTGAATGCGTTGAACCTGCAGATGATAGAGCGGCTCTGTGCCCAGTTGGATGCGTGGGCTCGGGACGATACGGTGGCTGTTGTGTGGATAGACGGCAGTGGCGACAGGGCGCTGTGTGCCGGAGGCGATGTGGTGACCCTATACCAACAGTCGGCGAGCTATGGGGAGACAGGGGATGGCCGATATAACACAGAATTTTTCTCCTGCGAGTATCGTCTCGACTACACAATCCATACCTATTCCAAGCCGGTTGTGGTTTGGGGTGGCGGCATCGTGATGGGCGGCGGTATCGGTATTATGGCCGGGGCCAGTCACCGTATTGTCACTGAAACCACCCGCATGGCCATGCCTGAAATTACAATCGGCCTGTTTCCCGATGTGGGAGGCAGTTGGTTCCTGAACCGTATGCCTGGCCGTCTTGGGCTGTTTTTGGGGCTGACAGGTGCCCAGTTTAATGGTGCCGATGCCCTGTTTGTGGGCCTGGCGGACCGTATGATCGCGCAGGACCAGCGCGATACCGTACTGGAAACATTGGCTGCGTTGGCATTTGCCCAGGGTGTGGATGCCAACCACGAAACCGTCAGTGATTGCCTGAAAACGTTTGAACTCGTATCGCTGCAGCGGCCGGAATCGGTGCTGTGGGAACACTATGACCAGATCCAGCAGCTCACGGACTTCTCCAGTCTGCCAGCGGTGTGTACGGCAATCCGTTCCTACCAGGGGGGAGACAAATGGCTGCAGCGCTCCGCCAGCACCCTCGCGGGGGGCTCTCCGTTAACGCCCTGGATTATCTGGGAGCAGCTGCGCCGGGCCCGCCACCGGTCCCTCGCCGATGTCTTTCGCATGGAGCTGGCTCTGGCAGTTAACCTCTGTGCCAGTGGCCATTTCAAAGAAGGGGTGCGTGCTCTGTTGATCGACAAGGACCGTGCTCCGCAGTGGCAACCGGCGAGCCTGGAGGAGATATCTCCAGAGCAGGTAGCGCGCTGCTTTGACAGCCCCTGGTACGGCGAGCATCCGCTGGCAGATTTATAGAGCGAACCGGGCCGTTTTCGCCCGGGACACCAACAACAAAAACCGGAGTGGTTTTTATGCAAAAGATAGCCTTTTTTGGTCTGGGTAATATGGGTGGCCCGATGGCTGCCAATTTGGTCAAGGCCGGATACCAAGTAGCGGCTTTTGACTTAAATCCCGCGGCATTGGCGCAGGCACAGAGGAAAGGCTGCCTGGCCTGTGAGCATATTGGACAGGCCCTGGAAGGGGCCGGCACCGTGATTTCCATGTTGCCCAGTGGTGATGCGATCAAAGGCCTCTATCTCGGTGAGCAAGGGCTGTTAAAACAGCTTCAGGAGGATACCCTGGTCATTGATTGCTCGACGGTTTCTGCGGAAGATGCCTGCCTGGTGCATGAAGCGGCCTATGTGCGCGGTATCCGAGCAATTGATGCTCCTGTGTCCGGCGGGACTGCCGCGGCGATAGCGGGTACCCTGTGCTTTATGTGTGGCGGCGATATGGCGGCAATTGATGTGGCGCGAGCGCCGTTGCAGGCCATGGGCAGCAAGATTTTCCATGCGGGTGGCGCTGGATCAGGGCAGGTGGCGAAAATCTGCAATAACCTGTTGCTGGCGGTGCAGATGACCGGTACCGCCGAAGCGCTGCAACTGGGTGTGGACAAGGGGCTGGACCCGAGAGTGCTCTCGGAAATTATGTGCGAAAGCTCAGGCAACAACTGGTCTCTGACTCATTACAATCCCTACCCTGGCGCGATGGAGAATGTGCCCGCAGCCAATGGTTATTGCGGTGGTTTCAGTGTGGCCCTGATGCTGAAAGATCTGCGCCTGGCCATGGATGCCGCGGCGGGTAGCGCTTCGTCCACGCCCATGGGCGCGCTGGCGGAAAACCTGTATCAGCTGCACGGTGCCAGTGCAGTGAACCAACAACTGGATTTCTCCAGTATCCAAAATATGTTCCGCCGCCCGGCAGGAGTTTTGACCGACTAGTTAGGATTTTCCGGTCACTGCGGTGCTATATGCCAAGTCAGTGCTGCCGAATGGGACCGGTCGGTGGTCGCTCTTGAGTGAGCTGCGTACCTGTGGAGGCGGAGAGCTTGCGCCAGCCTGTGGCCGGCTGAGCCACGCGCCCGGGCAGCATGAATCCGGCAACTGATCAGTCTCGGGGGTGAAATACGAGTTGTCTGTCTCCCAGGTATTGCGCCCTCATCGACAAGCTAGTTTCAGGAAGGACTCAATGGCTCCTTTGGGTTTCCTGATAGCTAGCGCCCCTGCCTGCCCTTGATGTACCTCATGTTTTCCTGGTTCCACCTTAATGTATCGCACTGATCGATGGTCTTGGTGCCGTGCATTTGAACACCTTGATTTGGATCAAGCCCCTGAGCAAGGTCAGCGGTTAACCTGTCTGCGACTGGTGAGTGGGCCTGGAAGAAGCCTTCTCAAGTCGGGAAAAATGCCAAATTGCCCTATGGAGAAGTTGATGAATCGTATCACTGCATGCACAGCCGCTGCTTTGACCGCTGTACTTTCTGTACCGGCACTTGCCTATGAAAAGGGGAGCATCATTGTGC
This sequence comes from uncultured Microbulbifer sp., assembly GCF_947489355.1. Taxonomy (GTDB): domain Bacteria; phylum Pseudomonadota; class Gammaproteobacteria; order Pseudomonadales; family Cellvibrionaceae; genus Microbulbifer. Next base: position 127,648 of record NZ_CANLDD010000004.1, on the reverse strand, counting down.
GCAGTGGCATCGCCTTAGTAGCACCCGATGTCAGTTCCAGCGCGCTGTCAATGTCGGGCGCCAGGCTGGGTGGCACCAGGGTTGATGTTGACAACGGCTCCGCTCTGGGCTTGACGGGTGTTTACATGTTTCACGACCACTGGGGTGTGGAACTGCTGGCGGCAACCCCGTTCACCCACGATATTCAGGTCGAGGGCCTGGGGGCGACCTTTGACCTTGGGGAAACCAAGCAGCTCCCACCCTCCCTGCTGCTGCAGTGGTACCCCATGGATAAGCGGTCTTCAGTTCAATCCTATCTCGGAGTGGGGTTGAATTACACCGTATTCTTTGATGAGGACATTGACAGCGAAGCGGATGCGAGATTCGCGACCCTCGGTGCAACAGGAGGAGCCAAATTGTCCCTGGACAACTCTTTTGGCCTGGTCGCGGAAGCGGGAGTGGATTTTGCCTTCGGTGCGGACAAGCGCTGGTTGTTCAACTTGGCGGTGTTCTTGATCGATATCGATACCGACGCCAAAGTGACAGTGCCGGAAGTGGGTGATATCACCGCCAGCGTGGATATCGACCCGCTGGTATACACGGCGGGGCTGGGCTACCGGTTCTAAGCCTGTGACACCGGGGCTCCGGGATGGGGCAGCCGCTGCGGTTTTCTTTTGGTGGACCTGACGGTCATCTTTCAGTTTGTGACGGGGGTTGTCGCAAATGGCTTGATAAATTGTGATGAATATGGTGCAAGAGATAAAGACCAAAGTGGGCGGGCTTTCACAAGCGCTGTTATCCCGCTACAGCGGGCCCTGCCCCCGCTATACCTCTTATCCTACTGCGGATCGGTTCAGTTCTCTGGAGGGCGTCAGGCCCTGGACAGGGCTACAGGGCATCCGCAGCCTTTCTCTGTATGTCCATATTCCCTTTTGCCGCTCCCTCTGTTACTTCTGTGCCTGCAGCAAAGTGATCACCCAGCAGTATGGGCTCGCCTCCAGTTACCTCGATCATCTTTTACAGGAGGCGCGCTGGTACCGCGATAAAGTGGCGCAGGTACCTGTAACACAGTTGCACCTGGGTGGTGGTACGCCCACTTTCCTCAACGATGTTGATTTGCGTCGGTTAATGAAAGGGCTGGGAGAGGTCTTTGATCTGAACCCTGGTGATGGTGTTGAGTACAGCATTGAAGCCGATCCGCGTACCCTGGAGCTGGAGACGCTGGATACCCTGAGGGAGCTGGGTTTTAATCGCCTCAGTCTGGGCATTCAGGATTTTGATGCCGAGGTACAGCGATCCATCAATCGTATTTGCAGTGCCGATCAGGTGAGTACCCTGACTGCTGCAGCGCGTGAGCGGGGATTTGTCTCCATTTCCTACGATTTGATTTACGGACTGCCACAGCAGAACCTGGGCACACTGCAGCGCACTTTGGACAGGGTGCTGGAGTTACAACCGGATCGTATCGCGCTTTATCACTACGCCCATTTGCCACACCGCTTTAAGGCCCAGCGCCTGATAGATAGCGATCTGATTCCCCCTGCCGCAGAAAAAATTGCCATGCAACTGGCAGCAGTGGAGCACTTGGCGCGCGCGGGATATGCATTCCTCGGCATGGACCACTTCGCCCGCCCCGGCGACGAACTGGCCAAAGCTGCGGATACGGGCAGGCTGCAACGGAATTTCCAGGGATATACCCTGATGCCTGCAGATGCCCTTGTGGGACTGGGCGCATCGGCAATCAGTTACAGTCAAAGTGGCTTCTGGCAAAACTCGCACCGCTTGAAAGAGTACGCCCAGGCCATTGGCGAGCGGGGAAATGCCGCTTGCCGGGGCTGGTTGTTGAGCGAGGAGGACCGATTGCGTCAACGGGTGATCAGCGAACTCATGTGTCGCCTGCGCCTGGATAAAGACGAGGTTGAGCGCTGTATGGGAACACCGTTTGCAGAGTATTTCCATGAGGAACTCGAGCGTCTGCAACCTATGTTTGACGACGGGCTTATTTACCAGGACGACAAGGCAATTATGATTACTGAGCAGGGGCGTTGGTTTGTGCGAAATGTGGCGTCCGCTTTCGATAGTTATCTACACAACCAGCCGACACAGGCCCAATATTCCCGTGTTCTTTAACTGGCTGCAGGCGACGATTGCCCGCTTAGCGGTTACAATTGCCGCAAATTGAATTACCGGCTGGTTAGTATGATGGACTCCTCAGTAGCGGTCAGCTGCAGCAACTGCTCAGTCAGGCGTTTATGCCTGCCGGCAGGATTATCCCAAGCCGATATCGATCGACTTGAGCAGGTCACTCGCCGGAAAAAGCTGGTGAAAGCCGGGGAGACGCTCTACCGCGCTGGTGACCCTTTTGCCAATCTGTACGCCATTCGTTCCGGCAGTTTCAAAACGGTGGTTATTGCTGCCGATGGCGATACCCAGGTGACGCATTTTGCCCTGCCTGGAGAACTGCTCGGTCTCGATGCCTACAGTGACCGGGTCCATCCCAGTTATGCCGAAGCCCTGGAAGATAGTAGCGTCTGCCTGTTGCCATTTACTCAACTGGAAATTCTCGCCCACCAGGTACAGGCCCTGCAGCAACAGATTTACACGATATTTTCCGAAGAGCTGCGCCAGGAAAATGATATTCTGATGTTGCTTGGCAAGCGTTCGGCGGATACCCGCCTGGCGGCACTGCTGATTAATATTTCCAGTCGATATTCTCGCCGCGGTTATTCCCACAGCAAGTTTATCCTGTCCATGCCGCGAACCGATATCGCCAACTACCTGGGGCTGACTGCAGAAACCGTAAGCCGGCTGTTCTCGCGCTTGCAGCGGGAAAACCTGATCAAGGTGAGCGGCAGGGCCGTGGAGATTGTGGACTTGGTGGGGCTGAGTGAGCTGGCGGGCACCCACTGCAGTTATGAGGAGTCCCATTGACCGGTTGCATATAATAAAGAAAATTCTCCCTCACTTGCTCTTCGGTATGACACAGGTTGAGAGACTGACTATTCCATAGAATAAAAATCCCCCTTTCGGATGTTCGTTTGACTCTCCGCGACGCTACCGGGAGAAAGGGGTACAATTGCGACAGTTGGGTTATCAGTCGTTTTGATATGGTTGTCTCGCCTGAGGCGATAAGTTGTAGCAATTGTTCGGTCAGACGCTTGTGCCTCCCTGCGGGATTGTCCCGGGCTGACATTGACCGGCTGGAGGGCGTTACCGGCAGGAAGAGGATCGTCAGGGCCGGGGAGATGCTCTACAGCGCCGGAGATTCTTTTCAGGACCTTTTTGCCATTCGCTCCGGCAGTTTTAAGTGTGTAGTCACTGCTGCCGATGGCGATACCCAGGTAACCCATTTTGCCCTTCCCGGAGAGCTGCTTGGTCTCGATGCCTACAGTAGGCGGCTCCACACCAGTTATTCGGAGGCCCTGGAAGACAGCAGCGTCTGTCTGCTGCCGTTTGTCCAGTTGGAGCGGCTGGCCCGGCAGGTCCCGGCGTTGCAACAGCAAATTTACAGCCTGTTTTCCGACGGACTGCGCCAGGAAAATGAGATATTAATGCTGCTGGGAAAGCGTTCCGCAGACACTCGCCTCGCCGCATTTTTGATCAACATCTCCAGCCGATATGCCCAGCGGGGATATTCGCCCAGTCAGTTTGTACTCTCCATGTCACGCATTGATATTGCCAATTACCTGGGCCTGACTGCAGAAACGATTAGCCGGCTTTTTTCCCGTTTACACCGCGAACAATTGATCCGGGTGGATGGCAGAAGCGTGCAGATTCTGGATATAGTCGGGCTCAGTGAGATTGCGGGAACCCATTGCAGTTATGAGAATTCTCCGTAACTTGTGCCTGTAAAGACTGCACAGGCACAGTAGGTATTGCGCTTCCCGGGATAGTGGCGTGATGACTCGCAATTGTCTACTGGGTGACCTCCGTCCCAAAATAGCCGGTTGCCGCAGGTTTTCCCCCGAGGCAGTGAGACACAGTCTTTCTGGTATTTTCGCGGACCTTTTGAAGAAAAAAAGGGAGCGTAAACGCCCCCACAATCCACTACTTATCACGAGTGCGTGGAGAAAGCCGATTTTTTGTCAGTCTGTTTATTGTTGGAGGTATTCCCTGTTGTTAGCCAGTCCATGGCTTTTTGATCTTCCTCAAAGTAGCGTACCTCGCCACTCAAAAACCAGCCACCAATTTTTGTTGCGATTTCTTGCCACTCCTCGTCCCCGGGTACGGCAATCTGGGAGAACTCGTTACCGTGTTTCAGGGCGAGCCTGAACTCATCCCACACTGCATGCAGACCCCAGCCCTCGAAATCGCGAATATCCACAAGCATGCTCACCTGGGGGTGTTTTACGCCCTCAAGGGCATATTCCAGCAAAGGTATGATTTGTTCGTAGTCCTTATGGGTCAGCCGGCCAACCGCTTTGATAGACAGCAGAAAATCATTATCGATTCGCTCTATTCCGATGGAGATACCGTGGCGTTTGATTTTCATCCCTCCCCCCCTTTGTTGACTGGCGTACATATCAGGCAAGCGCAGTGACCGCAGTTTGATGCTGTGTGAGGTGCTGGTGCAGGGTCTCATACAATTTTTTTCTGCTGCTATCAAAAAACGGATTGCCAAGATTTTCAGTTTGAATATGAATCAAGCGCCAGTCTTCTGTATCCAGATACCGCTCAACCTGGGGAAACAGTGCTGTATTTTCCAGGTGGATATGATTGCGTTGCAGTTGTATATAGGCGCTGCCGGTACTTTGTAACACCTTTCGTTCCACCATTGCATTATTGGCCACGGCATAAAAGAGTGCGCATATGCTTTTAGTTGCGGTTGCAATCTGCCGATGCTGCCTCCGCACTTGATAGATGACGTTGCGATTGTGGATTGGCTTGCGTAACAGCTGTGCAAACATCAAATCCTCCACCGGGTGGTGGTATTGATCCGGGTAGACGGAAAAATAATCCAGCGCATCGAGGATACTTGAAAGGGTGTTTGGGTCCCGGTCACTGTGTTTGAAAAGATCCTGCAACAGTTGCTCAAAGGTATCGAGCATTTGCTGCATAGCTTGATGGTCACAACACAGTTGTCGGTAGATGGTGTCCACCCCAGACCTCCGCGATTTGTTTCTTGCTTTATTGTTGTTGGGCTCGATGTTGCTGGGTTGATTTGGATCAAGCGGAGGAAACTTAATGAAAAAGCGGGGGGCATTTAGCGAAATTGGCGCTTGTTCAGGATTCTCCGAGTATTAGCCAAGCCTGACTCAAATGCCATTTCGGCATCTGATTGGAAATTCCGGCAAGCCGGAGGGAGCAATACCTCTCTATGGTACCCATAGTTGAAAGGCCAATGAAATGAAGCCAATCAAGGACGTACATTTTCTTATACGAATTGCCTACTGGTTGTGGAAAGGTGCCTTTGGAAATAAACAGGACCCAGTGTGCGGCCACTATAGTTTCTGGGTTAATCACCCAATGATCAGGGGATATCCGTTGGCGTGGCCGGGGAAAACAGATTGCTAAAAAAATTTTTGTCTCTATAATTCGTCGGCTTTTATGGATTCTATAGTAAGGGGAAAGCATGTCTTTCAATCTTAAAGCAGTGGCTGCTACGGCGGCTTTGCTCTGTTCGGCTGCTGTCCAGGCGGAAGGGGCCTACATCGGTGGTGTTTTTGGTGTGATGAACACGGATGTCGGTGATGAGAGCCCTTTAAACGCCGGTTTTCGCGGGGGTTATACTTGGAATTCAGGGTGGGGGATTGAGGCTGAGTTTACCGGCTCCGTGGTAGATGGTGAACTCGTTGACTTTGGTTACGATCCATTTCGGGGCAGGGTTGACCGGGGAACAGTGGATTATTCTATCTCCACCCAGGCAGTGTATGCCACATATCGCACCCAGGGAGATATTTATTTCAAGGGGCGTTTCGGTTACCTCAACGAAGAGGTGGATGTAAAATCCTTTGGTAATGGTTCCGATAGCGGTGCCTCCGTGGGTGTTGGTGCCGGCTTTAATCTGGTCGAAAACATCTCCTTTGAAGCCGAATACACGCTTATCGAAGAGGAGGTGGACTACTGGTCAGGCTCCCTGGTTGTGCGTTTCTAAGCCGGCCCACCCTCTCCAAATGCGGCCGCTGGGCCGCATTTGCATTTTGCGCAATCCCTCCGCCCTTGGTGTACAATGCGCGCCTTTCTGAACGCTCAGAGTTTTGATTGGCCCCGGCCCACTTTGCTGCTCGGGTCCCGGTTACAGGACCTGGGCGCTGAAGTGTCGGGTTTCACAAGTGGCTATTCAGCCCGCTTTATCGAGGGAACATTATGTTTGATGCATCTGTCACGCTGGCCTCCTACGACCCCGAGATCTGGGAAGCCATCCGGGAGGAGGATGCTCGCCAGGAAGATCACATCGAGCTGATTGCCTCAGAGAACTACACCAGCCCGCAAGTTATGGCCGCCCAGGGTAGCAGTCTGACCAACAAGTATGCCGAAGGCTATCCGGGCAAGCGTTACTATGGTGGCTGTGAGTATGTGGATAAGGTGGAGACCCTGGCTATCGAGCGTGCCAGGCAACTGTTTGGCGCCGACTACGCCAATGTACAACCTCATTCCGGTTCCCAGGCCAACGCTGCGGTTTACCAAGCCCTTTGTGCCCCCGGCGATACTATTTTGGGCATGAGCCTGGCCCACGGCGGTCACCTGACCCACGGTGCCCGGGTCAACTTCTCCGGCAAGATCTACAGTGCCGTGCAGTACGGCCTGAACCCTGAAACCGGTGAGGTGGATTACGAGGAGGTGGAGCGCCTGGCGCTGGCACACAAGCCGAAGATGATCGTTGCCGGATTTTCCGCCTACAGCCGTGTGATGGACTGGGCGCGCTTTCGCGAAATTGCCGACAAGGTCGGGGCCTATCTGTTTGTGGATATGGCGCATGTCGCTGGCCTTGTGGCTGCCGGAGAGTATCCCACACCGATTCCCCATGCAGATGTTGTCACCTCCACTACCCATAAAACCCTGCGCGGCCCGCGCGGCGGTATCATCCTGGCCCGCGCCAATGAAGAGATTGAGAAGAAGCTGAACTCTGCGGTATTCCCCGGTGGCCAGGGCGGCCCCCTGATGCATGTGATTGCCGCCAAGGCGGTTTCTTTTAAAGAAGCCATGACCCCGGAGTACAAGGCCTACCAGAAAAAAGTGGTGGAAAATGCCCGCGCCATGGCGGAGACCTTCCTGGACCGGGGAATCAATATCGTTTCCGGGGGTACCGATGACCACCTGATGCTGGTGGATCTGATCGGCAAAGCGTACACCGGTAAGGATGCCGATGAGGCCCTGGGCCGTGCCAATATCACGGTGAACAAGAATGCGGTACCGAATGATCCACGTTCCCCATTTATTACCAGCGGACTGCGTGTCGGCACCCCGGCGATCACCACCCGCGGTTTTGGTGTCGAGGAGACCCAGCAGCTGACCCACTGGATCTGCGATGTTCTGGATGCACTGGAAAAGGAGGGCGTGGAGACCGCTATTGCCGAAATAAAGCAGAAGGTGCTGAAAATTTGTGCACAGTATCCGGTGTACAGCCAGGGCTGATTGGCAGTGTTAACAAGAAAGCGGCTCTTTGAGCCGTTTTCTTTATGGGCGTACTGGCGCAGTGGCCACGGGGGTAATCAGTGGCAAGGGAACACTAGCGCTAGCTGCCGGGCCACTTGATCCAGCGGCTATGGTAAACTGCAATCCATTTTCCACTCCCTCTGGGAACTATCCCGTATGCACTGTCCTTTCTGCGGCGCAGAAGAAACCAAAGTTGTCGATTCCCGCCTGGTTGCTGAAGGGGATCAGGTGCGCCGCCGGCGCGAGTGCCTTGTGTGTCGCGAGCGCTTTACCACTTTCGAATCCGCAGAACTGCTGCTGCCGCGGGTCGTCAAGCAGAACGGCCAGCGCGAGCCCTTCAACGAAGACAAGCTGCGCGCGGGTATTCAGCGCGCGGTAGAGAAGCGCCCGGTCAGCACCGAACGGGTGGAGTCCGCAGTCTCCCAGATAAAACACGCCCTGCAGGCCACCGGCGAGCGGGAGCTGCCCGCCCGCGCCATAGGAGAATTGGTGATGGAGCAGTTGCGCGAGCTGGACCCGGTGGCCTATGTGCGCTTCGCTTCGGTGTACCGGCGCTTCGAAGATGTGAGTGAATTTAACGAAGAGATCGAACGCCTGATCGGAAAGGGAAGCGGTTCGCAATGAGTCGTGCCGCTGTGCAGAGCGCCCAGGCGCTGATGGCCCACGCTGTCCAACTGGCGGAGCGAGGCCTCTATACCACCATGCCCAATCCGCGGGTCGGTTGTGTGATTACCGATCCTGCCGGTGCGGTAGTGGGTGAGGGCTGGCATCAACGCACCGGTGCCGCCCATGCGGAGATTGAGGCGCTGCGTGCTGCGGGCGAGCACGCCCGCGGGGCCACTGTGTATGTCACCCTCGAGCCCTGCGTTCATACCGGCCACACGGGCCCCTGCACAGAGGCGCTGGTCGAAGCCGGCGTTGCCCGCGTGGTCTACGGAATGCAGGACCCGAATCCACAGGTTGGCGGCACGGGCCTGCAGAGACTGCGCGAAGCGGGTATCGAGGTGGCAGGCCCCCTGCTGGAAGCTCAGTGCCGGAGGCTCAATCCCGGTTTTATCAAGCGTATGACCCTGGGCCTGCCACTGGTGCGCTGCAAGTCCGCGATGAGTCTGGACGGGCGCACCGCCATGGCCAGTGGTGAGTCCAAATGGGTGAGCGGTCCCGCTGCGCGCGCCGATGTGCAGCGCCTGCGCGCGCGCAGCTGCGCGATTGTTACCGGCGTTGAGACGGTGCGCTTTGACAACCCCAACCTGAATGTGCGCGCCGACGAAATGGCGCTGGCGCTGCTTGCGGCGGAACAGGCCGCTCGGGTACAGCCACTGCGGGTTATTGTCGACAGCCAGCTGCGCACACCGCTCAAAGCCTTTATTTTGCAGGGCGACGCCCCCACACTGGTGTGCACGACTGAGCGAGCAGAGGAACAGCGCCGCGTGCGCCTGCAGCAGGCCGGTGCCGAGGTGCTGGTATTGCCATCGGATGCAAACGGGCAAGTGGACCTGCTCGCGTTGCTGCAGGAATTGGCACGGCGCCAGTGCAATGAGGTTCTGGTGGAGAGCGGCGCGACACTGTCCGGTGCATTCCTGTACCGCGGTCATGTGGACGAGTTGATTGTCTACCTGGCGCCCAAGTTACTCGGTAGCACAGCGCGACCGCTGTTTGCACTACCGATTGAGCGGATGGGTTCGGTCCTGCCGGTTACGATTACCGATATGCGTGCGGTCGGGCATGACTGGCGCATCACCGCAACCACGGATATCGAGCGCTGATGTTTACCGGAATCATTGAAGCTGTGGGTGATATCGCCGAGCTGCAAGCGCGCGCGGGTGATCTGCGCCTGCGGGTCAGAAGCGGCGAATTGGACCTGTCTGACGTGCAGTTGGGAGACAGTATCGCCACCAGCGGCGTGTGCCTGACGGTGGTGGCGCTGTGCGGCGACGGCTACTGGGCGGATGTGTCCGCGGAAACCCTGGCTGTCACCTGTGTCGGTGGTTGGCAAAGGGGCGACCGGGTCAACCTGGAAAAGGCCCTCACCCCGCAAACGCGTCTGGGCGGCCATATTGTCAGTGGCCATGTCGATGGCATCGGTACGGTATTGTGGCGCAAATCCGAAGCGCGTGCCGAATGCTTTCGCCTGCGCGCACCGGAAAACCTGGCCCGCTATATTGCCCATAAGGGCTCGATTACGGTGGATGGCACCAGCCTCACCGTGAATGCGGTGGACGGCGCAGAGTTCGAGCTGACCATCGTACCCCACACACTGCAGGAAACGATTATGGGCGCTTACACCGCCGGGACGCGCGTCAACCTGGAAGTGGACCTGATCGCGCGCTATCTGGAGCGCCTGCTTCTGGGGGAGCAGGCGGCCACACCCGGCAATACGGAGATAACCCGTGAATTTCTCGCCCGGCACGGATTTTACCCACGCTAGCCGGCGTTTGCCGGCCACCGGGGAGGGCGCCCAATTTGCAATTGACCAATTTATCCAGAGTGAGCAATGGAACTTAATACGGTTGAAGAACTGATCGACGATATTCGCCAGGGCAAGATGGTGATCCTGATGGATGACGAAGATCGCGAAAATGAGGGCGATCTGGTGATGGCGGCGGAACAGATACGCGCCGAGGACATCAACTTTATGGCCACCCACGCCCGCGGCCTGATCTGTATGCCCATGTCCAGGGAACGCTGTGAACAGCTGGATCTACCGCTGATGTCGCGGGAAAATGGTACTCAGTTCAGCACCAACTTCACCGTATCCATTGAGGCCGCCGAGGGGGTTACCACGGGGATTTCTGCAGCGGACCGCGCCCGCACCGTACGCGCGGCGGTGGCCAGGAATGCCAGGCCCAGCGATATTGTTCAGCCCGGCCATATCTTCCCGATTATGGCCCAGCCCGGCGGGGTGCTGAGCCGGGCCGGTCACACCGAAGCGGGTTGCGACCTGGCGCGCCTGGCGGGGTTTGAGCCCGCCGCGGTGATTGTCGAGGTCATGAACGAAGATGGCACCATGGCGCGGCGCCAGGACCTGGAGCGGTTCGGCAGGGAACACAACCTCAAGATCGGCACCATCGCCGACTTGATCAACTACCGCGCCCTCAACGAAAAAACCGTGGAGTGTATCAACGAGCGCAAGGTGCATACCGAGTTCGGCGAATTCAGGCTGCGCACCTATCTGGACAGGGCTCGCCGCGAGCGCCACTTTGCCTTTATCAAGGGCGACCCCACGCCGAAAGAGCCCACCCTGGTGCGGGTTCACGTAGGCAATACTTTGCGTGATGTACTCACCATTCGCCGCGGTGACGAGACATTCACGCCCTGGACCTTCCGCCGCGCCATGCAGCGCATCGAACAAGAGGGCAAGGGTGTGGTGGTGTTGATCTGTCACAACGAGACCACAGAGGAAATCGAAGAGAGTATCGACTGGCTGATCAGCGGCAAGCAGCAGCGCCCCAGTCAGGACCTGGTGTACAAGCAGGTGGGCACCGGCTCGCAGATACTGCGCGACCTCAAAGTGTGCAAAATGCGCTTGATGAGCGCCCCATTCAAATTCAGTGCCATTTCCGGCTTCGACCTGGAAGTGGAGGAGTACCTGAACGCTGACCAGTAAATCAAGCAGCGCGCACTGGCCCGGTCCGCGGGTGAGTGCCGGTGCTACCACCAGGATACGGATTGAAAACGATGAGCAATATGCAAGTGATCGAAGGGGACTTTGTCGACAGCAGTGGCCAGTATGCGCTGTTGGTGAGTCGCTGGAACAGCTTTGTGGTGGAGCGTCTGAAAGACGGCGCACTCGATACCCTGCGCCGCAAGGGCATCCCGGATGGGGATATCACGATCTGCTACGCACCGGGTGCGTTTGAGTTTCCGCTGATTGCGCAGAAGTTGGCGCAGAGCAAAAAGTTCGATGCGGTGATCGCCCTGGGGGCGGTGATTCGCGGCGGTACCCCGCACTTTGAATATGTTGCCGGCGAGTGCACCAAGGGGCTGGCCCAGGTGGCACTGGACACCGGTATTCCGGTGACATTCGGTGTGCTCACCGTGGACTCCATTGAGCAGGCCATCGAGCGCTCCGGCACCAAGGCCGGCAACAAGGGCTGCGAGGCCGCCGAGACCGCCCTGGAAATGGTCTCACTGCTCGGCAAGATCTAATGTTGCGGCGCCGGCCGGGCCGGCGCCAATCCACCCTGTGAAGTACCCACCGGAAAAGACAATGACGGTAACTGCATCCGCTCGCCGCAAGGCGCGCCACTACGCCATGCAGGCGCTCTACCAATGGCAAATAGCCGGCGCCAGCCTCACGACTATCGAGGCGGAGTTTCACGCCGATAACGATATGAGTAAAACCGATGTGGCGTATTTCCGCGACCTTTTCCACGGGGTTGCGAAAAACCTCGATACGGTGGAAGACACCTTTACACCCTACCTGGATCGCAGTGTGGAAGACCTGGATCCGGTTTCCCGCGCGCTCTTGCGCATGTCTGCCTACGAACTGCAACACCGCATGGATGTGCCCTACAAGGTTGTGATCAACGAATCGGTGGCCCTAGCAAAAAAATTCGGCCCCACCGATGCCTTTAAATTTATCAACGGCATTCTGGACAGGACTGCCGCAACCCTGCGCGCGGCGGAAGTGGCTGCGGACAAGAAAACTTAACCCGCAGTCACCACCATGGAGCACGCGCCGGGCGAGTTTGACATTATCCGCGATTACTTCGCCAGCGCCCCGCAGGGCGAGGGTGTGGCACTGGGTATTGGCGACGATTGCGCCCTGTTGCAGGTGCCGGCGCAGGGCCAGCTGGCCGCCTCCGTAGACACCCTGGTGGCGGGCAGGCACTTTCCTGTGGATGCAGACCCCGCCGCTATTGCCGCGCGGGCGCTGCGGGTTAATCTCAGCGACCTGGCCGCCATGAATGCGCGCCCGCTGTGGTTTACCCTGGCGCTGACCCTGCCGCACAGTGATGCGGATTGGTTGCAGCGGTTCGCCGCTGGCCTGCTGAACACCGCCAGGCTATTTGGCATTTCCCTGGTGGGTGGTGATACCACCGCGGGGCCTTTGTCGATCACCATCCAAGTACTGGGCCAGACCCTGAAACCGCTGTGCCGGGGCGGCGCCCGCCCCGGCGACTCCGTGTATATCAGTGGTCCTCTGGGCGGGGCAGCCGCCGCTTTGCCGGTGATCCTGGGCGAACGACCAGCCGAAGGGGAAACCCGGCGCAGTGCCGAGCGGGCTTTTTACTACCCTGAACCACAATTCGCCATTGCGGCGTCCATCGCCGGGTTGGCCAGCAGTGCAGTGGATATTTCCGACGGCCTGCTGGCGGATCTCGCCCATATCTGCACAGCCAGCGCGGTCAGTGCCGACGTGTATCTGGAGCGGCTGGCGATTGCGCCGTTGGCGCGGGCGCTGGCGGGGAAGGGTGCACTGGCGTTGGCCGCTGGCGGGGGCGACGATTACCAGCTGTGTTTTACCGTGCCCCAGGCGCGGGTTTCAGCCCTGCAAAAGCTGGAGCCGGAAGCGGTTGCTATCGGCACCCTGGGCAGCGGCGAAGCCGAGGTGCGCTGCTGGCAAAACGGTAAGCGCTGGCGGGTCCGCCGCACGGGTTACCGGCACTTTTGAGCGCGGTTTTACAGGCAGGCCATACCGCTATGGCTGTGTAGTGTCACCGGACTTGGACACCATGAAGATACAGAATCCGTCTTTTTCCCGGCTGTTGCGCGACCCCGTTCTGTTGCTGGCCTTTGGTTTTGGTTCCGGCCTTGCCCCCAGGGCGCCGGGCACCTTTGGCACCCTTGCCGCCATCCCCTTCTGGTGGTTGATGCAGGGGCTGTCTCCGGCCGGGTACCTGGGGATTGTGGTGGTCTCCGCACTGCTGGGGTGTTACCTGTGTGGCGCCGCGGCGAAGAAACTCGGCGTGCATGACCACGGCGGCATTGTCTGGGATGAAATGGTGGGTTACTGGCTCACCATGTGGCTGGCTCCCCAGGGCTGGCTGTGGGCGCTGTACGGCTTTGTGTTGTTTCGCCTGTTCGATATTGCCAAGCCAGCGCCCGTGCGCTGGGCGGACAGGCAGGTACAGGGTGGCATCGGAATTATGCTCGACGATATACTGGCCGCCATTTACGCGGGGCTGGTAGTGCAGGTGACCGCATGGCTGGTAGGTGTGTAAACGGATAGGGACTATCGATGGGAAAACGACTGTGTGTACTGCTGGGGCTGCTGATTGCCACTGCCGCCGGTGCCCAGCAGGTGCAGCTCAAGGGGCTTTTTGGCGACAGCGCCCTGCTGGAAATTGATGGTCGCCAGCGTATTCTCAGCAGGGGGGAAAGCTCCCCGGAAGGGGTCGAACTGCTGGAGGCCACCACCAGCCATGCCCGCATCCGTGTCGCCGGGCGCGAGCGAAAGCTCACCCTGGATGCACCGGTTGCCACCCGCTATGTGCAGGCCGAAAAGGCCGAGGTGCGCCTTATGGCCGACAGGCGCGGCCACTACAGCACCGAAGCCTGGGTGAATGGCTTGCGCGTGCCCATGCTGGTAGACACCGGCGCAACCAGCATTGCCTTCAACTATCCCACTGCGCGCCGCCTCGGCCTCAATCTTGAAGGTGCGGAGGAAATCGCGGTTTCAACTGCCAATGGTATGACACGGGCGTACTTGGTGACTCTCAGCAGTGTGACCATTGGTGGCATTAAACTGCACAATGTGGAAGCCACTGTGCACGCTGGGGACTTTCCCCGTATCGTGCTGTTGGGAAACACCTTTCTCGCCCGGGTGGATATGAAGCAGCAGGATGGTGTGCTGATACTGCGCGCACGCAACTGAATAGAAGAGGTATAACGTTGGCTATTCGATATGTGGAATCCTCAAAGCTGCCCACCTCCTGGGGTATGTTTGAGATGCACGGCTTTGAGGAGCTGGGTACCGGCAAGGAGCACCTGGTACTCACCATGGGCGACTTCAATACCGATACACCGCTGCTCGCCCGCATTCACTCAGAATGTCTGACCGGCGATGCGCTCTTCTCTCTGCGCTGTGACTGCGGTGCCCAGTTACAACACGCCATGCACCGCATTGCCATGGAGGGGCGCGGGGCCATTTTTTACCTGCGCCAGGAGGGTCGCGGCATCGGCCTGCTGAACAAGATTCGCGCCTATCACCTGCAGGACTGTGGGGCAGATACTGTAGAGGCCAATGAAAGGCTCGGCTTCGGTGCGGATATGCGCGATTATTCCCTCCTCAAGGGGATGATTGCGCATCTGGGTATCCATGCCATTCGCCTGATGACCAACAACCCGCGCAAGGTAAAGGCCTTGCAGGATCTGGGCATCGAAGTGACCGAGCGCCTGCCACACCAGTCTGGGCGCAACCCGCACAATGCCAAATACCTCTCCACCAAGAAAGGCAAGCTGGGGCATCTGATTGAAAGTGGAGAGGAAGAGGACGGGGAGCCATAATCTCCGCTCTTTTGTGCCCCTGCCATTCCAATAAAAAAGGCCGGAAGTATCCGGCCTTTTTATTTTTGCTTCCTGCGATGGGTTCAATAAGCCCGGCGCGGCTGTACAAATACCGCTGTGGTGCGCCCGAGCAGGGTAAAGCTGCCGTTCCGCCGGTTGAAGCTTGCCCGTTGCAGGCGCGGGTCCACCGAGCGGCGTTGGCGCGGATGTGGGCGCAGGGGCAGGCCGCGCAGCGTGTCGCTGGCAAATGCCACCGTGTCATCATCGCCGTTAAACAGCACCACAATGCGTTCAAAGCGCGGGTCAAAGCTGCCCTCAGCATCGGACAGTGCCATTACAATCAGGCCCGGTATCTGGTCCGGGCCGGTATTCAGGAAATGTACATGCGCTGCCACCGCCGCCGCATCAGGCAGGCGGAACAGCGGTGAGCTGTTGCGGATCGCCAGCTGCTCGCGGAACAGGGCACTGCTCCACCGGCGGTGGCGACGCTTGGGCGCCAACGCGGGATTGGCCAGCAGCGGCTGCATCAGGGGCCATTTGTCCTCGTTCTTGTCCGCCATCGGCAGCCCGGCACCCCAATTGTCGGTGGCCAGGCTGAAATCCAGCGCATTGAACCAATCGCCGGCGTTGTAGCTGTCGCGATCCGTGGACTTGGAGCGCAGGAAATCCTGGCCCGCGTGGATAAACGGTATCCCCTGGGCGAAGAGTACCAGCGAGTTGCTGAATGCCTGCATGCGCACCCGTTCGCGCAGGCCGGCGCCCTCACTGGCCTTGATCTGCACGCCGTCAAACAGTGTCTCGTTGTCGTGGGCGGAAATATAGTGGATGGATTCCTGTGGATCGGCGGTGTAGCCCGTGGGCTGGCCGTTGTAGACCAGCTCGCTGCCGGTGATCAGGGCGCCGGTGGCATCCTCAAAGAGGTAATTTGCCAGATTACCGGCCAGGGAAACCCGCACCTTGTCCGCCAGGGTCAGCAGGGTGGTGCGTTCATCCCCACTTTCGAACTTGCCGTTGCTATCGGTGAACAGGCCGGTACCAAAGCCCTGCTCTACATAGCCGCCGAAGGGATTGCCACCGCGCACGGCATCCCGCAGACGGTCGTTGAAGGTGCCCACCCCCGTGCCCGCCATATTGGCCTGGCGTGCCTGCAGGAAGCGGGCGTCGTTGGCAACCTCGCCGAAATTCCAGCCCTCGCCGTAGAGGTAGAGAGTGCGGCCATCTACACCATCGGCCTGCAGGGTCAGGGATTGCAGCGCCGCCTGGGCCTTGAGCATATTGTCCAGGCTGTGATGGCCCATCAGGTCGAAGCGGAAGCTGTCCACTTTGTAGGCCCTGGCCCAGGTGCGCAGGGAATCGATCATCAGCTTTTCCATCATGCCGTGCTCAGTGGCGGTATTGGCACAGCAGCTGCTCATTGCCACATCGCCCTCCAGGGTGCGGCGGTGGTAATAGCCGGGCACGATCTTGTCGAGTACCGAATGCGCGTACTGCCCGTAGGCACTGGTGTGGTTGTAGACCACATCCATCACTAGGCGCAGGCCGGTGCGGGACAGTGCCTGTACCATCTGGCGGAATTCGAGGATACGCGCAGCGCCGTCCGGGTTTGTACTGTAGCTGCCCTCCGGCACGGTAAAGTGCAGCGGATCATATCCCCAGTTAAAACCGTCGGTATCGCGAACGGCGTGCACTGCGGCCTGCTGTGCGCTGCTGTCCGGTGCGTAGAGGGACAGGTCGGGCGTCTGCTGCTGTTGCCCGCGGTCTTCATTGACTGTGGCAAAGTCAAAAGCCGGCAGCAGGTGTACATGGGTGAGCCCGGCGCGGGCCAGTGCGGCAAGGTGGCGCATGCCCTGGCTGTGGCGCCGGGTAAAGGCCCGGAAAGTGCCGCGCGCAGCTTCAGGCACCGTTTCATCATGAATACTGAAATCCCGTACATGCAGCTCGTATATGCTGATATCTTCCGGCTGTGCCAGTGCCGGCTTGCGCAACCGCTCCCAGCCCCAGGGTTTCAGGTCGCGATCATTGAGGTTGACGATCTGGCTCTTGCCGCTGTTGATAGAGAGGCTCAGGGAATAGGGGTCGGTCACCAGGTTGGTTTCGATCCTGCGGCTGAAATAGGAGTAAACCTCCACCTCATAGAGGTAAAACCCCCGGTCCCACTGTTTGTCGATAGATGCCGACCAGACCCCCGTGGCGGTATTGCGGTGCATGGGGAGCACCAGATCGGCGCTGTCACCGGCAGAATCCCGGAACAGGTGCAGCTTTACCGAGCGCGCAGTGGGTGCCCATAGGTCCAGTTGGATATGATCCGCCTCCACGCGGGCACCCAGCGCGCCATCGTAGTAAAAGCGCGCGTCCAGGGCGCCGGCCATCTGTACGCCGGTGGCATCGCGCAGCCTGCCTTCGCGGTCGTAGACCGCAACGGCCAGCTGCCCGGTAACCAGGGCTTCCAGTGAGACCCCGCCGGGCAGTTGCAGCGCGTGAAAGCCGGCCAGGTGCGGGAATTTTTCGCGCGCGCCCTGGGGCAGTCCGTCGGCGGGTGTGAGGGGGATTGCGCCGTCTGAAACGATACCATCGGCAGTCAGCGCCAGCCCGGCGGAATGGCTGTAGTGCAGTTGGAATGTGTCGCCTTGTCGCGCTTGAATATCCCAGGCAAAGGTGTTGGTGTCCACCCAGTGAGCCCTGTCGCGGCTGAGATCACCCTTGGCGAAACCATCGCTGCGCACGCTGACCTGTTTGCTGGCGGCGTCGAAGGCAAAATAGAGTTCGTCGTTGTCGGCGCCCACGGTAAAGGCAATATTGTCGCCGTCGTTGCCGTAGCTTTCGTCCCAGCCCTCATGCAGGGCCACCTTGAACGCATAGGTACCGGCGGGCAGCCCCGAGGTCACAAAGGTGTAGATACCGTCGTTGTCGGCGTCCTGCATCCAGGTGCGCAGGCAACCGGGCTGCCAGTCGCCGGCACAGCCGAGCAGGTTCTGGAAGTTACCGGCTACCGTGGCGATAAACTGGTTTGCGTCGTCGCTGATCCAGTGGCTCTCGTGGTCGTAAATAAATTTGACCTCGCGGGCTTCGCCCAGATCGAGAGGAATATTGGCTCCATTGCGCTGGGCGCCCTGGCCGTAGTTTTCGTCCCAGTTGTTGTTGAGGGCGGCTTTGTACTCCCAGTTTCCGGCCGGGACAAAAAAGTGGCCCTGCCACTTGTCGTCTTCGCTGTCGTAATGGAGCCCGGTGGCGGCGCAGTCCGGTTGCCAGTTGTCGCTGCAGCCGAGCTGGCTTTGCAGGCTGCCGGGAATGTTCACTGCCACCGGTGCCGGCGTGTCCGACGCCCGGGAGGGCCATTGGGTGCAACAGAGCAGAGCGCCCAGCAGGAGCGCCTGATAAAAGGGGCTGGCGGTTTTTACTATTGGCATGATCTGGCCTCATTTATTGTTATAGGCAGGGGGTTTGCGTTTCTCCCAGCAAGGCATTGAAGCCCAGTTTTGCCCCGCCGACCTCCCTCCCCAAGGGGGTGGAGGCAGACGGGTTGTGGTGGCTGGTGGGGGTATGCGCCGCCGCAAACGGGCAGGCAGATTGGTGGATGGCTTCACAAAACCTTTATGCGGATGTCATCTGCCGGTCATGTCCGCGGGACAAAGTATGCCTGGGTAGGGAGCGGGCAACCTGAATTCTGAATGGTCGGCGACCTATCTGATTGTTGAGATTGCTTCGGGTCGGGAAAGGTGATGTACCCGTTGCAATCCCCGGCACGCCGGCATTTGCCGGCTTTACCCTCATAAGGTAGTGATGTTTCATTCTTTGTTTAATATTCGGGCCTTCCCCCTCTCCGGCTCCCTGCCAGGTACTATGCCCTCTGCTGACTAGAGTTATTGTCAATTCTGGTGTTCAACAAGCCTGATCAAGCAGCGCTCTGGTCGGCTGTTGGCACCTCCTCTCCATCCTTGAATTCCACCCCGATGATGACCTTGGCCAGGTAGTCAAAGCCCCGGAGTTTTCTCCATTTTCCCTCTGCACACATTCCCAGCTTGAACAGCATGTGCAGCATTCCCTCTCTCGACAGACAGCCTTTAGAGCGCTTCGTCCTATGTCGTATCGTTCCGAACGTCGACTCGATCGGGTTCGTTGTCCGGATGCTCTGCCAGTGTTTTGCCGGGAAGCCGTAGAAGCTCATCAGCTCCTCATGGTCTTTTAACAGGCACTCGGCAACTTTCGGGTATTTGGCTTCGTACGTCTTGACGAAAGTGTCGAATGCCTTCTCCGCATCGGTCCTTGTCTCAGCCTGCCAGATGTCGTGTAGGAAGCGCTTGACTTTCGGCTGGCACGACTTGGGCAGCTTGTTGAGCACATTGGCCGTCTTGTGTACCCAGCAACGCTGCTGGCGCGTCTTCGGGTAGGTCTCTTCCAGCCCCGTTCAGAACCCCATGGCACCATCGCCAATCGCCAGCTCCGGAGTGTTCATGCCGTGCTCCTTCAGCTTTCCCAGCACACCTTTCCAGCTCAGCGTCGATTCGCGTTTCCCATCTTCAATTGCCAGAAAGTGCTTTTCTCCACACTCGTTTACGCCAATGACAACCAGCGCACAGAGCTTGCTTTCTTCCGAGCGCAGGCCGCTGTATATGCCGTCTGCCCAGATGTACACCCAGCGATCTTTATCAAGTCGCTTGGTTCGCCAGGTATCGTATTCATTCTTCCACTGCCCCTTCAAGCGAACCACTGTGCTGGCTGATAGGTCCTTCGCTTCCGGGCCAACCAGTATCGACAGGGCCTCCTCCATCTCACCAGTTGAAACGCCCTTCAAGTATAACCACGGCAGCGCCGCCTCCAGCGAGCGGATCTTGCGCACGTATGGCGGCACCAAAGCTGAGCGGAAGGTTACTGGCTTACCGTCCTTGCTCCGGACCTTCGGCACTTTCACCGGGCCAATTCCGGTCTGTATATCACGCTCTGGCAGGTATCCATTGCGGACTACAGCCGCTCGGCCATCATCCAGGCGGCGGTTTTGAAACTCCTCCATGAAGGTCGACAGCTCTGCCTCCACTGCTTTCTGAAGCAGCTCTCGTGCCCCTCGACGTAATAGCTCAGTTAGCGGATCTACTGTCTCCTGTCGACCTGCAAACTCAACAACGGTATTCTTATCCATAGCAGCGTATTCCTGGTTGGTTGACTGTTTGGCGACAACAAATCAACCAGATACGCCGCTTTCTTTCAAACACCAGAATTGGTTATAACTCTGACTTCTGCACTATCACCGCTAGGTTTCCCTGTAGTGGCATAGTGAATTTGGCTACCCGTCCTGAAGCGCAAGTTGCAGGGCTTCCAGAACTACTTCGGTCTGCCAGATAACAGTCGAAGCTTGTCCCGTTTGTACCGCTATGTACTACACAGCATACACAAATGGCTCAACCAACGAAGTCATCGCAAGAGTTATAACTGGAATGATTTAAAGGAAATGCTGGGATATTTTAGGCTAAAGGCACCTCGGGTATACAAACGCAGTATACTTGTGGACTGGTATTAGGGTTTGTGCTTTACGCGAGCGATTATATTACTGAAGAGCCGGATGCGGTAGTTCCGCACGTCCGGATCTGAGTGGGGGTAGTTAGGGTAACCGGTTGTCCTACCACTACTGACTACCAATGGAGTATGTAGGTCCATATTAGAGCAAAGAAATTTTTGATAGCAAGAACTGTTATTCCAATTTTATTGTTTTTACCCAATCGGCCATGAGCTCTTATATGCTTTTTTCTGGGTAGGTTCAGCCAGGAGATAGAATGTATGCCGATGGTATAGTGCCAACCTATTTGGGGTCATTTCTCGTGACCACAGTTAGCTTTATTATCATCGGGCTGCTTATTTATGCTAATCACCGGTTAGTTAAATATGGTCCAAATACAAAGTCATAACCAATAAGGATATGTTGCGCCTGTCGCTGTATTGCAGAACCGAAACCTGTAAGATATCCTGATCACGTGTGTAGATGGCTTGAAAGGCTTCCCGGAAGCGATTGCTGTGGATACCCTGAAACCAAGGTTCAATTTTGCATCGTGTACATGGTGCGCAACTCGCTCAAATACGTTTCTTGGAAAGACTACTAGGCCGTTGCGGCCGATCTGAAAGGGATCTACGCAGCAGTCACGGAAGCCGCCGCACTGGCCGAACCTGATCACCTTGTTTGAGTATCCGCCGGAGATCCGAAAAGTGATCTATATCACTAACACCGTTGAGCCACTGAAAAGCGTTATCCGGAAAGCAACCAGGCAATGCAAAGTGTTCCCCTCGGACCACTCTGCGGTGAAAGTAGTGTATTTGGCGATGCAAGTTGCCGCGAAAAAATGGGCGATACCGATCCACAAATGGAAGCTGGCACTAAACTACTTTATGATCAAATTCAGCAACCGTTTCACCGATTATCAATAAGCAGTAGGGACGATTACATGGAATTATTTACACGTTCGGTTTTATCTAAAATTAAAGGTTTTCATCGGCCTGCTATCACCAACCAATCAAAAAAATAGCCTTAGTTAAAATTTTCAGAAAAAAACAACTACACGGCCAGGTGGCATGTGGATCTATAAAATCTGCTTTTTGTCAATCTTACCTACAGCGGTTACCGGTAGGCGTGAAAGCACATTTAGGCGCTCGGGTAATTTGAAAGCTGCCAATCCTCTTTCGGTCAAAAAGTCACGTAATGCTTGTAAGGTTATAGTTTTATCAGTGCATACAATCGCTACTCCAACTTGTTCGCCTAGGTCTTTGTCTGGCAAAGGTACCACAGCCGCTTGTTGTATGTTGGGGTGTGCAAGTAGGTGCTCTTCGATTTCCTCGCATGCAAAAATTTCACCTCCTCGATTTACAACATCTTTGAGCCGACCAGTAACAATAATATTGCCATCGGCCTGGATACGTACGCGATCTCCACTGCGATAAAAACCGCCGGAGGTAAAAGCGCTGCGGTTGTGCTTCTCGGCTCGGTAATAGCCTCTTAGTGTGTAGGGACCCCGAGTGAGCAGTTCCCCTTCGTCACCGGCGCCAACTTCTTGTCCTTGGTTATCGACTACTCTAAGTTCATCCAGCGGGCTCATGGGCCTGCCCTGAGTAGTGGCAACTACTTCATCTGTATCTCCGAGACGGGTATAACAAACCAGCCCTTCAGCCATACCAAAAACCTGTTGCAACGCGCCGGGAAATGCAGCCATTGCAGCTTGGGCATCGGTTTTAGCGAGCTTTGAACCACCAACTTGTAACAGATGTATGGAGCTTAGATCCGCTTCCTCCCAAGCGGTCGCTGCGGTCCAGACTTGGGACAAAGCCGGGACGAGCGCAGTAGCAGTTACACCGAAGCGCTCTATCAGTTCAAAGCATTGATCCGGGCTGGCATCTCGAGTGAATACCACTTGTCCCCCCATTGCCAGGGTGCCGAGGATACCGGGGCAGCCAAGTGGGAAATTATGTGCAGCAGGAAGTACGGCCAGATAAACCTCATCGCTTTGCAATTCGCAAGCGGCAGTGGCGCAGGCAATATTGTAACGATAATCGTTGTGACTGCGTGGAATCAACTTGGGGAGACCCGTTGTGCCGCCTGACACCAAGAACAAAGCCGGGGCATCGGGGTCAATGGGGGGGGGGGTAAATTGGCCCTTCCCTTTGGGTAAGGGTTCAAACGGATCCTTGTCATCTGCGCTGTATATGCCGCGCAGGGTTTTGGCTTGCTCAGCGATTTGCTCTATCATTTTGTGTCGGCTTGCATCCCCCTCAACACCGGAGGTGATATACACACTTGCGCCAGACAACTGGGCAAAATGACAGATTTCATTTTGGCGGTGTGCCGGTAAAGCCATCACTGGCACCAGTCCTGCTCGAAATATTCCGAGTAAGGTAGTGGCAAAACTGACCTGATTACTCCACTGGAATACCACGCGCTCCCCTGTGTTGAAACCTTTTGCCAGTAACCCTGCGGCAAAAAGGTCGGCCTCTTTAAGCAGTTCGGCGTAAGTTAGCTGGTGTGATAAATCACGAACCGCACAGCGGTCTGGCAAATTCCGGGCTGTGCGCGTAATCAGTTCCCAAATAGGTTGATTATCCCAAATTTTCTGTTGTTTGTAATGAAGTTCGATTTCTTCAGGGTGGGGCTTGAAACCGTTAAGTAAATCGTTATTCATTCTGATCTCCTGTAATTAGTAGCTGGAGCAGACTAATAAGACTCGGTACTATTTCACATTTCTAAATTTAAAAATAAAGGGTAGTATCTACTATCCAAGTCCTTTACCAAGATAGGTTTTATGTCCTGCGCCTGGCTAAATATTCCTCATCCCAAACCCAATGCAGCAATACAACTTTTGTGCCTGCCCCATGCTGGTGGTACTGCTGCACTGTACCGACCCTGGGTAAAGCTACTGCCGGATTCGATTGAATTGGTGCTGGTCTGTTTGCCGGGCAGAGAGCAGCGATGTAATGAGGTGATGCCCGCAGATATGCGGAGTTTAATCACCTTGTTGGGTAACGCAGTCACCCCTATTCTCGATCGCCCCTGGGCCGTATTTGGGCATAGTATGGGTGCAACAGTTGCTCATGAATTGATACTCTCCTTGCAGTGTCGAAACCTGTGTGGTCCTGAGCACTTGTTTGTGTCTGCCCGCAAGGCCCCTCAGTTTCAAGAAGGCGGAAACCAACATCAGCTGGATGACGATTCCCTGTGCCAACAACTCATACAACTTGGTGGAACTGCTCCCGAATTGTTAGAGATACCGGAATTACGGGCCTTGCTACTCCCGACACTACGCCAGGACTATCGTTTGATAGAAACCAGCAAGGTGTCCTCGGATCAACCTTTGAGTTGCCCAATCACAGCCATGTTGGGCCGGGATGATCCTGAGCTTACCCCTGATGATGCTCGTGGCTGGCAGCGGTGGACCAACTGTCATTTTCACATCTATGAATATACTGGCAATCATTTTTATTTGTCTCAAAGCCCCCATTTAGTGGTTAGTCACGTAGTAAAGCAACTGGGTCTAACTTAATTCTGCAAAAGATCGGACTTGTCAGGGAATCATCAATTAATTGCTACCTATCCTGCACGGACTCAACTAGTGATTGCTCTAAATACACTGCCGGGTGCACTTTTTTGCATCCGCGGTAAAAAATAACAACGAAATAGGGCATCTGAGGTGCTCTTGTCGCTCCATCAACCTGCTGTTTAAAGCTTTACGCTTACGCTTACTCTTACCGTTACAGGGTTCACCCTGAATCACTAATTTCGGGTGGAATGTAGATATCGTAGAGTCTCGTAATCATCAAATTTCTAAAAAGTCACTGCCCTCTGCTCTGATCAATCAGGCTATTCAAAATAATCTATTGATTTGCAAAAGGATATGTTATAACGTCACAACCTCAATGAAAAGATTGACTTTGGGGTGGTGGATTTTTAATGCAAGTAGCCAAGCTGCCAATGGATTGTGGAAACCTGAATGAAATCCGCCAGGGTTCCGATGCCGTAGACCGTGGGATGATCAGATTGGTGCAGCGACCTTTAGGTTATGGATTGACTGCCGCACAGCCCAAACCAGATGAAGCCAGTATTCCCGCTCCAGACCGGGTTGTGGCTAGGTTGATTGATCATCGTCACTGGGCTGGGGAAGAACAGTTAGGCGCCGATCTCACCTTCCAGGCCATCGATTGATTTGGCAATCAATATGATAATCATTATCATTTTCAAAAGCAATGGAAAGATCGGCTCTACAGTGATGGAGTTTTTATGCAAGCAGCCAGGTTGCCAATGGAATGTAAAAATCTGAATGAAATCCGCCAGGGCATCGATGCCATAGACCGCGAGATCATCAGGTTGTTGCAGCAACGTATGGGCTATGTATTGTCTGCCGCACAGTTCAAACCAGATGAAACCAGTATTTCCGCTCCAGACCGGGTGGTGGCTATGTTAATTGATCGGCGTCACTGGGCTGAGGAGGAAAAGCTGTGTGCTGACTACATAGAATTGCTATTTACCGACATTATTCGGTGGTTTATTAATCAGCAAACACTGCATTGGCGTAAAACTTATCGTGCGTCGATGGGAGAGGATGTATGACGGTGCGCTTTGAGTTTGCTGGCTTGAAGCAATGCTTGCAAGAAGCAAAATCCCGAGCGAAGCATCAGCAGTCTAAGGTGCTGGCATCATATTCATTGCCGTGCCACAGGCGCGATCCACTCGCACTGTTTGCGGCAAATTATCAATATGGACGCACCGTGAGCTTGTGGGGTACACCTTCTAGTGACTATTACTCCGTGGGTTTTGGTTCTGCCTGTGAGTTTAGCTGTGCCCCTGGAGGATCCTGGTCCGAAATCCAAGCTAGCTGGCAAAAGCTGTTGGTGTCCTCGGTGGTGATCGGAGACCATCAACCGGTTTTGTGTGGCGGATTTGCCTTTGATTGCCAGAGAGCGCCGTCACCACTCTGGAAAGATTTTCCCCCAGCCGTATTGACACTGCCTGAGCTGACCCTTTTTTGTGAAGAGAACCGCAGCTATCTGGTAATCAACTTGATGGTTAGCAGTCAAACGGATTGTGGTCTTGCTGCTGAGCGAGCATATGCGCAGTGGCAAAGTATTTTATCCTGCGCCTTAACAACGCCTAACAATGACAGTTTATTGCTGGAGGAGGTTGATCTTTACAACAGTAATACTGATCCAGTGGTTTGGCAACAGTGTGTCGTTGATGCGGTTGCGTCCATCAAGCGGAATGAATTGCAAAAAGTGGTCCTTGCACGCTCGGACTCACTAGCCCTGAATTGTTGTCCTGGGGATATTCTCGAATACCTGAGAGATCACTATCCCGGCGCTTTCCTGTTTGCTTTTGCACGGAAAAAGAGTTGCTTTCTTGGTGCGTCACCCGAGCGTTTGGTCGCTTGTAAAGATGGGCGTATTAGCACGGTTGCCCTGGCGGGCAGTGCCCCAAGGGGAAAGGGCCCGGGCGAAGATGATAAGTTGGGATTATCTTTGCTCAACAGTGATAAAGACCGCTTTGAGCATCATTTGGTGGTGTGTCACCTCCTTTCCATTTTACGCAAGCATTGCCAGAGTGTATGGGTATCAGACCAGCCCGAGCTTTGTAAATTGAAGCAGATTCAGCATTTGCTGACGCCATTATATGGCTGCGCTAAGCAAGGGGTAAATCTATTGGAGGTTCTATCCGATTTACACCCAAGTGCCGCAGTGGGAGGCCTGCCGAGGCAAAAAGCACTGGAGTATATCCGCAAAAATGAAAACCTGGACCGCGGTTGGTACGCTGGGCCAGTTGGCTGGTTAGATGCCAGGGGGGAAGGGGAGTTTGCCGTTGCATTGCGCTCTGCGCTTTTAACCCAAGGCAGGGTGACACTGTTTGCCGGTTGCGGCCTCGTTGAAGCCTCCCTTCCTACCCACGAGTATCGTGAAAGTTGTATCAAAATGCGTGTTATCCGAGACGCAATAAGGAGCGTATCTCTTGTCGCCGAAGCCGCAGAATAAATCAGAGCCAATCAGTCCGGCCAGTTTGTTAAAGGATTTAGTTTGTCAGGCTATTGATGCCGATATTAATGGCATTCATCCGCAGGCTGACTTAATTGCACTGGGGCTCAACTCAGTACAAATCATGAAGATAGCTGGCCAATTAAGGCAGAAAAAGATCAAGGTAAAATTTGCTGATCTTATCGCGGTGCCTCAATTGGAAGCCTGGCTTTCTCTACCTCAGTTGGCTACTGGAACTGAAGAAAGTACCAGTGAACATTTATCTGTGCTGGGAGCCTTTGATGAAGGCACTCCCTTTGATTTGGCACCGATGCAACATGCCTATTGGATTGGACGAGACCCGAATCAATATTTAGGGGGCGTTGCCGCACATTTTTATCATGAGTTTGATGGCCAGGAAGTAGTACCTGATCGATTGGAACAGGCTGTGCGCTCCCTGTTCGAGCGGCATGGGATGCTGCGTGTTTAAATCCTCGATGATGGTCGACAACAGATTCCCGCTGAAGTGAGCTGGCCCGGTTTAAAGGTTCATGATTTCAGGCATCAGGCTGCCGCAGAAGCGGAGCAGAGTCTTATCGCTGTTAGGGAGCAACTCTCCCATCGGCAGCTGGATATATTGCAGGGCGAGGTTTTTGATGTACAGCTCTCATTGTTACCTACGGAATTAAAAGCTGGCGGCACACGCCTGCATATTAATCTGGATATGGTAGCTGCAGATGCCTTTAGTCTGCGCGTGTTACTGAATGACTTGGCCAAGCTCTACCTGGAACCAGAGCAGTCACTGGTACCGCTGAGTTACAGTTATCCGCGCTACCAGGCTGATCGCAGCGCTCTTCACTCAAAGGAAGAGCGGCAGGCTGAGAAGCTGCGGGCTAAGGCGCACTGGCAGGATCGCCTGGCAGATTTGCCCGGCGCTCCTCAATTACCCACTGCAATAGGTATTGAGTCTAAAGACACTCGTCGCGTTGTTCGTCGCCACTATAGTCTGTCTGCTGATCGGAAAAACCAGCTAGCGGAATTTGCGAGTCGTCACGGTATTACTTTATCCATGACCCTGGCAGCGGCGCTTGCGGAAGTGCTTACGGTCTATAGCGAAGAGTCAGATTTCCTGCTGAATCTCCCCCTGTTCGACCGGGAATCCCTGCACCGGTATGTCAACTCTCTGGTAGGAGACTTTACTTCTTCGATCTTGCTTGCCTGGCAGGGCAGCCAGAGTGGAACCTTTGTTGAGCATGCACAGCGTTTACAACACAACTTCCGTCAGGATGTAGCGCACGGGAGTTATTCCGGCGTAGAGGTGCTGCGTGACCTCAGCAGGCAACAGGGACAAACGGTGTTTGCGCCGGTCGTCTTTACCAGTGCGCTTGGGTTGGGAGAATTATTTGGCGAGTCAGTTCGCAGTGCCTTTGGAGATGTCAATTGGATTATCTCCCAGGGGCCACAAGTGTGGCTGGACGTACAGGTTATGGAACTCAAAGGTGGCCTGTCCGTAAACTGGGATGCACGGGAAGCTGCTTTTGCTCCCGGCGTCCTGGATGGCATGTTTGCCGCCTTTACGCAGTTACTGGAATGCCTGATCGGCAGCCCGGAATTCTGGGCCAAGCCCATACCATCGCTGCTGCCAGCGGAGCAAAAGCACCAGCGCGAGCAGGTAAATTCCACAGCCAAGCCATACCAGTCTCACCAATTACACGAACATTTTTTTAGCAATGCTAAAAACTGCCCTGAAGCAGTGGCTCTCTATTGGAACGGTGAACAAATCCGTTACGGGGAGTTGGCCCACAGTGCTTTGGCGATGGCCGCGTATTTACAGCTTCAAGGTGTTGAGCCCGGTGATTTGGTCGGTATTTTATTACCCAAGGGGCCGGAGCAGATTATTGCAGCCTTGGGCGTATTAGCGGCAGGAGCGGCTTATCTGCCGCTGGGTATAGACCAGCCACCGTTGCGTAGAGAGCGCGTACTCAAACTTGCTGGAGCCAAGCTGGTTATAGATAACTTGTCTGTGCTCTCCGGTGTCGCGCCTTTATCCCAGCCTGTCGTGGGAGAGGCAAAAGATCTCGCCTATACCATTTTTACCTCTGGCTCCACCGGTGAACCCAAGGGCGTCGAAATTAGTCACGGGAGTGCCTGGAACACCATAGCAGACATTAACGCGCGCTTTTCGGTTAGCGAAAATGATCGAGTGCTGGCCGTATCGGCATTGGATTTTGACCTTTCCGTTTACGATATTTTTGGGCTCTTGTCCGCCGGCGGTGCACTGGTATTGGTTGAAGAGGAATCCCGGCGGGACGCTGAGCGCTGGCATCAGTTGGTGTGCCAACATGGCGTAACGGTTTGGAATACAGTACCGGCGCTTTTGGATATGCTGCTCACCACGGGTGGTGATACTCCAGCTGGAGAGCTGCGCCTGGTATTAAATTCTGGTGACTGGATCAGCCTCGACCTGCCGGAACGATTAAAGCGCGTAAATCCCGGTTGCCGCTTTATGGCTTTGGGTGGCGCCACTGAAGCTTCTATTTGGTCGAACAATTTTGAAGTCAAAGAAGTTGATTCCTCTTGGCGATCTATTCCCTATGGTTACCCCCTAGCCAACCAGCAATTCAGAGTGGTGGATGCCCTGGGGCGCGATTGCCCTGACTGGGTGACAGGGGAGTTGTGGATCGGTGGTGCTGGCGTTGCTTTGGGGTATCGCAGTGCTCCCGGTATCACCGCAGCCCGTTTTGTGACAGACGAAGGCGAGCGCTGGTACCGCACCGGAGACTTGGGCCGCTATTGGCCGAACGGGTGCCTGGAGTTTTTGGGCCGCGCCGATAATCAGGTCAAGGTGCGTGGACACCGCATTGAACTCGGCGAGATTGAAGCGGCACTGACCGCACACAAAGGGATTGCGCAAGCGGTTGCATTGTTGACTCAGCGAGGTGTGGTTGCGGTTGTCGCTCTGGAATCCAAATTATCGCAAGGGAATATCAATCCAGAAAAGTGCTTTGTTGATTTGCAACAGTTGCAGGAACCCTTGAACGACCTGCGTGAATTCCTGAGCCAACGATTGACCAGCGCCATGCTGCCCAGTGAGCTTTGCTGTCTCGCTGAAATACCCCTTACCGCCAATGGCAAAATTGATCGCGGTGGCTTACAGCAGTTTGCCGATGAATCCCTGTCGCAGCACCAGGCAAAGCAGAACCCACCGCAAGGTAAATTAGAGCAGCAGGTGGCTGCCGCCTGGTGCAAATTCCTTGATGTTACCGATATAGCGCGGGACGATAACTTCTTCGCACTTGGGGGTGACTCCCTGTTAGCAACCCGTGTTGTGCGAGACCTGCGCGAGTCTGGCTTTACAGGTGTCACACTGTCGGAATTGTTTAGCCAGCCCAGCTTGGCCGACTTTGCTGCGATATTAGTTCAAGATCCAACTGAGAACCCACAGCGAAACAAAGGTACTAACGAAATTGCTGCCACACAGTGGCAATCGGATAAGGCCAACCGGTACGCCGCTTTTGAACCTACCGATGTTCAGCGGGCCTATTGGCTGGGAAGGGACCCAGAATTTGTTTTGGGTGGTATCGGTTGTCACTTT
This sequence comes from uncultured Microbulbifer sp., assembly GCF_947489355.1. Classification (GTDB taxonomy): domain Bacteria; phylum Pseudomonadota; class Gammaproteobacteria; order Pseudomonadales; family Cellvibrionaceae; genus Microbulbifer. The sequence continues at coordinate 97,560 of NZ_CANLDD010000004.1, read as the reverse complement.
TACCGCGAATACGACGTTGTTGATCTCGATCTGGAGCGTTTGGAGTCCGCGCTAAACGCGATGATTGCCCGCCATGAAATGCTGCGGGCTGTATTCGACAGCGAAGGTCGACAGCGCATCCTTGCCGATGTGCCGAGATTTTCCATTGATGTTACAGAAGTAGACAGCGATCCAGCTTCTGCTTTTGCGCAACTGCGACAGGAATGCGCGGAGCAGGTATTTGAGCCCAGCAGGTGGCCACTGTTTGATGTTCGTGCGGTGCGCTGTGGCCGCAATACCCGATTGGCTATCGGTTTGGATAATTTAATTCTCGATGCCTTCAGTATTCTGCTGTTTTACCGAGAGTTAAATATCCTCTATCAGAGTCCCGGTATTGATCTACCTTCTATCGAACTCTCTTTCCGCGATTATGTGCGCATTGTATTGCCACAAACGACCGCCGTATTTGATAGTGATCTTCCAGAAGGTCCCCTGGCTACCGCAAAAACTTTTTGGCAGCACAAATTATCGGAGCTGCCTCCCGCGCCTCAGCTACCCATTGTAAGGGAGCCGGCATCCATTGAGCGCCCGCACTTTGTGCGTCATCAACAGCATATTGATAAAGATACCTGGCAAAACCTGGTTGCGCGCGCGGCTGAGCAGGGAATCACGCCTTCGAGCCTCCTTTTAACGGCTTTTGCCGAAGTGCTTAGTCGTTGGAGCAGTCGCCCCGACCTGAGCTTGAACCTTACTTTGTTTGATCGCCGTGAAGTTCACCCGGATATCTATCGAGTGATGGGGGATTTCACCTCCCTGACCCTGGTGGGTTACCGGCCAGAGGCCGGTGACAGCTGGTTGGTGCGAGCGAAAAAAATACAAGGGGAAGTTGGCGCGGCCCTGGAACATCGCGATATTTCCAGTGTTAGCCTGATGCGGGAATTAGCCCGCCGGCAGAGCGACGCGGAAGCCACAATGCCCGTGGTTTTCACCAGTGCACTGGGTATTCCCGGTGGTACAGCGGCATCGGAAAATGGACCTCTGCGGGAACCCATCTGGGCCCTGACACAAACGCCGCAAGTCTGGTTGGATCACCAGGTGGTCGAAGTCGAGGGTGGCGTTTTCTTAAATTGGGATGTGGTTGAAGCGCTTTTCCCAGAGGGGATGTGCGCGGAAATGTTCCAGACCTATATCGGCTTGCTCCAATGGACGGGTGAGGCTGAATGGGATTCCACACCGCCTGATTTATTACCCAGTGCTCAACGAGAACTGAGAACCCAGCTTGAAAAGCGTATCGCAATTAATCCAACGGATAACTTGTCGCAGCGATTTTTCCAGCAGGCAAAAGCGAATCCCGAGAATATCGCCTTGTATTGGGGAGACGAAAATTCCCTGAGTTATGGCGTCCTGGCAGAGCGTGCTTTGCGCATCGCTGCCTGGTTATTGCAAAGCCAGGTTTCATCTGCCGAGGTAGTGGCCGTCAACCTGCCCAAAGGGCCCGACCAGATTGCCGCTGTTTTGGGGGTACTCGCAGCGGGAGCCGCTTATTTACCTGTCGGTATCGATCAACCGCAGGCAAGGCGTGAGTCAATGTTACGCCGTGCCGATGTAAAAGTGGTACTCGACAAAAGCGCAATTCAACAGGCCGAACAGTTCGCTTCTATTGGTGAACCGATTGCAACAGAAGCTGAGCAACTGGCTTATATCATTTTCACTTCCGGCTCCACAGGCGAACCCAAGGGCGTCGAAATCAGTCACAGTGCCGCCTGGAATACCATTGCGGATATCAACGAACGCTTCTCTGTTGATGAAAATGATCGTGTACTGGCCATTTCAGCCCTGGATTTTGACCTCTCTGTTTACGATATCTTTGGACTGTTATCGGTAGGCGGTGCACTGGTATTGATTGAGGAAGAGGACCGGCGGGATGCTGAGCGCTGGCATCAACTGGTATGTCACTACGGCATCACCATCTGGAATACGGTACCGGCGCTACTGGATATGTTACTCACTGTCGGTGCCGGTACACCGCCTGGCAATTTGCGTTTGGTATTAAATTCCGGCGATTGGATTGGCCTGGATTTACCCCAGCGATTAAAACAAATACAGCCCGATTGCCGTTTTATCGCACTGGGTGGCGCCACTGAAGCTTCTATTTGGTCTAACAGTTTTGAAGTTGTAGAAGTCGACCCAAGCTGGCACTCGATCCCGTACGGATACCCCCTGGCCAACCAGAAATTTAGGGTGATGGATACCCAGGGGCGCGACTGCCCTGACTGGATAACGGGTGAGCTGTGGATCGGTGGTGATGGTGTCGCCATGGGCTATCGCGCGGCACCCGAGTTGACCGAAGTGCGCTTTGTTACGATCGATGGTGAGCGCTGGTATCGCACTGGGGATCTTGGGCGCTACTGGCCCAATGGATGTCTGGAATTTTTGGGGCGCGCCGATAGCCAGGTGAAGGTCCGTGGCCATCGCATAGAGCTGGGTGAAGTCGAAACCGTATTCAATCGTCAGATGTTTGTGCAGCGTGCCCTGGTGCTGGCCACAGAACAACAGCTGGTTGCTGCCGTTGTGCTCAAACCTGAATGCCCTTCAACTCTTAGTACGGATGACTTGCGCGAGTACCTTAGTCTCCATCTTCCGTCTTATATGGTCCCGGATCTCATAGTGACTTTGCCGGAAATGCCCCTGAGTGCTAACGATAAATTGGATCGGGCTTCAGTATTAAAACTCGTGAATGCGGTGGAAAAACCGCAACAGGAAAAAGCGGCTGAACTGGTAACGGATAACGAGCGCCTGGTAGCACTGATCTGGCAGGAACTTCTTAACCTGCCAGCCATAAACCGCGATCAAAATTTCTTTGAATTGGGTGGCGATAGTTTATTGGCAACCCGGTTTATCGACCGCCTAAAGCAGCAACATCGTATGCTGCTTCCCCTCAGACGTTTATTCGCCTCCCCGAGACTGACAGATGTTGCCGGTGCCCTAAGTGCAATGGAACGACTAGAGAGTATTGATGCGGAGTGGGTGGAAGAGGGGGTGATATGAAGTTGTTGAACCACTTATTTGTCAACGATTGGACGGAGTCTTAACCCCATGGCGGCTATGGAACTGATCGACGAACTACAAGGGCTTGGGGTGGAACTCTGGACCGAGTCCGAACAACTGCGTTTTCGCGCGGCCAAAGGCCTGCTGACGGAGCGGCACAAGCAGAGGCTGCGGGAACACAAATTACAAATTATCGAAATACTGAACGCGGCTCAATCAGTCGCTGGCAACGACCAGGGTTTGGGAGTGGTGGTCGAGGCCGACGTGGAAAATCGGCATGCGCCTTTCCCTTTAAGCGATGTGCAGACCGCCTATCTGTTGGGGCGGCAAAATGCATTTGGCTATGGGGGCGTTGCTTGTCACGGTTACCTGGAGCTGGAATACCCGGGATTAAACCCAAAAGGCTTGCAGGAAGCCTGGAACCAATTGATTGAGCGTCACCCAATGTTGCGGGTGGTTATCGAGCAGGAGGGATACCAGCGGATTCTCCCCCAAGTGCCACACTACCAAATGCAAAGCCAGGACCTCACCGGTTTGGACGAAGAGGACCTGGAGCTTGCCTTGGAATCGGTGAGAGATGAACTGGGCCACCGCAACTACACCATTGGTGAGTGGCCCATGTTCGAGCTGCGTCATACCCGCACAGATAAGGGTCATATAGTACATTTCTCTATGGATGCACTGATCGCGGACTGGGCCAGTGCGGGCATTTTATTTAATGAGCTCGATCTCCTGCTGTCTCACCCGAGCGCAGTCCTGCCAGCACTGGAAATTGATTTTCGCGATTACCTGCTGGCCGAACGAAGTCTATTGGACAGCCAGGGCTACCAAAATGATCGTCGCTATTGGTTGGATCGCCTTGAGCAACTGCCGCCGGCACCTGAGTTACCGGTATTGCCGCCCGCTTCAGAGGCGGAATCTGTACGCTTTGATCGCCACCACTATCGCCTGGACACGGCGCACTGGCAGACCCTGAAGCAGCGAGCCGGTACTGCCGGCTTGACCGCGTCGGTAGCTGTGCTGGCTGCCTACGGGGCGGTATTGCAGCGGTGGAGCCGCCAGCCATGCTTTAGCCTAAGTCTTACCTTATTGAATAGGCTGTCCTTACACCCTCAGGTTAACCAGCTGATCGGTGATTTTACTTCGGTCAGTGTGTTGGCGATTGGTGATTCCAATGGAAAAACCTTTCGAGATTGGGCGGCTGGCATTGGCGAGCAGCTGTTTAGTGATATTGATCACCGCTTGTTCTCCGGTGTGGAAGTACTGCGGGAAATGTCCCGTGCGCGAGGACCCGAGGCCGCATTGATGCCGGTGGTATTTACCAGTGCTATTGGCCTGGGAGATACCGAAAAACCCGCTAGCGGTAGAAAGTCCGGCAGAGGAATTACCCAGACACCGCAAGTCACCCTGGATTGCCAGGTGAGAGATGATGCCGAAGGTCTGGAAATTAACTGGGACGTGCGCCAGGGCGTTTTTCCATCGGGCTTGGTAGAGGATATGTTCGCGGCCTTTACCGGCTTGTTGAATGAGCTTGCTGCTGGCGGCGACGGGCAATGGCTTGGCCAGTCTCCGGTTTCTTTACCCGAGTGGCAGCAACAGGAAAGGCATCAGGTTAATCAAACCGATGGACCTGTTCCTTCAGAGTTATTGCATCAGGGCGTATTTGCACAGGCTGCGGCAACGCCGGCAGCTACCGCCATTATTGATAGCAATGGCAGTGTGAGTTATGGCAACCTGGCGAAAAAAGCGGCGGGTATCGCCAAATCGCTCACCAAAGAAGGTTTCCAGCTGGGTAGCCGCGTAGCCATTGCAATGCCGAAAGGGCGAGAGCAAATAGCGGCGACCCTCGGTGTGCTCCTGGCCGGTGGTATCTATTTGCCACTGGACGCGGCACAACCGGAAATACGGCTCAATAAATTGTTGCTCAGTGCAGAGGCGGAATATGTCCTGACACTCAGCGACCTCGCCAGCCAAATTAAGTGGCCATCAGAAGTGCAGGTGATCAGTGTTGATACCCTGGCACCTGAAACTGAGATTCCGGTAGCCAGTAATGGCGACCCCGAGCAGCTGGCTTATGTTATCTACACCTCCGGTTCTACCGGCGAACCCAAAGGTGTGATGATTAATCATCGGGCCGCTTTAAATACGGTGCTGGATATTAATCGCCGCTTCGAAGTGAGCCCGGGCGATCGTATTTTGGGTTTGGCCCAACTCAGTTTTGATTTGTCGGTCTACGATATTTTTGGCTCCTTGGCAGCCGGTGCGATTTTGGTGTTGCCCGATCCGGCCCGCGGTGCAGACCCTTCACATTGGGCGGAGGTCATGGATGAGTACCGGGTGACATTGTGGAACTCTGTCCCCGCGCAGTTGCAAATGCTGGCCACCTATCTGGATACAGAGCCTCGGCCGCTGTCCGAATGGCGATTGGCAATGCTATCGGGGGATTGGATTCCGGTTACTTTACCGGAACATATCAGGCGCCATGTGCCCGCACTCAATCTGATCGGCATGGGTGGGGCTACAGAAGCTGCAATCTGGTCTAACTACCACCGTATTGAGCGAGTCGATCCCGCCTGGAGCAGTATTCCCTATGGCGTGCCGCTGACGAACCAGGGCTTCCGGGTGCTGGATAGCCAGTTGCGCGATGCCCCTGTGTGGGTGGCGGGTGAGCTGATGATTACTGGCCTGGGATTGGCTGATGGTTATCTCGGTGATGCGGCCCTCTCTGAACAGAAGTTTTTCTCTCATCCAGTGGACGGCCAGCGCCTTTACCGCACTGGCGATTTGGGTTGTTACTTACCCGGAGGTGAACTCGAATTCCTGGGCCGTGAAGACGGGCAGGTAAAAATTCGCGGGCACCGTATCGAACTGGGAGAAGTGGAGTCTGCATTATTGGCCCACCCCGCAGTATCAACAGCAACGGCGGTGATTGAGAAGAAAGAGGGCGATTCGCGAGCGGATTTAAATCTGTTGGGCTTTGTGGAAAGTCGCTGCTTGGATGATACCGAGCCGGCGGTTATCGATCCCGAGCTGGTAAATTCAGTGCGTCAGTTTGCGCACTACCAGGCCGGTGAGCCGGAAGCTGTCAGTGTCGGCGACTATGTGCAGGCGCTTGAAGAAGCGGCCCTGTTGTCGATGCTTCACGGCTTGATGGGCCTGGGGGCATTTACAGATTGCGAGCAGGGATACAGTGCAGAAGAAATTCTTTCACTAGCGGAAGTCCATGAAAAGCATCACTGGCTGGTGCGTCGTTGGTTGGACCTTCTCGTTCAGGCAAAATTGCTCAGCTTATCCACTATCAGCGCCGCTGCTGAGGAAAAATACACGCGTACCCAGGCAGTCGACATCTCTGCTGTTGACGAAGCGTGGAAGCGCGTTGAGCAGGGAATTGAAAGCGGTTTTTGTAATCGGGAATTCCTGCAATATCACCGGAATCATGTCGAGTTATTACCCCAGTTATTAGCGAATCAACAAAACCCGTTTGAATTGTTGTTCCCCCAGGGCGACCAGCAGGTGGCTTTGTCCCTCTATCGGGATGACCTTATTGCCCGCTATAACAATGCCGCGGTTGCCGCATTAATTAACCGCATTGCCGCCCAGAGCGATAGAGGGTTAACGGTTCTTGAGTTGGGCGCTGGCACAGGGGCTACCAGTGCATCGGTTATTCCCATGTTGGATGGATATGACGTTGACTATCTATTTACCGACATGACCGCATTTTTCCTGACTGAGGCTCGCCGTCAATTTAAAGAATGGCCTTGGGTGCGCTTCGGGTTAATGGATCTCAATTCAGACTATCGCGCCCAGGGTTTGGCACCCAATAGTGCAGATGTCATTTTATGTGCTGGGATGCTCAACAGTACCCGAGATCCAGACGCGGCTATCGCCAGTGCTGTCGAATTGCTGGCGCCCGGAGGCTGGTTAATCCTGACTGAGCCAACGGTGGATCACGCCCATATCTTACTCACCCAGGGTTTTATGATGGACCCCGCCGGCGATGATCGCGCTTGTGGTGCGACCAAGTTCCTGTCTATCGAAAAATGGCAATCGCTGTTAAAAGCCCATGGTGCCGGCCAAGTGCTCTGCCTGCCGGAAGATGAGCATCCTTTGTCGGCTTTTGGCATGAACTTATTGGCCGCGCAGATGAAAACTGATCGGCAATATTTGAGTGCCGGGAAATTGCGGGACTTTTTAGCGAATAGATTGCCCGCGCATATGGTGCCCGCCCATTTACAAGTTCTCGACCAGCTGCCGCTCACCGCCAATGGCAAAGTCGATCGTAAAATGCTCGCCGGTTGGCGCCCTGCGACTGGTGACGCACAAGAGGCTGCCCACTCAGAACAGATGGACCCTTTGGAAACGGCTCTGTGCAAGCTCTGGGCTAATGCACTGGGCCTCGATAATGTGGGCCGACAGGACAGCTTTTTCGATCTCGGTGGTGACTCGCTGATTATGGCGCGGGTTGCAGGGCGCTTGTTGGAAGAGATTCCCGAGGCAAAATCGTTTACTTACGACGCCTTGTTGCGCCACATGCTCAATGGACCGACGGTTGCTGCATTGGCCAGAGCACTGAGAGTCGAGCCGGATGCCGCTGCGGAGGAACAGGCAGACACGGATAGCGACAATCTGGTTGCAACTACCCGCGAGGGCAGCAACTCCTTGATGGTTCCTTTCAGTCATAAGGGCGAGGGTAAAGGGGTATCTAAAGAAGAGGCGCCGGTACGGATTATGTTCCATGCGGCCCTGGGTACCCTGGATTATTTCCAGCACCTGGGCAAAGCGCTTGCGGCCCAGGATTTGGGCCCGGTCATTGGAATTGCCGTCGCCAATACAGAAACGTATCTGTCCATTGATGCCAAAGAGTTAATCGAGCGCACCGCCGATGATTACGCACAAAGAATCATCGACGAGGGCTATCAGCGTTGCCAGTTAATTGGTTACTGCCTGGGCGGCCTGCTGGCGACGGAAGTTTCGCGGAGATTGCTGGAGCGCGGTGTCGATGTGATTGACCTGAGCTTGATCGACAGCATTCCAATGTTTGTCGATACCGATGAAGAGCTGGCTTTTGAAGCGATTTTTGCTCCCAATCTAAATCTCGACCCGGTAAAAGCGGTATTTGGTGAGCATATCGAGAGCGAAGATATTTCCCGCGCGATCGAGACCTTAATGCAGAAACACAACGGTCGTGTTCCCGCCGGTGCAATGGCAGAACTCGATGGTGATGCCGGGCTTAAAGCGGTCGCTGAAGCCGTGCGGCAACGCTCACAACTGACCCAGGAACAGCGCCTGACCGGTTACACCGAGTTGGCCTCTGCCCAGGCGGGTGTGCCGGTTGAAGCCGCGATGATACCGGGGCTTTTCCGGGTGTGCCGACACAGTATGCGCGCTGCCTGTTTTGATCTGCCTCCCTATATTGGCGATATGACCTACTTGCGCTGCCAGGAAGAGCAATCCTTCGGTGTCACCGCCGGCGTAGGCCATATGGCTGCGCCTTATTGGCAGGATGTTTGTCTGGGTGATTTTGAATTAATTGATGTGCCGGGCAATCACTTCAGCGTGATGGAGCCGCCGCAGGTTGCCACTGTCGTTGAGCACTTGGCAAAACCATTACAGCGCGGTAAAGCGGGCAAATAAATGGCTGAGTACATTTCGCCAAAGTCCAACCTGCGGGAACTGATGCGTCCATTTCGTGGCCTCGTGTGGCTGGGGGTGGCGCTCGGTGCCTGTGGTGCGCTCACTTCTTTGATCCCTTTTATCGGTATCGTTGAGCTGGCTCGCCTGTTCCTGGCGCCCGATATCAGTGGTATCGCCGATGCGATTACTCCCGTTGTATTCGCGATAGTTGCCGGGCTGGCGATGGGGTGGATCTGCACCGTGATCGGTTTGTGGTTAACCCATATTGCAGACCAGCGTATGCAGGCGGAACTGCGACGGGCCCTGGTGCGGAAATTGGGACAGGTGCCCCTGGGTTGGTACAGCGAACACACCTCCGGCGCGGTGCGCAAAGCGGTGCAAGACGACCTTGATGATCTTCACCATATGGTTGCGCACCACCAGGTGGAGTTGGCCGCTGCGTTTGTACTGCCACTGGCGGGCCTGGGTTATTTAACCTGGCTCGACTGGCGCTTGGCCCTGTTGGCAGTACTTACCCTGCCAGTTTATCTGGTGTCCTACGCCTGGATGATGCGTGGTTTCGGGGAAAAAATGCAGCAGCTGGATAAGGACTTTGCTCGGGTCAGTGCTGCGATTGTCGAATTTGTTCACGGCATTGCGGTGGTTAAGGTTTTCTCGCAAACCGGCCGCGCTCACAGAAATTACCAACAGGCCGTCGAGGATTTCAGCCGCCGTTACACGGGCTGGGTGACACCGCTTGTCCGTTTGGAGGCCGTAACCTCTCTGGCCTTGTCGGTGCCAGTCATTATGTTGGTGAGTTTGTCTGGGGGAGCTTGGCTGGTGGTGAATACAGCCATTCAGCCGATTGATGTTCTCGCAACAACGCTGATCGCCGTGATAATTCCCCAGACCATTCTCACCTTGAGCCAGGGGCTGACGGCCCAGCAAAAAGCCAAAGCTGCCGCAGGCAGGATCGATCAATTATTGGAGGTTGAGCCCCAGGCTGTTACCTCTGAACCCAAAGAGCCCAAAGATGCAGGGCTGCTCTTTAAGCAGGTCGGTTTTGCCTATACCCAGGATCGGCCGGTCTTAAGCGATATTACTTTGCGCTGTCGCCCCGGCTCGATCACAGCATTGGTGGGGAGTTCCGGTGCCGGGAAATCCACCCTGGCCAAGCTGGTGCCTCGTTTTTATGACGTGACCCAAGGTGCTGTACTCCTGGGGGACGTCGATGTCCGTGATATTGCTCCAGAAAATTTATATCGACATGTGGGTTTTGTACTTCAGGAGACCCAGCTGTTGGCTGGCACTGTGGCAGACAACCTGCGCCTTGGGCGCCCGGATGCCAGTGACCAGGAGCTAGAGGATGCAGCGCGCAGTGCCTGCATTCATGAACATATTTTAAGTTTCCCCCAAAGTTACCAGGCGGTTATTGGCAAGGAAGCCTTTTTTTCTGGTGGAGAAGCGCAGCGCCTAAGTATCGCGCGCACGCTTTTAGCAGATGCCCCTGTGTTGATTTTGGATGAAGCCACAGCCCATGCCGATCCGGAGTCCGAAGCTCAAATTCAGCAGGCATTATCCTGCCTGGTGCGCAATCGCACGGTACTGGTGATCGCCCATAAGCTGCACACCATCACCGGTGTCGATCAGATTGCGGTCCTGGACGGCGGCCGCTTGGTTGAATGTGGAAGTCACCGACAATTGTTGGCCGAAGGCAAGCACTACGCGGAATTATGGCGTTTGTACAACAGTGCCGAACAGAGTGAAAAAGCAATGAGTGATGAGGCTCAGGTTACTAGCGGGGTCTCATCATGATTCGCAGTTTGCTCGCCATTCTAGGACCTGCGCATCGCCGTGAAGTTGGCATTTATGCAGTATGGCTTCTCGCCTATGGGGTTTTGCAGGGAATCGCGGTGACACTTCTGGTGCCTCTGCTCAGTGCACTGTTGGCCTCTGAGATGGAGGCGGTTGGGTTCTGGCTGATTGCCCTGTTTTCAGTTGTCGCAATTGCCTGTATAGCCCGCTACCAGCAAACCGTTAAAGGAGCGGCGCTGGCCATCCTGGTATTGAAAACCCTGCACAATCGATTGGGGGAACACCTCTCTCAACTTCCCCTGGGTTGGTTCAATTCCGAAAGAGTCGGTCGTTTATCCCGCAGTGCAACCGGGGGCACCTTGATGGTGACCAACGTATTTGCGCATCTGTTACCCCCTGTTGTCAGCGGTGTTGTCACTCCACTGACAGTGGGGGTGGCAATGTTGTGGTTTGACTGGCGACTGGGGCTGACCGCTTTGTTGTTTGTGCCCTTGATTTATATTGGCCACCGCTGGTCCGCCCAGTGGATAGGCGCCATGGAAACGGAAGTGGATGCTGCCGGTGCCCGCGCCAGTAACCGGGTAGTGGAGTTTGCCCGCAATCAAGCGGTACTCAGGTCTTTTGGCAAAAATGTCAGCGGTTACCCCCCACTGGAAGAGGCGATTGCCGGACAAAGCAGAGCCGCTGGGTCCATGTTACGGCAGACCTTCCCCCGTTTGTTTGCCGGGGGATTTATGGTGCAACTCGCCTTTGCAGCAGTGATTGCCGTGGGCATTTGGCTCACGCTCAATCAACAACTTCCCCCTATTGAATTGGTGGCTTTGCTAGCTTTGGCGGCCCGATTTACCGGTCCTCTGGCGGAACTCGCCGGGCGCAGTGGTCTGCTGCGCATGGCCGGTAATGATTTACGCAGACTGGCCGCTATTCTTTTTGAGCAACCGCTACCTCAGCCATCCAAATCTCAGCCATTTACCGAGCAGATCGGATGGGTTGAATTTTCAATTGTGAATTTCAGCTACGAGCCGGGACAACCGGTATTGGAGGATCTTTCCTTTAGGGTTTCTCCGGGCACAACTACAGCGATAGTCGGCGCATCAGGCTCCGGTAAAACCACCATCACCCGTTTGTTGCTGCGTTTTTTTGATGCCGACCAGGGCCAGGTAAAAGTGGGCGGGGTGGATGTGCGGCAACTGCGCACAGAAGATCTGATGCGGCAAGTCTCTATCGTTATGCAGGATGTGTATCTGTTCAGCGACACCCTGGAAGCGAATATTCGTTTGAGCTGTCCCGAAGCCAGTCAGGAAGAACTGGAAAGCGTGGCGAAACTGGCTGGAGTGGATGAGATTATCGAGCGCTTGCCGCAGGGGTGGCAGACCCAGGTAGGGGAGGGGGGCGCTGCACTTTCCGGTGGCGAACGCCAGCGGGTTTCCATCGCCCGCGCCCTATTAAAAGCCGCACCGATCGTTGTACTGGATGAAGCGACAGCGGCGCTGGACCCGCGCAATGAAAAATACCTGAACAGCTCCCTGAGGCAGTTACAACAGGGTTCCACTCTTATTGTGATCGCCCATCAATTGTCCACCGTGATGAATGCGGACCAAATTATCGTACTTGATGCAGGTACTGTGGCCGAGATTGGAAATCACCGGGAATTGTTATCCCAGCAAGGCCTTTACACACATTTTTGGCATCAGCGCAGTCGTGCAACTGGCTGGCAACTGGTTGAGACCGATACGGAGGTGAGCTTGTGACAATTGCGATTTTAGGTGGCTACGGCGATGTGGGCGCAGCCGTTACCGGCTATTTACAGTCCCTGGAAGTGGGCCCTTTGCGTATCGGTGGTCGCAATGCAGATAAACAGCCTCTATCCAGTAATTCAGTTGTTTCTTATCAGGCCGTGGACTACCTGGATGCTGCTTCACTGGATCAGTTTGTATCCGGCTGTAAAGTCCTGATTAATTGCGCAGGACCTTCACATTTAATTGGCGACAGGGTTGCCAAGGCTGTGGCACAAGTGGGGGCAGCCTATATCGATGTTGCTGGCGATGAGGCTCTCTATGAGCAACTCGATTCATCCTATTACCAGAGCCGTGGATTGATTGCAGTTTTATCCGCCGGCTTACAGCCGGGGCTGAGCAGCTTGCTACCACGCTGGCTGGCAGAGCAGGAGTTTTCGCAGGTAGAGAGCCTGGCCAGTTATTTCGGCCTGCGCGACCGGTTTACCGATGTCGCCGCCGATGATTATTTGCAAGGCGCCAACGAACAGCACAGCAAGCCCTTAGCGGCCTGGCGTAAAGGTTGCAGGGTAAATGGTTTGCTGAAGCGCCGCTCCGATGTGGAACTGCCGTTTTTTCCAGACAAAGCCACGGTTCTCCCCTATTTAAACAGTGAAAGCGAGCGTTTGGCCCGGGACTTATCCCTCTCTGAAGGCAATTGGTATAACGCAATTACCGGCTCTCATATTTTGTCGGCCTTTAATAGCGCCCATGGTTTGAGCCGCGATGAAGCGCGGGCAGCGCTGTGTCGGGCCAGTGAACTGGATCTGGCGGGGCGCCATCCTTATGTGGTCCTACTTTTGCAGCTTACCGGTAGATACAACGGGCAAGAGCGCACTCGCACGGCCGCGTTGCGGGGCACGGGCAATGCAGATCTAACAGCAGCGATAGCCGCAGTTACCACTATGGCTGTACTTCAAGATGAAATCCCTGCGGGTTGCCACTACTGCGCCCAAGTATTGCCGCCGGGATCAGCGATGGAGCGTATGTCGGAGATTGGGGCATTCAGTTTTTTAACCACCCTGGAAACAAGTATTGAAGATATGGAGTGCCTTGAGGAGGGAGCCATTTGAAAAACCTAACACCTCCAACTGCCAATACCGTCCATGAGGCTGGGCTGGCAGCTCTACCTGCTGAGCTGACGGTAGACAGTGGTTTGGCGCAACTGCCTGGTGCAATGCAGAGGCTGGAATTCATCAGCCTGTGGGCGATTATGGAGTTGCTTTCTTCCAGCGGCGCGTTGACCGCCGAAGATGTCGGGCGCAGCAGTGACGAAATTATTAATACACTGGGTGCCGCTTCCCGACACCACTGGCTGGTTCGCCGCTGGCTGGTGGCCTTGGTTGAACGGGAGTTTTTGAAGCTCAGTAATGGCAACTACTCCTGGGAAAAAATTCCCGAGAGTGCAGCCGGGGCAGATAAATTACCGGAGGCCTACGATGCGTTGGGATTTCCCCCCGAAATGGCTCAGTCTCACCAAAAGCTCCTCACGCATTTGGCGGAGCTGGTGCGAGATCAGGTCTCCATTAATCAACTGCTGTTCGAGAATGGAGAAATACTAACCGCATTGGCCGCTTACCAGAACAACTGGTTTACGACTTATCTCAATTATGCGGCGGCAAGCATTGTAAAACAGGCTGTTAAACCCGGTCCTATGTTAAGAGTGCTCGAATTAGGCGGTGGAGCGGGTCTAACCACTGCTGCAATTTTAGATAATCTGGCCGGCAGGCCGATTAATTATCGCTTTACGGATATATCGCCTCTATTCACCACCGCTGCCCAGAAGAAATTCCGCAATCACATCGGTTTGCGTTGCAGCCTGCTCGATATCAATGCGGATTTCACTGCGCAGTCAATCCCAGCAGCCAGCACCGACATTGTTGTGGCTGGCAATGTTTTACACAACGCCGCTCATATTGGTCAGACCCTTCAGCGTATTCGTCGTTCTCTGGTCAATGGTGGCTGGCTGTTGTTTAGCGAATCCACTCGGGAAAACCATGCCATGTTAACGGCAATGCAGTTTCTTCTTTCCCCCGCAGAATCGGAGCCTCTGCTGGGGAGTGAAGACCGGCGAGGAGGGACCGACCAGGTGTTTATCGACAGCAAAGCATGGCAGGAAGAACTGGTTGTGGCCGGCTTTGAGATTAAGTGCTTCTTACCTTCATCGACATCGCCATTATCGGTCGCGGGTCAAACTCTATTTTTTGCGATAGCTGTTTAAGGAGCTGTAATGAAAAATGAAGTAATAGCAGCAGAACTCTTAAGTGGGTTAGAGCAGTTGGGAGAAGCGCCTGCATTATCCCTTGATGGCCATGAGTGGAATGGTAACCAGATACTGGCCTGGACAAACGCTGTAGCAGAAAACCTGGGTGAGCAGCTGGATATCTTGCAAGGTAACACACTGCTGTTACCTGCCAATAGTTGCGAAGAAGCAGTTCGACTGCTTTTGCACGTGGTGGCGCTAAGGTTGGGGATCGGGTTTGAAACTGAAGCCCCGACTAATGCAGAGGTTGAGCCCCTGGCAATTAAAGTACAAACCCCAGATTTATTGGAAGTTGATCAAGAAGAACTTTCCCTGTTGTTAACAGAGAAGGGGCTGATAGAGGCTGACAACGCTGAAGCAAATTTCACACTGTATAAATCCCAGCAGGACTCGCTAGGGGCTCTTCAGGGCAGTGTAGGGGTATTTTCCCCTCTCAATAAATTTGCTCGATTTGCTATTTTTGCAGCATGGAGTTGTGGGCTTGCTGTCTATTTGCAGTCGCCGGAAATCAATCCCGCAAAAGCACTGGTCGTTTTGGAACGCTCGGGATTTAGCGGAGTAATACTGCTGGCAACCTTATTAAAGGGGTTGGTCGCACATCCCGCAATTGCCCTGACAAACCTGAAAAATCTGCAATGCCTGCTCTATGAAACCGAAGTATTGCTGGCACAACCCCTGTTGCAGAATGCTCGGTGCCTATTAGCCAGTGAGATAGCTGGTTGGGTCTGTAGCGAGACGGGTATAGAACCTGTTGCAAAGGCAGAGCAGGCGTTAACCCAAAAGCTCGAGGCCATCACTGAGAGTGTTGCGAAACATCCCGCTGTCGCCAACTCTGCCACTGTGCCCCTTACCGGGTGCGACCGCTGGGCTGTGTTTGCACAAGCTAAGGTACAGGAGAGGATACCGGACAAGCCTGGCATGCCCGATATGGCTGGGTTATTTGAAGGAATTAATACCGAGCTGGATACAGAATTTGCCCATATTGACTTGGAACATGCGGTAAAGGTTACCGAACAACTTAACGCTACCGCTTTGCTTTCCATGCTGAATGCCTTTAGTCACCTGGGACTGTTTTGTGATCAGTGCTCAGTACACAGTTTGGCAGAGATACTCGAAACCCCACCAGTTGCTCAACAGCATCAAGCTTTAATCAAACGTTGGATCAGGGTTTTACAAGAGCAGCAGCTGCTTAGTGCTGAGGGTGACAGCTGGCGTGTCGAGGTTGATCCAGATAACTACAGTGATACCGCTCTTGCCCAGGCTTGGGATCAACTGGAACAGGATTGGCGAGCACTCTCTGGAGCTAGCAAAACGATTGATTACGCCCGCGCTAATGCGGCGCAATTACCAGATCTGATTCGAGGCAAAGTCCAGGCTGTGCACCTGCTGTTCCCCCGTGGTAGCACTGAGTTGGCGAGTGCGCTCTACCGGGAGGGTATCGCTGCCAGGTACCAACAGCATGCAGTCAGTGCTTTATTGAAGTCCATTTTAAATAGCTGGGAAGAGCAGCCGCAGCCCCTGAAAATTTTAGAGGTTGGTGCAGGTACCGGCGCGACAACCCAGGCCCTCTTGCCCGTGTTGGACGATGCCAGTGGCCATACCCCGTTTGATTACCAGTTCACGGATATCTCTGCGGCTTTTCTCGACAGCTTTTTCGCACAACATGGCGATCAGAAGCAACGCCCCTGGTTGCGCCGAGGTTTGTTTGATATTGATCGTTCGTTGCGCAGCCAGGGATTTTCCCCTAATAGCTTCGATGTAATTATTGCCGGTGGTGTTTTTAATGCCGCCCACAACACAGATGCCTCACTGCGAAGAGTGACTGAGTTATTGCGCCCGGGAGGTTGGTTCATTATGACCGAGCCAACCAGTGAGGAGTTCTGGGTGATGGCTTCACAGGCATTTATGTTGGCCGATGCCGTCGACGAGCGCACGGATTTCGGTGCAACATTTCTGTCACTTTCCCAGTGGCACAATGCCCTGGAGGCTGCCGGATTACAGCTGGCTATGGATTTGCCTGTCTCTGAACACCCCCTATCCAGACAGGGACATCGCTTCTTTGCCTGTAGAGCCAAGCAAAATCAAATGCGCCTGACGGCAGATTATCTTTCCGAATATATCGATCATTTTGATTCGGAAATCTTTATCCAGGTTTTGGACCAGTTGCCTCTGACGCTTGAGGGACAGGTAGACCATGCCCAGTTGCAGGAATGGGCCCAGTCCATGGGCAGTCATCAGGGAGATTCGTCCTGTGGAAATTGAAAAGCGCAAGCGAGTTGTCGTTGCAGGGACAGGCTTTGGGCGTATTTATCTCGAAGCCCTGACTTCCTCCAGATTACCCGGTCGGGATTATTTTGAATTGGCCGGTTTATTGGCTCGGGGTAGTGATTATTCCAGAAGTTGTGCCGAACAATATGGGGTGCCGCTTTATACCGAGGCTGAGCAAATTCCCGATGACATCGATATAGTCTGTGTTGTTGTTCGTTCTGGGGCAACGGGGGGCGAGGGTTCTGAATTGGCCCAATCGCTACTCAAGCGGGGTATTCATGTATTGCAGGAGCACCCGGTCCACACCAAGGAAATTACTGCAAACCTGCTGGCGGCAAAGCAGGGAAATGCGGCTTACGCGGTTAATACGCTATATCCGAATTTGCGTCCTACCAGACAATTTTTGGCGGCGGCCGAATATTTACGTCGGCACCAGCGCTTGGAAATGATCGATGCTATCTGCAACAGCCAGATGGCCTATCCGCTGCTGGATGTAATTGGACGCGCGGTAGGCGGCCTTCGTCCCTGGTCTTTTAGCGAGCCGGTGCAAGCGGAAGGGCACCCTTTTCAGAGTTTATCGGCCACTCTTGGTGGAGTGCCCTTGACGTTGCGCATACAAAATCAGGTGCACCCACAAGACCCGGACAATCACTCCCTGTTACTGCATCGACTTGCCATAGGTAGTGAGGGGGGTGTTCTAACCCTGGCCGATACCCACGGCCCCGTGCTGTGGAATCCAAGGCTGCATTCACCACGGGATCAAACAGGCAGGCTGATACTGAGCGGTGAGGGTACCGAGCGATTGGCGGTGCCCAGCATGGTAACCCTGGGTGATACGGACATGCGCAGTTACCACGATATTTTTGCCCTCACTTGGCCTGAGGCCGTTATCCAGGCTCTGCATTCCCTTTGCGCTGATATCGCGCAACCTGAAAAACGTAGACAGAGCGGCCAGTGGGCTTTGAGTGTGTCGATGGCATGGAGTGATTTAACTGCGCGTATCGGTATGCCGGCATTAATCCAGCCCGGGGAACCGGAACCAGTATCAGTGCAGGCACTTACCGATATTGTTCGCCAGGCTTGCGACTAGAAGAAAACGCGTTCAGTACAAAAAGCGATTACGGAATTTTTACTGATAAACGGGGTTAGGAGGAGAGATGCAAAAGCAATCAGGGTTGATCGTTGAAGGGCTCTTTAAGACTTATAAAAACGGGGTGAAAGCGCTAAACGGTGTTGATTTAGAAGTTGGCCCCGGAATGTATGGGTTGCTCGGGCCGAATGGCGCCGGGAAAAGTAGTTTGATGCGCACTTTGGCAACCCTGCAAACGCCAGATAGTGGCCGGATTATTCTCGATGGTGTGGATGTTCTGGCAGACCCGGATTTTATGCGCAGTAAATTGGGTTATTTGCCGCAACATATTGGCGCATACCCCGGAATTGCCGCGCGGGCATTATTGGATCGGTTTGCCTGGCTTAAAGGTTTCACCCAAACGAGTGCACGGCGTCGCGAAGTGGACAGGCTTTTGGAGCAGGTCAATTTGGCCGATGTGGCCGATCGAGCTGTATCAACTTATTCCGGCGGCATGCTGCGCCGCTTTGGTATTGCCATTGCACTTATCGGTGAGCCGCGCCTAATTATTGTCGACGAACCCACAGCAGGCCTGGACCCCGCTGAGCGCAATCGCTTTCACTGTGTTTTGGCGGATGTCGCGGCGGATGCCATTGTATTGCTCTCCACCCATATCGTAGAAGATATCGAAAACCTGTGTCAGCGCCTGGCGATACTGGCCTCAGGGCGCATCGTCGTTGAGGGGACAGCCCCGGAAGTGACTGCTCCCCATAGAGACAAGATGTGGCAAGCACTGATTCCTCGCGGCGAGCAGTTACCGGAATCTCTGCACAATATCGCCAAGCCCGATGGCACCCAGGTAATCGTATACGGTGAGAAACCCGAAGACCCTCGTTTTATAGCCCATACCCCACGCCTGGAAGATATTTATCACCTGGCGATTGAGCAGGTAAAAGACCAGCGGGAGGCGGCATGAACAAGCTGGCGCTTATTGCCCATGAGGCAAAGCTGGAAATAAGGGCCGGTTTTAGCAGCGGCATTGTGGCATTGGCCTTTTGGGGGCTTGTGATCTACCTGCTATTGAATCTGGTGAACGCAGACTATATGCAAAAAATGGGGGCTACAGATATCCCCCGGAACTCGCCATCGCTCATTTACCTGATGGGTGCTGGGTGTATGTTCTTCCAGTTTTTTGCCTGGGCCTGGGTATTCTCACAACCGATTCTGCGCGATCGCAAAGCCAGTTTGCACGAAGTCATTTATACAACCCCGAATTCCCTGAGGGTTATGCTTTGGGGACGGTTTATCGGTGCAGCGGTGATAGGGGCCATATTAAGTGCATCGGCACTGGTGGGCTTTTTATTCTCACCGGTATTGGTTTGGATGGGCTTACTGCCCGAAGCGGCGATTGGCCCAGCCCCCTGGAAAGCCCTCGGCTTTGCATGGATCTGGCTACAGATTCCCGCCAGCGTCGGTATCGGTGCTCTGTATTTTATGATGACACTGCGCACTCGAAGCCTGGCGGGTCCCTTTGGGATCGCTGCGGCTTTGATGATGCTGTGGATGTTTGCTGTAATCGTGCTTCAGGGTGCAAGCATTAATCCGCAGCTGGCTGCGGTAATGGACCCTTCGCTGTTTACTTTCGTTTATACGGAAGTCACCTCTTGGACACCTTTGCAAAAATCCTCTTCTCTATTGCCCTTTACCCTGGGCTCGGTATTAAACCGGATTTTTTGGTGTCTTTTACCGCTGCTTGCTTTAGCTGTCTACTTGAAATACCTGAGAAGGGAGTCCCTGGTTATGGAAGGGGCTGCCAAACCTTCTCGCGCTAAAGCCAGCAAAAAGGCAGCTGCCAGTGAAGTAGTAGATCTCTCTCTATCCAAGCCAGATAGCGCATCGCTTGGCCGCAGCCTGCGTCAATTAATGCTGGAAGCCCGTTGGAGGCTGTTCCATGTATGGAGTAGTCGGGCCTGGTGGGTTGGTGTGGCAATACTCGTCGTAATGGGGGTCGTCAGCTCTTTTACCCAAATTATCTGGCATGCGGAAGGGCCCATGGCACCGCGTTTGGAAATGCTGTTGCCACTCCTCAAGGATGTTATTTTTCTTGTGATTGCATTTGTGATCGCGGCGCTGACTGGCTTGGTGTGCCGCAGGGATCAGGTGCCAGGGTTTGAGGATATGCTGGCTGCTACCCCAGCGCCGGACTATATGCGCTTATTTGGTGTTGCCCTTACGGTATTTGCTATGACGGTGCTGTTGGCATTGCTACCGGGGTTATCGGGCATCTTTGCCGTGCTTCTTTCTGCACC
This sequence comes from uncultured Microbulbifer sp., assembly GCF_947489355.1. Taxonomy (GTDB): domain Bacteria; phylum Pseudomonadota; class Gammaproteobacteria; order Pseudomonadales; family Cellvibrionaceae; genus Microbulbifer. Next base: position 77,421 of record NZ_CANLDD010000004.1, on the reverse strand, counting down.
GGCCTCTGTCGATATTGGCCAGGCATTTACATACCAGTTGTTGATAGTGACAGCGCCGTTATTGGAGTTGTCGATGATGGTGCTCCTGGTGCATGCGCTATTCCGTCATGCGGGCTTTGCCTACTCCATGTCAATGTTCGTGACCTTTATTTTGGTACTGAATCATGAATTGGAGCTGGTGCATTACCCTCCCTATGAAGTGGGTATCACCGCTCATATTCAACTGTCGACTCTCAGTGGTTGGGAACCTTGGATCGGTTATTTGTTCGCCCTGGATGGATTCAAAGTTGCACTCGCCGTATTGATGGTCGGCTTGGCTGCTCTATGGGTTCCAAGAGGATTGGATAGCCGCATGTCCCGGGGTTTTGCCCTGATACGCTCTCGCCTAATAGTCCCCCAGGGTGCCTTGGTGGCTTGTTCCGCTCTATTTCTTCTTGGTCTGGGCTCTGTACTGGAAGACAAGTTGGTAGTGCAGGGAGGTTATCAATCACCGGAGCAACTGAAGCGGGAAGATGCAGCCTGGGAAGCATACTGGTTACCGAAAGCAAGTGAGTTTCAAGTATCTGGCGGTGATCTGGAAATCAGTATCAACCCGGATAATCAGACAGTGGAAGCTGAGTGGCAATTGCTCCAAGTCCAGGTTGATGGACAGGGCTTGCAGTTTGAATTGCCCCAGGGATTTGTCCTGGTGAACGCTTTGGTGGATGGGCGTGAAGTAACGCCTGAACAGCGCTACGACCATATGTCCCTGCCAGTTTCAGGCTGCCCTGAACAGGGTTGCAACATCAAATTGTTATGGCAAATGACGGCGCCAGGGTGGTCCGCAGAGGGAGAACCCTCTGGGCTGACTGCCAGTGGAGTCTGGTTACAAGCGAGCGATATTGTTCCGCGTATCGGTATTGACCCCGAGCGTATCTTGCGTGTGTCAGCGGAACGTAAAGCGCTGGGTTTGAACCCTGAGTTCAACCTGCCGTCTTCACAACTGGCCACAACCCTTGAAGGCGCGGCCCCATCCGGGGACTGGCGCTGGCAGATTCAAATCCAAAGGGACGATAAAAATGTCTTTAGTGAGCAGGGGAGTACCCATGGCCCTTTGGATTTCTCCATTCAATGGGCACCCGATACGAAAATAGCAGTATTCGATGGGTTTGATATTTCCCATGATTCCGATCGCTCAAATATGGCTTCTGCCATTGCTAAAGACGTTGGCGAGATGCAGGCCTGCGTTAGTAAGCGGCTGGGTACTGATATCGAAATTAAACAGATTGCCCAATGGCCAAGAGGGCTCGGCGAGACTCGCGCCAGCGGTACCTTGCTGCAATTGTCCGAAGGACCTCATTGGGATATTGCTGATGAAGGCACAGGGCGCTGGCTGAGGCGGGTTGATATTGCCCGAGCCTTGGCCAGACAGCATCTAGTTGCCAGGTCGGATTTACGACGTATTGCCGGTTCTGCATGGCTCAGCGATGGCGTTTCGGGAGCGATTGGCCTGCTGTGTGTTGCAGAAATGGACGGTATCGAAGTACTTGATGATGTTCTGGTCCGCTACTCCGACAAGACGACTAGAGACTTGGCTGGCAGCGAGGTTCCTGTTGAAAGCTTAAGTACAGCGCCGATTTCCGGTTGGGCTCGCTACTATGCGCCGGTGGCTGCACTGGATTGGACACTTCACCAAACCCCGGAATCCCTGTCTGCATTACTCGATGATATTCAGCAGCAGAAAAACATCGAGATTGTACTGAACGCCTATGTGGGTGTGACCCGTACACAAAATATGCTCGGAGCTCCTCTTTCATCAGCTTTAACAGTCGATTATTTGGAGACGGGCCAGATACGCCTGGAGGGACAGCGTTGGCGCTGGGAGAAAGGCGGGTGGCAGCCGGTTTCCGAAATGGCCAGCTATCGTTTATTGACCGATATCAATGAGCTGGATGCTGAGGTCATCAATGGAAATAGGCTGATTGATCGTCTGCCTTCGAAACAGGTATTGGCGCTGGATGTTTGGCCATCCTATCAGCGTGATCCAGCGCAGAATTTACTCGGAAGGACGAAAGTCCCTGCGAAATAGCCACATTAAGATTTCATTTTTACATAAACACAGGAAGCTTGATCAATGCCCAGTAAAATTACAAATAAAAAAAGAAAGATTGCGCAGCAAATCTCATTATTGTCAGCCACCTTACTCACTACCTCTATGGTCCACTCTGCTGGGGAGACTGCGGATGCCGATAGCCTGTCGGACAGTGAACTGGAAATTGTAGTGGTAACTGCCCGACACTCTAAGGAGAACGCCAGAGACGTTCCCTTTAGTGTGAATGCGATCGACGGAGTTACCTTGCAAAACAGGTTGTTACACAATGTGGAGGATGCTCTGCGCAGTGTGCCTGGGGTTGATGTTTATTCTTCAAGTGGGGCTGTGGACGCCAATATCCGCATTCGCGGAGTTGGCTCTCTAACCCAGGTGAACAAGGATGACGGTTCCGTTGTTGTGAATATTGATGGCGTATCCATGCCAGCGGGAAATGTTTCTCTTGGCACGTTGGATATCGACAGGCTGGAAATACTGAAAGGTCCACAGGGCACTTTATTTGGGCGCAACAGCGAAGCTGGCGCCATAAATATAATTACCAACAAGCCAACCGGGGATTTAGAAGTTTACGGTCGCATTGAGCTCGGAGAGCAAAGCCAGCGGTTATACGAGGCAGTCCTCAGTGGTCCCTTTTCTGAATCGCTCAGTGGCCGCCTGGCAGTCCGCCAAACAAGTGAAGATCACTGGATTGAAAATACCACGGATGGTGATCCAATGACAGAGCCTGAAGCCCTGGCGTTTCGAGGCAGCCTGCTATGGGATCTCAGCCCAGAGACGTCAGCCTTGGTTATAGTAGAGAAGCAACGTCAAGAAGGTTTTCTGAACCTGCAGTTATTGCAGCCTTTTACGGACAGCCCTGGCAGTGAGCATACGCCGGGAGTGTTCGATGATAATAATAAAACCGTTGAACGCTTTTCCTCTGAAATCAGTCACCAGTGGGATCGCAGTCAATTAACCTCGATTACCGCATTGGTTAATACTGACTTTAGTTACCTAACCGGATTTGACAAGACCACAGCCGGGGCTGTATTCAATTTCCCGGTAGAATATCTTCGCGGCGATATGCAAGATGAGCGAGCTATCAGTCAGGATCTGCGCTTATCATCCCTGCCAGATGCCGCCATATTCTGGGTAGCTGGGGTCAATCTGCATGATGCTGAAAGAGGCTTCGATTCGCAGGATTTGGTGACCCTTGCTACTCAAAACAGGGATTTTGATATTGACAGCCAGGCCCTCTATGGCGAGGCAACGCTCCCGTTAACCCAGCGTCTCGATTTCACTGCTGGGATACGTTATACCCGGGAGAACAAAGATTACATTGGGGAATATATTACTTTTGGCCCAGGCGGCCGCACACGAGTTTTACAAGACCGGCGGAATTTGGATGATACCTATACGACGGGGCGATTGGCCCTCGGCTACTCCATCACCGAGTCTACCAATATTTATGCAGTGGCTGCACGTGGGTATAAATCGGGTGGCTTTAACGATTTTGCTACGCAACCTGCCGATAGCGTACCTTATAGGCCAGCCATTGTCGATAGCATTGAATTTGGTTTTAAAAATGCGTCAGACAAGCTGAGCTTCAATGGTGCCGTGTTCTATAGTGCAGTCAAAGATGACCATTTACTAGGTTTTGACTTTACCACCTTTGCCTCTGCTGCGGTAAATGCCGATACGGAAACCTTTGGAGTTGAGATGGAAGGTAACTGGTTTGTTACGGAAGGATTTAATATCGCGGGTGGCTTGAGCTTTCTGGATACAGAAATTACAAGTGCCGTGCTGGGTGTTTCTGGTGGACCTGTCGCTGCAGGGAATAAAGTACCTGATGTACCACGCTGGAGTGCGAACCTGTCGTTAAACTATTCTCATCCATTACCAGAATTCATGGGGTTGAGCGCACCGACATTCAATTCCAGTGTTAGCTTCCGCCGTGTGGATGAGCGACCAGCCGATGCACAAAACCATTTCAACCTGGATGCCTATGGTAAGCTGGATCTGCGCTTGGCATTGCAAGCCGATTCCATGGAGCTGTACCTGTATGCCGATAATTTGCTCGATGAACAGTTTGAATTTTATGGTTATACCAATGCGATATTTGCACCCTCAGCCAGAATTGGTGCCCCGGCAAAAGGTCGTCGTGCGGGTATTGGGGCAATTTACCGCCTATAATGACTCATAAGAAGTTAATTTGATAGAATCTGTTATTAACTATGCGCTGATAACTGCTTCTGGCTCTTTGAAAGATCACGGATCAGCCACTTTAAATGGTTGATCTGTCTTATTGATTTCAAATGGGCAGTCAATTTATACGAAATTTGCCCGATTGACTTTTCCACTATGCAATAAATTCGGGTCCAGATCTTCTTTGAGGCCGTTAATTTCTACGCCTGTAACTTTCGTTATGGCGCCGGGCTTGAGATTAAAAGTGGGATCTGCAGCCGTTAGCTGTCGAACGGCTTGCCAATCCTGCGCGCTCACGTCCATATGCACTTTGTGCAAACCGGTAGCGCCGTTCTCATGATTCGTTTCATCGGGATGCTGGGAAGGATTGTAAGGGCTCACCATAAATGGCAGCCGTTCTGAACGAGGATAAATAAAGCGAAAACGAGTTTTCTGCCCATCGGGTTTGGTACGGCGCCAGGGGACTACTCGTCCCGTCTGAATTCCCGACTGCTGTAATGTCGACAAATCATTATCAAAATCCTCACTCACCAAGGCAACATCGCAAAAACCCTCTCCCTCCTGAGACCAACGTATCATCCTGCGCCCTGCACCCAGACCGGCAAAGATATCAATTAACCATTTGAAATAGTGGGCATTGGAGGGTGATGTTAACAGCTCTATGATAGCGCCTTCACGAAACCAGATATGAGCATGCTGTGCATTTTGCTTCTTTGTCGCATAATCTACTGTGAACCCAAGTTGGCGGAAGTCTCGCACCGCCTGATGAATATCTTTTACCCATAGCAAAACATGGCTACAACGTGTTCTCATGATAGAACCTTTATTTTTGCAGATTGATTTTTATTCAGGCTTGCTGGATTCTTCGAATTCTATTCAATTTTCCGCAGAGATATTTTATTTAAATCATTGGCTAAGGTAAACATTAGGCCTCTGAATTTTCTGATCGTTAAAATCAGGAGAGTAGAAAAATCTGGCTGAACTTGTCGGTGGGGTTACTCGATCGCTTACGCTGGAACCATGCCAAGACCGCGTGCACTCTGGCCGTGCCGTTATGCTTTCCCGAGATAATGGCATGGGCATGGCAGAGTGGGTGCGCACGCGGATCGCCGTCGTCAGTCATGAATTGCCCCAAGAGCCTTGCGTTGTGCCCTTCGTCAGCCAACTCGTCAGGGGGCATGTCTTTAGCTTGTGCACGATAGGTGTTCAGCCCCGCTTGGATCTGGGCGATCACCTCAATACGAGTTTAATTACTGATGGTCGAGTTCAGAAGTGCCGAAAATTGGTCGATAGCCTGATCCAAATGCCCTTTTTTGTCGTTTTTTGCCCTTCCTTGGTGGGGCCATAGCAAACTCCATTTTAATTGAATTGCAGCCAGAAAGCCTCTGCAGTCCCCGAGATTTGCGCGGGTTAATTTACCAAAAATTGGGTGATACTGCCCCTCTTCGTCGTGTGGGCTAGCATCTGTGACCCATAGAATACGATTTTGTGAATCACTCCGAGGGTGTGTTGTAGGGTATACCGTTGTACAAAAAAGCACTGGTTTGAGCGAATTCATTAATCATTATGGCAGCGGTAGGAAGTGCTTCAATGCTCTCTACCACTGGCGATGGCCTGAGGGTTTTCGTTGCTCTCACTGTGGTCACGACCAGTGCTGCCAACTCACCCACCGGAAGTCACAGCAGTACAACCGCTGCCGCCAGCAAACTGCCGGCACCATATACGATTCCAGCATGCTGGTCCTTACCGTGCGGTTCCTGGCCATCTTCCGCATTATCCAGAACAAAAAGGGCATCTCCAGCATGCAGCTGGCTTGCCATTTGGGTATCTCCTACAACGCCGCCTGGCACATAAAACAGAAGCGCATACTGGTGATGCTGGAGCCAGACCAACGATACAAGTTGTCCGGCTTCATCGGGTTGGGCGACGCCAATCGCGGTGGCGAGCGTACCGGATGTAAGCCGGCGCGTGGCGCTGAGGGCAAGGCGCGCTTCGTGGGCGCCGTTGAAACCACCAGGGAAGGCCATCCCACCCGAGTCAAACCCTGCGTAGCCAAAGCTTTTCGAAGTACTGAAATCGCCACATGGAGCAAGTGCCACCTAAGCAAAGGCAGTACCCTTATCTCGGATGGTCTCACGTGCTTCAATGCCGCCACTGAGGTCGGCTGTGACCACGACAAAATCGTCTGCGGAGGCGATCGGGCCTCCGTTGAGGAGCCTGAATTCTATTGGGTGAACACGCTGCTCGGCAACTGAAAGAGTGCATTGCGTGGTACCTACCACACGATACATCTAAAATATGCGCAGCGTTATCTGGCGGAATTCCAGTATCGTATCCATCGCAGATTCGACCTTTGTGCGCTCATTCCACGGCTCGCCTACGTGTCTCTCAGGACACGACTACTACCGGAAAACTGCTAAAACCCGGCTTAACATGCGTGGTAATCAGGCATGTTTTAAAGTGAGCGTAAAGGCATTAGTGTCACTGCGAGCCAGTTGAAACCCCGTTCATGGGTCAGCCGTTCACGTTGTTTAGCGAAAGCTGAAACCGGTGAAAGTTGGCTCGATCTTCCACTTGAGGAGGCAGAAAAGACAGTAGGGCATCTCTATAAATTGAGTTTTTCTTTAATTTATGGCTCTGAGACCCCCATCATTCGGTGCTTATGGGCACCAAATAAGTAATTTTTAGAGATGCCCAGAAAAGAGGCCGCAAATCAAGATCGGTGTTTGCTTATGATGGCCAATAGGGTGTTTATGCTCCTTATACCAGAATTTGCTACTTCATCTGTCCCGTTTGGTCAATTAAACTTTTCCTGTTGGCTTGATAATTAGCTAGAATTAATGTGTTTTAGACTAAGGTAAGGTGAAAGCATGGGTCGACGTTGGAATGGCTGGGGTGACGAAAGTTACGTAAAAGAAGTTTCTGATCACGGTCGTCGTTTAATCCACTCTGTCATTGGCGTACCCCAATCATTACCCAATACTACCCTTGATGCGGTTATGGCCAAAGTGCCACCTTCCCGATTGCCGGACCATTTTCTGATTTCAAAAGGGACGGAAGAACGGGTTCGTCATGCCCGGGGGCAGAGCTTTCCAGACTGGCTGGCTATGCACAGTGGTGATTATGGTGTTTTTCCAGATGGTGTCGCTTATCCGGAAAGCAGTTCACAGGTTCGGAAGTTGCTGGATCTTGCCGTTGAGCAGGACTTTGAAGTGATTCCTTATGGTGGTGGGACGTCCGTCGCCGGTCATATTACTCCGCAGCAAAGTCAACGGGCTATTCTAACCATTGATATGGGCAGAATGAACCAATTATTGGATCTTAACGAAGAAAGCCAGATAGCTACTTTTGGCGCAGGCACGCCCGGGCCTCTGGTGGAATCCCAGCTACGGGTGCAAGGTTATACCCTGGGACATTATCCACAATCCTGGGAGCTATCAACTGTCGGTGGCTGGATTGCTTCCCGGTCTTCCGGTCAGCAGTCTCTTGGATTTGGGCGTATAGAACAACTGTTTGCCGGTGGCAGTATGGAAACGCTTCACGGCACATTGGATATTCCCTCTATTCCGGCGTCATCAGCAGGGCCGGATATCCGTGAAATGACCATGGGGACAGAAGGTCGACTGGGAATATTTACAGAAGTGCAGCTGAGAGTGACCCGTTTGGCGGAGGAAGAGAAATTCCTTGTGGTCTTTATGCCGGACTGGAATTCTGCCAAAAAGGCGGTGCGAGAGCTGATTCAACAAAAAGTACCCATGTCCATGATGCGGGTCAGCAATGCCAAAGAGGCAAAGGCGCATATCCATCTAGGGACCAAAGAGTCAGAGTTTAAGCTGTTGGATCGTTATCTGCGTTTCCGTGGCTTGGGGAATGATCGCTGTATGCTGACTTTTGCTGTAACGGGGTCAAAGGCTCAAAACAAAACCTCACTGAAGCAGATTAGAAAAATATTGAAAAGCTATGGCGGTATTGGAGGCCCTATTGCCCAGGTGATGGGTAAGATCTGGGCAGATGGGCGTTTCAAGTTTCCTTACCTTCGTGAAACTACCTGGCAGGAAGGCATCGCCATCGACACACTGGAAACTTCCACGGACTGGGAGAATGTGGACCCTGTTCTACAGGGTATAGAAGAAAGTCTGGAAAATGCTCTGAAAGATGAAAGCGAAGAAGTCATGGTGTTTACCCATCTTTCTCATATGTATTCACAGGGGTGCAGTATTTATACAACTTATTTTTTCCGCTGCGCAAACAGTTACGAGGCAACACTAAAGCGCTGGCAAAAAATGAAAACTTCTGCGTCAGAAGTGATTGCCCGTAGTCGTGCAACCATTTCTCATCAGCACGGCGTTGGCAAGGATCACGCCCTCTACCTGGAGGCAGAAAAAGGCAAGCTTGGCATGCGGATCATCCGTACCCTGACAAAAGAGTTTGACAGTGATTTTCGCCTGAACCCCGGAACCTTGCTGGTTCAGGAATCAGGGCAGGGATGATAGTCAATGTGGCAGAAAACATGGCAGTCCGGTCAGCGGGCAACACTGTTCAACAAGCTTGAAAATGAAACTGAGCAATGGGATCTGATCATTGCTGGTGGAGGCATTACAGGAGCAGGTATTGCCCGGGAAGCCGCACGGCGGGGCCTGAAAGCCCTTTTACTGGAACGTCGTGATTTTGCCTGGGGTACTTCCAGCCGTTCTTCGAAAATGGTGCATGGTGGGCTGAGATACATCGCCGCCGGCGATATCAAAACCACAGTGCACTCTGTACACGAGCGTGAACGCTTAATGTATGAAGTGCCGGGTCTGGTGGATAAAATGGCCTTTATGATGCCCCATTATAAAGGCAGGTTTCCAGGTCCCCTGGTGTTTAATATCCTCCTTGGAATCTATGATATTTTTGCTGGGCGGCGCTATCGGAAGAAGCTCTCCCTGAAGGAAGCAAAATGGGTTTGCCCCCATATTAATGAAAAACATCTGATAGCCGGAACACAGTTCACTGATGCCATAACCGACGATTCAAGGTTGGTTATACGGGTATTGCGCGAAGCGCAGGAAGATGGAGCGGCCATTGTCAACTATGTGGGCGTGAGGCACCTGTTAAAACAGGATGGCAGGGTTGTTGGTGTTGAAGTAGAAGATGCGCTTACCCATCAGTGCCGCGAACTTAAAGCCAGAGTGGTGATTAACGCTACCGGTGTCTGGGTGGATGAACTGCGCAGTGAGATGGCAAAGGAGAAAAATATTCGACCTGCCCGTGGGAGTCACATTGTGGTGCCTTTCTGGCGGCTGCCTGTGGCACAGACTTTGACGACATTTCATCCGCACGACGGAAGACCAATATTCATCTACCCCTGGGAAGGCAGAACTGTAATCGGTACAACAGATCTTGATGAGAACGCTATTGAGAATGTTGAAGCGAGTATGACCCGTGAAGAAATGGACTATCTGATTGGAGTGACTCGTTATCAATTTCCTTCAGCAGAACTGGAAGAGGGTGACATTTTGTCATCCTGGGCCGGTGTAAGGCCATTGATTGCCTCTGGTGCCCTAAGCCCCTCCAAAGAAAAGCGAAATCACAGTGTATGGGATGATAATGGCCTGGTATCGGTCAGTGGTGGTAAGTTAACCACATTTCGATTGATTGCTCTCGATGTACTGTCTACTGCCAGCAAATATCTGCGCGAATATGAAAACAAGGCAGATTCAAAGGCGATATTTTCCCCGTTCAGTCCAGAAAATAGTTTGTTTGCAGGGCTCCCTTCCTACTTGAAAAAACGGTTTTTCGGTTACTATGGTAAAGATGCAGAGCCATTGGTTGCTGGCGCGAACCGTTCTGAACTTAACCTGATACCGGGAACCCGTTCAACCTGGGCAGAGCTGCGCTGGGTCGCAGCCAACGAGGCGGTAGTGCATCTTGATGATTTACTACTGCGCAGAACTCGACTGGGTTTGCTTTTAGCAAAAGGCGGAATGGTCTATGAAGACAAGATATGCGCTATCTGTCGTGAAGCCCTGGGCTGGACTGAGAAAAAATGGACCGAAGAAAAAGTCCGTTATCAACAAATCTGGCAACAACATTACAGTGTCCCGGCCTGAATAAGTAAGAAAAAAATTCTGAAATTAGGAATTTGAATGTGAAGCAGTCACATTATTTTTTAGCCATCGATAATGGAACCCAGAGTGTGCGTGTGCTGGTTTTTGATAACCAGGGTAATGAAATCGCCAAAAGCAAAGTAGAGCTTGATCCTTATATTTCTGAGCACCCCGGCTGGGCTGAGCAGGACCCGAAGTATTACTGGCAGTCTCTGGGGAAAGCTTTTGACGGGTTATGGGCAGCGGGTAAAGTAAGACCTGAAGAGGTGCTTGGTGTGTCACTGACAACCCAGCGGTACACCATGATTAATCTGGATGAAGAGAAGAAGCCCTTGCGGCGGGCTATTGTCTGGATGGATCAGAGAAGAGCAGTATCACAAGAGCCTCTTGGTGGAATCATTGGCTTTGGTATCAAACTGCTGGGACTCGGTAACCTGATTGAGGATTTGCGCTCCAAATCACGGTGTAACTGGATTGCTCAGAATGAACCGGAAATCTGGAGCAGAACACGCCATTATGTCAGTCTGTCAGCCTACCTGACCTACCAGCTAATTGGTGAATTGAAAGATGCTACCGGCTCCACCATGGGGTATCTGCCTTATGATTACAAACAACAGTGCTGGGCTAAAAAGTCCGATTTAAAGTGGAAGCTGCTTTCCTGTACCCGGGATATGATGCCTGAACTGGTTAAAACCGGAGAGTTGCTTGGGCATATTTCGCAGAAAGCCTCAGAAATGACAGGTCTTCCAGTTGGGTTGCCCATGGTTGCCGCAGCTTCTGATAAAGCCTGTGAAGTACTGGGAGCAGGTGGCTCAGAACCGCATATTGGTTGTCTCAGCTATGGAACAACGGCAACCATTAATACAACCACGTCAAAATATATTGAGATCCTTCCATTTATCCCCCCCTACACGGCAGCGATTCCCGGCTTCTATAACACTGAGATGATGATCTATCGTGGATTCTGGATGGTGAACTGGTTTAAGAATGAGTTTGCCCATTATGAGCAGCGCAAGGCAAAGGCACTCGGTCTGGAAGCAGAACAGCTTTTTGATGATCTCTTAAACCAGGTGCCGGCCGGCTCTATGGGTTTGATGATGCAGCCTTATTGGTCTCCGGGTGTGCGGCAGCCAGGACCCGAGGGAAAAGGGGCGTTGATTGGTTTTGGTGATGTCCATAAAAGAGCACATATATACCGCGCGATTCTGGAGGGCTTGGCCTATGAGCTGCGGCAGGGAAAGGAACGGATAGAGAAACGTAGCCGTGTTCCAATTACACGCCTGAGGGTGTCCGGTGGTGGCTCCCAAAGCGATGCCGCCATGCAGTTAACTGCGGATATCTTTGGTCTTGCGGCAGAGCGTCCACATACTTATGAGGCTTCTGGGCTTGGGGCCGCGATTAACTGTGCGGTGGGGTTGGGAGAATACCCGGATTACCTGACGGCTATCCAGCATATGACTCGAAAAGGGGATGTATTTGAGCCGCACTTTCCAACGGTGCAGCTATATGGTCGACTGTATAAAGAAGTGTATTTGGAAATGTATAAGCGGATGAAACCGCTATATCAATCCATTCGTGAAATAACTGGATATCCATAATAACGGGGTTTTAGGTAATACACTCAATTGGTAAGGCGTTGGCCAGTTGATAGAGTCGGAGCTTTCCCCGGCAAGAAAAAATACTGATGGACTTTTACCAGCTGACCGAAAATGAATGATACTAGATTTATAGCCTGAAACAATTCCAATTACACAGTAAATGAAGCGATTAGCACAGCAAACAGTGCGATTATGACTAGCCTGTGCTTTTTGATAAAATTCATCCATCCAGAGAATTTTAATAATTGTGATATATTTAAAATAAGAATTGTTTTAATATATTCAGAAGATAATTTCGATTGACTGGGCAGATTTTGACGGCTTGCCAACACCCTCTCAAGGCGAGGGTGTCTATTCAAATGCGCGTACGTATAAATTAGCTTTTCAGAGAGCCTCAGTTTTGCCATATCAATTATTGGCGGTTTGCGGACAGTTGGCCGATGAAAGTGTATTTTCCCCCTCAATGTCTGATAAAACCAATTCTAAAATATTCGAAACAGCTTCTTCCGGCCCTTCGTTTAATCCTTTCATTTGGTAGTTAATTTTTCCCTGTTTGTCCAGTACTGTAATCATATTCGAATGTGCTATGTCTTTTTTATCATTATTCATCGGCCTATAGCGCACACCCAACAGGGCTGAGAACTCAATCACGTCATCTGGATTACCATTCAACATCACCCAGCGACATTCATCTAGATCATGCTCCTGCATATAACGTTTTAATAATTCTGGGCTATCTCGTTCTGGATCCAAGGAAACAAGGGTAAATTGGACTGCCGTGATGTCGGATGAAGATATTTTCTTCTCAATATTTCTTAATTTGGAAAGTATCACCGGGCAACTATGTTGGCAGTAAGTATAAACAAAAGCTATTACTTGCACTTTTCCCTGTAAGGCAGAAATAGTTATTTCATTATTATTCTGGTCCCGCCATTCTGATTCAGCGTGGTAAACAGAGTCATCGGGAAGTTCAGCAAAGGAACAGGTTGACGATAATGGCAGAATCAATGTTAGAAATCCTGTGGCGAACATTTTAATCCATTGGGAATGTGGATTCAGTATTTCGCGTTTGATAGTTTGCGTAGTCCTACGCTTGTGATGCCGATAAAATTCTCGTAGCATATTTTTTGCGTAATGTGTGATTGATTCTGATATTGCATTTTTGAGAAGGAATATGAATTTTATTTTCTCATTATCTTTGATTTCAATGTGTTCAATTCCAGAGATGCTGGTATATGAGGTCAACCTGCTCATTACTTACTCCGAGGGTGTTTTGGGTTCTTGACCTAAAAATAAAGTAATCAGACTGAATTGCTTTATTGCCTTCCTATCCACTTAAATCAAATTACAAAACCAATATTGTTCAATGCTGGTTTGTGTCTCTCGCGCAACGAAAACCCAGAGAGCGCATTGTATAGGCTGCGCGATAACTGCTGCGCAGTGCGTAGCGCATAAATGCTGTGTAATCACCCGGGTCGACGGAGGAAACAGCACCGGCACCACAAAACAGGGATAGCTCCAGTTGTGTATCTCCACGGGATTCTCCGGTCACCAGTGCGGTATTGAAATCGTTAACCAGTTCCCAGATTACGCCATGCATGCCATACACACCCCAATAGTTGGTTGGAGTATCTTTTACATTTGGCAGCAGGCTACCTGTAGGCCTGGAGTACCATTCCAAAATTTTTTGGCGATGCGCCGGATCATTACGACCATTCCTGTTAGTGCCACTGGCTTGCGCGACATATTCCCATTCATCAAGTGATGGCAAGCGCTTGCCCATCGACTTGCAATAGGCCCGCGCAGAAAACCAGGATACGTTAGTCACTGGGGCCTCAGCCCGTGTATCCAATGTAAGTGGATTCATATGTTGTAGATATTTTTCATCGCTAAATACAGACTTGATATTATCTTTGCTCCACTTTGGATTGTGCTGTGTAAATGTATGGTATTGGCGATTGGTAACAGCATAGCGGTCAAGCAAGAATGGCCCAACAATCGGCGAAGCGGTACTGTCCTTGAAAAGTGGAGTGTATTGCCCGCCGGGTATATAAGCCATTTCACTCTGAGTCGGCTTGCGGGATTGGCTTGCTACCTGATCAGCCTGTCCGAGGATTGGCTGACATATCAGCAAGGAAAACCCCAACAGGCCAGTTGTTATCAAGCGCCTGTTTTTCATTTTCGCAATTCCATCAGTTCCTTAATGTATACGCCGTTTGGCAACTTGTTCAGGTGTGATTTCACCTCCATTGTTGCTCCAGCTATTCAACACATAGGTCAGTACATTGGCGATACTTTCGTCAGACAATTGCACTGCCGGCATAACTCCATCATATGCTTGTCCATTGACTGTGATCTTGCCCGAGAGCCCATTGAGTAGTACGTCGATTGAACGGTGGGGTTTTGCGAGCAAATAGTCAGATCTTGCCAGGGGAGGAAAGGCACCGGGAATACCCTGACCCCCGGATTGGTGACAGGCCATGCAGTTTTGATTGTAGGTACGCTCTCCAAATAATATGCGCTCTTCTTTGCTTCGGGCCCTGGTTGATGCGCTGTCACTTTCTGCAATGCTTTGAATACCCCCACCTTCAGGGTGATAGACCGTATCATCCTGCTTGCCAGAATATATAGCGAGGTCTTCAGTGCCTGTGATTTTCAACATGCCCAGTGCACCCTTATTGAATGCACGAAAAATAGAATGATCGACTAGTATAAAGGTACCCGGCACATCCACTAGAAACTCCACGATTGCTGAGCCTCCGGCAGGAACAAGGGTTGATTGCACGTGGTGATTAACCATATCACCACCTTCTACATATACTTTGTCAAAAATCTCACCAATGATATGAAATGAAGAAATCAGATTGGGGCCACCATTGCCGACGTATAAGCGGACAGCCTCACCTACATTGGCGCGTATGGACTTATCTCCCGTTGTCGAACCTACAGAGCCATTAAATACAACGTAGTCAGGATTTTCGGAAAGTGCTTTCTCCATATCAAAAGATTGCAGACCTTCTTCACCATACTTTCCCTTGGTATAGAATTCGCTTTGCATGATGTAATATTCTTTATCTACCGGCGGCATACCTTCTTTGGGCTCAACAAGAATCAGCCCATACATACCGTTGGCAATGTGCATACCAACGGGTGCCGTGGCGCAATGATACACGTATAAACCCGGGTTCAGCGCCTTGAAAGAAAAGCGTGAAGAATGCCCCGGTGCGGTAAAGGAGGAGGTGGCACCGCCACCGGGTCCTGTAACAGCATGCAAGTCTATGTTATGTGGCATTTTGCTCGACGGATGGTTATTGAGATTAAATTCAACATGATCACCCTCTCTAATGCGAATAAAGTTACCGGGTACCTGGCCACCAAATGTCCAAAAAGTGTACTCAACACCATCGCTCAGGCGACCAACTTTTTCTATTGTTTCAAGGGTGACAATCACCTTTGCCGGGTAGTCCCGAGCAATGGGGGGAGGCACGAGAGGTGCCGCCGTGAGTACAGCATGCTCAATCGAAAGCTGCGAATCAGTCTCTGCAAATGTGGGCATACCCGTCGACCAGATTACGCCTGCCAGAAAAAAAATTATAATACCTACACTATGTATTTTGTGTTTTCTATTTGTCATCATTGCTATATCCCCCAATGGTTCGTTACAGTTATTTAGTCTAATAACAAAAATAGTAGTCACAAGGGACAGTTATCCAGGTGCATACGCTGCCGGCTAAATTCAAATGCAGTTAAGTATAAAAATTTCTCCCTCTAATTCTCAAAGTAAGGGTGGAGTGAAAGCGATCGACAATAGTCAGAAAGCCAGACCCTTAAACCCGTGAGCGGATGGCATCTACCTATAATTAAGGTTTTTGAGTGAATCATTGGTATTTGTCTGGATGGTGCTGGCCCCGTTAAGCAATTTTTACGCTGGTGTTCAGGAGAGCTGCTGATCTTACTAGAAAGACGGAAGGGAAGAATACCCACATCCCAGGACTGTATGAGGCATGGATGCTGATTACGAGCGTACAGGGAGGTATTCACAGCGTGCCCCCGAGAGGAGGGTAGTCTTTGCTTCTGACTCGGTAGTAAGGCCAGTAGAGCCTTCGAATTTGTTCGTAGTGCTCTACACTGTTTGCAGGTACAGTAAGATTGTGTTGCATAATTACAGCAGCTGCCGGTACCCATCAATGTGATTTTAAAGCGTTTCATGCAACCAACCCCAGCTATGCATGCTACTTGAATAGACACAATAAATACGCGGGTTTTAAGCATACAACCATGGCGACACACAAGCCTCTGTATTGTTAGAGGTGGTTAAAGTGTTAGAAAGCCTGTACCAGTTGGATGAGGTGTCACCAAGCCTAAAGGTCTCATTGTATGGGATGCTATACCTTCAATAAGTGCTTTTCATCTCAGATAGTATTTTAGTCTGTGTTTGAAGCAGGAGCTTGATATACATCAATTAAGGAGGCAACTATTGATAAAATCGAACCTGTGGAAAATAAATAGATCCCGTTATCTCAAGGGGAACGTTACTGTTTAAGTCTGACTTTGGCAGAGCCAATCTGGTAATGCCCATAAAAAGAACAACCAATTAGAAACTTTATAACGGCCAGAAAAGTAGTCTCCGAATTCGGTGACTCTGCAGTATTGTTGCTTCGGATAGAAGTTTTTACTAGTGGCTGGGTGAGCTATATAATATTTGAAATTATCGATGCTCTAACAGAAAATTTACAAGCCGCTCTGAAATTTGCAAATTACTAACAAGGCGGAAGGGAAGAATACCCTTATCTCGGGACCGTATGAGGCATGGGCGCCGAATACGAGCGTACAGGAAGGTATTCACAAGGTACCCCGAGAGGAGGGCATTCTTTGCTTCCGATCCGGTAGTATAAAGGATGAATTTTTTCTGCTTACAGCCAATTTCTAAATTGAGAAAGTGCGGTAAAAATATATTTTTGTATAAGATAACGTTTTCTCAGTGGTAAAGATCAACAGTAACATCATTCTGCACTTTTCATGAGCGTATTCTACTTTGCTTAGAAGCGCCGAGCTGTTACAGAGCGTTTGCCGAAAATCTTTCCTAAAAATCTTTAAGATTAATTGCGTGAATTACCTTGGGTGATTCACGCATGGTCAAAAAGTGCTTTTCAAACTCCATTATCGGGATTTCAATGGGAGGAGCTATTTATCGGTTATAGATCATGATGCTAACATTAAAGCCGCTATTTGTAACTGGTGAAAGGTCATTTTACGGCGAGAAATGGTTGTTTTCAACGAATGTTGATACTCGCCATTGATCAGTATTCGTTTCGGTGTTACGCGTAAGTCCAAGGGTGGAAATTAAATAGCCTTCTTCTTTGGTAGATACTTTGTATTTCACTTCAGTAGCATTGTTATCAATCTTGGTGCGACTTATCAATTCACTGTGAATGTGTGGATGATTGCTGGAATGTTCGCCATAAGCTTTATCCAGGGTGATTTCCTTATCAAGTCTATCTCTGGCTTGTCCGGTGGTAAGTGCTCTTGCTTGTTGTAAATTATCACCAATATAGTAGGCCTGTATGAATGCTTCTGATACTTGTCTAGGTGTCTGCACAATCTGGCTCTCCGAACATGCAACAAGCAGGCTGAGTAGCAGGAGTGATAAGAAACAATAGGATCTTTTCATAAACGTATGTCCTTGAATAAACGGATGAACTCACAGGCTGTGGATAGGTGGTATTGGGTGAATCAATGCTCCTCCAGGAAATTGCAAACCAGGATTTTTTTGCTCCTGGCATTCGGGAAGGATGTTTGCTGTTTATCGATCATTCGATGTGTCCTGTGAGAATGATTTATGGGTGATTGAAGCAAAACTAGTTGGATTGTTTGTCTCCAACAACCCGTGTGGAGGCCATTCTGGCGATCCCGATCAATTTCTCTGCTAAAACTCGCTCAGCTTGCGTTCGCAATGCTGGAATCTGGATATTAGCAATCTTACAGATCAGGTGAAGTAATTTCTCTAACTATTCTACTTAACGATTTCCCTTTCAGTTTCAGCTTATGGCTATTGTGCAGTCAACGACCAGGCATGACAGTGACCAGTATGGTATTGCTGATACAATATGCCTGGCATCAATGGTCTGGTTGGTGTTGAAGGTTAACTTCGGGCCATGTTGTAGCTCCCAAACTCGGTCGAGGGAGCCTTGCACAGACCCCATGGTCATTGTGACTGGTTGCATGGCAACTGCTTTACATATCAGTAGGTACCTTTCCCAAGAGTTGCAATGCGGCTGGCGTGATGCTGTTGGTGATGGTGGAGCACCAATGCGTTGGTCGCCGGCTGGAGCTTGCACTGTGGTATATAGGTAAGCACTACAATTTGCGTGCCACAATTCTCCAGGAAATCCTGGGAATTAAATTGCTTGGAATTGCGAGGGATTGAAACGAATAGACGATTGGATATGGTTGATATAAACCATTTTTCCTTGGTTTATATCAACGAAATGGTTTATATAAACCTATTTGTGGCGTAAAATACTTCCATCCGATCCCCCTGAGCCCTTGTGGCGTGGGGTTTTCAGGTCTTTGGCAAGATGTTTGCAGTGAGCCTCTTTAATTCAGCCGAAACCGGTTTGTCTTCAAGAGGTGGAATGGCAAGCATGGACATTACCCAGAAAAGAAATCGTTACGCAGACGCTGGATCGGTAGGTTTGTCTGAAGCCTGTCTGGCGCGCTTTGATAGTGGATATTATTCACCGCCCAGCGCCCTGGAGATTCGTCGACTACTGGCCGTGTATCAACTGTCAGGGGCCTGCGTAGCGGAGATTCTGGGTGTGTCAGATTCGAGGACTGTCCGGCGCTGGACCAGTGGCGAATCAAGAATCAGTTACTCAACCTGGCGATTGTTGCTTTGGGAGTTAGGTTTGGTAGTCGCTGACTGACGTGACCGTATTTTTCTCTTATAGGAGGTTGCGGCCTTCGGTTACGCATATTTTATCCAAAGCATTTGGAGTTGGTATGCTTAAACAGTTGGTGTTCAGACCTCTATGGTTGTTATGTTTAACAATGGGTGCAATCGTTATGATCGCATTGATTGCTGTTGTTTTGCGAGCCAGCTTAAATTTAAATCGATACGAGTCCATCAAAAACAACCTTGCCCATCTAACCGCGCTGCAAGAAACGGGTATCGATGTACAAGAACACATTATTCAGGCATTAGACGACAAGACCAGGATTTCCCCTGATACGAAAGCCAAAATTCATAAAGATATTGACTATTTGCTATCCCTTGGTTGGCATCTCAATGAGGAAACCCCTGCGCACTTGAAGCGCATCCAGGTAGCGTTTGACGCTTTAGAGGCCCAGCCTAGAGAAGCCTTGCTCCTTATGCTGGGTGAAATGGAGTCCATCACAAAGCGTGAATTCAGAGCACATATCGCTCTGGTGGAGGTTCTTCATAACGAAACGGTCAACGAAGTGAATATGTCTTTATTCATCATAGTGATGCTGGCGTTGACTATCGGGTTGGTTACCTTTTTTGTGCGTCGAAAAGTGGCGGCACCCCTATCGAATTTATCACAGCTCATGTCAGTTTTAGCCGAAAGGGATTATCAACTGGCTGAGACAGAGCAGATAGAGCCCATCATTTTGCCTATTTTTGAACGTTACAACAAAATGGTTGGACGATTGCAACAGTTGGAGCTTGCGCAACGGGAGAAGCAGGAGAATCTGGAGACCCGTGTCCAGATCGCAACAAAAGCCATAGTGGAACAGCAGCTTACATTGGCTAATTCTGAGCGGTTGGCGTATGTAGGAGAAATAAGTGCACAGATAGCCCATGAACTAAGAAATCCCTTGTCCAGTATCAAGGCTGTGGTCAGAAATGTAAGCATCGAGGTTGATGACGATGATGCCAAACGTCGACTGGCATTGGTAGACGGCGAACTAAATCGGATTTCTGAACTTTTAAGAAATCTGCTCAATCTTGCTCAACATAAGCCAGAGAAACCAACTCGCATCAACGTGTCTCAATCGATCAGGGATCTGGTTGACTTGGCTGTGTATTCTATCCCCAATCAAATCAGACTCGAGTTCACAGGTGATGACCCTGTGTATTTCAGTTTGCCAGAAGATAGATTTCGGCAAGTGGTATTGAATCTTATCTTAAACAGTGCGCAAGCCATTGGGGATAAAGACGGCCATATTACTGTACATATTAAGGTGCGCAAAAATTTTCTACTGGAGATAGAGGTCTGTGATGACGGGCCAGGCTTCAGTACAGGCGATAGAAATACACGAGTACTGGCTTTTTCTTCAGAAAAAAGGCATGGAACCGGGCTTGGATTGGCGATTGTTCTGCGATTTGCACACGAGTTTGGCGGTACACTGAAAATTAGTGAGAATTATCCGAAGGGTTCGAAAGTTACGGTTGTGGTACGACATGACATCTCAGTCAGCTGAAAGCATTTTGATTATTGAGGATGAGGAACTCTTCGCTAGTGAATTAAAGCGTTATTTGCAGCGAGGTGGTTGGGAAGTCAAGTGGGCGCGTAGCCTGGAGGAGGCTCGTCGGGAAATACTCCTCAATTCAAGTGATCCGTCTATCGTTCTTGCGGATATGAAATTGCCTGATGGAAACAGTCTTGATCTATTCGAAGAAACCTCCAATGTTGTGCGTACTTGTGAATGGATCATTCTGACGGGGTATGGGAGCGTACCTGATTCCGTCAGGGCGATGCGCCTGGGTGCCTTCGATTTTCTCACAAAACCCTGTGACTTTGATCAAATGGATCTGGTCATTACGTCAGCATTGAGGAGTACCCGTGCCCAAAGGCGTATATGGGAAGAATCTGACGCCAACCGAAAAAAATTCTCTGCTGAGCGGTTTATTGGTTCCAGCGCAAAAGCCAATTCTCTGCGCTATCTGTTAAGGCGATTTGCTTCAGTATCCCTTAGTTCGGTAATTATCACCGGTGAGTCAGGCACAGGCAAAGGGCTTGTTGCCCGTATTCTCCATCATTCAAGTCAGCGTGCCGATTTCCGTATTGTGGAAGTGAACTGTGCTGCTATACCAGAATCTCTCCTTGAGGCTGAGCTTTTTGGCCATGAGGCAGGCGCTTTTACTGGCGCAAAAGGTCGGCGTCGTGGGTTATTTGAGCAGGCAGATGGAGGAACACTATTTTTGGATGAAATTAGTGAAATTCCTCTAAGTTTGCAGGTGAAATTGCTTAGAGCTATTGAGGATAAATCATTCCGGAGGGTTGGTGGTGAGAAAGAAGTTCAAGTTGATTTTCAACTGCTGGCAGCAACCAATAAAAACCTTGAAGACCAAGTAGAAAATGGTGAGTTTAGAAAGGACTTATTTCACAGGCTAAATGTGATTAATATTGAAGTACCACCCCTTCGTGAGCGGCTGGAAGATATTTATGAGCTTGTCCCGCAGTTTATTCAGGAGTTCAATCATACTTCCGGTAAGTGCGTGAATAAAATTCCAGATAAAATCTGGGAGGTAATGATGGCGTATTCCTGGCCCGGTAATGTGCGGGAATTGCGCAATGTGATTGAGCGTTGCGTATTACTGTCTGATGGTGAGGTTTTTCCATACCACTGGCTATCCCTGGGGCAATCTACACCAGCCTCCAGTAGTGAGGTAATTTCCAAGGAAACTCCTATTGTGGTGATGAATCTTGATGGGAGTGAATCACTGGAGAGTATGGAAAGGCGGGTTTGCGAAGCTGCGATGCGCCTGGCTGGTGACAATATCTCTGCTGCTGCACGAATACTGTCTCTCAGTCGGGAAACGATGCGATACAGATTAAAAAAACACAATATAACCCAAGCGTAGGCAATAGGAACAGCAGGTGCTTTGGCGTGTGGCAGAACAGGGTCTGCCAGAATGATCGCAGTGTTTGAAGGAGAGAGACAGGCAACAGCTCAGCTATAATACCTGCCCCCTAAATGCTGTATTGTCAACAAATCAGGTCTGTAGAATCAGCATGATTCAGAAAAGACTGTCTGTAACAAATCCGCAATGTTTGACACTATGATGTTGCTACTGTAAGGATCTGTTTTTTTGGTTACTGAGAGGCGTTATTCCTGTGCAGATCAACGGATTCAACACCTGAAATTTCTTGTAACGTAGCTTTGGCTTTATTCAATAATTCGTCTTCACCGTGAACGATCAAAATGAATTTGTCTGCCTTGATAGCAGTTTCGTAGTTAACGATGCTGTCCTTGGGAATGCCAATGCTGACCAATGCTGCACCCAGGGCGCCTAAACTACCACCAATGACAACCCCCTCCAGTGCGCCAACAAGTACCTGGACCAGGGGGCCGGCGACAGCCACTGGACCCAATCCAGGGATGAATAGAAATGCCCCGCCAAATAAAATACCCCAAATACTGCCCCAGAAGATTCCGTTTTTGCCCCAGAACTTTATCCGATCTCCGGTGTTGTAATAACCGTGTACCTTCTCTTCTGTGTGATAATCCTTACCGATAATTGAAATTGCTTTTAGATCAATACCGATGTTTTGCAGAGGTTTTATGGAGGATTCAGCCAGATCATGACTAGGGAAGATCGCTGTGCAAGAATTATTTCTGTCCATTTCGCACCTTCAAAAAAAGGCCGCTACCAACCATAACAGAGTGCAATAGCGGCTTGTGAATGGTTTATGTTATTTAATAAAGCTCGTCAATGGCTTCGTATACGGTGTCACCCTTGTTGTTTTTGCAGTAAGTGATCATATTTGCATGCCAGTCCACATAATCATCTTCTTCGATGAGTGGCTTACTCCAGGTCATCCAGGAATAGGCGTCATACCAGTAGTACACTCGAACATAATCCTCCGGATCGTAATCGATAAACTGGCTACAAGTGATATTCAAGTAGGGATGGTCTTTTATCCCCTCTTTTTTTTCAGCCATGGCGCAAGCTGAAAAAGAAAGTGCCAGTAATGCAACAAGCAGGGTTTTTACCCGCATATAATTTCTCCTTGAGATTAAAGTCAAACGCCTGCTAATTTAGCAGCTTATCTTGTTTTCGCGTTAGGACATCTTAGCCTAGAAAGCGAAAATAGTTTTGTTTTTTTAAATGTTGACATTAATAATAAATATATAAAAACTATCAATTCGGTCGATACAAGCAGTATTTCACTTTCCTTGATTGCTGATGGCCTGATAGAACTGAACATGTCCTATCTGATGATTCAACAGATGTTTTTCATTGCATATTATTGGATCTGGTAGTTGTCGTTTGTTAAGATCGCTTATCGATATCAATGAAATAAATATGATCTGGAATTGGTAAATATCAATGCAAAATAGTCCGAGAAATAATCCAACGCAGAAAGTTGAGCACAGTGCGAACAAATTGACCGCTTTACCGCTGATTTTTATTACTGCAGCATTGTTTATGACCATGAGAAACATGCCGGCGATGGCCGAAACCGGTATGCACATGATTTTCTTTAATTTCATTACGGTATTCTTATTCTTGATCCCGGCAGCTTTGGTTTCTGCCGAGCTGGCAACCGGATGGCCACATAACGGCGTGTATGGTTGGGTAAAAGCGGCCTTTGGACCTAAATTGGGCTTTCTCGCTGTATGGCTGCAATGGGTTCAGAGTATCTTTGGGATAACCAGTATCCTGGCCTATGTCGGAGGCTCTTTGGCCTATGTACTTGCGCCTCAACTTGGAAATAATAAATATTTTATTGCAGGAACTATTGTTACTATCTACTGGCTGGCCACCGTTATGAACTTCAAGGGTGCCAAACGATCGGGATTGATTTCAAGTGTCGCACTTATTGCAGGGGTAATCACGCCGACACTTCTATTGATAGGATGTGGTGCCTGGTATTTTTTGCAGGGTAACCCATTACAAATCAATTATCAACTTACTCAGGAAAACTACCTACCCTCTTTTACTGATACGACAGGGCTGTTACTGTTTCTCAGCTTTGTGTTCGGATTTGTAGGCATAGAGGTATCAGCCAGTCATGCGAGAGATGTGGTTAATCCGCAAAGAAATTATCCCATTGCACTGTTCACTGCAGCGTTAATCGGATTTGTATTGACATTATTAGGTGGACTAGCTATTGCGGTTGTGGTGCCCGCTGAAAAGATCGATTCTATTAATGGCGCAATACAAGCCTTTTCTATTTTGCTAAAACATTACCAGCTTTCCTGGCTGATACCTGTAGTCGCTTTTTTAATTGCTATGGGAGCGGCGGGGCAAGTAAGTACCTGGGTTGTCGGACCAATTAAAGGGTTATGGGCTGCAGGGCTGGAGGGAAATCTGCCCCCTTATCTTCAAAAAACCAATAGATACGATGTGCCGGTGAGGCTATTACTGATTCAGGCAACATTGATTTCTGTTATTGGTTTGTTGTTCCTGTCATCAAGTGACGTGAATATAATATTCCTAATGCTCACGTCAACTGCAATTGTATTGTACGCAATGATGTATATCCTTATGTTCCTGGCTGCAATACGGCTTCGGTATTCTCATCCAGAAGTTCATAGGGCCTACAAAATACCTGGTGGAAGATTTGGGATATGGGGAATCAGTTTAACCGGTGGCATATCCATATTTGCATGTCTTCTTATTGGATTTATTCCGCCAGAACCAAATCCATGGGGATTGTGGGGCTTCGAGTCCCTGTTGATTTCAGTGTGCATTGTTTCAATTATAGCCGCATTTATCATTATTAATAGACGCCAATCCAATTGGATTGACAAAAGTCAAGATTCTTCACTCATTTACGGAGAGGGATAAGATGGTTTTTCACATTAAGAATGATATCGAGAAGGCAGGTGGGTTAACGCCTGGGTACGGTTCTAGAGAAATGACTGAGCCAACACCAAAATTTACTCTTCCTGAAAGGGAGATGTCTCCAACGGTAGCTTATCGCTTGATTCATGACGAATTGATGTTGGATGGAAATGCCAGACTTAATTTAGCCACTTTTGTTACAACCTGGATGGAGCCAGAGGCAAAGGCATTGATGGCTGAAACATTTGATAAAAATATGATTGACAAGGACGAATATCCACAAACTGCACAAATTGAAGAGCGGTGTATCAATATCGTCTCGAATTTGTTCAACGCACCGGAGGGAGGCATAGGGACATCTGCTATTGGGTCAAGTGAAGCGGTTATGCTGGCGGGAATGGCACTGAAGTGGAAATGGCGTGAACGCATGAAAAATAAGGGCAAGGCAGTGGACAAGCCCAACTTGGTTATGGGCAGTAATGTCCAGGTTGTATGGGAGAAATTTTGCCGATATTGGGATGTCGATCCTAGGTACGTCCCAATGGAGCCAGGACGCTATGTGATCCATGAGGAGGGGGTTTTATCTCTAGTTGATGAAAATACCATTGGTGTTGTCGCAATTCTTGGTACGACCTATACGGGTGAGTTCGAACCAATTGAACAAATTCACGATGCTCTTTTGGCGCATAATGAGCAAACAGGATATGACACACCGCTGCACATTGATGCAGCCAGTGGAGGCTTTGTTGCACCATTCCTACACTCGGATTTGAAATGGGATTTTCGGTTACCGCTGGTAAAATCCATCAATGTCTCAGGTCACAAATACGGCCTTGTCTATCCTGGTGTCGGGTGGATATTGTGGCGTAATTCTGATGAACTTCCAGCTGACTTGGTTTTTCATGTTAATTATTTGGGTGGTGATATGCCAACGTTTACGTTGAACTTCTCCCGGCCTGGAAACCAAATTGTAGCGCAATACTACAATTTTATTCGTTTGGGTTTTGAGGGCTACAAGCGAATTATGGAGAACCTCCAGTCAACAGCTATGTACCTGGCTGCGGAAATTGAAAAGCTTGGTAATTTCTCCGTTATCAATAATGGAGAGAGTATTCCGGTTGTGGTATTTCATGTTACCGGTGAGGTGCCATTTACCGAGTACGATATCTCTGATGCTCTGAGAATGTACGGATGGCAGGTACCCGCGTACACAATGCCAGAGAATATTCAAGATATGTCTATATTGCGTCTTGTGGTTCGCGAGGGGTTTTCCAGAGATATGGCTGATTCATTGATTAGAGATATCAGGCGTGCCACTCAAAACTGTAATAGCGGCAACAGCAAAGGCCAACGAATGTTTTCCCACTAAATTAGCCCAATCGGGTGTAAAGGTCCTGTTTAAAGAGCCACTGCGTATTATGGTGATCAAATCTGATGCGCGTGGCGCTTATATGCCACCCACAACAAGCACAATACTGTATAAACGCTTCAAATACCGTCCCCAGATAAGTGAAGCCTGCCAGATACCCTGTTCTTATTTGCGTGGCTAGCCAAACAAATATTACAATGCATAACAATACATTTACTGGTATGCTTGTAACTTTGATACTGGCTTGTTTTCGGGGGTTTAGCCTGAAACACAAAATGCCGGGATTAACATAAACCCTTAATGGAAGACGAGGGTCTCAGGCACCAGCGCATCTGATAATAAAATCCTGCTATTAGGCAGCATATCAACAGATAAGCTGTATCCTGTGATCCTGAAATTTTATGTTTTTAATACTGCATGTCATTATTGTTGTTGGGTTTACCATTCGCATATTATTGCGTGATGATTTATCACCCACCTCTCGCCTGGCCTGGTTTGTTGTTGTTCTCATTTTACCTTATGTAGGTGGTGCCCTCTATTTCTTGTTCGGAGAAATAGATCTTGGCCATCATGCCAAAGAGCGTCATAGCGCTATTTGGTGTGAAATAAAATCACGATGTACAGCTGTTTTTAGTAATGCAAATTTGACACAAAAGCTGATTGCCCCTGCATATCGGCCTGGATTTTCCTATGCCGCTTCGGTAAATGGGTTTCATACTGCTGACGGCAATAGCGTTGAGCTGATGCCTGACCAGGTTGCTGCCAGGGAACGATTAATTGATGATATAGAGGCTGCTAAAGATCATGTACATGTGCTGTATTATATCTGGCTTGAAGATAATACGGGTATCGCTACTGCCAAAGCCATTATCCGTGCCGCACAAAGAGGGGTGGTATGCCGAGTGATGGTGGATGGTTTAGGGTCACGTGCTTTTATTAACTCTCATCTTTGGAAAAAAATGCGTGCCGCGGGCGTGCATACTGCGGTATCGTTGTCACTGAAACATCCCATTCACACGATATTGACCAGTCGCATTGATTTACGTAATCATCGAAAAATAACTATCATTGATAACGCAATCACCTATTGCGGCAGCCAAAACTGTGCAGATCCAGAGTTTAGAATAAAGGCAAAATACGCACCTTGGGTTGATATAATGGCGAGAGTAAAAGGCAGCGTCGTCGCACAAAATCAGGTGATTTTTGCCAGTGATTGGGTGCAAACAACAGGGGAAACATTGGATAATTTCCCATTTGTAATAACGACTGTATCCCAAGGCATTCCGGCCCAGATTATGGGAGATGGCCCAACTGGCAGGTTGGGTTCGACTCCACAACTTTTCTCAACATTGATTAGCACGGCACAAACAGCGCTGACAATTTCAACACCCTATTTTGTGCCGGATTCAACTGTTCTTGAAGCCCTGTGTGCCGCGGCACATCGCAGTATAAAGGTTACACTCATCTTTCCCAAACATAATGATTCGTGGGTGGTGTCAGCGGCCAGCCGCAGCTATTATAGGAAACTTCTGGAGGCTGGTGCTAAAATATATGAATTCAGAGACGGTTTGCTGCACGCCAAAACACTCACAATAGATGGAATTGTCAGTCTGATAGGATCATCCAATCTGGATTTACGCAGCTTTGACCTCAATTACGAAAACAATTTGCTTTTGTATGATAAAGCGGTGAGCAAGGATATACAGGAGCGCCAATCCGAGTATATCGCCCGATCAGATTTTGTATCCATTGAAGATGTTCTTGCTTGGCGACGTCGCAAAAGGATCTGGCATAACGTTATTGCAACTATTGGTCCGGTTTTATAACCTAGATTCAACTTGTAAGTGCATATCTCTTGCCGGAGAAAAAGCGCGAAGCCTACGGGTAACTGGTCGATTTTTTTCTAGCTCTCTTGAGATATTCACTTGCAAGTTGAATCTAGGTATAAAATATAAAGAGCCATGATCCTGAGCATAATTTACTCTCAAGACTCCGGTGGGCAGAATTTAAAGACCGTAGTCACACAATTGAATTCCTCACAACAGCTAAGGCCATTAGTGGCGAACTGTGCCTGACATCTAAAACCTTTCTATCCAGTAAAATATTTACATCGTTATTTAGAGAACCTTTGACGTTACATGGCGGGAAGGATTCCTTATTAATAAAAGCTAGAAAAGCTGAGCTGGTCATCCATATCAACCATTTTATACAGCTGCCAAATCACGCTGCAGGACTGGTGCAATTTTTTTAAAATTTGGTTTATACTCGAAGGGAGAATAAAAGTTTCTATTCTTGAGTGAGTGAGACCAGAATGGAAATCCACCCCACCGAAATGCATTTCTCAGTTCGTAAGCAAAATACATATCGCCACCGCCGTCGTTATAAATTACACCATCAAATTTATGATCCGGCAAAATAAATCCCTTGGGTTCACAATTTGACGTCCAGCCACCCAGCGGAAAGAAGGGCTCATATTTTTCCATTTCTGGATCGTAGTAGCCGTTCTTCTTCGCTTCTTGAATGAATGCAACCTGCTCTTTATCAATTTCAGTGATCATTTTGAGCGATTCATTCAAGTCGACAAACACTATCGCCGGATGACTGCCAAGGCCGTAGACGGCAGGGCCTTTTTGTGGCTTGATCCCATCAGGATGTTGCAGTTGCTCGCTTGATTGCCGGAAATCAACAGAACCGAAAGTCTCGTACCATGCACGTAAAATAATTGGAAGGGTTCCATATTTGCTCTCGATAACATCGAGTTGTTCAAGTTCAGACTTCGTCGGTTTACGTAATGCGTTTTCGGGTGATGCAAATTGGTAACCTATCTCTTGCAATCGAGCGTGCAACAGCATGAGGTTTTTTCGGCATCGACTGACGAATTCACGGGCAACAGATTGTGCGTCAGAGATTACAGCCCTAGAGCGAACCTTGTCACCTAGCGAGATGAGTTCATCCCATACTTTGTCGCATTCGCCATTGCAATATCGTTTGTAGAATGAGTCCATGTGTTTTTCCGGATAATGCCCGCCCCGTGTTTTGTATACATTTTCAATGTTCAGTTAGAATCTTAGCGCCTTCAATACTGCCAAGTAGCTAAATATCCCACTTGCCAAGTTATTTAAACTCAGGTCAATCATACTCTCCAAGGCTACACCCTTTAAATCTATTGCCTACAAGCAATCTTTCTAAGCACCGAAGCTATCGAAGGGGGTTTTTGTAGACATATTGGGACACCCCTTCTTTGTAAACTTTTCTTGTATAAATTTTGGCCCCTGCCTTGAAGTGGGGCTTGGAGCAACGAAGTAGGGGAAAGACCATAGCAAGATTTGTTTGTTGAGGGCCGAATACGCATTCTATGCGCATAAATTGATTTTTTAAAGAGTCCGCAGATTTAATCTGACAGATACAGGCTCTTCAATAAGGTGACTGCCCTGGAATCACAAAAGTGGGGCTGGATAAGTGCCTATATAAAAATTACTTTCCGGTGCCCATCATCACTGGAAAATAGAGGCTTCAGGGCAGTA
Organism: uncultured Microbulbifer sp.; assembly: GCF_947489355.1. Lineage (GTDB taxonomy): Bacteria > Pseudomonadota > Gammaproteobacteria > Pseudomonadales > Cellvibrionaceae > Microbulbifer. The sequence goes on along the minus strand of NZ_CANLDD010000004.1, from coordinate 47,808 downwards.
AAGTTGAGGAAAATTCAATTTTCAGAGACGCCCTTAAGTCTCGTGTAATAAGGTTTGCTCCTGCCATACCTATTGAATACAGGGCAAGACGGCGATTAATTCCGTTTCACAGAGTAACTCCGGGCGGCAAATATCAGCCTGAACCCAAACGTGAGGGAAACCTTCGAAGCCTGCATTTCGAAACCTATCCAGCAGGAGCAACTGATCGGATGGCCGTTTTACGTAGGTGATCGCGAAAGTGATATCATCGAAAGTCGCGCCCTGACCTCTCAGCAGGACATGAAGGTTCACCAGCATGCGGTCCGTTTGCGCGCAAATGTCACCCACATGGGCTGTCTTTCCAGCCTCATCAATACTGGCAGTCCCGGAAACAATTAGCATGCTCTTATTCGATTCAACGACCCGCATACCGCGTACAAAATCCGCGCCGTACTCCGGGGCTTCATTTAGGATGGGTGAGGTCATTGGAATGCGCTCTACAGGACTGCGGCCTTTCACCGCGTAGAAACCCAGACACAAACTGTGTATTTCCGAGACCGGATCACCGCCGATGGCCGTGCTGGCAGGGGCGGGTTGAATCCCCCGCGAGACGAAAAATGCCCGGCGTGCCCGGTTCAGGACATTGTAGTCGCGGTCTATATCACGAAGGTGAATCCAGGTGCGAACCACGTCGGTAAACGCCAGGCCGGCTTGTTGCAGTAAGCTCTCGGCCATTTCGAACACGCCGTCTGTTTGCTCATGGACATTGCCGCCTGCACCGCAGAGACCACTGGCGAGTACACGGGTTTCATCCCCTAACTTAACCCGCAAACCACGCCCAGAGGTGCTGGCAGTACTGCTGCAGGTTGCAGAAGTCTCGACAGTGGACAGACTGAATATTGATGTGCCGGGGATGACCGCCTGTATCAGAATTTCGAGGTGGGCTTGGGCATTCAGTGGGGGTTGTCCGATTTCTGTGCGGGCAGGTGCGATGCCCTTTCCCCCGCTTGTGGCGAGTACCTGTTCTCTTGCTTTTCGCACAGGGGCGATATTTTCGGGAAGATTTTGCAGGAATACCATCTCTGAAATGATTGAAGCGGTACTTCCGCCCTTGGCGAGTAGAGCCTTTAGTATCGCCCTGTAGATTGCTGCTGCCTGGGCACCGACATCAGCCCGGTGAGTCGGAGCCTGACAGTGTAAGAAGAGTTCTCGGGCCCTGCAGCCCTCAATGCAGCGCAGGACGATTGGACAACCATGGATTTCAAATGATTCAGCGGGAGGGTGGAAAGTCACTGGGCTCCTTTTCGCAGCAAAAGGGCCTGTAGGGCCAGGCCGCTTACACATATCAGTGGTTAAATCGGAGAAAACTGCCTCTAACAATTGTCGGAGGGTAGCTCACCATTCGGGGCCGAGGAAACAAACGTTAAGCCCTCGGGTTTGTTGTTCTTAAAACAATTTCCGGCGCCAACGGTGACCTCAAGTTGAAAGTAGACAAGGTCCGCAGCGAGGAAGTCGAGAATGCCTCCCGGTGGGCTTTCTCCGTTGCCGTTCAGTGTGTTCAGGGAGATTTGGTTATCGTTTGCCGCCGGATCAGAAATCGGCGGTCTGGTTTCGCAGCTATTGTCGGTGCCAGTAGTAGCACTACACCAACCCAATATGCCGATGCCAACAAAACCATTGTTCGCGACGCGGTTTTTACCGACCACATGATTACTCACCCCCATCAACAACACACCCGTCCCTGGGGGGAGGTCTGCCTGGAAGCTGCCATCTGGGGCATCGTTCGGCCGGTTATTGTCATAGATATGATTGTGTTCAATAACCCAATTTTCCATCACCGGCAGCGGTGGGTTGCCCGCACCGTTGGGATGAAACAAGCCAATACCCACCGTATTGTCGTATATTTTGTTATGACTTGCCTGGACCTGATTGGACACGGTAATTTCAAAGCCAATAACGCTACCGAACAGCTCGTTGCCGATAACGCGAATGTTTTCGGAGCCCGCAACCCACATGGCGGTATCCAGGGAGCCGTAGGAAATATTATCCCGAACCAAACCATTGGCGGAGAGGGTTGGGTAGATACCATTGTTCAGATTATTGACAGAAACATTACGCACAAATTGAAACCCGTTTACCCATCGGGTCTGGATGCCGTTAGCCGGGTATCCCTCGACACTGAAGCCACGGAGGTAAAATCCCTGCAGTTCTTCGGCACAGGCGCTGTTTTTGTACTCGCAACCCGCGGGCGCTACGTAAACGCCAGTCTCCTGGGCGCCATTGGCGATAAGACGAACCCTGTTGGACATCTGCCCGGCTTTATCGGAGGGGTGGCTATGGCTGTTTTTCGACTTTCCAATCAAGCGGAGGTTGTCCGTGGTGATGCGCAAACCATAGATGCTTCCGGCGTCTTCATAATACTCACCGGGCTCGACAAGGATGGTATCGCCGGGATTCGCTGCGTCGATTGCCGCCTGGATGGATTCTCCGGGGTAAACTCGCAGAATACCCGCCCGAGCTGCGGTAGTGCTGACAAGCAGGGCGACAGCAAATATTTGAAGGGTAAAGCGCACATGCATCTTGTTATCCCGACTTGAAAAGGGCCTACATGAGTTTATGATCAGCGCTTGTGGTGTGTGCAGTTCCAATTCACACCATTCGTACATGAATGATCTATAGGTGTCAATCGCCAATATGGGACTGTCATCACAAACCGGCCCATGACAATTCGGGAACCCCGTCCAGCGGGCTCTCAATTGACTTCAACCCCAATGTACTCCACACTCACCGAGCCCCCTGAGGTTGTGGTGGCGGCCTGTAATATTCTCGCATAATGGAAGGGCCTCTTCCTCAGTGAAGGGCTCCGGGCATCAACGAACGATCCATCGTATCGCCTGTACATGTGAATACATTTTCAGTCTGCGCTGGTCTTCTCAGCGTCCTGCTCGTGCTATGTGGCTGTGGGCCGGAAGCCGGCTCCACCACCGTGTTCCCTTTTCCCAGCATGCCAGCGGGGCAGCTGGAAATTATCTATCCGCTGGATGAGACACTGTTTCCACCGGAAATTGTGGCGCCCACTGTCGTCTGGGAAGATAAGACCGAAGGTGTTGCGCGGTGGCAGGTGATGTTGCGTTTTCATGGCCAAGAAGCGGTACTTCGTTTTGATAGTGCAGAATCACGCTGGCGCCCTTCAGAACAAGACTGGTCTGACATCAAGCGGCATTCCCTCAAAAGCGACACCGAGTTGGCGGTGATTGGCGTTGATGCCAGCGGCAAAGTCGCCGCCGCTGCGACTGTTCGGATTCGCACTTCAACAGATCCGGTAGAAGATGCGATCTTCTACCGGGAGGTCCCCCTGCCGTTTATCAGTGCTGTGCAAGACCCCTCGCAAATCCGCTGGCGCTTTGGGTCTATCGATTCCGAACATCGCCCCCCCATTGTGCTGGAGGACTTGCCGGTCTGCGGTAATTGCCACTCTTTCTCAGGTGATGGTGGTGTGTTGGGTCTCGATGTCGATTATGGCAACGACAAAGGCGGTTACGCCATCCTCTCTACTGAGAAGCGGATGGTGTTGAGTGATGACAAGATCATCACCTGGAGCGATTACAAGCGGGGCGACGGCGAAGCCACCTTCGGCCTGCTCTCCCAGATCTCTCCGGACGGCCGCTATGTGATCAGCACCGTCAAGGACCGAGCAGTATTTGTGGCGACGCCGGGTATCGAATTTTCCCAGCTCTTTTTCCCAATCAAGGGTATTCTGGTGGTCTACGATACGGTAGAGGGCACTTACAAGCCGCTGCCAGGAGCCGACGACCCAGAGTATGTACAAACCAACCCGACCTGGAGCCCCGATGGCAAGTCAATCGTATTCGCTCGCACCAGGGTCTACCAGAATGATGCCATCGCCAAATCGAGCGGCATTCTGCTGAACGAAAAGGATGTGCCGGAATTTATTGAGGACCAGCAGCCGTATAAGTTCGATTTGTACCGCGTGCCTTTCAACGGGGGCCTGGGTGGCACAGCCGAACCTGTAGCGGGCGCCTCCCACAACCACAAGAGTAACTTTTTCGCGAAGTTTTCCCCCGACGGCCAATGGATCGTTTTCACCCAGGCGGAAAATTACATGCTTTTGATGCCGGATAGTGCGCTGTACATTATTCCGGCCGCAGGCGGCAAAGCCCGGCGCCTGCGCGCGAATACCGCGCGGATGAATTCCTGGCACAGCTTCTCGTCGAACGGCCACTGGCTGGTATTCTCTTCAAAGGTCAACACCCCCTATACCCAGCTCTTTCTGACCCATATTGATGAGGCGGGCCGCTCCAGCCCCCCGGTGGTGCTTGATCGGTTTACTAGCAGTGATCGCGCGGGCAATATTCCGGAATTTGTTCCGCTGCCGGCGGATGCCATCGGGCAAATCAAGGCGCAATTCCTGGATGCTTACTCCTTCCTGCGCGCCGGCATGGCCAACGCACGAACCGGCAACTACCGCGGTGCTGTTCGCACCTATGAACGCGGGCTGGCAGTGGAACCCGGAAACGTGGAGCTGTTGAACGCTCAGGGGTTTGCCTTGTTCCAACAGGGCAAGAGCGAGGCGGCTGCAGTGGCGTTGGAGAAAGCATTAAAAATAGACCCAAAGCATCAAAAGTCCCACAATAATATGGCCCTTGTGTCTATCGATATTGGCGAGCTTGAATTGGCGGAAGCCCATTACCGTGAGTCGTTGGCAATCAAGCCGCAGGCGGCGATTTATAACGACCTGGGTTTTGTGCTTGAACGCCAGGGCCTGCCCGATGAGGCGATGGCAATGTATCGCAGGTCACTGGAACTGGACCCGGAATCGGCGGCGGCACACTACAATCTGGCTGCTGCCCTGATGGCTGGTGCAGAGTTTAAAGAGGCTGAACACCATTTCCGAGCGGTTATTGATAGGCAACCGAGCACGCAGGCTTATACCGGGCTCGGTATCGTCCTGATACAGCAAGGCCTTCTGGACGAGGGGCTTGCCAATTTGCAAACTGCCCTTGAAGCGGACCCGAATAATACCGCCGCCTACGGCCATCTGGGCTCGGCTCAGGTGCAACAGGGCATGCTGGCCGCTGCCGCGTCTACCTATCGTCAGCGCGTTCGCAACCAGCCCAGCGCGGCGGCCTACGAGGAGCTGGCCCAAGTGCTGGTGCGCCTGGGGCGCCATGACGAAGCTCGCCAGGAGATGGAGAACGCGAGAGCAGTGCGCAATAGCAAGAAAGCGCTGCAATAGCCCGGCACTGGACCGCGGCATCTTTGTGGAAACAGATCAATCCGTGATTCGCAGGCTAGACCACTGCAGAACCTGTCGGCAATATGCCTGTCGGCGCTGAATATCCCTACCTGCCCCTCTGATCCTGCCTATTCTCTATGGGGAGGCGTCGTCCCTGTTTTCCTTTAAGGTATCGTTAAGCACTTGCCCGTCCCACAGCACTTTTTGAGTTCGTAGCGGCTCCAATACCGGATGAGAGTGATGCGTGTGAATCAGAGAATGAAGGCGTTTCTTTTCAGGCTCGTATTTTTCACTGTATTGCTACAGCTTCCCAGCCTCTCTTTTGCCAATGCGCAAAACCCCGCGAGCGTCGTCACCAAAAACGAAAATCAGAAGGTTCTGAAAGCGCTGCCATTTGATGATCGACAGGACTTTGAAGACGTTAAACGCGGATTCATTGCCCCGCTACCGGACAATGGTATTATCAAGAACGATAAAGGGGATCGGGTTTGGGATTTGGAGGCATACCAATTTGCGCGGGGTCAGGCGGCACCTGATACCGCCAACCCGAGCCTCTGGCGCCAGCTTCAGCTGATCTCAGAAGGGGGGCTTTACAGGGTGGTCCCACGTATCTATCAGGTGCGCAGTGCCGATCTCTCCAATATCAGCTTTATTGAAGGCGATAGCGGCGTCATTGTAATGGACACACTCATATCCGCGGAAACCGCCAAAGCGGCACTGGAGTTATACCGGCAGCATCGCGGTAACAGGCCGGTGGTTGCGGTGATATACACCCACAGCCATGTGGACCATTACGGCGGCGTTCGAGGTGTAGTGGACGAGGAGGATGTAAAGTCCGGCAAGGTCAAAATCATTGCCCCCAAGGATTTCCTGATTGAGGCGGTCAGTGAAAATGTCTTCGCCGGTAATCATATGGCGCGCCGGGCCAGTTTTATGTACGGTAACCTGATTGCCAAAGACCCGAAGGGCACCCTGGGTGCAGGACTTGGCCTGGAAACCTCCACTGGCACAGTCACCCTGATCGAGCCTACAGACACGATTACAGAAACTGGTCAGACTCTCAAGGTTGATGGCCTGACCTTCCATTTTTTAATGGCGCCGGGTTCCGAAGCACCGGTGGAAATGCATTTCTTTATTCCCGAGCTGAAGGCGGTCACCGCTGCCGAAAATGCCACGCACACATTACACAATCTCTATACACTGCGCGGCGCCAAGGTGCGCAATGCGCGGGAATGGTCCCGCTATCTCAATGAAACCCTGCAGCGCTGGGGAGATAAAGCGGAAGTATTGTTTGCGCCACACCACTGGCCCACCTGGGGTAAAGAGAATGTAGTTAATCACCTGAAGAAACAGCGGGACCTGTACAAGTACCTCAATGACCAGACCCTGCGCCTGGCCAACCATGGTTATAACATGGTTCAAGCGGCAGAGATGATGGCGTTGCCGCCAGAACTGTCCCAATATTGGGCCAACCGCGGCTACTATGGCAGTGTTAATCACGATACTCGGGCTGTGTGGAATTATTACCTCGGTTTTTTTGACGGCAACCCCGCGCGCCTCTACCCGATGCCACCCACTGCCGCCGGCAGGAAATATGTACAGTATATGGGGGGAGCGGCCAGTATCATTCAGCAGGCCAAGCAGGACTACAACGCGGGGGAATATCGCTGGGTGGCGGAGGTGCTGGACAAGCTGGTTTCCGCTGAACCCAACAATCGTGCGGCGAGGGATCTACTGGCAGATGCCCTGGAGCAGATGGGATACCAGCAGGAAAATGGAACCTGGAGAAATTTCTTCCTGAGTGGTGCCAAGGAGCTGCGCGATGGCATTGAGCGGCTGCCGGTGCCGCTGACTGCCAGTCCCGATACCCTCCGCAACATGCCCACTGAACTGATATTTGATTATCTGGGGATTCGCCTGAATGGACCCAGGGCAGCAGGGAAACAGATTTCCATCAATATCACCCTGCCGGATATCAATGAGCAATACGCTCTGGTGCTGGAGAATGCGGTACTGAATTATGCTCCACCGGTGAGCAACCCCCATAGCAGCGTCACCATTAAGCGCAGCGATCTTAACGATCTCCTCCTCGGCACCGCGACCATCCAGGAGAAAATCCAAGACGGCTCGGTGAATATCGAAGGGGATGCAGAGCAGTTAAAGTTGTTGCTGTCCCTGATGGATCAGTTCGACATCTGGTGGAATCTGGTTACGCCTGAGCCCATGGACAAACGGTCCCAAGAAGACCCTTGATCAGCGGTCCATTGCCAGTGGGGATACCGGGTTAACAAAAGATAAAACTATACAGTCAATCCATTTATGGTATAGTGCCGTCGCTGAGATTGCTCAGCTGCGTCATTTGTAGGTCGGTCACTCTCCGACATCCCCACCGGAATGATTCTCAAATTCTTCCCGGAATTTTCTACCGAATGCCGCGCACCGGTTTTTGCCGATGTATAGACGGCTGTGTGCACCGAGCGCCAACCAGCTCGGAATGCTGACACCGATTTCTTTTTTTAGCACCCCCGTGGAGGGGTGTGATGGATTGCGCCTGTAGTGCAGTTTGAGGTTATTTATGTTGTTTGAAAATCTGGGCCTGACCCAGGATATTGCCCGCGCCGTTGCGGAGCAGGGATACAGTGCCCCTACGCCGATCCAGGCCCAGGCTATCCCGGCGGTGATGCAGGGCAGGGATGTTATGGCGGCGGCGCAAACGGGTACTGGAAAAACGGCAGGTTTTACGCTGCCGTTATTGCATCGTCTGAGCAGCGGTAAGCGCGCCGGCAAGGGCCAGGTTCGCGTCCTGGTACTGACGCCCACACGGGAGTTGGCGGCACAGGTATTTGAGAATGTGCAGAGCTACAGCAAGTACCTGCCAATGCGCCATGCGGTGGTATTTGGTGGGGTCAAAATCAATCCGCAGATCTCGCGCCTGCACGGCGGTACCGATATGCTGGTGGCGACACCGGGGCGCTTGTTGGACCTGTACAGCCAGGGTGCCGTCCGCTTCGATCAATTGGAGGCCCTGGTGTTGGATGAAGCCGATCGCATGCTGGATATGGGCTTTATCCACGATATCAAACGGATATTGAAAATACTGCCCCCCAAGCGCCAAACCCTGCTTTTTTCTGCGACCTTTTCCCCGGAAATCCGTCAGTTAGCCAAAGGGTTGGTCAGCAATCCACTGGAGATTGATGTCAGTCCCCGCAACTCCACCACCGCAACCGTACGTCAGAAGCTACACCCCGTGGACAAGACGCGAAAGACGAAGCTGTTGAGCCACCTGATCCGCGAGAATAACTGGCACCAGGCCCTGGTGTTTAGTCGCACCAAGCACGGTGCCAATCGTCTGGTAAAGCAATTGGAGGGAGACAGTATTCGTGCTGTAGCCATCCACGGCAACAAGAGCCAGAATGCGCGTACCCGTGCGTTGGCAGAGTTCAAGGGGGGCAAGGTACAGATCCTGGTTGCTACGGATATTGCCGCCCGAGGGATTGATATCGACCAGCTGCCCCAGGTGGTGAACTTCGACCTCCCCAATGTGCCGGAGGATTATGTACACCGAATCGGCCGCACGGGGCGCGCTGGTGCACACGGCCAGGCGGTGTCCCTGGTGAGCGCGGATGAGTTCAAACAGTTGCGGGATATCGAACGCCTGATTGGTAAAGCAGTACCACGGGAGCAGGTTGAGGGTTTCGAACCCGCTCATCAGGTGCCGGCCTCCGGTAACCCGAGACGCGGTGATGGACAAAAGCAGCGCTCTGGTCGCCACAAGCGCGCAGAGAGTGTTCGCGGAAAAGGCCATCATCACGGTGATCGCAATAGTAGAAGTCGCTCCGGGCGCCGTGGCAACAGGGAGGGCACTCCTACCCATTCTGGATATTAGGCTTCACCGCATCGATGCGCCGTGGGTGGAGTGCAATGTTCGTCGGGTTTTCGGATGGCATGGGCACACCGGGATAGTGATTGCTGGTGTGTGAAGATGCGCTTAATTATGATTGTCTCCCCGCCTTTGAGCGGGGCGACAATTGGTGCGGGAAATGGCCAAAAAGCAAGTTACTTCCCTTCTGCCCTACTGGCTAGGATGACAAGCTATAAAAACGCAGGACCGGTCACGATATGTGTGCCAATAAATAAGCTGAAGCCGTTACTCATCCCCTTCGGGTTTGAGTTTTTGGGACTCTGTAATGTGAAGCATGCGTTTTTCGCGGCGCTCTCCCCGGATTTTTACCCTGTCGCCAGACTTCATGCCTTTTTTCTTGATGTCTTCGGCATCAATAAAGTAGTAGTTGCCACTCTGCTCATCTTTAAGGGAGAAGCGGTGCTCGGATTTTCCGGATTCAAAATCCTCTACGATAATTTCTTCCAAGGTCCCGGTGACGACTTCCTCGGCCTGGACGAAGAGAGAAAAGTGTAGTCCGGCCAAAAGCGCTAGAATTCGAAACATAATATCCACCTTGTGGGTTGTAACCATTGTGTCGTGATTACTGGCTATAGCTTACGGAAATAACTGCCGATTGGTTTTCGGCGTTTCGGGACTTATATTCAATTTTCAACCCTATTGCATCATCGGTAAAGTCATCTCCAGGCTGCGCAAGCACAGCAACATGATTGGAAGTTATATCATTGAGGTAATGAACTGTCACTGAATGCGCATGATGTGGTCGGGGATTAAGCTCATTGTGCGCCACATGGTAGTTGACATAGTAATGGCTTTGGCCATTGCTGCTGTCGGTACTCTCCACTTTAAGTTGCTGTGGCAGGGTGCCGGACCGATCCTCAGCAGTCAGCTCAATGGCCTGTATCTCCAGGTCTTGGGAACTGCCTGGGTTCTGCTTTATGGTAACAGTGTATTCGGGGAATATGCGATACCAGCCCATGTATTCCCGGTGGGCGCTGCCAAAGAGCCTCGACTTTGAGCGGTTGCCCATAAAAGCACCGCCAGTGCCGTACTCATCCTCTCCACTATCATTGGTATCCCCGTCATTGTTGCTGTCCCAGCCAGCGTGGCCGAGACCGATATTGTGCCCTAGTTCGTGCCCCATAAGACTCTGGTCCGGGTCGGAAACCACCATACTCCACCCCCCCCTCACTCGCGCAAGGCCGAACCCCACAAGCCCTGCGTTATAGGCGGCCCTAGGATAGATAAAGACTTGATGGTCCCATTTACCAAGCTCCAGAGGAGCACCGTTCCCATCGACTAAGTTGTTGCTTGTCCATTGATAGGCCATATCACGCCACGTGCTGCCGGCATCAGTGTACTCCGCCCCTTGGCCGGCCTTCGCGCGGGCTGCTGCGTCTGCAATACTCAGGGTGCCGCCATTCTGGTTGTCCGGAATATCAAAGCGAATGCAATCAATGGAACTCTCTTCCCTGTTGGCCTCGCCGTAGCAGTAGTGCTGGAGGGCGTTGTCACTCACGCGGTGACGAAGGAACTTCAACTGGCCCAGGGAGTTTTCCCGATAGGTGTTATCGAGGGAATCCACATCATTGAATACCATATCCGCAATATCAGAAATGTCGGCCCGGTCTGTGGCCAGCCCATCGGAAAAATTCATCAATATAAAAACAATACTGCTTTCTTTGGGTTCGAGGGTGGCAATGGAGAAGGCAACGGTTTGCTCTGAATTATCACTTAATGTAAATGTGACGGAATCTTCGCTGAGATCCCCTTTCCTGATGCTGTCCGCTTTACTATTCAGTGTGTAGTCCCATTCGCCACTTGCAGAAAGTGTGAAATCGCCATAGCGTCCGGCAATGGTGCCACTGACAAACACCGGGGTGTTGCCATCCACATCATTCAAAGACAGCCTGCCTGTGGCGGACTCCTTGCTGTCCACTACCAGCATGGCCAGAGGCGATTCGGGTTCGAATCTGTAGGGGTCGTCAAAACCGGTGATTGAAATAGTGATATTCGTGGTGCGAGTGCCATCGGCGACACCAACGGTAAATGTCTCGCTTGCCTGTTCGCCACCATTCAGGGGGTCTGCGAGTTCGCTTTCCAGGGTATAGGTCCAACTGCCATCTTCGGATGTTTTGAGATTGCCATAGGTTCCCTGGAAGCTATTCGCCTCAAAGGTCTGATTGGCATTGGCGCTATCGGTTAGCTTGCCGGTGGTCGTGGCCTCACTGTTTTCCATAACACGGCCTTCGCCACCGCTGATCACCGCGGGCGTTTCCGTTTCAGTATCATCTTCACTGCTAGAACCGCCACCGCCACCACAGGCAGTAAAGGTAACAGACAGGCTGATTGCGGCAAGGAGCCTTATAGGGGTATTCATGATGGTTCCGACCAATTGGGTTGTGCTTGGATATACGGGGGTCAAATTATAAGAATCAATTGACTCGTATTCTGTGAAGTAAGATGCATTTACAGGGATTTTAAAATTAAACGTCTACCAGGTTGGCTTTTTGGTAATTATTTTTCCCGTTATTGGGTTATATTTGAAACTTATCAGGTAGTTGCAGTGAAAAATGGCACCACTTTTGAGGGTGCGAATTTTTGTGAAGGTGGCGTACCTGGAAATACCCCTGTGACCGCTGTAAGTGAAGCAATTAACATAAAATATCACCCTTCAGTGGATAAAAGACCGAAAAGCCGCTCTAGATCCTGTTCGATACAGTTTTGTGATTCCTGACACATTGCCAAAGCACGTTTTATCTTTCCATGATTGCCCTGTTCGGCGGCAAGTTTCAAAAAGTGCGCTGCCATTTTGGGGTCTTTATCGACAGCCTCCCCAGAGTTGTATGCCTGGGCAAGTCTAAGCGAGGCGATATCGTGTCCGAGATCCGAGGCTTTCCGGTAATGGGCCAAAGCGCGGGATTGATCGTTTTCAGTCCCCAGTCCCTGCTCGTACATTTTGGCCTGGTTAAAGTAGCCGTATCTGGAATTATTCTCCGCAGCCCGCTCGAACCAGGACAGGGCTGTGGGGTAACTTTGAAATTCCGGGGCCGAATTCAGATAGATTAGACCCAGGGCATTCATGGCATCAGCTGATCCGCCCTCCGCCGCCTGTGTAAAGTAATCAATCGCTTGCTCCAGATTTCTCTCTACGCCCTGGCCGAGCCGATAGAGCTGCCCGAGATTGTAACTGGCCCTGGCAGATCCCTGTGCTGCGGCATACTGGTAAATTTCGACTGCGCGCTGGTAATTTTGTTCCACGCCCGTCCCAAGGGCAGTGGCGTAGCCGAGGTTTGTGAGGCAATCAAGGTTATCGGCTTTGGCGCAAAGGGCATACCAGCCATAGGCAATGTCGTGGTTGGTTGTCATAAACCTGCCGGTGGAGTTGAGTATGCCCATGTGAAGCTGTGCTGGTGGATACCAGCGTACGGCTGCGCCTTCGTAGTCCCGCAGGGCCTGAGCAGTATCTATTTTTCGTCCGAAAAGCCCCGCTTCAGCAATCCGCGCTCTCAGATTGAGGGCTGGCGGAAAGTCGGCCGAAGCGGCTTTGTCCAGCAGGGCGAGACCGGTCTTTACCGAGTGCTCGCCTTTTTTCTCCAGCAGGTAGCGGGCATAGAAAAATTGCGCTGGCGGGAAGTGGGTGTCGACGGCCTGTTGAATTAGTGGTTCAAATTCATCCAATGGTTTTTGATCTGCATTGAGCTGGGCAAGGGCTAGTGCCAATAAAGCCAGAGGATATCCCTTTGCGGCGGATACCTGGCGAAAATCCTGTGCCAGCTTTTCCCTGGGGCTGGTGAATTCCGCCGAAGCCAGCAGTAAGGCTATTTCGTATTCGGCCTGTCCCGCGGGCATCCATACCGCAGCGCTGTCCAGCAGTTGATCTGCCAGTGCGGGGTCGGCTTCTATACCGAGACCGATATAGGCCATATAGGCGAGCATGATCTTTGCCTCTTCAAGTCCATGATCTGATGCGGAGACAAAGAGTTGCGCACACTCGCCTTGTGAGAACCTGGTCGATTCTCCAGCCAGGCAAAGTTTGCCGAGGCTGATATTGGCCATAATAGAACCCATGCCAATGGCATCCAGGTAAGCTTGCTCCGCTTTTTGAAACTCGCCCTCTGCGTGATAAACCTGTCCGACCGCTTGGCGTGCCGCGTAATCGGAGTCTGCCAATGGTTGCAGAATTTCACGATAGAGTGCGTCTGACAGACCGGCAAAAGGATGCTCGACTGCAAGCAGGCGATGAAGAAAACGGCTGCTGTCAAAATAGATTTTAGCGACTTTATTGTTATTCTGTGTGCGGACATTATAGACCCGGTACAGCCCGTTGCGGCTCTCGGCAAACTCAAAATAACTGTCGATAATCTCATAGCCGGAAAGGGAAAGCAGGTCTTCCGCGTCCCCCCAGCTTGCGACTTCATAGGCGCTGTAGTAGGTATCACCGCTGTGTTTGGACAAGATACCGGTTGCAATAAAAGTAAAGATGTTTTGATGGAACAGAGCCAGTTCTGTTTTGCCGAGGGTTTCATAGCATTCGGTGGCGCTGAGGTGTGGCAGCAGGGAGATGGTATTTTGCTGAGTAATCTGTTGCCAGTTAACCGCCTCGCAGGTTTTCTCTCCTGATTCCACAGAGGCCATCTCTTCGAGATAGCGCGTCTGTGCGCTCACTGTTTTGAGCGATTGGGGGGATTTCAGGTAAGCTTCCCAGTAAGTGGGGAAACTCACCGATCCCGGTGACTGTGCCGCCTGCCGGGTAAGTGCCATTAATGGATCTTCGGGCGCGGTCTTCACAGCCTGAGCGCTACAGGACGCCAGCAGCAGAGCAGTGAGAATCAAAAAGAGTTTCTTCATGATTATTTCCTGATGAGGGGATTTTTATAAGGAATGTCAACTTCTTGCGAGCATTTATCTTCTCCAAGGGCCGGGGACAAGGAAGTTATGCCATGCAAACGCGCGAAGGGTGTCACGATGGCCTTTTTCGTTCCTTTAACTAACAGCAGGAATGATCCTATTGGCAGACATTCTGTTCAGTGAGCGAAACTTTTGGTAATGACTGTGTGTTCCAGTTACCGCACAACCTTGCGCTATGGTTTTCTTTGCTTCTCTCAGCGGCAGTGTGGGTAGCTGCTCAGTTCAAGGCGTGGCAGCCTGTCATTGTAGCGGCGGTCAATCTGAAGACGGAGGTTTACCGATAAAGATACGGATGCTCAACCCGTTTTAGTCAATCCAATCAAATCGTTTTTCCCTATTTTGTCTAGAGGTTGCATCCAACCAGAAGTCAATTTAAGCCGTAAAATACCCCTTGTTCCACAGTTAAGGCAACTTTATGAGATGCCGGTGGCCCAGGTTGTCGTAAGAGTAAGAGGACGGTCAGGAAAGTTCAGAGTGTTTTTTGTGTTTTTGCTTTGCATCAACAACCAATGAGTTTAATGGCCTTGTATGGAGAAAGGGAATGACCCAGTGCCGGCAGCCGTTGGGGTAGCGCTCTGACCCATATTTTAAAATTCAATTTCCCGGTCTCTGCAGGAAATACAGGCTCGTATTATACACTCCTGCGGTGTTTCCAGGGTAGGGTATACTGCACAATTGGGTTTGGTGAGAAAATCTCACAAACGCATTTTTCGGTTCCAGTGGGGATCACTATAAGAGCGGGGTTGGCGTGTCATGACATATTGTGAGTTGCCCCCGTTTTTTCGGTTGTGTCAACAGCAGGATTGCCGGCAAAGGACAGCTAACCCAGGGCCGCAGCTCCGGCTTGGCGAACTCAGATAGTGAAGGGGGATGTATGAGTGGGGAGCGATTACAGGTCTTGAGAGAGGCGCTTCGACAGCAGGGGGTAGAGGCATTTTTGGTGCCGCGTACCGATGAATACCAGAATGAGTATATACCGCCGGCAGAGGAGCGCCTGTCTTGGGTGACCGGGTTTACGGGGTCGGCCGGTGTGGCGGTGATTGGCCTGGAGGCGGCCGCTCTGTTTGTCGATGGGCGTTACACACTACAGGGGCAGCAGCAACTGGGTGGCCGGCCAATAGAGTTGGAAAACCTGGATAGCGCTGAGATTGCCAACTGGGTCTGCAATCAGCTGCGCGAGGGACAGGCACTGGGCTATGACCCACGCCTGCACACGGAACCGGGCCTGGCCCTTCTACAGGGGCATTTGAAGGCGCGGGATATTACCCTGAGACCACTGGAGAAGAACCCTATCGATGCCATCTGGGCAGACAGGCCCGCGACGCCATCCGGCACGGCGCGGCCCCATCCCTTTGCGTTCAGTGGTGAGCACTCCAGGGACAAACGCCGGCGTATAGCCGCGCTGCTGGCGGAGAAACGCGTCGATGCTCTGTGGCTGCCAAGCCCCGAGAACTGTGCCTGGCTGTTCAATATCCGCGGTGACGATATCCCGCATTTGCCGGTCGCCCTGGCCAATGCCGTGCTGTACCGGGATGGCAGCGCCACCCTGTACCTATCGGCGGAGGCGGTCGGCGAGGGGCTGCTTGAACACCTGGACCGGGAAGTGACGGTGGTATCCGACAAGCGCCTGCTGTTTTCGGACCTGCGGCGTCGCCATATCGGCAAGATCTGGGTGGATCCCCTGATCAGTAATTGCTGGATTCTGCAGCAGTTGCGCGCTCTGGATATCCAACTGGTGCAGGAACGCGATCCCGTCTCAGGGGCCAAAGCCTGCAAGAATGCCGTGGAACTGGCCGGTGCCAGGGCCGCTCATGAGCGCGATGGGGCGGCGCTGTGCGAATTTCTCGCGGAATTACCCCGAGCGGTCGATACCGGGCTCGATGAATTGTCGGCGGTTAAGCTGCTGTATGGCAAGCGTGCAGCGCGAGAGGGTTTTCGCGGAAACAGTTTTGACACCATATCGGGTTACGGGCCCAACGGGGCCATAGTCCACTACCGGGTGAGCCCGGAGTCCAGCCTACCTATGAAACCCGAGGGGATTTATTTGTGCGATTCGGGTGCCCAGTACCCCGATGGCACCACTGATGTGACTCGTACCCTGGCTCTGGGGGATTTCCCGGCACTGGCACGGGCGCATTTTACCCGTGTATTAAAGGGGCATATTGCCATCGCCGCCCTGCGTTTTCCGCAGGGTACTTGCGGAGAGCAGATTGATGCGATTGCGCGCCGCTCACTGTGGGAGGTGGGGCTGGACTATGCCCACGGTACCGGTCACGGGGTCGGCAGTTATTTGAGTGTGCACGAGGGTCCGCAGCGCATCGGTAAGGTCGCTACCGGGGTGGCGCTGCAGCCCGGCATGATCCTCTCCAATGAGCCGGGGTTTTATCTCACCGGGCAATACGGTATTCGCATAGAAAACCTGGTGTATGTGAAAGAGAGCGAGGATTACCCCGGTTTCCTCGAATTCGAGGAATTGACCCTGGTGCCGATTGATTGCGTGCTGATCGACGCGGATCTGCTGAGTGCGCGGGAGCGGGATTGGTTGAACCGCTATCATCGGCGGGTTCGGCAGGTCATTACGCCGCTGGTTGACGAGCACACCGCGGACTGGTTGCGAGCGGCCACGGAGCCTCTGTGATGTCTTTGCGGGGCGGGCCCCGGCACCAGGTTGCTTTCTCGATCCCAGTGTTCGGCGCTATGCTGGGAGGGAGTCTCCCCGGCGTGTTTTCCTGTGGGTTTGTGCTGGCTTGAGTCGTGGAGCATTGTCTCCGGCAAGCAGTCTGGGAGGATTGCTTGCCGAGAAAATACTGTAGACCGTTTGGGCCTGTCTTTCAGTTGGCGGACAAGTGTGGTGTCGATGTCACCGCTGCACTGCGTTGTCGGAGGTTGTGCCGCAGCCACCACCAGGACAGGGCGCCGAGCAGCAGGTTGGCGGCGGCCGTTGCGGCAAAAAGGCCGGTCATCCCCCACAACCTATTGCCCAGCCAGGCCAGGGGTAAATAGACGCCCAGCACACGCAGGAAGGAAATCAGGGTGGCGGGCAGTGGTTGTCCCAGGCCATTAAAGGCTGCATTGGCCGACATCACAAAACCATAACCGGCGTAACTGAGAGGGACCAGGCTCAGGTAGGCTACTGCCACTGCGACCACCTCGGCGGATTGGCTAAACAGGTGGGCGATAGGCTCCCCGATAAAAAACAGCAGAATCGCCAGGCCTGCGCCCAGGATCAGGCAGAAGCGGGCCAGTACCGTAACGGTCTCACGCAGCCGGTCTATTTTGCCGGCGCCGGCATTTTGGCCCATAAACGGGCCGATAACCGCCGAGAGGGCATAGAATACGATCAGAGCCAAAGGCTCAATGCGCAGTGCCACACCGAGCCCGGCCACGGCATCTTCGCCGTGCACGGCCACCAGGGCCACCATTACACCGCTGGCCATGGGAATAATGACATTGGTGAGCACCGCCGGTAGCCCCACTGCCAACACCCTGCGCCAGGATTCGAGCAGGGAGCCGAGGTGCCATTGGGGCGCAGCCATCAGGTGTTCACGACGGATCAGAAAGTACAGGGCCATAAAAAAGCTCAGGGTGCGCACAGTAACGGTGGCGATTGCCGCGCCCTGTAACTCCAGCCTCGGAAAACCCAACAGCCCGAAGATCAAAATTGGGTCAAGAATCAGGTTGAACAGCGCCACGCCCACCATGATCCGCCCGGTGAGCGCGCTGTTGCCGATCGCGCGCAGGGCCGATAGCGCGATGGTGGGTACTATGACGAAGATAGTGCCGAGGTACCAGGGCACCATATAGTCGGCGATCAACGGCAACATTTCCGGGCCGGCACCGAGCAGGCTGAACAGAGGGCGAATTGTCAGCAAGCCAATGGCGGTGATGACCAGCGATACCAGCAGGGCGAGTACAGAGGCATCAGTCACCAGTCTGCGTACCTGGCGGACATCCCCCGCACCGTAGGCCCGCGCCACCGCCGATGAGGTGCCCGCACCGAGGCCGATGGCAAAACTGTTGATCGCCATAACCACAGGAAAGGTAAAGCTCATGGCCGCGAGCGGTGCACTGCCCAATTGGGAGACAAAGTAGGTGTCCACGACATTAAACGACATCACCGCGAGGATGCCCCACACCATGGGCAGGGCCAAGCGCTGCAAATGGCCGGATACCGAGCCTTCGAGCAGTGAGGGGCTACTTGTTGTTAGTGGCATTCATTAACTCTATAGAAACATGTCGGTCATGGGGGGAATCTATCTGGGTTCGCCAGCGCGCACTGGCTTATGCGGTGCAGCCCCGTGTGTGTCACTCCTTGAAAGGTGCGATCCAGGCATCCGCAAGGGGGGCTGATTTTACAGCCTGCCCGCTGCCTTTACGAACGGACCCAGGGCCAGACTCATCAGCACAGCATCCTCACGTCCGCCATTGTCTGCGGGATAGTAATTCTTACGCAAACCGTCCTCGGAAAAACCCAGTTTGCGATAGAGTGAGTGTGCGGTGAGGTTTGAGGTGCGCACTTCCAGCAGGAGTCGCCGGGTGTTCCTGGGCAGCTGTGCAATCAGGTGGGTTAATAGCTGTTCAGCCAGGCCCCGCCGGCGCCAGCGGGGCGAGATAGCCATGTCCAGAATTTCAACCTCGTCAACGAATTGGTTGAGTACACAGAAGCCAATGGTTTCATCGCCTATGGCAAGCAGCCAGCACTGGTGGCCGGCCATCAGGCTTTGCAGGTATTGAGCCCGATTCCAGGGATGGCTGTGGGCGCTGCGGGCCAGGTTGGCAAGAGTGCTGCAATCCGCTTTGTTGGCCTGGCGCAGATGAAAGCCGCAAGCGGTTAAGTGTCTCATCGCGCTCGGGTCTCGGAGGGGTAGGTTTTGCGCAGCAGCTGCCAGAGGCCGTGTTTGCGTTCCGGTTCCCGCAATAGTCGGGACAGGCTGGGCAGGGGGAGAATACGCACCTCCTGCCAGTTGTTGACGGCCTCGTCCAGGGGTATGGGCGTACAGAAAGCCCCCGCCTCTTCCCCCATCAACCAGATGGACTTCACCGGGTGACATGTGCAGGAGGCTTCCAGCCAGCTTGAAAAGGTATCGCGAGCCTCGGGGGCGCCCGCTGTGGGGCCAAAGCGGTTTTTTGTAATCGGCCAGCACAGGCGCTCGTGCTGGCGCGGCAATTGGTGCCAATTGAGTGCGCGCAGAATATTGCCAAACAATGACTCCAGCGGCAGTGCGGCACCGGGCTCATGGCTGTCCACCGCCAGCAGTTCCTCACCGACTCTCCAGCAGCTGAGGATAAAAGGCTGCAGTTCCCGTTGTGGCCGGGCCACTGCCACGGAGGGTTTATCCCATGTACCGGCAACCGCTGAAGTCTTTGCACTGTCGCTTGCGGGGGCGGACGCAGTGAAGTTAACCTCCGGTGCCGCTGACTGCGGCACCGGGCTGGCCATAGCCGGTGCGCTCTGTTGCAGCGGCGGAGTAGCTACCGCGGGCAATGCCGGCGGGAGTTGGGCCTGGCGGGGTGCGGGTGCAAGGGGTAAGACAAAGCGCGGCACATAACTGGCCACGCCCAGTACCGACAGGTATTCTGCCCGCTCAAGCTCGTTCACTTATACGCCTTGTTTCTTGCTTTCACCCATGGCGAGCAAGTTTAACGCATCCATGTAGGCCTGTGCCGAGGCAACCAGAATATCGGTGTCGGCACCGACACCATTGACCAGCCGACCGTCTTTTTCCAGGCGCACGGTTACCGAACCCTGGGAGTCAGTGCCCTGGGTAACGGCATTGACGGAGTAGAGTTTCAGGTCGGCGCCGCTGCCGACGATGCTTTCTATGGCCTTGAAAATGGCATCCACCGGGCCGCCGCCGCAGGCTTCGGTCTGGTGTGGCTCGCCCTGTATCAGCAGGCTGATAAAGGCCTGGGGTGCGCTGCCGATCTTGCTGCGCACATCCAGGTCCTTCAGTTGGAAGCGCTCCACCGGGGTTTCGTTATCGGTGATCAAAGAGTGCAGGTCCTCATCAAAAATCTCGTGTTTCTTGTCTGCCAGTGCTTTAAAGCGCTGGAAAACCTGTTGGAAGGCTTCCGGGTCGGAGAACGCGATCCCCAGTTCCCCGTAGCGTGCGCGCACCGCGGCCCTTCCCGAGTGCTTGCCCAGCACCAGGCGGTTCTGGCCCCAACCCACATCCTCGGCGCGCATAATTTCATAGGTTTCACGATGTTTGAGTACACCGTCCTGATGAATGCCGGATTCATGGGCGAAGGCATTGGCGCCGACAATCGCCTTGTTGGGCTGCACCGGAAATCCGGTGATCGAGGAAACCAGGCGCGAGGTGGGCACGATATGACGGGTGTCGATACCGGTTTCCACCGGATAGAGATCCTGGCGGGTTTTTACCGCCATCACAATCTCCTCCAGGGAGGCATTGCCCGCGCGCTCACCCAGACCATTGATCGTGCACTCCACCTGGCGCACACCGTTCATTACGGCGGACAGGGAGTTGGCCACTGCCAGACCCAGGTCGTTGTGGCAATGCGTGGAGAAAATGGCCTTGTCGGCATTGGGAACATGCTCAAGAACCCGCCGGAACAGGGCGCCGTACTCGCCGGGTTCACCATAGCCGACGGTATCGGGAATATTGATTGTGCGCGCGCCGGCCGCGATCACCGCCTCGATAATACGGTACATAAATTCCGGTTCGGAGCGGCTGCCATCCTCCAGGGAAAACTCCACATCGTCGGTAAACTGACGGGCGGTTTTGACCGCTTTCACCGCCTGTTGAAGTACATCTTCCGGGGCCATCTGCAGCTTGTACTGCATATGGATCGGTGAAGTGGCAATAAAGGTGTGAATACGGGAGGCGTTGGCTTTTTTCAGGGCTTCGCCGGCGCGCAGAATATCCGCGTTGACAGCGCGTGCGAGGCTGCAAATGCGGGATTCGCGCACGGCTTCGGAAACCGCCTTTACCGCTTCGAAGTCGCCGGGGCTGGCAATGGCAAAGCCGGCCTCAATCACGTCCACGCGCATGCGCTCGAGCAGACGGGCAATGCGGACCTTCTCCTCTTTGGACATAGAGGCGCCTGGGCTCTGTTCACCATCGCGCAAAGTTGTATCAAAAATGACTAACTTATCTTTCTGGATGCTCATTTTCGCTTTTACTCCTTATTTGTTGCGAGGCTAAACAAGGGGCTCTGCCGCTGTCTATGCGCCGCTCAAATAAAGTCGGGAATCCTGTCGGGGGTGGGGGGAGAAAAATTATATGCCGCGTAGCGGCAGCCGCAGCGTGAAAGCTAGGGTGCGGTGGCCTTGTCTGGTTGTACAGAAGTCAGTCTTCATAGGTAGCGGTTTCCGCGTCGGGACTGGGTCTGGGCATTATGCGTGATCTTTGATCTGATGGTCAATGTTCATCCTATTATTTCCTAAACTTCAATACCGATTGATATTTTTATCCTTATTTTTCTTTCTTGTGGAATTTATAACCTAAAAAAGTTGAGCCCTTTCGAGGTGCTCCTTTCCAGAGGGCCTGCCGGCAGTGATTGGTTTTATGTGTCAGCCAGATCGGGGCCTCGTTCTATCTTGCGCAAAAATTGCCAGAGGGCATCGCGCAGCGGTTCTATTTCTGCAGGGCGTATCGAAGTGCGCTCCGGATGCTGGCTGACCCATTTCGCGGCTCTGGATTTCAGTGCCAGCCACGCGCGGGTTACGGCCACCAGAGTGACGCGCTCATCCCAAGTGGCGCGTTGTCTCTGTACCAGGCCGCCAAGATTTCTTTTCTCCCGGTTTGCGCTGTCTTCTTGAGCCCACTCCCAAAGCACCATCAGCACGAGGTATTGAGGGTAGGTAAGACCCAAATCCTGCAGCATGGGCCGATAAGCCCTGGTCATGACCCTGGAGGCGGCATAGAGGGCAAAGCAAAGCTGGCGGTTGAGGGCCAGCTCTTCGAAGTCATCGCTGCCAATCACCGTTACAACATCTGCTCAATTTCAGCCTGCAGGGACTCGGGGGTATCTTTGGGGGCAAAGCGTTTTACGTCTTTGCCATCCCTGCTGATCAGAAATTTGGTGAAGTTCCACTTGATGCCCTCGGTGCCGAGCAGGCCAGGGGCTCGCTTCTTGAGTTGCACAAACAGGGGGTGTGCCGCAGGGCCGTTGACATCCAGCTTGGCATAGACCGGAAAGCTGACCCCGAAATTCAGCGTGCAGAACGTCTGAATTTCCTCATTGCTGCCGGGCTCCTGGTTGCCAAACTGGTTGCAGGGAAAGCCCAGTACCACCAGGCCCCGCTCTTTATAGCGATTGTAAAGTGATTCCAACCCTTTGTATTGCTTGGTAAAACCGCATTGACTGGCGGTATTTACCACTAGGAGGAGCTTGCCTTTATAGTCTTCCAGTGAGGAGGGTTTACCGTCGGCAGTTTCGATGGGAATTGAGTAGAGATCGGCCATGATCCGGTTCCTGTATTTTATATTGTACACAATTTAACTGCAGCCCATGTCCGTGCCAAATCAATTTCAACGCGGGCTTTATTATGAGAATAATTATCAATTATATTATGCATCTGATGATCAACCTGTTTGCAGTAACCAAAAAGGATTCTCCATGCGCCTCTTCCTCTATCTGGCCCGCCTGTTTGTGGTGCTGCTGGCTGTTACGATGACTCCCGTCCAGGCCCAGCAAAGCGGCCTTTCCGAGCAGCAGCTGCGACAGTTGATGCAGATGGCGGAGTATATTGGCGTGGATTATCCGGAGGCAGTGGCCGAAGGCGCGGTGATCAACACGGATGAGTACACTGAAATGGAGGAGTTCGCCCAACTGTTGCTCGATCACGGGCAGCAGTTGTCGGATTCACCCGAGGCGCGCGTGATCCGCGCCGAGGCCCTGGCTCTGCAGGGTGCCATTGCGCGCAAGGCGGGCCTTGACGTGGTGCAGAAACATACCGCCAAACTGCGCCAGGGGTTGCTCTCCATTGCGCCGGCCCTCTCCCTGCCCCGCGCACTGCTCAGCCTCAATGACAGTCGTGCACTCTATCGGGCCCAGTGCATAGCCTGTCACGGGGTGGAAGGGCGCGGGGATGGACCGCTGGCGGCCGGGCTGGAGCCGGCACCCACCAATTTCCACGAGCGCGAGCGCGCTGAAAACCGTTCTTTGCTGGGGCTTTACGATGCCATCAGTAACGGTATTGACGGCACTGCAATGACCGCCTTCAAGGGTCTGAACGAACAACAGCGCTGGTCTTTGGCTTTTTATGTGGGTGGCCTGGCATTTGCCGGAGAGGACACTGCTGTGAAGGCGGGCGGGCCGAGCCTACAGGATCTGGTGATGCACAGCCCGGCGGTATTGCGCAGTGAGCGCTCAGACGTACCTGCGCAGTCGGTGGCTGCCTTGCGCGCTGACCCCAGCTCTCTGTTCGCTGAGATATCCCAGGGGGGCGGGGGCCCCCTTGAGGTGGCGCGCGCGCAGTTGCAAAAGTCCCTGGCAGCCTACCGGCAAGGGAATTATGCCAATGCCCACACCCTGGCGATCAGCGCTTATCTGGATGGCTTTGAACTGGCGGAGAATGCATTGGACTCTGTGGATGCGGACCTGCGCCTGGCCACGGAACGCGCGCTGCTGGGCTTGCGCGCCCAATTGAATGCCGACAGTGATCCCCGTCGAGTGGAAGCGCAGGTTCACAGTATTCTGGCGCAGCTGACACGGGCCCAATCGCTGATGGCGGATTCCAGCCTGTCCGACGTCGCACTGTTTATCGCGAGTTTGGTGATCCTCTTGCGCGAGGGGCTGGAAGCGCTGTTGGTGGTGATAGCACTGGTCGCTATCCTGGCAAAAACCGGCCGCCGCGATGCGCTGAAATTTGTACACCTTGGCTGGATCGGCGCTTTCGCTGCAGGTGTGGTTACCTGGGTCGCCGCCCAAAGCGTGATTACCATCAGTGGTGCCAGCCGCGAAGTCATGGAGGGCGTGGCTGCACTTTTGGCGGCAGTGGTGCTCTTCTACGTGGGTTTTTGGATGCACAGCAAAACCCGCACGCGGGAATGGCAAAACTATATTCAGGACAGTATCAACCGCAGCCTGGGTACCGGTGCCCTGTGGGGGGTTGCCGGGCTGGCGTTTATCGCGGTGTATAGGGAGATTTTTGAAACGATACTGTTCTACCAGTCCCTACTGGCACAGACCTCTGCAAACCAATACAGCGCGCTTTGGGGTGGCATGGCTTCCGGTGCGGCACTGCTCGCGGTACTGGGTTTCGCCCTGGTGCATTACTCGGCGCGCCTGCCTATCGGTAAGTTTTTTTCCGCGACCACCTATATTCTGCTGGCGTTGTCTTTCGTGCTCGCAGGAAAGGCAGTTGCGGCATTGCAGGAAGCGGCCTGGATCGGTATTACCCCGCTGCCGGTGGCGTTCAGTTTCGACTGGCTGGGTATTTACCCCACCTGGCAGGGCATCGGCCTGCAGGCGGCTATCCTGGCAGCTGCCTTGTGGCTCATACTCAGAAATCACAACCCCGACCAGGCCGTGCTTAAAACGGTGTGAGCCGTTTGGGCATCTTTAACAGGGAGACTCCCCTCTGGGTGGGCCTCCCTTTTCCGCGGCCACCTGATTTCCATTGAAGAAAAGGCGTGTACCCTCCCTATCTGGACCCGGGTGACATACCAAGGCCGGTTAGATGTAGAGCGGGCGCCAGGCAAAGTGCCCTGGTTGCGGCCCCGCCCAGCCTCAGCGCTGCTCCCCGCGCAAACCCAATACCTGCTCGTGCAGTATCCCGGCCTTGGCATCGGTAGCTTCGATGGGGCAACCAGCCACGACGCTGACTTTGGACCAAAAGCGCTGTGGCCAGGTGGTGAAGGCTTGGCCACCGTTATGGCTGAAGAAACTGCCCCAAAGACCACGCAGTGCCATGGGAATCACCGGTACCGGGGTGCGCTCCAGTATTTTTTCAATACCGGCCTTGAAAGGCTGTAATTCCCCGTCTTTGGTGAGCTGCCCTTCGGGGAAAATACACAGCAGGTCCCCGTTTTTCAGGCCCTGTTCTATGGCGCTAAATGCCATTTCGTATCCCTCGGGATCCTGCAGCCTGGAACAGATGGGAATGGCGCGCCCGGTGCGGAAGATAAAGTGCAGCACCGGAATCTCATAGATCGGTTTGTACATAATAAAGCGTATGGGGCGGCGCACCGCCCCCGCCAGCAGGAGGGCATCCACGTAACTGACATGATTGCAGGCGATGAGCGCGGGCCCCTGGGCGGGAATCTGTTCCAGACCCTCGTGCTTTACCCGGTATATCGTATGGGAAAGCATCCAGATCAGCAGGCGCATGGCGAACTCCGGTACCCTGGTAAAGACAAAGATGGCCACTGCGGCATTCATCAGGGCGATAACCAGGAAGAACTGGGGGATAGTGACCTTCAGCACATTCAGGAAAAAGAGGCCGAGCAGGGCCGAGACCACCATAAACAGCGCGTTGAGGATATTGTTGATGGAAATAACCTGCGCGCGGATTTCGGATGCTGAGCGGTCCTGCATCATCGCGTAGAGCGGCACTATGTAGAGGCCACCGCAGATACCGATCAGCACCAGACAGGTGAGAATCACATAGGCACCATCACGGCTCAGGAACGCCCCCAGGCCTGCCTGCTGCAGCTCGACAAAATTGCCACCAGCAGCGGACAGGGCGATGCCGGTGA
Organism: uncultured Microbulbifer sp.; assembly: GCF_947489355.1. Lineage (GTDB taxonomy): Bacteria > Pseudomonadota > Gammaproteobacteria > Pseudomonadales > Cellvibrionaceae > Microbulbifer. The sequence continues at coordinate 22,091 of NZ_CANLDD010000004.1, read as the reverse complement.
TGGTGAGGCCGGCGGCACCGAGAGGCACCAGGCCCAATTCGATGTGCCCATCGGATAGGCGCTCACACAGCAGCGAGCCCAGGGCTATGCCGATGGTAAACGTGCACAGCAGCAGGGTGATAACGGACTCGTCGCCACCCAGCACGTTTTTGGTAAAGCTGGGAATCTGTGTCAGGTAGGCCGCGCCCATCAACCAGAACCAGGAGATACCGATAATTGCGTAAAAAATCGAAGGGGTTTTGGCGGTTTTATCCAGAATGCTTTGCATCTGGGTAATGGGGTTCGGGTTGACCCGCAGGTTTGGCGCTGGCGCCGGTGCCATTGGAATCCCGCGGCTGGACAGGTATCCCAGGGTTGCTGCACTCATGATCACCAGGCTCAGGTAGAAAAGGCCATTTTCCCCCTGGCCGGTGAGCCCCGCCAGCAGGCCGCCCACGATGGTCCCGGTGAGAATGCCGACAAAGGTCCCCATTTCCACCAGCGCATTGCCGCCAACCAGTTCGGAGCGCTTCAGGTGCTGGGGCAGGATGGCGTATTTAACCGGGCCGAAAAATGCCGACTGCACACCCAACAGAAAGAGGACGGCGAGGCAGAAAACATTGCTGCCACTGTAGAGGGCGGTGACCCCGAGGGCGCCAATACAGATTTCCCCCAGTTTGATCAGCCTGATCAGACGGCTCTTGTCGTACTTGTCGGCCAACTGGCCGGCGGAGGCAGAAAAGAGAAAGAAGGGCAGAATAAACAGGCCCGCTGCAACATTGATCAGGGCGTTGGCTTCGCTCTCCACCAAACGGAAAGCAATCATCACGATCAGTGCATTTTTATACACATTGTCGTTAAAAGCACCGAGAAACTGGGTGAGGAAGAAAGGCAGAAAGCGGCGGCTGGTTAGCAGTTGGAGCTGGGTGCGATGGGCCATAGTTATTCTCTCTCCTAAAAGCACCGCGCCTATGTTACGCCATAGTGGCTACAAGTTGTCCAGCTTGTAGTGGCAATGAAATAGGGGGTGCGGATGATATAAAGGACTTGGGGGGAGAGGGGCTGGCGACGGGATAGATCGCGGCAAGAGAGAAAACCGGCCGCCAGGGGCAGCCGGTTTTAACACCTGTTACCAGATTTTTACCCGCTCTTCCTCGGGCAGGTACATGCCGTCACCGGCTTTCACATCGAAAGCCTCGTAGAAGGCTTCGATATTGGGTAGCACACCCTGTACCCGGTACTCGGCGGGGGAGTGAGTGTCTGTCTTCATACGGCTGCTCAGCGCCTTGTCACGCATCTTGCTGCGCCAGACCTGAGCCCAGCCTACAAATACACGCTGGTCGCCAGTGAAACCGTCAATCACAGGAGCCTCTTCGCCATTGAGGGACATCTTATAAGCTTTGTACGCAATGCCCAGACCGGACAGGTCGCCGATGTTCTCACCCAGGGTCAGCTCGCCATTGATGTGCTCGCCTTCCAGCGGCTCAAAAGCGTTGTACTGGGAGACCAGTTTGCTGGTGAGGTTTTCAAAGTTGTTGCGGTCGGAGTCGGTCCACCAGTTGTTCAGGTAGCCCTTGCCGTCGAACTTGCTGCCTTTATCGTCGAAGCCGTGGCCAATTTCGTGGCCGATCACTCCGCCAATGCCGCCGTAGTTCACCGCGTCATCCGCCTTCACATTGAAGAAGGGCGGCTGCAGGATCGCTGCGGGGAAGACGATCTCGTTCATCGTCGGGTTGTAGTAGGCGTTAACGGTCTGCGGGCTCATGCCCCAGGCGCTGCGATCAATGGGCTTGCCGAGTTTATTGCGCTCATAGTCGGCCTCAAACAGGTTGGCGGCCAGCACGTTGCCTACCAGGCTATTCGCGTCCACCTGAAGGGCGGAGTAGTCGCGCCACTTGTCCGGATAGCCAATTTTAGTGGTGAAATTTTCCAGCTTGGACAGCGCCTGCTTGCGGGTATCCTCTCCCATCCACCCGAGGGACTGGATGGATTCGCGATACGCGGCCTTGAGGTTATCCACCAAAACGATCATGCGCGCCTTGGCTTCCGGTGGGAAATGCTTCTCGACATAGCGCTTGCCGACCAGTTCGCCCACCGCGCCGTTGACAAACTGTACGCCGCGCTTCCAGCGGGGCTCCATCTGTTCGACACCGCGAATGGCAGTACTGTAGAAATCGAAGTGGGCCTGGGCCAGCGCACTGTGCATGTAGGGCGCCATGGCGGACAGGATCTTGACCTTCAGATAGCGCTTCCAGGTGGCCATATCGGTATCGGCAATCACTTGGTTGGCCGCTTCTAGATACTCGGGCTGGCCGACGATAAAGCTGTCGGCCTTGGCCAGCTTGGCCTTGGCCAGGTAACTGTCCCAGTTCACCGCAGGCATCAGCTTTTTCAGCTCCGCCGCGGATTTCTTGTTGTAATATTTCTCAGGGTCGCGATTGTCCAGGCGGCTGCGCTGGTGTTCAGCCAGGCGCTCTTCCAGTTTGAAGATCCTGTCAGAAAAGGCTGTGGCGTTGTCGAGCCCGGCCAATTTCTGGATTTGTCCCAGGTACTCTTTATAGGCTTTGCGCAGTTTCTGGCTCTTCTCGGTATCCTCGAAATAGTAATCGCGGTCCGGCAGTCCCAGGCCCGCCTGCCAGAGGAAGGGGATGTAGTTTTCAACCTGTTTCAGGTCCTGGTAGACAGTGCCGCCAAAAGGCACGTTGTAGCCGGCGATATCGGCATAGGCGAAAAAGTCGGTCAGGTCTTTGCGGGACTTGATGGCATCGACTTTGGCGAGTTCGCCAGACACTGCGGACAGGCCTTTTTTCTCGATCAGCTTTTCGTTCATAAAGCTGTTGTAGAGGTCACCGATCTGTTTGGCGCCGTCACTGTTGGCACTTTGGCCCGCTTGCATAATCAGCGCTTTAACCTGCTCGGTGCTCTGGTCCCGCAGGATCGAAAAACCGCCCCAGCGGGATTTGTCCGCAGGAATCTCGGTGTTTTTCAGCCAGGAGCCGTTCACATAGGTAAAGAAGTCATCCTGCGGGCGCACAGTGGTATCCAGCGCGGTGAGATCAATACCGGAGGATCGCTTTTCCTGCTCTGGGGTGGCTCTCTTGTGGGTGGAGTCCGGGTGATTGTGGGCCAGCGCGGAAAGGGTGAGTTGGGGGCTGGCGAGAATGCCAAGGATAGCGACTGGTAAGAGTAGTTTTTTCATTAGTAGCTCTGTTTGGCTGTATTCAGGGTGGTCAAACGACATCCGCATGGTAGAAGAAGGCGCCATTAGGAGGCAAGAGGGCTGCGCTTAGGTGCGGTATGATCGCGACAGATGGTGTGGGGAGAGCAAAAAGCCCCGCCGGGCGGAGCTTTTGCACAGGGTCGGATCAATCTGGGATATCGAAAGTAATCGGCAAGGTGAAGCTGAAGCGGTCTGACCCCAGTTGTGGAGGTACTGCGGGATAGGGGCCAGCCCGCTCAACGGCAGCGATGGCCTCGCGGTTGAGGCTGGAATAGCGGGATTCCTGTACTGCCACTATCTCCTGCACTTCCCCCCGGGCATTTATCACTACATTCAGGCGTACGCTGCCCTCATGACCGCGTTCCTGGGCACGCTTGGGGTAGCGAATGTTGCGGAAAGTGTGGCGCAGCAGTGCGGAGTGGTATATCTGGCGGGCGAGGATCAGATCGGCTGTCAGCGGCGCCTCCTCTTCCTCCATGTCTTCTTCCCTATCTGCCGCGGGCGCCTCGGTGGTGTCGGGTTTCGCCTGGGGCAGTTCTACGGTTGGGGTGTCAGTGGGCTCTACGTCTTCATTGCCCGTGGCAGGGTTTGGCGTGGCTGTTGCAGGATTTGGCGTGGCTGTTGCAGGATTTGGCACCAGGGCCAGCGTGGGAGGGGGAAGTGCCGCCACCTCCAGCGTCGGTTTGGGCAGGATTTCCTCAGCCACTGGGGCCTCGGTTGTCAGAGCCTCCTCCAGGCTGATTTGCTTTAACTGGAGTTCTGCGATGCGCTCGCTGCTGGGCTCAAGCGCTTCGTAAGTGGTGAGCAGGCCGCTGTCCACCTCGCCTGCCGAGAGCAGTCCGTCGCGAAAGCCGGTGGATGGGGGAACAGGGCCAATCCAGGCCAGCAAAAGCGTATTGTAGAAATCCGCATCGTTGATTTCCCCGAGGGTAATCCCGTTCAGTGCAATCCTGGTGATGCCGGTGTCAGCGGCAAATTCAATTGCCAGGCGGTCGCCACGTAAAAAACGGCCTTTGAACAGATTGGCGAATGTCAGCATGGATTCTGCCTGGCTGCTCAGGGTATCGCTGCGGCTATTGATGGCGATCGCCTCCATCCACTGATTGCGAAAGCGGCGCGCGGGCAGGCTGCTGGCGATGACGCGTACTTCCAGCCGGCGCGGTGCGTTGCCGTTGAGCAGGATGGCCGTTTCATCGGTCAGGGTTTCCGAATAAACGGCAGCGATATAGAGATCCTTGTTGAATTGTTGTTCGACTGCAAGTCCGTTCAACAGTGGTATCGCTTTGGCAGATACCGTAAAAGTGAATAGCAAAAGTGAGACGGCAGTTTTTATCGGTTTCATTGTTTCACAGCCCCTGAAAGTCCGGAGGCAAAAGTTCCGGCAAATAAGGATTTGGGGTCCCTCCCAGAAGTGCAAGAGCCGGGTGAAATAGTGCGCGGTTCAAGCGTGGGTGAGCACAGTGTGCTCTCCTTTTTTCTAACTCTACTGCAACTGTGATGGAGTTCAAGTCCGAAATGGCTGGAATGTCTTTCTGTCTGTCTGGTACCAGGAGTGGGTGGTGGAAATGATTGTCACTCCTGAAGTTGGTTGTGGGGGATCAATATCGTATAGAATTCAGTTTTATAAAGTGGCTTCAAGCGCACTTTCCAAAAAATGGAATCGTTTTCACTAATTTGTAGTACGCATGGAAATCAAACCTCTTATCGATTATCCGCGGGATGCCGTGGACCGGTTGCTCAATGTTATTCATCTGTTTCGTGATATTCGCGCTTCCAATGAGTGGCAGTACACGGTTTTGCTGAAGCGCTCCAGGCTGGTCAGTTTGCAGCCGGGAGAACAGTTGCTGCGTGCCGGTGAAGTGGATCAGTGGCTTTACTTCTTGCTGCGGGGCGAGTTGCTGGTTCATGTGGATACCGCAGGCAAAATGGCAGAGATGGCCGGTGAGCGCACCCTGGCAGTGATTCGCCCCGGAGAGTTGTTTGGCGATCTGTCCATGCTGCTATCAGAACCCCGTAGCGCCAATGTGCTCGCCTCGCCCCACAGCCGCGACACCCAGGTGCTGGGCCTGGATTGCACACTGTTTGGTGATCTGGATGACCTCTCCCTGTTACAGTTGCCAGCAAAACTGATTTTTTACCGCAATATGGTGCACTCACTGCGTTGGAAACTGGAAGTTTATCGCTCGAAGTACCCGGGTCATCAACTGGCCGACAGCCACCGCAAGCTGAAACTTTACACAGGCCCCAAGCACTGCCGGCAGGAATTGGTGGCACTGGCGGAACAGGCCCGTGGGCTGGCGCGCATCCTGCTGGACTGGAATGCGGAGTTTGGTTCCGGCGAATTGATAGATGGTGAGTCGGATATGCAGGGTTTTCTGGAGTCGATGCTCTCCTGACCCGGTATAAGCGGCTGTTTAACCTGGGATCTGGCTGGCTTGGCCGCTGATTCCTATCCACCGGTAATATTCTGGCGCGCTTTAGGACGATGCCACAGATCGTTTTGCGCAAAACAGTCGGGTCGATGGATTTTCCTACCGGCGGCAAGTTCCGTTGAGCGCGTGATATGCGCTTCTCCAACAATAGTCATCAAGTACGTTTGTAGCGCAGCAGAGTCGCTACCTGCGGCCAGGGCAAGTGCCCCGCGGTAAGGATTCTATTTTCGGAATCAGTCCTCACTATGTAAAATTTGACCAGTGCGAGGTGCAGCGACTGTCTGCGAGGGTATGAACGGTTTCTATCCTTTAACCGATAGCTTTGTTTTTTCTCAACAGGTTTTTTTGAATGCAGAGTCCACTGGCGTCCATCTGGTCCAATCACAATTATCGAACGGCAGCGCTTGTCACCCTATTGGCTGCCGCCTGGCTTTTGAGCGGTGTACTGCTTACGGGCCATCAGAGGGATGGGGGTGAGGAAGCCGGTAAGGCAACAAGGGCCAGGCCCGAGGCTTCCCCGCTGGTTCAGGCCCGGCAAATCGGGGCCCAGTCCTATGTTGCGCGGGTACTGGTCAATGGCCGCACCGAAGCCAACCGCAGTGTGCGCCTGCGCGCGGAGTTGGATGGGGTGATCACCCGTCTTCCGGTGGAGGAAGGGAGTAACGTGCGGCGGGGGGAAGTGATTTGTGAGATTGGGGCGGAGGATCGCCTGGAGCAACTCGCGCTTGCCGAGGTGGCACAGCGCAAGGCCGAACTGGATTACGCCGGAGCCCTGCGTCTGAAAAAGAAAGGTTTGCTGGCAGAGACGGCTATGGCTCAGCAACAGGTGGCCCTGGCCCTTGCGAAAAGAGATTATATTCGTGCGGAAGTGTTGGTGGATAACCTAAAGATCCGCGCGCCATTTGATGGGGTGGTGAACAGCCGTGCGGTGGAATTGGGCGATTTTATTCGCCGCGGTGAAGCCTGTGCAACTGTGCTGGATCTGGACCCGATTTTGGTGGTCGGTGAGGTTGCGGAAAATCAGGTGGGCAACCTGGTCCCCGCTGGCTCTGCCAGCGCGCAATTGCAGGGGGGGAGGGCGGTGCAGGGTCAACTGCGCTATATCAGCCAACAGGCTCAGGAAGTCACACGCGCCTACCGGGTAGAGGTGGCGGTACACAATCCCGACAATAAGTTGCGCGGCGGGTTGAGTGGGCGTTTGGCACTGCCCACAGGAGAGGTCATGGCGCATCGCATTAATGCCTCCCTGTTGACGCTGGATGATCGTGGCGAACTGGGCGTGCGTATTCTCGACAGCAAACATCGCGTGGAATTTGTCAAAGTCACCCTCGTAGGCGATGGGGATGGGGGCGTTTGGGTCAGTGGCCTGCCGGATCAGGCCACCCTGATCACCGTCGGCCAGGAGTATGTCAGCGCCGGTGATCTTGTGCGAGTGGAAATGATCGCCCCCGAGCAGGATTTCGACATTCCCCCCCAGCCCGACGATATCCCCCCCGGGCCAATCTTAATGCCAGCCTCTCAGCAGCGCCCCGTCGTGGAGGGTGGCCTGCGGTGAAGCTATTAAAAAGTGGGATCGAGCGAAATCGCAGTACGCTTTGTCTGATGTTGCTGATCATTCTGGTTGGGTTGGCGGCGCGCAGTGCGATGACGATTGAATCCAGCCCCGAGGTCAATCCTCCCTTTGTGATAGTGCAGGTCACCCATGAGGGGATCTCCCCCGAGGATGGTGTGCGATTGCTGGTGCGCCCGCTGGAGCAGGAGATACGGGCGGTTGAGGGTGTCGTGGAAGTGATAGCGGTTGCGCGTGAATCACTCGCGTATATTGTGGTGGAGTTCGACTCCGCAATCGCTGTGGATGATGCGATCGACGATATCCGCAATGCGGTGGAAAGGGCCAGGGCGGAATTGCCGCGGGATGCCGAGGAGCCGACGGTTGAAGAGGTCTCGGCACAGCCATTTCCCACGATTGTGGTCACCCTTTCCGGAGAAAGCCTCAGCGAGCGCATCTTGCTGGGTAGCGCTCAACGATTAAAGCGCAAAATCGAAAATATCAGCGATGTGTTGAGTGCGGATCTGCACGGTAATCGCGAGGAGGTGGTCGAGGTCATTATTGACCCCGTACGCTTGGAGCACTACCAGGTGACCAGCGCCGAGCTGATCAATGCGGTGTTGGGCAATAATCTGATGATTCCCGCCGGTGAGCTGGAGACTGAGCGCGGCCGCTTTTCTGTAAAAGTTCCGGGGCTTATTGAAACCGCAGGAGATGTCTATGACATCCCCCTGAAAACTTCCCCGGATGGTGTGGTCACCCTGGGCAATGTTACCGACATCCGGCGCACGTTTAAGGATGCCGCCAGTTATACCAGTATTAATGGCAGCCCCGGTCTTGCTATCAATGTCACAAAACGTAGTGATGCCAGTTCTGTCAATGTGACGGAGCGGGTCAGGGAGGTTGTTCTGCAAGAGATGGGGGCATTACCCCAAGGCGTGGAGGTGAAATTTGTATTTGATCAATCCAACTTCGCGCGGGATATGGTCAGCGAGATGCAGGGCAATATTCTCACCGCTATGCTGCTGGTAATGATTATTGTGGTTGCCGCACTCGGTTTCCGCTCGGGCATATTGGTGGGATTGGGCGTGCCCTTCTCGCTGTTATTTGGCTCTATTGTCACCTGGTTGTTGGGCTATTCCTTCAACTTTATGGTGATGTTCGGCATGTTGCTGGCACTGGGGATGCTGATCGACGGCTCCATCGTGATTACTGAATTTGCCGATCGCAAGATGGCCGAGGGTTTGAGCGCAAGTAGTGCCTATATCGCCTCGGTAACCCGCATGTTCTGGCCGGTGGTTGCTTCAACCGCAACAACGCTCGCTGCGTTTCTGCCCATTATGCTCTGGCCGGGTGTGGTGGGGGAGTTTATGCGCTATCTACCGGTCACGGTTTTTGCTGTATTGGCCGGTTCTCTCTTATACGCGCTCTTTTTCGCCCCGGTACTGGGCTCCCTGTTTGGCAAGAGTACTTTGAGCGCACCTACACGGGGTTATCTGAGACAACTGGAGGAAGGGCAGCCTACAGCCCTGGCGGGTATTACCGGATACTATGCCCGCCTGTTGCTGTTTGTTCTGCGCCGCCCTGTCACTGCCTTTGCGGGCACCATTGCAGTGCTTGTTGCGATTTTTATTGGCTTTGGTCGCTATGGGGCCGGTATCGAGTTTTTTACCGAAACCGAAGAGCAATACGGCAATGTGGAGGTTCGGGCTCAGGGCAATTTATCCATGGCGGAAAAGAAAGTGCTGGTGGCCCGGGTGGAACAGGCGGTACTCAGTGTACCCGAAGTGCGTATTGCCCATACGACAATTGGCTCCGGGGGGATCACGGGCAATTCTGACCAGGCGCCGGACCAGATTGCCAATCTGTTGGTGGAACTGTTGCCTCCGGAGGTGCGGGAGCGTCGCAGCAGAGCCGTCTTTGCGGATATTCGCGCACGCAGTGCCAACTTTGCCGGAATCAAAGTGAGCGCGAATGTGATAGATGGAGGGCCTCCGGTCGGTAAGGATATTGTGCTGGAGTTGCGCGGACAGGATTATGAGAAACTACTGCTGGAAACCCAGCGCCTGCAGTGGGCCATGGAGGACGAATTCGATGGCCTTAGAGACATAGTGAATACGGCCCCACTGCCAGGCATCCAGTGGGAGGTGCAGGTGGATCGTGCCAAAGCGGCCTTGTACGGGGCTGATCTTACCGAAGTGGGACGCGCAGTGCAGCTTGTGACCAATGGCGTGCGTGTAGCTGAATATCGCCCCGATGATACGGATGAAGAGGTGGACATTCGTATTCGCTATCCACAGAGCGCCCGCGGTCTTGCCGCGTTGGATGATCTGAAAGTGAATACTGCACGTGGCACAGTGCCTATCAGCAGTTTTGTACACATCGAGGCGATGCCCAGAGTGGACAAAATTGAACGAATTAATGGCATTACCCGTATGCAAATCAAGGCGGATGCACAGGAGGGTGTGCTGCCGGACGATAAGGTCAAGGAAATCCGGGCATGGCTGAATAGCAATCCAGTGGACCCGGGGATTGAATTGTTGTTCAGAGGCGCCGACGAGGAACAGAATGCGTCCTTTCAGTTTTTGGGCGTGGCTTTCCTGCTCGCGCTGTTTCTGATGTTTATTCTGCTGGTGACCCAATTCAACAGTTTTTACCAGTCTCTGCTGACTCTATCCTCTGTGATTATGTCCACCACCGGCGTACTGCTTGGGCTTTTACTCACTCAGAGTACTTTCAGCGTAATTATGACTGGGGTGGGGATCGTTGCCCTTGCGGGTATTGTCGTCAACAACAATATTGTGCTGATTGATACCTATAATTTTGTACGCAGGCAGGAACCCCGACTCTGCCCGACCCAGGCTGTGCTCAAAGCGGCAACACAGAGATTGCGCCCGGTATTCCTCACCACTGTCACCACCATTCTCGGGTTGTTGCCGCTGGCGCTGGGGGTGAGTGTGGATATGGTGGGCAGGAATGTGGTGGTCGATGGGGTTATTGCCTCGTTCTGGGTCAAACTTGCCAGCGCCATTGTCTATGGGCTCTCTTTTTCTACGCTGCTCACCCTGTTGGTGACACCGGTGATGCTGGTGCTGCCGGGGTATGTACGCCGCAGGCTAGCCCGTGCCGAGTTTATAGGTCAACGCTAGCGCCGGTGTTTGCGCCGCCGGCATTATTTTGTGATTTCCACTACCTCGGTAATCAAATAGGGCTTCAAAAGTGAATTGGGTGGTCTGGGCAATCATTGCAGTGGTTGTGGCCGCGGTGAATTTTGAGAGGGATCGAACATGGTCAATGCCTGGCCCCGGGAAGTTATCGCACACAGCCAGATGCACGCAAGTAAGCTACCCGGCGGGGTTATTGAGGGCTTTATTCGGCAACACCAACTGCCGGCTGCGTTTTATGGGGTCATAAGAGACTATTACCTGCCCCTGGCACTGTGGCTGCAGGAGCGGCATAGGCCGGGAAAGACGCTGGTTGTGGGTATCAGTGGTGGCCAGGGTACGGGCAAATCCACGCTGACTGACTTTCTTCAAATTGTACTGACCGAGTTGGGCCACAACTGCTGCACACTTTCTTTGGATGATCTCTACCTCACCCGGGCCGAGCGGCAGCAGCTCGCGCGCGAGGTTCACCCCCTTCTGTTGACCCGCGGGGTGCCAGGTACGCACGATGTACAGCTGGGTATTGATACCCTGAATGCCCTGTGCTGTGCGGGTGCGGAATCGGTCACAGCCTTACCGCGCTTTGACAAGTCTCTTGATGAGCGCGTCCCACGGGACGCCTGGCTGCAATACATGGGGCCGGTCGATATTGTGTTGTTGGAGGGTTGGTGCCTGGGGGCCAAACCATCACTCAAACCGGTATTCCCGCTGAATGCCCTTGAGCAGTCAGAAGATCCATCCGGTACCTGGCGGCACTTTATCAATCGGCAACTTGCGGGCGCTTATCGGACCCTGTTTGCGCTGCCGGAGATTATGGTGATGCTGAAAGCGCCGAGTATGGAATCTATTCTCGAATGGCGGCAGTTACAGGAGCAAAAGCTGCGTGAGCGTAACGGCGGCGGGGGATTACAGGACAGGGAAGTGCTGCGTTTTGTTCAGCACTACGAAAGGGTTACGCGCAATTTGATTTTAGAGATGCCCGAGCGGGCAGATTGTGTTTTTTTGTTGGGAGAAGACCACCGAATAAAAGCGGTCAACTTGAAGCACTGAGCAGTTGTTATGAGAATACACCTCGACGCAGCCGGGGCCTGATCCGGCTGGAGCTATCACACTCCAGCCGGATTGTCTTACTTGGCCTTTGGCGGCCGGCCGCGGCCACGCTTTGCTGGGGCGGCTGCTGTGGTTGCGCTGACAGCTTTCTTGGGGCGTCCTGGCTTTTTCTTGGCCGTTTCGCTTTTGGCTGGGCGTCCCGGCTTCTTGTTGGCGGTTTCGGCTTTTGGCGGACGTCCACGACCGCGCTTTGCCGGAGTGGCGGCGGTATCAGTTTTTCTGGGGCGTCCCGGTTTTTTCTTGGCAGCCTCGCTTTTGGCTGGACGGCCGGGTTTCTTTTTGGCTTCGTCCGCTTTTTTGGGGCGACCGGGCTTTTTCTTTACAGCGGTCGCTTTCTTCTTTTGTGCAACAGCTTTCTTTTTCTCTGCGGCAGCGGCCTTCTTGGCAGCAGCAGCGGCTTTTTTGGCTTCAGAGACAGCCTGTTTCTTCTCTACAGCGGCCAGTTTTTTGGCAATAGCTGCCTCCTCTTTGGCGACAACCTTGGCTACCTGAGAGGCGAGCTTGTTTGCAGCTTTGACTGCTGCCAGCTTCTCTTTGGCTTCTGCCGCAGCGCCTTTGATCTCGGCTGCGGCGGCTTTGGCCGTTGCGGCGTCACCGCGGGCTTTCTGTAGTTGCCGCTGTTGGGCAGGCGTTTTTTTCTTGGCTCTAACGGCAGCCAGCTTTTGCTGGGTGGTTTTCGCCTTTAAGACGGCCTTTTTGGCGTCTTTTGCCAATTTTTCCTCTCTGCTGATCGCATCCTTCTCTTGCTTGAGACGGGCACTAGCCAGCTTGGCGGTAAGGGAGATCAGTTCTGCTTCCAGTTTGGCAACATCATTGATAGTGGTTTTGGGTACTTTCTTGCTAGCCATTATAAATATCCCTGCAAAAAGAATTGTTTTAGAAATGGGGGCATTCCTATCAATTATTCTCAGCCATCTTGTGGTCATCTAGATCGTCCAGACCACTTTTACTCAGCAAAAAACAATTGATAATGAGTCCCCCCAAGCGAGCGGCGCTAATTGCAGCTTATTTATATACCTAAATGCAAGCGTTTTATAAGAATTTTTGTTAAATAAAGTAAAAAAATGGTTTTTTTACCGGTTTTCGATCTGTGGACAGGTTTGCAAGTGCTATTGGGGTTTATTCAGGTGCCCGGATGGCAACTGGCTTTTTCTCTCTTTCTGGTGAGGCCAGTATTCAAAAACAGTACAATACACTGAATAGTTGAGTCAGTACCTTGGGATTCGTCCGCAGTAGTTTTAGAGGCCTGTCGATTAAGCGGGGAAGACTCAAACGCTTTGATCTATCTTGATGCGCGCTATTCTTTTCGCTTTTCCATTTTTCTCAATTCACCCAGCAATCCAGTAGGGCTTTCGCGCTCTTCTTGAAGCAATGGTGCAGTTGCATAATGTTGCCGACGCGTCAAGCGTATGGATCGGTCGCAGTGACATTTTGTTGTGCCGCCTTACTCTTAAGAGCCAGTACACTCCCTGAGTAGAGGGTTTGAGATCGAGGTCGTTTGGCGAAGAAAGCTGGTTGAACCTGTATAGGCCTCTATAAAAGTACACAAGCCTTGGGTAAAGACATTGCCAGCGTGTCCGCCTGAAGAAGTTCAAGGCGGTATTGTCATGTCCGTGAGGGTCGCGGGTACGTGATACCACGAGGGAGCATCCTCTTTTTATGTACAGGTAATCCCGGACGTATCGCCATGGCCACTTCCTTTCTTCGACTGTACACTGGAATTCCTGTAACAATAGGCAGTGCTAGTGGTAGCTCTGGTGCCATGGGCACTGGATGGATTTACAAGGAAAAAAACGATGAAGCGAATTCCTGAACCATTTCGCATCAAGATGGTTGAGCCAATCAAAATGACAACGCGGGCAGATCGTGAAGAAGCCTTGGTAAAAGCGGGCCTGAACCCCTTCCTGCTGCGCAGCGATAATGTCTATATTGACTTGCTCACCGACTCTGGCACAGGCGCCATGAGTGATAACCAGTGGGCTGGGTTGATGCTGGGGGATGAATCCTATGCGGGCAGCCGCAACTATTACAATCTTTGCAAGGCCGTTGAGCATTTTTTTGGTTATCAGTTAACCGTTCCCGCACACCAGGGCCGGGGGGCGGAGCAGATCCTGTTCCCGGCCCTGATCGAGCGCATGCGTCAGGTCCGCGGCGGCACCACGCCGGTATTTGTCTCAAACTATCATTTTGACACCACCGCCGGTCATATTGAGTTAAATGGTGGCAAAGCGGTCAATGTGGTGGACGAACGCGCATTTGATACCACGACCGCTTACGACTGGAAAGGTAACTTTGATTTACACAAACTGGTGAATACCATTGAGGCGCACGGGCCTCAAAACATTTGTGCAATCATTACCACGGTGACCTGCAACAGCGCTGGCGGCCAGCCGGTTTCCATGGCGAATATGCGTGCGGTTTACGAGATCGCTACCGGATACGATATCCCGGTGGTGATCGATTCAGCGCGGTATTGCGAGAATGCCTACTTTATCAAACAGCGAGAAGCGGATTACCGGGACAAATCGATCTTTGAGATCATTCGCGAAATGTACCGCTACGGCGATATGCTGACCATGTCGGCGAAGAAAGACCCTATGGTGAATATCGGGGGTCTCTGTTGCATTCGCGATCATGAAGAGCTTTTCCAGGCAGTGCGTACCCGGTGTGTGCCCATGGAGGGCTTTGTGACCTATGGCGGCATGGCCGGGCGCGACATGGAGGCGTTGGCGCGCGGGCTTTACGAGGCTGCAGATGAACATTTTCTGCATTACCGTATTGGCCAGGTAGCCTATCTGGGAGAGCGGCTGCGGGAAGGGGGGATACCCATTCAATACCCTACCGGTGGCCATGCGGTTTTTGTAGATGCCGCCAAAATGTTGCCGCAGATCCCGCCGCAACAATTTCCCGCGCAGGTATTAGCCAATGCGCTGTATCTGGAGGCGGGCATTCGTGCAGTGGAGATCGGATCGCTGCTGCTGGGGCGAGACCCGCAAACCGGGGAGCAAAAGCAGGCAGAACTGGAACTGATGCGCCTGACGATTCCACGTCGGGTTTATACCAATGATCATATGGACTATATCGCAGAAGCCATTATTGAGTTGCAAGAGCGGGCCCACAGGTTAAAGGGCCTGGAATTTGAATACGAACCTCCAGTTTTGCGGCATTTCACGGCGAGATTCCGGTCTCTGTAGGCGAACCGGTCTAGGGGTGCAGATGATTCACGGGAGCGCCTTTGAGTAGCAATACTGTATTGGCAAATGGGTAGCTCCGCCTGTGTGCAAGAATGATAGCTGCAGGGCTTTGCATCACGGCTGGTGACCCGGCGATCAGGGTTGTTGTGGGGTAAATAGTCAGAAAGGTGACTGTGAATGCGCCCTGGCCTGGGTTAAGGCGCACAGGTTGGAGAAATTGGAATACTATAGGGCTGCTGGGGACTGCTTCCAGCGTTGAGGACCAGATGGAATTTATTACTAAACCCCTACCGGCCAGTAAGCGCGTCGCTCTGGTTGCCCACGATCATCGCAAGAGTGCGATGATCCAATGGTGCACTCGCCATCGCATATCGCTGCAGAGGCATTACCTTTTGGCCACAGGAACCACGGGCGGCAAAATAGAGGCCGCTACCGGTCTGAAGGTCGAGAAGCTGCTGAGCGGCCCCCTTGGCGGTGACCAGCAATTGGGGGCGCGAATCAGTGAAGGCAAAGTGGACTTTCTTGTCTTCTTCTGGGACCCCTTTGAGCCCATGCCCCACGATCCGGATGTCAAGGCGCTGTTGCGCATTGCAGCGGCCTGGAATATTCCCGTGGCCTGTAATTCGAGCAGTGCCGATATGATGGTGCAGTCTGCCCTGATGGAGCAATCCTTTGACCGGGAGGTACCGGATTACCAGCGTTACTTGAGTGAACGCTAGTCGGATTTTTTGCTCAAAAAATAACCTAATAGTGTGATTTTCTTTTGTAACTCATTGATTTAAAATAATTATTTCCCTGGGTAATAGGTTGTGCTTGCAATGCTTGCCAATTCGCGGCAATCTTGCCCTCCTGATCAGACCGGTTAAACCGGCGCCCTTGGTATTTGATAACTGCACGGTGTTTTATGAGTAGAAGACGCGGAAAGGCCGTAGAAGAAGAAAAGGCGGATATCGACCTGACGCCCATGCTGGACGTTGTATTTATCATGCTGATCTTCTTTATTGTGACGGCGTCCTTTGTGAGAGAGAAGGCGCTGGATGTCAATGTGCCGGACCCGAATGAAACCAATCAGAAATCTGAGGATGAAAATAAGAACATCCTGCTGATGGTGGATGCCAATGACGAGATTACCCTGGGTGGCAGCCGTATTGATACCCGTGCCGTGCGCGCCCGTATTGCCCAGTTGTACGCCGAGAACCCCCAGGCCATTGTGATTGTGCGTGCGCACAACAAGTCCAGTGCGGATACCTACGTGCAGATCGCAGATGCAGCCAAGGAGGTAAACCCAGGCATACAGGTGTCCCTGGTCCCTTCCGGTGAATAAGTGCGCTTTGCACTGAGTCAGAAAAGCCAGCGATCCGCTGGCTTTTTTGTGTCTCACAATAGTGCTGGCCCATGACAAGGGTCGGCTTTTCCCGCAAATACACCCCTTTTGGCCGGTATTCCGGAGGGTTTGGCAGTCCCTGCCTATTTTAGCCCAGGCGGACCTATCCCCGGTTCTGGCCGCTATGGCGGTCAGAATTCCGAACGGATAGCCCACAGATCGGGAAACACCGTCTTGAACAGGGTACCCTGCAGATAGCCAACGCCACTGGAGCCCCCGGTACCGCTTTTGTTGCCAATGGTGCGCTCCACCATCTTCACGTGGCGGTAGCGCCACTGCTGCAGGGAGGTGTCGATATCCACCAGAGCCTCGCAGATCTCGCTTACCAGGGGGTCATTGCGGTAGATATCAATCAGTATTTTCTGCACCGTTGGAGAAGGTTCCGCAACCTGGCTGACATCCCTTTCCAGCACACTTTTTGGCACTTGATGTCCCTCATGAACCAGGAATCTTAGGAAAGTATCCCAGAGCGTTGGGGACGCCAGGCGTAGTTGTAGCCGGCGGTAGTGTTCGCAACCCGGTGCATAGTTTTCCAGCTTCTTGGGGTCCTTGGCGCCATACAGGAACTCCAGTTCACGGAATTGAAAGGACTGGAAACCGCTGGCGTTGGATAGGCGGTCTCGAAATGAGAGGAATTCGAGTGGGGTCAGAGTCTCGAGGATATCCACCTGCTGGATCAGGGTGCGGTAAATGGTATCCACCCGCTTGAGGGTATGCAGGGCGCGGTTGCGCTCACCGGTATTGAACAGACGCATCAGGTAATCGAGTTCATGGAGCATTTGTTTGAACCAAAGCTCATAGCTTTGATGAATCACAATAAACAGCAACTCGTCGTGTTCCGGACCCTCTGAAAGCGGATTTTGGCACTGCAAAAGCGCATCTATCTTAAGGTAAGTGCTATAGGTAAGGGGCATGTGGATTGCTTCCTGGTCAGGTTTTGATCAATCACGAAATAATGCGCTCTTTCATCAGTCCGGATCAAAACAAAAGTTTCGGCAGATTGATTAGTATATTGCGCAATACTCAGTTCGGAGTTCTTTACATGGAAAACCCCGTACAACAACTGCGCGTTGATGGTAATCGTCTGTGGCGCAGCCTGATGGCAATGGCTGAAATTGGCGCGACTCCGGCCGGGGGTTGCAACCGCCAGGCACTCACCGATGAGGATCGCGAGGGGCGCGACCTGTTTGTGCGCTGGTGCCGGGAGATCGGTTGTGAGATCCGTGTGGATCGTATGGGTAATCTCTTTGCCCGACGCCCCGGGGTCGACAACAGCCTGCCCGCAGTCATGACAGGGTCACACCTGGATACCCAGCCTACCGGTGGTAAGTTCGATGGTGTGTATGGCGTGCTGGCGGGTTTGGAGGTGCTGCGTACTCTGGAGGAAAGAGGGATCAGGACCAAGGCGCCGTTGGAATTGGTAGTGTGGACCAATGAGGAAGGGGCACGTTTTTCCCCGGCAATGGTGGGCTCCGGAGTATGGGCAGGGGAATTCAGCCTTGAGTACGGCCACAGCCGTAAAGACAAAGCCGGCAAAAATATCGGGCAGGAATTGGCGCGTATCGGTTACCTGGGATCAGAGCCGGCCCAGCCCGGCCCGATCAAGGCGGCTTTTGAGGCCCATATCGAGCAGGGACCGGTTCTGGAAAAGCAGAATCAGGTGATTGGAGTGGTGACCGGAGTACAGGGTATCCGCTGGTACGATGTCACCTTCTCCGGCACGCCCTGTCATGCCGGTCCCACGCCCATGGAGGATCGCCGCGATCCGGTACAGGCTCTGGCCGGGCTTTGTGAGAAGCTTTATGCCGAAGTGAAGGCTTACTCTGAGGATGCCAGAATCACTTGCGGCGATCTGCGTGCCGAGCCGGGCAGCCGCAATACCGTGCCGGAAATGGTGGTACTGGCTCTGGACTTGCGCCATCCCACGACGGAGGGCTTAGCGCATCTGCATCGTACCCTTTACCGGCTGGCGGAGCAGGTCCAGAAAACCACTGGCGTCACCATCGATGTGCGTGAAGAGTGGTACTCACCACCAGTGGCCTTTGATAAGGACTGTATTGGAGCGGTGCATAGTGCGGTAGAGCGTTTGGGTTACAGCCATCGCCGCATGGTTTCCGGCGCCGGCCACGACGCAGTCTATGTTTCCAGAGTTGCTCCGGTCTCCATGATTTTTGTCCCCTGTGCCGGGGGGCTTTCTCACAATGAGGCGGAGTCCGCAGAACCAGGACACCTTGAAGCTGGCTGCAATGTATTGTTGCAGGCGATGCTCGCAAGTGCTGAGCTGGCCTGAGCCGGAAAAAAATTGAAGCAAGAGAAAGGGTTTCTGGCACCTGTTGTCAGTGGCCCGCCATAAGATAGTTGGATGGATCAGATGCGTGAATTTACCTTGAAATACCGCAAGGATAACGGCGGTACCACTGCACTTACCCACTGGGGCATGGATTCCGAATACGGTGTGTTGCGTGATGTTCTTATCGGGCCTGTGGATAACTTCAGCTGGCGCACCGGCAATGCCAGTGCCCGCCGCGCCGCGCGACTGGGCATGCAGTTCGATCAGAAGGTGGCAAAAGCCCAACATGCAGAGATGCTGGATGCTTATCGTCATGCGGGGGTGAACACCCACCTGATCCCGGCTGATAGCAGCCTGCCGTACCAGATCTTTGGGCGCGACTCTTCAGTGATGACCCCCTGGGGCCCTATCGTGACACAGATGTACAGTCCCTGGCGCCGCGGTGAGTGGGTTCCCATCGTCAAGCAGTATGCCGAACTGGATATCCCCATCTACGATGTGATTACCGCAGGCTCCCTTGAGGGCGGTGATTTTATGGTGCTGGAACCGGGCGTAATCCTGTGCGGTTACTCCGGCGAGCGCACCAGCCCCCAGGGCTTTCAACAAATGAAGGGCTGGGTGGAAAAAGAGGGTTGGGAAGTGAAGGGTTACCAGTTTGATCCCTTCTTCCTGCATATCGACGTGATGGTGGCGATGCTGGCGGAAAAGCTGGCGGCTGTCTGTGTCGATGCGGTAGAGCCGAAGTTGGTGCAATGGTTCAAAAGCCGCAATATTGAAATTATCGATATTCCTTTCCCGCAGGTGCTGGAGCTGGGGGTCAACGTGGTGGCTCTAGGCAATGACCGGGTGATGCTGCCCAGGGCCAATACCGGTCTGGCTGACAAGTGCCGCGCCCACGGCCTCCAGGTGATCGATCCGGATATCTCCATGATTACCCCCGGCGGGGGCGGTATCCACTGCATGTGCCAGCCTCTGTGCAGGGATTCTGCGCTGAAGCCTTGATGGCAACTATTCTCCAGGTGCCAGCCAAGTTACCCGGCGGCCAGTGGTTGCCGGGTTCTTCCCGTCAACGAATGTGGTTGTTTATGAACTCGCTTACGCGGGCGCAGCCGGTAATATGAATCCTCTGAACAGGTGGCTCGCCGTTATTGACCCGGCATGACGCCAAAAAGAGGGGTTGTTGGCGTAAACAGCTTTGTACCAGGCCGGTCTGAAAGGCTCCCAGCCAGCCCCAATGGATTCCAAACCCGGAGAACAATATGCAAAGCGTATGTGAGGAAATTCAGGCTCAGGTCAGCGATCATATACTGGAAATCACCCTCAATCGTCCGGAGCGCAAGAATGCCCTGACCACGGCCATGTATGCCGCCATGGCGGAGTTGTTCAACCGTGCTGCCGACAACAGAGATATTCGTGTGGTCATCATCACCGGTGCCGGGGGCAACTTTACCAGTGGCAATGACCTGATGGATTTCCTCGGGGGCTCTGCAGAGGGGGAAGCGTCTCCGGTTTATCAGTTTATGGGCGCGCTGTACAATTTCCCCAAGCCGGTTGTTGCAGCGATAAACGGCCCGGCAGTGGGGATCGGCACCACTATGCTGTTGCACTGCGATTTATCTTTTGCCGGACACGACGCCATGTTCCAGATGCCTTTTGTGAACCTGGGATTGTGTCCGGAGTACGGTTCCAGTTACCTGTTGCCCCGTATCGCAGGCCATGCCAGGGCCTCGGAACTGCTGCTGCTCGGCAAGAAATTCTCGGCAGAGGACGCAGTGGACATTGGTATTTGTAACACTGCGGTAGAGCCCGAACAGGCAATTGTGCGCGCCCGCGAAGCCGCTACTGAGCTGGCAGCGAAGGCGCCGGCGGCAGTGCGTTTGACCAAGCAACTACTGCGCCAAGCCACCGAGGAAAAGGGCCTGGAATTTATCCAGAATGAGGGCCGCCACTTCAAGGAGCGCCTGGCTTCCGAGGAATTTAAAGAGGCTGCAACCGCCTTTATGGAAAAACGGCCTGCGGACTTCTCCAGGTTTGATTAAATCCATGGCCGCCAGAAGTGGTCATGGATGTGTCATATGTATGTCCAACATGGGTATGAACCAATGCGGTGAAAGTCCTCTTCTAGAGAGCCTGCTCACCGAGCTAGCGGTGATCGTAACTGCGCCTATTGCCTGCCTAGGAAACATTGGCAAGGTCGGGGTTGGTGAGTTTGCCCGTTGCCCATGATGATTGGTATTAGAATTGGTTACTGTGTTTACTGTTTAAAATATCTTACCACTTTTGGGCAACTTTCTTTATTTTTCAGCAGGTGGTGGGATATGCCTGAACTACTAAGCCTTAATCAAGTGCCACTGAACTATGAATTTGTTTAGACCTTTAGCCAATTTGTTTGGCTATGACATAGTTAAAAAAGAGAAGACTCTGAAAATACAATGGCATTTACAAAAAATTTTCGCCGACTTTAAAATCGATACCGTTCTGGATGTTGGAGCGAACAGAGGGCAGTATGGAAAGCTGTTGCGCTCCATTGGTTTCAAAGGACAAATACACTCGTTTGAGCCCGTCAGAATGTACTATAAAGAACTGATTGAAACGAGCAAAGGTGATAAAAATTGGTTCTCCTATAACTATGCCCTGGGAAGAGAAAGTGGAGAGCTCAGGATCAATATTGATAATGTCTTTTCCTCTTTTTATGAATACAGTGACTACTACCTTAAAGAAAGAGGGAAAGTTGGAAATTCAGAAATAGTCAAAATATCAACCCTGGATAACTTTATCAAAGAAAGTTTCAGCGGTCCCGTACAGCCAAAAATCCATTTAAAATTAGACACTCAGGGATTTGATGTCGAGGCCTTTGCAGGCGGGCAAAGAAATATTAAAAATATCTCTACCTTTCAATCTGAAATGGCCCTGAAAAAAATTTACAAAAACATGCCTGACATCACAGAGAGCTTGAATATTTATCGCAAGTGCGGATTTGAAGTGTCAGGTTTATTTCCGGTATCCAAAGAAAAGAGTGGACATGCAATTATTGAGGTTGACTGTGTGATGATAAATGGGACCCTGGTGAAATCACTCTAAGGTTCCGCATAGTTTATTCTTGTAAAGAGGGAGAGCTTTAACAGGCTGTTGAAATAGGCTCATGTATTTACTGGCTTTGGTACAATGCTCGGGGTCGATACCCCACAATGAGATAGTGTATGCGCGGTGCAGATATTACACAGGAAGCTTTGTTCACCACGGTTCACCTGGAAGAATTTGTCCCGAAATCTCACCATCTGAGAAAGATTCGTCAGGAATTTAATTTGGCATTGCAGCGTATCGACTGGCTGCTCGACTGCGCTTATGCACCGAACGGCAAGGAGTCCATCCACCCGGAGCGATTACTGCGAGCCCTACTTCTACAGGTTTTATTCAGCGTGCGTAGTGAACGCCAGCTGATGGAACAGACACGCTACAACCTATTATTCCGCTGGTTCGTTGGCCTCAGCATTGATGATAAGGTGTGGAATCATTCCACTTTCAGCAAGAACCGTGACCGTCTGCTTGCCCACGACATTACTCCCACCCTGTTCGAAGAAGTGGTGCAGATAGCTCGGCAGAAGCAACTGTTGTCGGAAGAGCATTTCAGCGTTGATGGCACCTTGATTCAGGCGTGGGCCTCACACAAAAGTTTTCGTCGCAAGCAGGATAGCGACGACGATGAGGGCAGTGGCAGCAACAGCGAGCGGGACTTCCACAAGGAAAAGCGCAGCAATGAAACGCACGA
>NZ_CANLDD010000003.1 GCF_947489355.1 uncultured Microbulbifer sp. | reverse complement strand
CGGGCGTCCAATAATGGCGGCATGGCATCCATAAAACGCGGTAGATATTCTAAATAGCTTCCGATATTGTTATTTTCTGCATCTCTTAACCAGTTCGTGAGATTTTGCATAGCACAGCTATAAGCAAAGCTTGCGTCAAGCGGAACTATCGGTTCTTCTGTAGGAATTTCAATTTTTATAATTGACTCTGGGAGCCAGGTATCTCCCCAAAGGTTCCACACATAATAGGCATCGTCATGAGGGTGAGCAAATTGTCCAACCCTTCCTTCCAACAACGCTTGTTGCAGGCTAGTAACTTGGTGAGGCTTTAATGGATTGTCTTTAAAATAACTAAAGTAGTCTTCCCAGCCGGCAATCGTTTTCTTTGGGTACATCCCAAGACCATCCACATGGTTGTGCCCACTTTTACGCCAATCAGTTTCATTAAATCCATTATAGAAAAGCGCCTTATCTTTTTGATTGTAAACTTCTGCTCTTCCATCTTCCCGCTCATCCGCCTCAATTCTGTCCCACTGAGCATTTCTATCGGTTTTAAACTGGTAATTCTCGAACATTTTAGCCCTCTAAGATAAATTCTTCAGATGCTTGTTTTATTAATTCAGAGCCTACGTCTTCAAGCGCCCCTTGAACGGCATCAAAACTGCAGTGGCCGGTTTTACTGGCAACATTTACCTGACCACTTTTTTCAAGCAATTCACCCACTTTTCTAAAGTTGCCTTCTTTCGGCCCCTTATCTAAATACCATAGCACTGTATTTTTTTGGCTGGCACTGCCCAACTCTACATTTTGCTCTTTAATACTACCATTTTTGTTTTTGGCTTTGAATTTATCAAAGCACCATTCAAAATCTTCTATTTCAAAGGCGATATCCCGGTCATTGCGTGGTGACTCAGCTTTATAGTAATTCCAACTCAGACCAGTCATCTCCGCTTCACGGTCAATCACAAACTGCCGGCGGTCCTTAGTATTATTGCCACCATCAAGGCCGCCAGTTAACTTCCAGGTTTTTAGGTTATTTGTTTTTAATATCGTAGATTGCGTATCGGATTTACGGCCACACCAGTAACTTCAACAAACCCGATGCTGGCTATATTACTGATCACTTCACTCCATAAAACCTGGCATTAGTCTTCCTCATACCCCACCGAAACCTGGGTTAAAAAATATTCCCGTACGTCATTTGGCAATACAGCTAACCATTCGGTTAAAGCGGTATTGTCCTCATCCCCTTCCCGGCTAAACTCCCCCACAAAACGCAGGCCATCTCGCACGGCATAGTATTCAATATTGCCGCCATCCCGATCAATCACGCCATAAAGCTCTATATCTCTACCCTGCTCCACTAGCTTTTTAGCAAAATACATCCAGGCATCGGACAGGCTATAAATCACTACACCACCCAAAGCCTCTTCGGTGCCTTGCGTAGGTAGGGCTTCATTAACGAGAAGGGAATAGTCTAATTCTTCTAAAGGCTCCTTAAACCCCGCTAATTGATAAAGCTCGGTCAGCGCCGACCAGCTAATGCAGTTAAAAGTCACCAATAGCTTGGGGAAAACCACTTTCGGGTTCAGTAGTAAGAGAGTTCCATCAGCTTCCATTATCCAGTCCCCTACTCTTCTTCCAAGGCTTCAGCGATAAAGCGCGGGAAATCTTCACCCAGCTTGTCACTATGAGCATCAAATACGTCAAAAAAGTTTTTAGCCACAGCTACTTTATGGCTGCGTTTTTTATCATCCGGGTCTATCAGACCATGGGCATTACGGATTAATTGTTTCATCCGGGACTTGCCTATAGCAATGCGCACTGGCGACTCAGGAGATAGTGTCTGCCTGAGTTTATAGTGCTCGAAATCAAATAACCGGGCGTCCAATAATGGCGGCATGGCATCCATAAAGCGCGGTAGATATTCTAAATAGCTTCCGATATTGTTATTGTCCGCATCTCTTAACCAGTAAGTGAGGTTTTGCAGAGTACAACTATAAGCAGAGTTTGCGTCAAGCGGAGCTATCGGTTCTTCTGTAGGAATCTCAATTTTTATAATTGAATCTGGGAGCCAGACTTCACCCCAAAGGTTCCAAACATAATAGGCATCATCTTGAGGGTGCAATCGTCCAACCCTTCCTACTAACAGTGCTTGTTGCAAGTCAGTAACTTGGTGAGGCTTTAATGGATTGTCTTTAAAATAACTAAAGTAGTCTTCCCAACCGGCAATCGTTTTCTTTGGATACAGCGCAAGGTTACCAACATGATGAGGTTCAACCTTACGCCAATCAGTTTCATCAAATCCGTTATAGAAAAACGCCTTATCTTTTTGATTATAAACTTCTGCTCTTCCATCTTCCCGCTCAGAGGCCTCAATTCTGTCCCACTGAGCATTTCTATCGGTTTTAAACTGGTAATTCTCGAACATTTTAGACCTCCAAGATAAATTCTTCAGATGCATCATTTATTAATTCAGAGCCCACACCCTCAAGTGCACCTCTAACGGCCTCAAAACTGCAGTGGCCGGTTTTACTGGCAACATTTACCTGACCACTTTTTTCAAGCAATTCACCCACTTTTCTAAAGTTGCCTTCTTTCGGCCCCTTGTCTAAATACCACAGCACTGTATTTTTTTGGCTGGCACTGCCCAACTCTACATTTTGCTCTTTAATACTGCCATTTTTGTTTTTGGCTTTGAATTTATCAAAGCACCATTCAAAATTCTCTATCGCAAAGGCGAGATTCCGTACATTGTTTTCTGATTCGTTTTTATAATAATTCCAACTAAGGCCAGTCATCTCCGCTTCACGGTCAATCACAAATTGTCGGTGGTCCTTAGTATTATTGCCACCATCAAGGCCGCCGGTTAACTTCCAGGTTTTAAGGTTATTTGTTTTTACTGTCGTGGCCTGTGTATCGGATTTACGGGCAAAGCTTTTAAATTCCACCCAGGTTTCTACGCCGTTACTATCTGCTAAGACAAGATCCACAACTCTATGCCGCATAAACATAAACTTATTATCCTCGTCATTCTTCTCAAGAAGATATACCCCTTGACCATTAGTAAAATTTATATCACTAATGATATCTTTATTATCCTGATAAAACGGCACCATACGGCTCGCTTCAATGCGTTTAACTTTTGGTGCACTACCTGGTGCAGCCCTATGTGCAGCCAGGTATTTGGCCAGGTGTATCAACTGGTAGACGGCACCGTCGGGTGCACCGACGCTTTCCCGGGCGGCCATGGTGAGTAATTTGTAGTATTGCTGGCGGTTTTCCGACTCCAAACCGATATTATTGCATGATAAATCCTCGCTGGGCGTGGATTCGCCCTCAGGGATATTCGCATCCGGGTCTGCTTCGGCCTCAAGTAGCTGCCCACAGGTCAACTCATACTCAATATACGCCAAGGCAGCGGCAATGGTTAAGGGGTGATGGCGTTTGCCTTTACCGCTTAGTAAAGAGCCAATGCCTTTTGCCGAGGCTCGCGCACTTAAGCGCGTAAACAGCCCCATAAGTTCCGCACTATGCACATGTTTACGCAGGCTGCGCAAAGTACCATCTTTAGCTAATCGGGTTAAGACCGCCAAGCCATCCGGTAAATTGGTTAAATCTTTGCGTGCTATTTTCCCTTTTGCACTTTTCAATACATCCGCTAATTTCCCAATTGCAATGCGTACTCCCCTAGCATTTGCATGTGCCGCAGGAATAAAAAAGCTTAAAGGTGAAAACTGCGCAACTTCTTCGCTTGAGAAAGGGTCTACTGCCGGCGGCTCGCCGTCACCAGCCCATCCATCGGCCGGCAGGGCTAAGTAATCCACCCAGCTTAACAGATCGTCGCCACTATTGACCGTGCTCATTAAGAACTCCAGCCCCTCGCGGGCATCCGGGTCAAAGTAGAGCTCGGCGGCGAGCACCATAAACGGCAGCAGGTTCCAAAGGGTATCCAAGTCCCCTGTTTTGGCTCTGCGCAACGCCCGGCTAATGGCTACCCCAAAGTAGCGGGCAAATTTGGGGTTAACCCTTTTGCTGACTTTTAGCAGTGCCTGCAAGGGTTTGACTACGGCCTTTAAGGGCGCCGCTGGTGGAAAGATGGTAAGAACATCCACCAGCGCCACACCAAATTCTACCGGGTCAAACTCCCCTTCCTTTAACCCGGTAAGGTAACCCAATTGCTCAAAGACAATGCCAAAACTCTCAATAGGCAGAATAAAATTTACTGCCTCCCAGAGGAAGTCCCCCGCAAAACTCGCGTGAGCTTGCGGGAAAAGGGTGACGTTTACCCCAGCCTGGGCCAGTAGCGATTGTGGCTGGCCCATTTGCATCATGGCAGCAAAATTATCGGCCGGTACACTAGCGCTAGGGGCTACAGCATCGATATAAAGGCCGGCCATTTGGCCAAAGGCCTCGGTGGACACAAGACTCGCGTACTCTTTAATTAAAGGCGAGTGCACTGACACGCGCTGCAATGGCAGGCTGCTGCCTGCCGTGTGCATTCTGCCGGTGCTGACAATCGTTAAGGGGGCTGTGCCATCGGCGCCTATAGTGGCGGTCTTTTGGATACTGCCATCATCAAAGGTGATTACCGGGCTGGCGTTTAGGTTGTACCATTTAAGGCTATTAAGCTGCCCGATAAAGTTATCACCCACCACCAACGCTGTACCACCACTCAGGTTACCGCTAATGGCCGTGCTGACCTTCTGGTCATTCAAATACAGTGTGAGGGTGTCATTGTGGTAGTGCACTGCCGCTTGCACCCACTCCAATAGGGGCATGGCCAGGCTGACACTGGCACTACCGGCATCAGTGGTAACGCTGGCCTCTAAAAAGCCACCGGCTTGTTTCAGCCTAAGGGCACCATTGCCAAGGTCCACAATATCCGCAGTGACTGTTGAAATGCGCTTGGCTTCAATACTGAAACCCAGGCCGGTATCTCCTGCCAGAGCTGGCACACTACTGGCTTCTAATTTAGCGCTACCATCGAATGTAAAGCTATGCCCCGCCCCTAAACGGGTGCCCGGCACACGCAATACGCCAGTCGAGGTTAATGCGGTTTTCCCTGTATCATCTGCTACCTGATCCACATCAATCAGGTTCATATAATAGGCAGCAATAACAGGGTAATTGGGGTCAAAGGCATCACCCAGAGTTACGCTGACTTGGTCACCTGCAACCCCTTTGGCCTGTATCTCATAACTTGTGGGGAATGGAATATTAATGAGGGTATTGTCATAGCGGGTATGGCCAAAGCTACCGGCTGTGACCTGGTCACCGATAATGGCCGCGTGTTTCACATCCAAGTCGCTGGCGCCACTGTAGCTCACCTCTACCGCTTCAGTGACTGCCGCTTGTAACCCTACCTGTGCGGTCACACTACCGGTGCCCTCCCCTAAGGGCGCAGTAAAGATGATGCTTGCTTGACCGGCGGCATCGGTAGTCACTACCGATTCACTCACAAAACCATAATTGGAGCCCAGCTCCACATCCACGCCGGAAACGGCACTACCGGAAGAGTCTGTGACAGTGAAACTAAAGCTACTGCTTTCGCCCGGCTCTAAACGTGTGTCCACATTCATGGCCACGTTCAGTGGCTTCACCTCTACCGGGTGGGTCAAAGTGGCATCGCCAGCGACCACTTGAATCGCGGCATCACCTACATAATCACTGCCGGTAATCACAGCTGTGGCCACGCCATTGGTGGTGGCACCTTCACTGGAGACCAACTCCAGAGCACCATCTACCAAAAAGCTCACACCTGTGCCATCGGCCACCAGGTTGTTGTTTTTATCACGTATTGTGACAGACACAGTCGCCGAGGAGGCTTTGGCAATATGCACATCACCCGACACATTGATGGAAGAGTTAGCTTGGGCGGGCACGCCCGGTACCACCACAAATGGTGGCAGTTCAGCCGGCAAATCCCGGGCATCATTGAGTATGGCGCGCACCTGCGCGGTGGCACCCGTTGTGGGAGGCAAGGTGATCTCGTTAAAAAAGACACCCAGGTCTGTATCAGTCTCAACGGCAGTGTCTGTAAAGCTGCCCGAACCGGTTTTCTCCCATCGAATTCGTGCCGGATTTTTATCTTTGAGGTCTTGATCCCGGTTAGCAAAGCCCAAAACAAAGGCTTGAAGCGGCACGACAGGATCATCTGCGCTCACGTAAAGCGTTTCTCCAGAAGCCGGGTTATATTCGGCTAATTGAGTGTCTAGTATCAAATACTCAAAGGCATACTCCCAAAGAATATTCGCCGAATCATTATTGGAGTAAAGCCGAATACTTAAGAAGTCTTCGGGCTCAAGGGAGGCAAAATGCTCCAGATTGGTAAACACAAGATTGGCGTTACTATCGAGGGTCGCTTCGATTTCTCCCTCTCCAAAGGCAAAGACCAACTGCTGACCAGCGCCTAAAAATGGCATCGCTTCAAACTGTTGGGCTACCATATTGTAGGCAAGCCTCACGAGATCATCACCACTGGTAATCGTGGGAGCTTCCTCAGGAAGAATATCAATCCCATCGCTGCTTTCTTCATCGGCGACACGATAAATATTTTCCATCTCCAAGTCGTATAAACTGAACTGCATCTCCGGGCGATAGAACCACTTATAAATGGGCTCCTGCTCGACGAGTGTACTATTATCGACATTTTCGTCGCGCTTTAGTTTACGATATGCGTTGTACTGACGAATAGTGGAATCTTCATCCAAAATCGGCACAAGGAAGGGCACATAGTGTTTGGGCCGATACATTAAAGGCCCGTCTTCGGCGGCACCGGTGGTGCTGAAATCAGGATTCTCGTTCTCCGGCTCTCCATTAATCTGAACATAAAAATGTTCAGAGGAGGCGTAATCCCCTTTTAGGCGCACAGTTTGCAAATGCTGGCCGGGCTTAATCGGAAACTGAGCCAACTGCCCCCCATCGGTGGAAACTGTTCTATCTCCTGTGATCTTTGCAAGCCGGCCCGTGTAGCCATACTCACCAAGCTCTTCCGGTAAAGGCGAGCCATCGTGATCAAACCATTCAGTCGTTATAGTGATAATGGTATCGCTGGTAGTCGCGGCGCCTTCATAGCCAATAAGGTAGTCTTTGTCCTCGCTTTTGGTCAGACCCGCATCGACGGTGTACTCCCGCTCGGCTTTCACTTTAAGATTGGGCGGGCGCATCACCAGATTATCGATATCCACAGAAATCAATCCTGGAATACTGTAATCCATAAACGCAGTTTCCACTCGCCCGATATAACCGGTCTTGCGATTGATCGCGATGATGGAAATGGGCTCTTCTGGGCGCAGGTGATCTGCTTCGCGCTCGTGAAGCTTTGGGTTCATATCCGCACGACTTTGGAAATCACTAAAGCCCAGGGACAAAGAGCCCGTGCGTGTTTTTGGTCCACGCACTAGCATTTGATAAAATATTTTTCCTTCATCTGTATCCACGCCGTCATTACTGCGAATCGCAAACTCGCTGTCTCGCAGACCACGCCGGTGGGTTACCAACATGCCATTGGACTGACGGAATACATAGAGATCAGTGTCTTTGTAATCTTCTTCGGAAATGGTTTGCAGAAGACCCTGGTGGTTATAATCTGCTTCCCGATCAGCCAGGCGTACAAAATCCGGCTGGCTTTTCTCATCGGTTACCGGTAGATCCGGGTTGTTATTACCAGAACTTAAATACACCCCTTGCAGAGAACCTTCTTCATCACGAACAAACCGCTCCTCGGTGGTATAACCACCCTCCCCGTCTGGCACCTGTACATCTTCGAGTTTGCCCAGAACGCTGCGGTCAGGTTCATCATCACCGTCAAAATCATAATTTTTCTGGGCAGCTTTTTCCAGTTCCGGCTCCTCAAATTCATAGGCTGTATTACTATCAATAGGTATTCGGGCTCCTTCGGTATGGATAGTGCCCGGGGCCGGGTTGGCCAGGTAACCCTGCCCCGACAACATAGCGGTATCCACTAAAAAATTAGTTCTAGTGTTTGGGAAAGATGTGCGACCCACCAGGCTATAACCATTGCAGGCGTCATAGCTTGGTGCCACCATATGAAAGGTGTTATGGCGGGCCGAGCGTGGATTGAACATACGATAGCGCATCTTTGCGTAAATAGGCACAGTATAAGAGAAGTAAAAACCAGGACACGGCACCAATAAAAAGACAGAGTGATAAAAACCGTCTTCATCAGTTACACCATGGCCGTGGATATTTCCTGCGGGGATTTCAATTTCTACATTCGGAATACCGTCGTAGACCTCATCGTCCTTGAGGGATTTTGACCAGTAAGCACCAACTCCGTCTTCATCACCTTTAAAAAAGCCAGACTTAAACCCGATGGTACCCTCGGCCTGGTCCAGTACACGGCCGTCTTTGCTGATCAGCAGTGAATTAATATCTTCTGGTACATCCTGAGGATCAGTCAAATCGATGGGTGCCTCAAATAAAACCGGATTGATATCTTCAATCAAAATCTGATCTTTATGACGCACCAAGACCGACAGAGTCGACTCCTGCAACTGGGGTACATTACCCAGGGGTTTTCCATCGCGAGTGGTAAATTGCATGGATTGATACGCATCACGACTGAGTACGTAGGCACCGCGCGCGATGGTCTCCCCATAGTCTTCATCCACCTGGTTAAAGTTATTTACAATATCGCGATAGCGGTACCCAGACATCAGGCTCGCATCGAGATAAGCACCGGAGGCCTCGGCAATCTCCCGCGCCTCCTCCCCTGCCTCATCGAACTCCACGTAAGTGGGAAAACCATTGTCTGTGAGAATCACCGCGCGAGCCATCACATGGCCCGAGCGCCAGCGCACAATATCCCAGCCACCGAGTGCCCAATAGGGGTTGAGTCCGATAAAGCCGTTAGCGTTGGGCATACACCCCAGAGTAAACACAAGAGTTAACACAAGAGTTAACAGCGTATAATGCCAGTTTCTTTTCGCTTTGATTATTCTAGGCTTGTGATCACTTCCTGCAAACATTACCCTACTTGCTCCTGTTAACTCTCGGTTCTCTGTGGTGCCGTTACTAGCATTTTCTGCTGAAGCTGACTCTCGTTTCAGGGAAAAGCAAATACCAACCTGGGCATGGTACGAGGTGAAAACCGATCAAATGATTTGTCTATTGAATGCGTCTTTTTTTGTTTCTTTGTCAAACAATAACCGTCCGGCAATTCTTCGATGTTGGGCTCAGGCATGCCACTGGCAAAGAAATTACAATAAATTTCCTGGGTGCCTGTCCCCTGCAAGAATTCGTATTCTGCTGAGGCTGAGCATAATATCAACGAAGCGATCACTGACCTGGCTCCTGGGTTACCGTTCCACTTTGTGAGTTATCTGTCTGCAACAAAGTGACCAATACGGTGTAGCTGATTTCGCCGTCGGCATACCTTTGTAACATCTCTTGTGCCGAGTCCGGCACGAGCACATAGGCCAGGTAGTCAAGCACAGGGACATTAATTGGCGCGAGACTTTCAATCGTCTTATTATTGATTTGGCCAACACCCACTGGGATCATCATGTCTTGATCGCGATCTTTCGCCATCAACAACACCAGTTTTCCATCCTCCGGCAAGTAGTCATAGCTGCCATTGAGCGAAGGCGCTTTAATACTTAGCCCCAACTTACCATTTATGGTTATACCTTGCGGTTGTAGGCCAAAGGCCCAGTTAGGTTGCAGACCACTGATGGCACGCATCGTAAGATCCTGGGCACGTAACATATTCACATGTACACCACCCTCCTCAGCACCATTTGGGAATCTGAGAGAAGTATTGGTTAAGTCCATGGTCAACTCCCCGTTAGCCAGTACCGCCGAACTGCCACTGGCAAGATTCTGAAACGGCATCGCTTTGTTGAGTACGGCAAGTTTAATAACTCCGGCGCTGTTTAACTCGCCATTGGCAACGTTAACCTGCTTGCTAATTTCACCAAAACGGGGATTGGTTAAATTGGGATTAATACTTAATCGATAGAGCCCGCCCTTTATAGTATTGGTCGCATTATCACCATATCCGAAGCTAAACGCGCCCTCGTTGTCTGTGAACGTGTCGCGATCTAGTTGATCAATACTGACCTTCACATTTTCTACAGACTGACCAAACTGATCGACAACCACGCCTTCAATCATGGTGGGCAGTGGTCTGATCTGGAACCGGAACTGATTGATTTTTTCCTCTTCATCTTCTCCATAAATATCTACACCACGATACTTCACCTCCACTTGCACCTGGCCGTCATAGGCAAAGTCGCGCTCGGGGTAAAACGCATAGATATTATCGCCAGGCAACTGGGAAAGTCCGCCAGGTACAATTGATTGTTGGCGATGAATCTCTTCAAGAACAGACCCTTTGGCCATAAGGAAATTGGTTCCTAGAGGATCGTTATTGACATAGGTTTTCCCATGGGCCGTCTCTGTAACAGTTACCGTCATTTTTTCAGGGTTAAAACCTTTGTTGAAATAAAGCACAACCGGTTCGTTGGGCTCTATACCGGTAGCGAGATTAACGGGCTCTGTGCGTAACAACTCAAGAGGTGCGGTATAACGGTTTTCAACTACAAAGCCTCGGTTAGCAAAACTTATGGAGTCAATGCTTTGAAATCCAGAAGAAACAAAAAGCTGTAAAACATAACTTGCAGAATCTGCAGGTATTGTAATTTCACCAGTGACCACACCATTGTCATGCAGAGTCATAGTGGTCACATCGTTCCAGAGTATAGTGACCACGGGTTGAGTAATTTCATCCTGGCTCATCTCCGAGACTTTGCGCACGCGGCCAAACACATAGGGATCATCGGGAAGATTTTTTACCCGCGCTAGAATCTGCAGATCATAACGTGTATCATCGACTAAAAACTCACTGTTGATACGCGGGGCGATTATGTCAATTTCTGTATCACGCAGGGGTTTCAACAGATAATTTTTAACCGAGATATTGCCCGCCTGATCAAACGCTTTGACTTCGATGGGGGTTAAGTCGCCTGGATTTTGCGTGGATAGATTTAAAATCGCCTGAAAGATAAATTGATTTTCTTGTTCACCGGGATAAACATCCACTACCTGACCGTTAACGGTAAGTGTTGAGAAATTGGTATCGGTAACCACACCGGCTAACTCATAAGGGTTATCAAACACATTCCATATAACACCTTCTGTCAGACTGGTTTCAATGACCGGCGCCTGGTCATCAAAATAGTAGGTATTGGATTCGATAAGACTTTGTCCTGTTAATGATTGTGCTTCAATCACCACATCCACAGAAGACTGACCGGAGAAATTGATCAGGTCGCTGAAGTTAACATAGGTCGCGCCTTCATAAATGGGCACAGGCTGCCCATTAACACTCACATTGGTCAACGGATAATCGGCACTGACGGCACCGGCGACCATAAAGGAGTCGCTGCTAATTGTCGCACCTGGTGTGGGGGTCAAGGACTCTAGCACCGGAGGACTGAGCACACCGTCCTTTTCATATCGCAATGTAAAAGCAAGCTCGGATTGCTCGCCTCCGGCACTGGCCACGAAGTTGAATTTATTGTTACCTTCTACCAGGCTCACATCGGCAAGTACAAAACTATAGCGTCCCTGGGCTTGCTCTGTCAGAGCAATCGGTTGACCGTTGATGTACAAGGAAGTCTCCCCCAGGCTCAGTGCAGTAGTCAGCTCTCCTGTCAGACTCGCCCTGTCAACATTAACAAGCTGTCCATTGATATGACTGGAGATTGAAATAACCGGGCGGTTGATATTTGCCCGCTGTACGACAAGCACTTTGTAATCCGTGTTATCAACGCTGTCCGTTGCGCTCACCTTCACACGGTTTTCGTCGAATTCGATGGGTACACTAGCACTAAAGCTTCCGTCCTGATCAACAAAAACATTGAAGCTTTGTCCCGAATGACGATCAGTAGACACCACCACTGATTGCACACCCTGGGCATCACTTACTGTACCTGTGACAGTAATTAAATCCTCAGCGGTAACCAGTGGATTGTCTCCGTTGATCACAATAGAAGGAGATTGATCATCCCACAAGAGTTCAAGAGTCAGCGCTGCTTGCTGTTGAATATTTCCACTGACAGCACTGCCAATAATTTGCCAGGCACTAGCCTCTGTGGGCCGAGGCAGGGTCACCGTAAAATTCTGCCCGTCTACATCGGCGGCTATTTCCTGGGTGTCCAGCACCGCCTTGACCGTCACACTACCCAGAGCGTTTTCGAAACTGCCTTCAACCACAATCGAGGGAGCCGCATTTGGCCCACTGAGTATTTGGTACTGCCCTTCACCTATCTCAGGCATGTTTGTTAAACTCATCACCAGAGCATTGGGCATGACAATGGTTGCCCGTGCAGTGCTCGGGCCGTCCACTGTAACCTGTGCCGAGGTAATGGGGTTACTAAAGACTAAACGTGCCTGGGTTGCGTAATCATATGAGCTGCCCGATTGCACGGTGTTGTCAAAATACGTTTTATCTGTGGTGACGGTTAACTCATTTAACGCCCCACCGGTAAGTCCACGTAAGACCACAAATTCTCCGTTGTGGGAAGAGTTCCAGTTCAAGCGTACACCGGAAGGCTCCTGAACGGCGCTGAAAGAATCCACGGAGTTGCTGTTATAGGCAATAAACACTGCACTGTTATCTGACTGCGCACTGGTAATACCCGTAGCTGTTTGGTTGACGGCTATATATTCATAGGCTTTTCCATTGAGCACTGAAGAATCTGTGTATTCAGTGGCTGTAGCAGGCAAGCTCGTAAGCGTTGTATAAGTTCCGCTGCCGTACTCCCGACGCAGCAGCTCTATGGTGTCGACATTGCTCGTGACAATATCCACAGCTGTCCAATCAATGACAATAGCTTCATCCGCGACCTGCGCAATTAAATTTGTCAGTTTTTCAAGTTCGGTGCGATCGGGATCATTGGGGTAGGCATCCAGCGCATCGATTACACCGTCTTCATCAGAGTCAAGTCCGAGCAGGTTAGTAATTGGTTGTGATGGGCCATCGTCGAACTCATAGGAGAAACTCATTGTCGGGTTAGAGCGCCCGGCGATCATCTCAATTTCAAACTGATATTCACCGGGGGTCCAATATCTGCCCTGACCAGAGTTATAGGTCGTGTTTTGATCAAGACCAGTGAGATTGAACAGCTCATCGCTGACATTGTTTTTTGTCACGGTCATGCGCATGTCAATGTGGCGCACCTGGGTATATATCAGATAGACACCCGCCTCGTTGATATGAAAAGTACCGCTGTAAGTAATGCCGTAGTTAGCGCTGTTGATGTCGGGGGCCGGTGTTAAATCCAGGTTATTTATCTTGCCGATGTTTAATGGTACCAGCGAAGAAAAATCGGGGAAAGGCGTAAAGCTGCCTTCGTAATATTTGTAATCCACTACACCGCTTTGAGGTTCTGGAGTGGTATCGGTGGTAATGACGTTGACGGTTTCGATATTGCTGAGAATTTGATAAGTGCTACCGGAATTACCGTCACTCAAATTTTCAGCGTTAAACACTTGATAATCTACGCTGGCATTGGCTGGTGCGACGGTATCGAGATAAGTACTTTCAGTGCTGGCGACCGTGGCAATAGTTTCATAGGCTCCACCCTCTAAGGATCGGGAAATAACAAACTGGCTGCCCGAAACAATATTGGCCGCACTCCAGCTCAAACTCACACCGTTTTGATCGCTTGTGCCATCGAGATTACTAATATTTGGAAAATTTGCCGGGATATTGACCGCAATAGCCGGTGCCGTGGGTGCACGAGTGCCGTCGGCCATGACCGACTCGATTAAATAGCTATAGGTACTGCCCGGTGTGGCCGAGGTATCGGTATAACCCGGAGTCCCACGATCAATATTTTGAAGCAGCCTGTAGTTTATGAAGCCATTGGCAGGAATACCGCTGAAAATATTGTAGGTTGTCACCAAGGTGTCGGAGGCTGGAACCACTGTCCACGATAATTCAACGGAGCCTGCACTCAGTTTGGCACTGATGTTTGTTACCGATTCTAACTCTGTGCGATATGGATCGTTAGGATAAACATCGGCATTGTCACCAACACCATCGTTATCAGAGTCTGTGGTTTCATTGGGATCGTTGGGAAAATCATCATCCACATCCGGCACCCCATCATTATCAGAATCAGCTTCAGGGTCTGGATCGGGGTCGGGGTCCGGGTCGGGGTTTGTCGACCCTTGAAGCAATAAATCAGCCAGGGGCTTAGTACCCGAAGGGGTAATCACCTGGATATCGATAGACGGATTCGCGCTGGTTTTGTGCAGGTCTATGATAAAGGCGTGGGTTCCGTAACCAAGTGGCAGGGCACTACTAGTATATGAAACGGCAGCATTATTACTTTGCACAGGGTTAAACTGGTAACTGGCCCAGACTTCACGGGTTTTATAGCCCTCAAAGTTTGTCACAATCTGGTAGTTACCCGCTTCAGTGATGGAAAGATACCCTTGATAGCGAATACCGAACCCGTCAGCGGTGGCACCCGGTGGCA
The DNA here is from genome assembly GCF_947489355.1 of uncultured Microbulbifer sp. Lineage (GTDB taxonomy): Bacteria > Pseudomonadota > Gammaproteobacteria > Pseudomonadales > Cellvibrionaceae > Microbulbifer. Next base: position 150,766 of record NZ_CANLDD010000003.1, on the reverse strand, counting down.
CTTCAACGGTTGTAAGATCGCCGCTCGTATGGGGCGTTAAGCTATCTAAATCGGGCAGCGTTTGGGAAGGTGTATATTCAAAGTACTGGTATTTAACACCGGGAAATTCGTCTTCATGGAAGGCAAGATTATCCATCGATGCCTGGTTGTGTCCACCATAGTAACTGGAATAAACCAATTTGATATCACCATTGCCCACGTTATCCAAGTATTCAATAGTGAGTTTTAAATTTGCAGGAAAGCTTGAGTAACTACTGCTAAAAATATCGTGCAGTGTATTTACATCAGTGCCCTCAACAACAATAGAGTGAGCATAGTTCGACACAGTAACTCGTGCCTTTCCCCTCAGCCCAATCTGAAAGCGATAGGCCTCAGAAGAATCAAGAACCACCTCTGTTTTGAAAAGATATGCGTAATCTTGTGTCACTTCTTTCGATGACAAGGATAGAGCATCGAGCATTCCAATTTTTTTTGGAGCCAGGCTGGATAAGTCTGGGACGTCGGTGTAACTTCCTTCATAGTAGTGATACTTATATTTTGCTGCCTCAGCATCAAGCGCTAGAGCTGAAGCAAACATACAACAAAGTAACCCCAGCAGTATTCCTATTTGTTTATTGCGACGCATGAACGTATCCACAAAAATACCCTAAAGAAAAATAATCCGGGTCACAGCAGACCGGGTTGCTATATCCGCTATTGATTTTGTTCGCCGACCGATGTTTGATATTGAATCTCCATCTTTGCCATGACTTCCTCAGCCGCTTTTTTGATAGCCTTGCGCAGTTGTACCGGGGCTAATTGCTTTCTTATGCCACTTCTAACCTGCGCGAGGGGCTTAGGTTTGCTCGTAACCACTTCAGTCACCCTCACGACTGCAGGCGCTTTGCGCATAAAAAAGACTTTGGATACATCCCCCTCAGAAAGCGGGTTAATTACACGTTCAAACTCCGCTGCCATAGTGCCCTGTACAAAGGCGCCCGCCGAATAGGCTACCGGGAGTTTCTTTGCCTCCAATAACCTTGCAAGAGCCTGCCAGTCATGTGTTTCTTTATCACGGCTTGCCGCGAGATTGAGCTGGGCCATGATACGGGTGCGCTCGGCACTGCTGATATTGCCTTTAGCTCTTAGAATCTCGTAACGCTTTTGAACTTGCGCACCGTACTGATCCTGATTGTTCTGATAGTAGGCTTCCACCATTGCCTCGGTGACTGGCTCGGGAGTGATGTTTTCTTGTAAATATTTCTTCGCCAGCAGCTCATCCCGGTAAGCTGCCACCTGGCGATTCAAGCTGGCCAGCTCTTGCTCACTGAGTTCATTTTCTTTAGTGAGTCCAAGCGCCTTGGACATCACCAGGCTCTCAAGTATTTTTCCACGCGCCTTTTCGTCTATTTGAAAAATCCCGGCACTGCCCGTAGTACGCTCAACGGCTAAGTCCAGATCCAGTGCGGAAATGGGGTTACCTTCCACGTTGACCAAGACATCTGGACTTGCGACGATAGCTTTTTCCACTTTGGTTTTTTCTACTTCGTCACCACAGCCTGACAACAGGCTCAATGAAAGCGCTGAGGCAATAACAGTTTTTTTCATTACATCTTTACTCATTTCTGCGCAACAGGGGTAGCTTTTAACAGGCGCTCTATTTCAGCGTCTTTGGCGTTTTTGCGCAGCTGGTAGCGAATATCACCTTTAACTTTATTAAAGTGACTTTTGATGACAGCCGGACCTTCATCGAGCCGAACCAAGTGGTAGCCAAATTGCGTCATCACCGGTTCACTGGTCTGCCCCGCTTTTAAAACCTCAAAGGCTTGTTTGGCAAACTCAGGGCCAATAGCGCCCTCGGAAATCCAACCCAAGCCTCCCGCCCGCTTCTTAGAAATTGCATCTTCGGAGTATTTTTCCACCAGAGACTCAAAGCTCTCTCCGCTCTGCAACTCACTGTGAATTTGGTGAGCGAGTGTGTATTTAGCCTGGCGCTCCTGCTCTGTAGCTTGCGCTTTTACGCGGACCAGGATATGAGATACCTGTACTTTTTTACTCTCATATTTTTCAGCATTGGCGGTGTAGTAATTACCCACTGCCTCTTCACTGACCTGCTCATTAAGGTATTGCTCAAAATATCTACCCATTAATACATCTTTGCGAGACTCATTCAGTTCCGCATTAATTTTTTTCATATCCAGGTTATTTTTTCCTGCCGCCGCATGCTGCTCAATGGCCAGTGCCAATGCTTCGCGGCGCAAAAACTCTTCCTTATGACGCTCCACCACATCCATGCGGTTCTTATCAATTCGCTTTAAGACCAGGTAATCATCAAATTGCTGTTGGGTAATTTTTTTATCTCCCACGGTTGCAATTACGACACCAGAGTCATCCTGGCTACAGCTTGCCGTTGCAATAACCAGGGCAAACAATGCACATTTTTTAAGCGCCGAGGACCAGACAAGTCTATTCATTTTCCTACTCCATATTCTATCTATAAAGCACTGTGTAATCTAATAAACAGCCACGCCATGGCAGCCAAATTATTTCAATTAAAGCTTCTTCGCGTGTAAAAATGGACTGCTCAGATTTTGCTTTGGTGGGCAGTGTAAAATTACAGCGTGAATAATCAATACTTTGTACACAATTACTGATTTAATACACTTATTTTTTGAAAACATCTCTTACCCCACTGAACATTACTTAATTTTCTCAGCACCCTCGTCCTTGAGGTCTAAAATCATATTAAGAGATCAACCACTTAACTTTCTCTCCATCATTGCGTGATTATTTTCTTCGCTGTTAACTGACTATTAGCATCCACAGATAAACCACCATTGTCATGCACAATGACCACATCATTACCGAAGCTCACGTGTGCGCCTTTGGTAATACTTATCTGGTTAAAATGATGCAAACCAACCAATTTCTTATTGAGGTAAGCCGTCAGATCCAGTTCAGATTTCACCACTATCATATTCTGGCTATTTCTCTCTACCAATAATCGCGGCACTGATTGGTTATCCTGGTCGATAAATTCATCGGCATCCAACACCACTTCAATACCTTGTAAACCAAAAGCGAGATCGTCATCTGTGGCTATCCAATTTGCGCCGCTGACATGCAGCTCCCACTCCTTGGAGCCCGGAGTGGTATTCAGGGCGACTACATCAGTAATCTCGAAATAGCCCACACTGCGAATCGGCGTGCGTCCGCTATCATCTATTTTATTTTCGTTATCGACGATCAGGTCGCCATACTGGTCACCGGGCTTTTTGAGATACACACCCCCCGCTCCGGAAACATCACCAGGGAATACACTGCCTGTCAGGTAAGCGCCTTGAAAAGTGAAACTATCGCTGACGTAAATACTGGCACGGCCACCACCACCCACTGCCGTGTTGTCATTGACAAGGTCACTAGCTCCACCTCGAATACGCAGTTCCCCTGTGGCAGCACCATCGAAATGTTTAACATCAAGATGGATACTACCGCCGGCAGAGTCATTGGTCGCTTTTGCATCAGCGTTGATCACACCATCGAGAGTGAGCTTATTGGCCACCAATGAGAATGCCCCCCCACCGCGAGAATTTGAGGAAGTAGAAGCTGATCCCGCAAATAAGGCGTAGCGGTAGTCACCATAGGTGCAATCCACCGTCAGCCCCGATGACATACCGCCGTGACAGCCAAACCGGTTACTGTCGTAGTAACCGTAGGGCCCAGCATCCCTGTAGAGATGGCCAAGTGCCTGCACATCAATACTGGAGGTATTGTCGATGGACACATCACCTGTGACGTTTAAGCGCAACGCATTCCAATTCGTGTCATCGCGGGAACGCAGATGGCTATCACCAGAAAGGATTAAATCACCACCCACAAAGAGCGTATCTTCAATGCCCGCACGTATTTCAGCTCCGACAACCGCTTCCAGGTTGGCTTCGATATGAACACTCTGGCCAATCAAGTCCAACTTTGCGTTATCTGCAACATAGAGTCGTCCAAGCACGGTAATTGTGTCATCGGCTTCAAGCGTCAGCGATGTACTTGTGCCACCAATATCAAGGTCACCGGTGATCACAATACCCTCTGCATGCAAGGCATGAGTCTGCGCATCGGTGAAACTCAATTCAGGTGTATAGAGCAGGCCGTTTATAACAACCCAATCACTAATGCTTTCCAGATGATCGATGATGACCGCAGAACGTTCAGACAGAGCAATACCGGTTGAATCATCAAATAAAGAACCTGGAAGATCATCCACATTGACTAAATCATCACCAAACGAGAGGTGTCCGCCACCAACGATATTGAGCGTGGCTAGATTGTGCACCCCGATCAACTTATTACCCACCAGATTGGCCTGAGTTAAGTCATCAACACTCTCCACATCAAAACTTGAGCTGGTGTTGGTCAAGATACGCAATAAAGGCGCTTGGGCATCTTCAGCATCCAAACTCACCAGACGCCCAACAATACCCGCGTCAATTTCGGCATTGGCACTTGACCACGGGGAGTTAGCGACAGTGATGCGGTAGCGATTGTCTTCACTCAGTTTTTCAACGGTTACAATCTCATGCTCACCAACAGATGGCACAGCAGTATTTGCCACACGCTTTCCAGTTTGCAAATGTCCACCATTGTCCACCCACAGGTGTCCGGTGCTTTGGGCTGGTGATTTCACAAACACCGTACCCGCACCACCAACGCTACCCTGGTATTGGCTGGCCACATCTAAAATGATACGACTGGTATCAGCTTGGTCCAGCGTCACCGCATCAGTAAACGGCGTAATGATTGAAACACGTCCACCGCCAGAAATCTGGTTGGTGGTCGAGTTCAATGAGTAACCCGTACCTCTCGCTGTAATACGCCCTTTACCTTGAAGTGAAGCCGTTTCAATGTGCACCGAACCACCGGCGCCACCGGGATTATAAGTGTAAGTTGCCTGTTCACCATCGACAGTAACCAAACCATCGATCAGTACCGATGGGGCGTGCAGTGTCAGTACACCGCCGCCACGAGCACCACTGTATCCGGCACCGGGTTGCGCGGCGTACTCGTAAGAGCCATAACTGCAGGTCACAGTTTCTACATTGGAGCGCGCCCCGGCGTGACAGCCTTCACGACCGTAATCGAAACCACTGGAGTCGTTGCCGAGCCCAGCCAGGTTCACTACCGCATTCTCACCAATAGTAACTGTACCCGTAACGGTAATGCGAAGTGGGTAAGCCTCCAGATAAGAAGACAGCGGATTTGGCTCCGTGGGTGTGGTCAGGGTGGCATTGCCTTCAAGCAACAAATTACCCTGTACAACAATCGTTGTATTTATACCGAGACGCAGGCTGGCATCGCTCACAGTGAGATCACCGGCGATAACGACGCTCTCACCAATGAGCGTCAGTGTTGAAGCCGGGCTTAAGGTTAAATCACCGTTAATGTGCAGCGCCTGCTCACCCAGTATTTCGTAGGTGGCATTGGAGCCAATGGCGATATCGCCATCGACATCGATGCCCTGTACCGATAGAGACCCGCTGCCATTTTCAGGAACAGTAATAGCACCGGCATAGGTCAACCCATTGTAGGTATACACATAAGGATTGGCCTGTAACCAAAGTTCTGTTGCCGTTGAACGCACCGAAGCGTCAATACCGCTTAACTCGTCCAGGACCGAATTGGCGGTATCGAGAATTTCCAGTCGATCATCGCCAAAGCTCACATAAGCTCCGTTAACCACACTTAAGCGATCCAGGCGGCGCACACCTAACAGGCGCTTGCCACTTAAATTCAGTGCAGAAAGATCATCGGTGGATTCAATCACAAGGCTGCGATACTCACCGCGCAGAATACGATACACCGGTGCATCTGCATCATCGGCATCAAGAGTCACATAGGTTCCCGCAATGGAGAAGGTCCAGAAGTCATCGTGGGAATCTGTATTCCAATCGGAGGAATCAACACTGATTTTCCACGTATTGTCTTCACCATTGACTGCATCGACAGCGGTAATAGTTGCCTCACCTACAGAGCGGACATAGGTGCCGGGTTTAGGAGTGCGGGTACTTCCGTTATCGACAATCAAGTGTCCATAACTTTCTGCCGGTATTTTGATAAATACCGTACCGGCACCGGCAACCACTGCACTATTGTTGGCATAGTCACTGGTAGTGGAGACAAAAATTCCACTACCCGGCTGCTGCCAATTAATCACAGTGGAATCATTGGTCCAGATACTGATACGGCCACCGCCGGAGATTTCATTGGACAGGGAGTTGAGATCGAAACCTGCCCCCTTGGCCTCAATGGAACCTGTTCCGGAAATTACCGGCACATCAATGTGCACACCGCCGCCAGCGCCGCCGAGATAGCTCGCCGAACTTGAGGCTTTACCATTAGCGTTGATCACACCATTTAAGGTCATCTCCGCCGCACTCAAAGTGAGCAGGCCACCACCGGCGCTTTCCAGAGTCGCACTCGAGGCACTGCCTTCACCACCGCTGCCAGGCTGTGTTGCTCGTTCAAAACGTCCGTAACCCGTATCGGTGCCAGCGTTATTCACACCGCCGTGACTGTAGCGATTAGCAGAACCAGACATCTGGAAGTTAAAGGACGCAGGGGCACCTTTACCTTCGAGATCAATCAAACCGCCAGTCTCAACAGTGACTTTACCGGAGACTGTCAAGTCCAACCCAAACACATAACGGTGGGAACTGTTTTGATCGGCGGGTTCTGCACTGAGTACTGCACCGTTGGCAATGATGAGATCACCATTGATTTGCCAAGGACCACGAACGGCTGTATTCAGTGAAGCACCGCTACCAACGCTTACATTACCGTTGACCGTAACACTCTCGTAGGCACTCAAGACCAACTGCGTATCGCCATTAACTGTGAGATCCCCGTCGATTATCAGGTTTATGCCTGAGAGATACTGGGCTCCAGCATCATTCAGCAACACACTGCCGCGATGATTTTGATCGTTGACATTATTAAACGCAGCAACAATCCCTAAAGAGCGTGGCGATAAAGTAATTGCACTGATTTCATCGACAAACGCATCAGCCAAATTGTTAACGCGAATCTTATCGTCGGCAAAATCCAGGTGCGCACCGCCGGTTACCCGCACACTGTCAAAACTGTGTACACCCACCAGGCGACGCTGATCCAGCGCCCGGTTGGCAAACCAGCGTGACAAGTGGGTACTGGTAGCCACGGTAATGGATTTGGAAGTGTGCTCGACAATTTTGTACAGCGTCGCACTATCGTTTTCCGGCTCCAGGCTGATCCAACGCCCTTCAAATCCGGAAAATTCGATAGTGGTATTTTTCAGCTTGATTACCCAATGATTGATTGCCTGGGTATCCACAAATTCCACAGGTTTATCGGTATCAATCGTGACCTGGTCAATCTCGTGTTCACCGATAGCATTCATGGGCGTAGAGGGCAGAATCACTTCGCGACCACCGTTATCGGTAATCAATACCCCGTGAGTATCCGGGTTGGCATCGCTGGCGATATAAAGGGTTCCCGCACCGGCAATATGACCTTCAGCCCCACTGCCAAGTTGAGCTCTTGTTGCCCACTGGCTCACATCGCTGACAAAACTTGCGGTGTTGGCACTGAAGATGGCGATACGACCACCGGCACCACTGTGATGCTTGTTGATATCGGAGTAGGTATTAACACCGCCTTGTACCGACAGTGTTCCTGTGCCGCTCAGTGTTGCCACTTCAATGCGGATACCACCACCGGAGCCTGGTTGATCGCGATAGTCATTGAAGGTGCGACCATTGGCTTCAATACGACCGGCAAGGTTCAGGGTTGCAGCATTGATGCTGATAAAGCCACCACCGTCACCCTGGTCGTAACCAATTCCAGGAAGATTCACATCAGAGTAAGAACCCTGAATACAATCATGACCTTTATCGTCACTGTCGCTGATCATGGAGGCCAGACGTATGGAGCTCATACCACCGTAACAACCGTAGGAACCGCGACCGGACTTGTAGCCATCCCACCCCTTGCCAGTGAGATTGATCAGAGAATCAGCATCGACATTGATTTCTCCTAGAACCTCTAACAACAGCGGATAGTCTTCTCTGTCGCTGGCCGGATTGGTATCCGTATTGGGCACAGTGAGCGTCGCCTGAGTGAGATCGATATTACCTCCCACCATCAGTGGCTCTTGCAATCCGAGCGAGAGATTAAAATCGGTATCGCTGTCCTCTGGCGCACCGGCAATACTCAGGTCACCCGTGATCGCAAGCTCATTGGCCTCCAGCGTATTGTTAGTGCCCTGAATGGAGACATTGCCATCAACATAAATATCAAAGGTACTGTCGACAGTCACATTGCCGAGGATGGTGATGCTGTCGGCAATGATCGCCGTGGTGAGATTAACGGTTTCGTTCTCCCAAACGATATCGCCCATATCCACTACGTTGTAGACAAGGATATCTATTGATGCAGAGCGAGAGCCGAAGGTCGCAGTCATTTGGGTATTACCCACACTGACTGGGCTCACAACACCACTATTGACAACTGCAACCATTTCATCGGCGATACTCAAGTCAATACCGAACAAGGCTACATCCGTAATATCAACACTTTTCAGCTCACCACCAATATAGAAAGTGGCCTCCAGTTGATACTGTGGTGCAGACACTGGTGCATTCAGGTCAATGCGCAGTTCACTGCTGGCAAAGCGCAGCCCGGAAATATCATCGGCATTGAGAGCCCGGGATGTACTGTCATTGGGGTCACTGCCTGCGTTCTTTTCCGCTAGGTCAGATATGCCATCGCCGTCACTGTCCCACAGAGTGGGATCAGTGCCGTCGCTGACTTCCTGACCATCTTCGATACCATCACCGTCGCTGTCTTTAAGCTCAAGGTCAGTACCAAGGCTTGCTTCAGTCGCATTGTCTAAGCCGTCTCTATCGTAATCTTCTGCTCCGTCCGGTGTGCCATCGTTATCCGAATCGCTCAACAGTGGGTCGAGACCATTGATACCAGCTTCGATCTCGTTGGCAATACCATCCTGGTCGTAGTCTTTGCCGTACTGCAACACTTGAATAGCGCGTGTATTGGCAACTTTCAGGTCGCCTTCAGGCAAAGTACCACCCAGTTGGATCAGGACGTAAGTGCCATCATCAAGCCCCGTATCGGAATGGTGAGGCATAACCATCGAGGGCTTCAGGTAATCCAGTACAAAGGTATCATCATCAATTTGTACAAAGCCGTCGGTAATCTGCTGGTAGTCAAACTCGCTGCTTGACGGCAACAGGTTGAGTTCCACCAGACTGTCTTCCATGGCATAGCTCTGATCGAACTCATCCATAGCGATATGCGGTGTACAAATGATTTCTTCACGCGGCAACAACACTGCGCCGTCATCGATACGCTCAAGGTTTGAGTCATTAGAGTCGATGATATAGCAGTGGTTAAAGCTCAGCGGGCCTTGCGCGTAGAACACAATACGGCCCGGCTCCTCCAGCAATGCCTGCCCACTGACTACCGCACGGGTTTGTGCGTCGAGTAAGGTCAACGCAAACTTGCTGCGGTTGGTTGCCTCCATCTCTTCGCTCAGGCTCATCACCAGAGGAATATCGAGGGACTCGTGCACCTTCTCAAACTCACTGGCAACAATATGCGGCGGTGTTCTGGCGAAGACCACATCATAGGTTTCCACAGCGAAGGCTGCCGCCGGTTGAGTGTCCGCCGGTGTAATAGCGCCCATAGTCAGGGTAACCGTTTCAGCGATAGCATCACTCAAGGTGAATTCAGCCACACCATTAACGACATCCAACTCCATACTCTGGGTGCTGTTGGCAAAGGCTGCTGAACCATCAACTGTTACAGCAACTTTGTAGCTGGCTGCTACGGTCGTGTTATTAACATCCAGTGTGGGCACACGGTTACCGTAACTATCCACCAGTTCCAAGCGCACAATCGCTTTTTCGCCCTGCTCAAGCTTATCCATATAACCGTTGTAGATATCTTCCACACCGACCTGTACGAATCTCCACGCAGTTGCTTCACCGTTAATCACGATGACAGGCACACTGTTGATCACCACGGGATCGCTGGCCTCATTGGCGTCGTGATCGTAACGACTGGTCAGTGCAATGCGATCGTCTTGGGGGTAGCTCAATTGAGCCGGGTAAGTTCCAGCGCTAATACCGGCGCTCACTTCCAGCGTAGATCGACCGTGATAAAGCGTTACCGTGGCCTGTTCGCCGAGGAAGTTGTTATCACTATCGAGCCAGCTTTCCACCGTAACACCTTCAGCAATGGCAAAGTGGAAACCATCTCCCGGGAGGTGTACACGCACTTGACGCTCATTGTCGTGGGCAACGATATTGCCGTAGGTATCTCGCGCAGTAAGCCTGATATCAAATAGGTCAGATGCCTGAACCGGCGGCAGATAATCCACATCCAGGTAGTGGGCATCGGCAGCCAGAACTTCCACCCATTGGCGGGCAGCACTGATATAAGTGTGATCCTGCAGGCTTGCCTGCAATTCAACCTGCCCGGACTTGGTGAAACCATACCAGGAGAAAGGTGCAAGGCCCTGTGCATCTGTAATCACAGTATCCGCAGTAATAGACTCACCGTCGGTGGTGTTAATTGTCCACACCACTGATTGCCCGCTTACAGGTCTGCCTGCCGCGTCTTCAACACGCACCTGGTGAGTGGCTCCCTCTTGCAGACTGAACACACTGGGGTTGATATGGGTTGTACCCGAATTATCAAACACCAGTAGGTTCGGTTGCTGTGTCAGCACAACAGAGATTAATTCACCTTCAGCACTTTGTCCCATCGCATCGGTAACACGAAGTTTGAGGAACAAAATATCGTTCGGCAGAGCCAGACTAGGTACTTCAACCACATGGTTAAGTTGCGTCGGGCACTGTTGGTTGAAGCCTTCTCTGCACAGATTTTGCCATTGATCACCACCGTTGCCACGAACCATCAGGTCAACCTGCAGTCCGTACAAACCACGATCATCCACTGTCTCTAATCTGTTGAGAGACAGCTTTAACAAATCGCCGTAGAAAGAGTTATCCGCAACAACAACGTTGAGGCCGTCCAATACCGGGGCTGTATCAGGTAACAGCGTAATTGGACGGGTGATAGTCGTGCGCTGATCAAAGCTGTCTACCAACGTCACTTTTACATCGGTTGCCAAAGATTGGCTCAATCGTGTCACAGCCGATTGTGTGGATACCGTCAATTGCTCATTGATAGCGGTGACTCCGTCAAACTCAAAGCGTTTGAAGGAACCTTCCAACTCAACTTCAACGGCTGATATTCCCAGGTCATCGTTGGCGGCCACAGTAAGATCGAGATCAGCTCGTTCAACGAGTTGTGTGGGCGTGACCAGATTATCCATTACTGGTTTCGTATCCAGGGTTGTGGAAATGGATTTCTGCACAACCTCTGTTCGACCCACATTATCTGTAGCCACTGCTTCAAACACATAGGTTGTGTTCAGCGCAGGAGAAGCTTCGGTATAAACCAGCTCTCCGGCTTCGAACTGCGCAGCAACAACATAACCATCGCGTGTAAGTGTGACGAAGTCGATTCCACTACCTGAATCAGCAACACTCAAGCGCACAGTGACAGGTCGTGCGGGTGGCACAATATTCTCGGCCAGCCACTCGCCTTCGATATCCATAGAGACACTCGGCGGCAATTCATCCACGAAGCGTTTCATTTCCACCACGTTGGATTCTGTTTTATTGCCGAACACATCAACAGCACGAATTTTTAAATGCAATCCAGAGTCTTCTGCCTGATAGTTCTTGTAGATGACATAGTCTGGGCCGTAGTGCTTGCCGATCAACTCAAACTGCGCAGTCTCCGGTGACTGCGGGTCGTAGTTGGAAGACTGATAAAACTCCACTTGCTGCACCGGGTGGTCACTGCCCCGCACATGGGCGCGGATAGTCAGAGGCTTGGGTACAAAGGAGATTTCATCGGCTTCGATTTCAGCGAAGAAACTGTTAACAGGAATATCGGTTCCCTGCAGCCACAAAGTACGTACCGCCGAACTTACTATCTGTCCGGAATAAGTCTCAATCTGCGCTAGCAATTCGAAGGCATTACCATTAGGCAGGTTGGCCGGAACCAGAATATTGGCATTAAATGGTGCTTCATTAACTTCCGCTACCAATTCCCCATTAATGGTAAAGGCAACTGCACTGACACCTCGGGTATCAGCAAGGGCAATATTTAATTTATCCCCTGGCTCAAATACACCATTGTGTTGTGGGGTTACCACCGCCGGAGAACTCCACGGATAACGATTATCGAGTTGCAACAACTGATAACCATTACGCTCCATGCCCACAATCATCTGTTGATTGTTCACCGCCATCGCGGTGATATTGAATGGTAGAGTCGCAATGGTAGTGATTGATTGCCACTGTGACAGAGAAACTTCTGCCACAGTTACACCATGGGAAATAAAGACTCGATCACCTTCCACTGCCAGGGCCTGAATGGCGGCAGGCGCACTCAACTGCACGGTCTGATTGCGACCCAGATCATAGCGATAAAGCTCACTGGCTACCGCATAGACAAGATAATCTTCATTAGCCGCCAGTAAACGCAATTCTGAAGCGGTGCTCAAACGAGTCTCCGGCTCAAGATCAACAGCGTTGACTGTCTGGTTAAACCCAGCTAACTGCAGCAAACGCCCACCACTGGTGGCAACAAATAAATTGTCATTAATCAGGGCAAGCGCAGTAACGGTATCCCCTTCACCCACCGCCATTGATTGAGAAGAACCACTGTCCAGGGCGCGCCAGAAAATAGACTCACCGCTGGAAGCGACAATAATATCTTGCGCCACAATAAATTGATCGAATTCAGCACCGCTAAACAGCGTTTTGGGCTGTACCAAACGAGCGGATTGATCAATCTCAGGCTGCACTTCGATAATACGTTTTTGCGAAGCCTGCAACGCGTAAAGCTTTCCGTTATACCACTGTGTTTTTGTGGTGTTAGCCACATAGGGCGACGGATAAACAGACTCAACCGTACTATTGTTGAGTTCAGCTCCCCAGATTAATCCATAATCTTCAGCACCAGCACTAAACATACCTTTGTAGATACCGACATCTACTACACGACCACCTTTTAAGGTCGGCGCATAATAACTGTAAGCAGGCTTAGTCGCCGTCGAGAGCAACAAATCATCAGCTTCCGCAAGGCGCAATTGTCCTGCATGCAGCACGCTGTGTTGCAACTGAGAGCCCAGTGCATGGTGGGTTTTACCTAAGACATAGGCCTGTTGCGGTTTGGTATTATCAATCCACTGGATGGACTGATCCGCCGTTGAAAGCGCCAATAACTGATTCGGCAGCCCCAAAAGGCGATCGACAGGTAAAGCACTTGCTTCCAGCTCACCAACTTTTTCAATATTCCCATCGTTCACCAGCCACAATTGTCCGGCTTGCTCGGCGATATAAATACCCTGGGGTGTAACAGCCATAGCACTGAGGGAATGATTGCGCAGCCAGGTTTTATGGGTGCTGAGACTGCTGGTAAAGGAAACCAGCTCAGCATCACTCAACACATACCAGTGACCATCGCGATTAACCACATCCACAATATCCCCGGAAACCACCGTATCGGTTATAGCTTCCAGTGCATTGCCTGTGACTTCAAAGAGTGTCACACGATTGCCCTGCACTGCGATCAGTTGATCGGCAAAGTAAGCCAAGTGATCAATGTGCCCAGTAATAGCGTGATCGCCGAGTCGAATAAAGTTTTGCTCCGGATCAACAAACATCACACCGATATTGTCGAGGGCAACCAGTATACGATCATCGATAAAGCTAATGGCCGTCACTTTGGCATCAAACTGCTTCACCAGTGCGCCACTCTGATCAAAGAGCTGATGATTGCGCGTGTAGTAGCTACGACCCACTCCGTTTAAGAACAGATCAAAGCTCTGGTCAACACCACCCAAACTAAATTGTGCGGGGGTTACAACTACAGCCTTTTGCTCAACAGCGGTGGAATTACCCAGACCGTCATCGATAGCCGCTTTCACGGTTAGGCTTTCAGCACTTTGAGGCACTGTAAACTCGAGGCTCTCGCTCCCGCTCGCAATCAATACCTGGTTGTGATCGTAAACATTGATTTCTGTGCTTGCGCCGAGAGCAATGTCACTAACAATACGCAGATTTAGTTGAGCACCACCTAGAACCGTTGGCCCCATACCACTCAGGGTCAAGGGCAGGCTGACTTCTTTCGGCAGGATTCGCAGGCCGATCTCATCCTCGACATAATCGAATCGATCACCCCAGTATGCGCGCACTCGCAAGGTGTAGTTATCCTGCTCAGCCACGGCAAAGAGTCGCAGATCAAGTTGACCGGCGGCGTTTTGCAGCAGAGTGCGAGTCACCAGGTTGCCATCGAAATCAAACAGCGCAACTTCAGTGTAGTTAAAGTCATCTGTGATCTGAGGCTGGGTAAATAACGCGTGGAAATCTACTCTTAGGGTTTCACCTTCAAAGAACTGCTGGTTATTTTGCGGCGAAACAATGGTCAGGCTTCCCTGAGTGAAATCATTATCCACCAGGTTAAGACTGCTTAGCAGCGGTGTTTCACTTTCCACCGTCGTAGTCAGCACACTTAACGATGTTGCTTCCGGCAGAGTCAGCCATCCCGCCAGCCCCTTATCGGTGGCGCGTAATACCAGAGGGTTAGAGTCGAGATCCGCTGACGTTACTCGCGCAGTCATTGCCTCAGCCCAACTTGCCGTCATCGGTATCAGCGCACCTTTGACCACGGCGATATTGGACTCCGGCGTAACCAAAGGCATCGCAATAGCTGCCGCAGGTACAGCAACATTAGTCGTGTAATTTGCTGACGGTGTCATCACCTCGATGGTCAGAGTCGTGGCTGTGAGGTTTCGGCGCTCAACCGCAAGCAGTTGTTTACCGTCAACCCAACGCCTGGAGAACTCAACTGGATTGCTGTTCTCGTCGTAGATTCTCACCGCGCGGAAGTGGTGATCTTCGAGCATATTACCCACTTCAATCAGCAGTACACCCGGGTGTTCAGTGAGGGTTGCATTGCGAGTCACACTGGTTTGTAGATCGGCAAAGGAATGTGCATCCACCCGGTCAGAATGAATGGACAGCAAACCATCCAGCGCCGAGCGCATCTCGAGGGATTTACCCTCGACAGACTCTCCACTGAGCCAGCCGCCCAGCTGTCCATTTTCGAATACAGCCCAGTATTGTCCCTGCCCTTGCTTAGACAGTTTCACCAATACTCGAGAATCATCACTAATAGCGCCGGCCGTATTGAGTTGTTCAATTTCACCAAACTCTGGGTAGTGATGATCGATGGCGAGATTATTATCAGATAACCAACGGCCAAACGTGAGGTCGCGGTTTTTCCAGTAAATAATCTGCTCACCGTTAACCGCAAAATCATCGGCACTCACTGCCGTCATTGTCACTTTCAACAAGCGGGCATCAAGGTTTTGCGTGTTCTCATACAGGGTCAAACCACTGTTTGAAAGAACAAACAAGCGGTTATCCTGTACACGGGCGGCAAGCACAGGTTCACCGTGGCTAGCGCCCATGACACTGTGCCACTGCCCCTGCTCCAAACGGGACACCGAGAAGCTCTGCCCCATTTGCACAAATACATCGCGACCGTTTGCTCCCAGGTAATCCCCCCACAAACGCGTCGGTGTTGCCGGGGTCAGTGCGTGATCCCAGAAGTGAAGATAACGATTGCCTGATTCAACAATTACAGCTACAAGCCCACTACCGGTGTAGTCCAGTGATTCCAGGTAACCGGAGCCTTGGGTTAGCAGTATTTCAGTAGCAGTCGCCAGGCGGAAACCTTGCGGCTGGTTAATGGCAACTACCAATCCACGCCCAGGCCACAGAGCTGTATCAACAATGCGTTCATCGACGCTATTGGTAGACACCAACGTTGTGGAAGTGCCGGTCAGGTAAGGTCGCTTGCTCAACGACTCGACAATCTGCTTAACATTTTGAGACAGGTCCACCAAGTCGGCGGTGACATCAACAGAGTTATCAGCACTGTTAATCGCTACCCTTGCCGAAGTCTCTGCCATAGGTAGAACAGTGGTATCTGCACCGTCAGTAACACTTACCTGAGAAGACAGATCAAAGTCTTGCATCTGCTCCGGTTGATAAGCCTCAACCCAGATACCTGTGCCAGAAAGAACCGAAGTAGCCGGACTGATAGCAAGCTGGATATTTTCATCAATGCCCGTGTCATTTTGCACATTAATCAGCGAGCGATGAACCAGTGTACCGTCGGTAAGTTTCAGCAGTACGACGCTGTCGGTGGTGACCTGCGGCAGTGTCACTGCAACACTGAAGCGTTCAGGATCATTGTCACCCCGCGTGAGATGCACAGGAGAGCTGTCAGCCTGGCCACCAAGTTCAAGGTGCAGGTAGGCGTCGTTGACGCGCTGCATCAAGACTTCAAACTCAAGCGTTTGATTCTCGCGCAGGGTTGCACCCTGAACCGGATTCAGTATCACTAAACGCGGCTCTTCGCCTTCGGGATCGTAGGGCTTGAGCGTAACCAAACTTGAGAGCTGCTCGTTGTCATTCTGGTCAACGGCTTTAGCCTGCAGAGTGACAGGGTTTTCAGTAGTTGCCGTAAATCGGTATTCAGCAACATTTGTCAGCAACTCAAAAGCACCGCCATCACGGGATACCGAGACACTCTTGATACCAAAGCGATCGAAGCTCTGGATTGCCACTCGTGTCTCTTCATTCAAGACAATGGTGTCACCGTCCTGGGGCGAGACAATACTGACCTCGGGCTTGGTTACATCCTGGGTCAGATCATAGCTGTCATCAATTAACTTAATACCAGTTTGTGCGTAGGTTAAGCGCAACTGCACATCGATGCTGGTGCTCGGAGCAATATCGCTTAACTTAGGCTGCAAGTACTGAGTGCTGACCTTCAGCGTCTGGGAATCAGTCAACTGCGTTGCGGCATCGAGCCACTGATTATTGATATTGATCTTAGCGCCGGTAATTAAGTCCACCTCACCACTGATGGTAAAGCTCATTTCCGTAGACGCTATCTCTTCTGCTACGAGAGGTGAGATGCGCGAGACATTCAGTACGGGGTCTACCACCGCGACGCTCAGGTCTTCAGTGATGGCATTGTTAGCGCTATCGGTAACTTCTGTACGAATGACGAGCGTACTGTCAGCAGTTTCAGCCACATTGAACTGATACTGACTATGGACAGAATTCCAACTGGTAAAGCTGGCACCACCATCCAGCGAGACGCGTACACGGTACTTCAGATTTTCATCTGTGTTGTCTTCGGCATCAATGCTGACCTGATAGGTTTTACCGCGCACCAACTGACTGGCACCACTCAGTACTTGGTTATCACTCAGTCGTGTAATTGCAATGTTTCGCGGCTCCAAAGTATCCGGAGTGCTCAATTGCTGACTGTACATGCCAGCGGCAATGGCTCCGCTATCAATAACCTGATTGCCCGCCACATCGGCCAGACCAAAAAGTGTTATTTCAAATTGACTGTTGTCGACAAAACCAAAGCCCGGTTTGAAACCCAAGCGCAGTGAGTTTTCAACAACCACAACATCAAACTGGCTACTGACATCACTATCGGGTTGCGCCTGATAGGATTTATCTTTGGCAGTAACCTGATAACCGCCCACGGCAATATTTTCATTAAAGCGCAGAACCAGGTCTTGGCTTTCGCTCAGGGCTTGGGTATTTGTCAATTGGGGACGAGTATCATCCACGGAACTCAACAATTGAGTCGCAGCCACAGACTCTCCAGAACCCGTTGATACCACCACTACCTGATATTGCCTTCCCGGCTGAGTTGTCGGGCTGACAAAGGACACTCCATCAGCAATTAATTCGTAGTCCAAACGATTACTTGCATCGGCCACATATCCTGCATTTGCCTCAAAGAAATGAACATTAATTTGGCCGGTTAGACCGATACCGGTAACCGAAATAATGTCCTGGCCACTGTCGCTGACAAACGCTGGTCCTGTGGGGTTGTCACTTGTGAGATTGTTAATCAGCAGTGCCGGCGTTGCCAGAATGGCACCGGGCAGCTGCTGCACCTCGGTGTTATCTCCCGAACCGATAGTGACAATTAAGTTATAAACGCCTGCTTGAGTAAGGTTTGCAGAAAAGCTCAGCTCACTATTGGTGCTGTTAAGGGTCCAATCAACGGGGGACAAAGTGAGGGAGCCGAGTTTGATTTCGCTGATTCGATTGAGTTGTTGGCCATAGAGAACAAACTCCTGACTAACACCTGCCACCACGTGGGACGGCGACAGACGACTCAGTTCTGTATTTTCACTGTCGAAGAAAGGCGCACTAGCAAGTCGCCAGGGTAAATCAAAAATAACCCGCCCGCCGTCTACCGATTTTCTCGGCTCATTAAACAGTGCGATGTCGTACTCAGCAGCCATCGCATATCCGCTACCGGTAACCTGGTAAAGCAAGTTATCGCCATTGAGCTGAGTGTAACCGTCCAACTCCTGGCTAACACTGTCTGTAACGGTAAAGACAACATTGCGCCAAGCTTCCAACTCTCCGCTGACTCGTCCCTGTACCAGACTCTGGTTTTGTAAAACAATACCCGGTTCCAGTGCCCATAGGTTTGCCATAGGTACAACGGTATTAACCAGGGAATTATTTTCAATCCAGCTCAGCTGTTCTCCACGGAAGATTACAGTTTCAGCCGATAGGTTCGAACCTCCAGTAAAGGCTGCGATGGGTCGCAAGGACAACTCATCATTACTTGCACTGCCCAGGTCAACAATATGGTTTTCATCAGCAAAGATAGCCATAAGCTCGCCGCTGACAGCCAGTGCCCGCACAGTACCCAATGTTGCATCCAAGGCACCAGCAAATTCAGCAACGCCAAGACTTGCCAGCGAGGCAAATTGTTTATTACCACTGAAGCTCAAGGCCTGCACATGGGATTGGCTGGCCACCAGCAATCGCTGATCGGCCACTACCAGTTTGTCTGCATCACTTAGCGTAGTCGCGCTGGCTAGCACTGCTGCGAAGTCTTTGCCGTTATAGACAGATAAATCAGTGCTGTTCAACACAAAGACGAGGTGGCGATAGGCTGCGATGGTATCTGCGCTGACACCACTATCACTGAGTTGTGATGCGAAAACCTGCCCGGTGTACACGCTGCCACTACTATCAACGTCTCCATCGGTAACTACCAGTACATCATTGCTCAACACCAGAGCACTATAATCGCGACGCTCGGCGTTTCGAATTCGATTGACTTCCTGCAGTTGATAGGGATTGGTGTAATCGACAATCGTGATATCACCATCCCTGTGCAGTACGGCAATAAATTGATCGCTGATGGCAACTCCAGTTGCTTCTTTCAGCAGATCCAGGGTGGCAAGTTTTGTGGGCTGCGCACTGTTACTGGCCAACAACAAGGTCAAAACGTTTCCATTGATTAGAGCCTGGAAATCCTCGGCTTGTGCCACAGCTCCTACACCGTTCCATTGCACTGCGGAATTCAATCCCACTGACAGCGACTGATCGATTACCACATCTGCACGCTTGGGATCGTTGTAAACTTCCACTGTCAGAGGCCCGACAGTATTAGCGGGTAAACGCAGACCCAGATGACGATCATCGAGCAGACGAAGGTCAATAGCACTTTCGCCGTTTATTTCTACCTTCGTGAATCGGTTAAGCCCCTTACCTTCGATGGCAATAAAGGCATCACTGTTGAAGTGAAAGTGTTTCTGGCTCAACTGGTATTGGTTATTTAAGTGGTCGTAAGCACCGATATTGTCGATGCGCGGGTCGGCCACAAATGTAAACTGCGCAGGCCAGAAATCACTTAAGCTACCATTTCTGACTTCAATGGCCGCCGCCAGATTACTTTCGGGCTGCACAGCGAGCGCTGGTACTATAAAGCTCAGTTCGCCGTCATTAAGCACATTAAGTTGTGTTACCGGCACACCGCCGAGTTTGACCAGAGTGTCTCCAGCAAAACCGCTACCCAAGACAGTAACCTCGGCACCACCACGCCAGGAACCTATGCTTGGCTCAATATGAGTAATTTGTGGTGCGATATCATCGGTGGCAATAAATCGATAGCGGTATTCACTGCCTAGAATTTCACCGTGGATATCGCGAATACCTGTAGACAATCTCACCCAATAGGTCTCACCGTCAACCAATGCACTGTCGCTGATAAAGCGCAGGCGCGTACCTTGGTTATTGATCGTGGAGGAAACACTGCCGCTGAGTTTGACACCACCGATGGACACTTCGAGTAATTGCTCACCGAGAGACTGTATTTGTCCGGAATCCAAAATCCGATTGAATTGCACTTCGACATTTTGACCAAACGGCAGCAAGCCATTGGCACTTGGCAGGTGGTCTACAATCGTTACACGATCGTTAACGATGGTATTAACCCCGCCTCCAGGACCGGTGAAAGCCTCATCAGTATTAAGCGGACTTTCCGCAGGTTCCTCATCGACATAAACAAACCCTGTACCGGCATAAAGCGCGCTGCCTTCAAAAGCGAGATCGGTTACCGCACCTGTTACGGAGAAATAGTGATCGATATCGACCGGCTGGTTGAACTGCCCGTGCAACCAGGGAGAAATATCAAATATTTGCACATCGCCGTGGCCACCGGAAACATAAAGTGTCTGTCCGAAGAGCATCATGTTGCCTGCGAAGCTGTTACCGTTTTTCTGCAGGTACATCAGACGCAGATCAGCGCGGGCTCGAGGCCTTGCTTCACGCAGGTCGTAAACCTGCACAGTGGCGTTACTGCCTGTGGAAACCAGGAGGTAATTATCAATTACCAGAAGGTCTTCACCGTCAACGGTGTTTGCTCCCGCATCTTGCAAGGCAATGCGCTGATCAATGACGAAGCGACCACTGGTCAACTCAACAGCCAGTATCTCGTGGGTCTCGTTATTAATCGTCCACAGATGTTGCCCGTCCACACGCAGTTGCTGAATCTGTCCACCCAGCTCAGCAGTGTCGATGGTGTGTAGTGCCTCCAGAGTTTGCTGGGCATCGTAACGGTAAATGGTAATGCCATCAGTGTGAGCCACGTAGAGCAGGCCTCGCTCCGCAGTCATGGCAATGACTGCGTGCTGCATTAAGTAAGTCTCAAGCAGGAACGGATCACTGGCCAGACTGATATCAAAATGCATTATGCGTTCGCCGCCGGCGACCAGCAGGTGGTTGCCGTCAATTTCAAGATCACTGAAGCCTGCCGGGTTAACGGTAGATTTATAGAAGTACGGGAAGTCACCGTTGTCGGTAGTTTTCTCAACCGCAATGGGATTAACCGGATCAGAAACATCCACTACCATCAACTTCGCCGTGGATGTGCTTAGATTGCCTTTGACATTACCCTTCACATCGAAGGCTTCATACTCGCCACCAGTGGCAATGTAGAGCAATTGCGTACCACTCTGATCAGATTGTTCCTGATCCTCAGTGTGTAAAGCAAGCGCCGAAACCGGGCTTGCCGACTCGTTGTCCAGTGCCAGCTCTCCTGTAGGCTGACCGGCATAGAAATATTCCACCGGCGAGATAGCCACTTCATCCAGGAACTGCTCGTTGACAACCGTCACGCGTGCATAACCGAAATCACCGGAAGGCATCTTCACTGTGATTTTGTGGGATGCGATCACATCGATGTCATTAGCCAGCAAACCGTCGACATAAACTTTTGTGGTGGGGTTAAAGCCGTAGCCGAAAATATCTACGGTATTGCCACCGGCCGGTGAACCAATCAGCGGATAGATGTCGTCAACTTCCGCGCGAGGCAGTATCACCAGTGCACCGATCAGTTGTCCCTTCGCCTGAGCGCGGGTGACGGTCACACTAAGAGGCGCCACTGTAGCCCCGGTAAAGAGTGCCGGGATCTTAACGGTGACTTCCGTATCGCTTAGGGTGAGAATATCTTCTGTCGCCAGAGGGTGCCCACCCATGGAGATTTGCAGATCTGCCTTAAGCGTACCAAAGCCTGCACCGATTATTTTTGCACGCTCACTGCCATCACCGTGGATATAGCGGCCCATTAATTCATCGGCCAAGGACAGACGCGAAACCTCGTCAATACTTGGCTTGACGCTGGCGAGCATTTCTAGTCGTGTGGTGTAAGCCGAGATCATCGTGCGACCACTGAGCCCGACAATATTGTCGACACTCAAGGTCAGCTCACCAGCACCAATCACACCTTCTCCAGGCAGGGTCAGAATTATCTTACCGCCGGTAATGGTATTGATTGCCTCCAGCTGCAGCTCTGTCGACCATTCAGTATCACTGCTGTCTTTCACACTGATATCACTCAAGGACACAGCATCGGTATTGATATGATCGTTAAAGATAATTTCAATTTGCTCATTGGCAGATACCTTGGCGCCACTGCCCGGTCTGATATCTGCAACCGTCAAGTTACCGGAGCTTACGCGAGTCAGGCCCTGGCTATCGCCAAACATGACACCACCATCGAGCACAGACAACACTGTATCGGCCTCAACTTTCTGCCAATAGCTGGTCTGGTAGTGTCCATTCTGATCGGCCTGCAGCATCAGGTACTCTCGATCAGTGGTCAGCAGAATTTGATCTTGCTGTACCAGTAAGGACACACTGTAAATATCCTCACTCACACCTCGATCAATGATCTGCACATGGTATTGCGAACTGTCTTTAGGATCGTCAAATACCGCAAGCATCAATTGCTGGCCGCGAGCAAATACTACGTAGAGTTTTTCATTCCAGAAGCTGACCTGTATAGGTTTACCTTCGAGGTCGCCTTCACTAAAGACAAGGGTGGCGTAGCCTTCAGGCTGTGTGAACGTCGGTGTTGCCACATCAAAGAAACGGATAAAACCATCGCCGAGTTCACTGGCAGCGGCAACAGCCAATACATTGGCGGCGCGGTCCAAAGTCACATCGTTGGCGGAATACCCTGTCAACGCAATACTTTGTACGGCAAAGGGCGCAGACTTATCGGCGATATCAACGATGGTCAGTCCGCTCTCGCCATTAGCGAGATAAGCAAGCTGGTCTTGCAGCTCTAAACCAAATACCGGTGAGCTGAGACGCAGGTAACCCAGACGATCAACATTATCTAGCACATGGGTGTCTAAAATATCCAGCCCGTAACGCATGGTGTAAGGACC
Organism: uncultured Microbulbifer sp.; assembly: GCF_947489355.1. GTDB lineage: Bacteria > Pseudomonadota > Gammaproteobacteria > Pseudomonadales > Cellvibrionaceae > Microbulbifer. The sequence goes on along the minus strand of NZ_CANLDD010000003.1, from coordinate 127,575 downwards.
ATCGATACCTTCGCGCACACCGATAAACAATGTCTCACCCTGAGCCTGCATCGCGCCCATTACCATGGGTGGATAGTTGGGAAGATCTGCCTGGTGGCCAAGGTCATAAACATAGACGTACTGCCCCACCGGGACTTCCTGGCCGTCCATCACCATATAGACATCAAACAATAAATCGTTGTTGTCCAACAGGTTGGAATTGACAATACCTGGCACCCGGAACTCAAACTCTTGGGGCGAGACAACATTGTCAAAAAGATTCAAGCTGTAAGTAATTTCATCGATCCGCTGAGTAGACAATTCGTAGTTGTTTTTCGAGCGCATCAATACTTTCGCGCCAGGCAACATTACATTGGCATTGGAAGAGATTTTCAGCCTTGCGCCTCCAGTAGCAGGGCCAGACTCTTCGCTCAAGGTAAAGCGTGTAGCGTTGTCGAGGGTATCGGCTAAGTAAATAGCGCCCAGGTAACTGTCGGTAAACTCTCCAGACTCCACACGCAGGCTATACATGCCCGCATCGATGGGTAGTTGTCCAATAGATACTGTGGAAACTGTCAATGTGCTGTTATCAATCCAGGTGTAGGGTACCTGGAAATCATCCACATACACCTTGGCATTGGTGCTATCAAAGCCAGAGCCTTTTATTGTTACCACAGCGTCGCTGTTGCGGTGGAAAGCTCCCCCCGTCAGTGTCTCAATCTGCGGGCGCAAAGTTGCGGCTTCTGCCACACCGAAAACCACATTGAATGGTGCCCACAAGCTACCGCCGCGGAGGTTATCGGCACTGAACACACTCAATTGATAGCGTTCACCGGCGGCCTTGTTAAAACTGATTTCAAACTCAACATTACCGTTATTTTGCTCACCTACAGGGGTGACGGTAACCGCTTCCTGAGATTGATCGGACAGACGGGTTACTACCACAGCTCCGGGCGTTGAGAGAGAGTCGGCAGCCATGGATTCATTAAAAGTGACCGAGACATTTTCATTGGGCAGCACAAATCCGCCGCGTTCAACGGAGCTTTTCACCACGATGGCACCGGGTAACTCGAGTGTGGTCAAACCGGATCGACCAGAGGCAGCCACCAGCCTTTCTTTATAATAACTGAGTGCTTCAATGCGCTCGCGGTTACCAGCTGAAATCAATTGCGGATTGAGCGGCTCAGAAATGTCATAAACCAGCACACCGCCGTTGTAACCTGAAACAAACAAGGTCGAACCAAAGACATCAACGTTATAGGGTGTAATGGCATTGGACTGAATATTTTCATCAATGGCGATATGAGCACGTTCCTCAGGGTAGGACTTGTGCAAAATAATTACACCACCGTTGTTCAAAGCCACGATCAAGTAATCACCGAAGCTGGCAATATCCATCACGTTGTGGTCAAAGGCGTATTCACGGGTTAACGCCGAATCAAACAGGTGTTGCGCCTTGATTTTACTGGGCCCCGAGTCATAGGGCCTTCCAGCGGTCAATGGCGAGAAGTTTTTGCACTCTTCCGCTGCGACCCATTGGTGGCCGCGGTAATCACCACCAGCGTAGAGCCATTGATCATCGCGATAGAATCCGTAGGCACCCTGCAGTTCAAATTTGGGTTCCAGTGTAATGGGATCACTGTAATCTCCCCAGTAGGCAAGCTTTAAGGCACTCTCACCAGTTTTGGAATTGCCATGGTCACAGGGAGCTTCCAGATTCAAATCCGCCACACCCTCACCGGCGATTGCATAAAGCGCATTACCGGATTTGATAAAGCGGGTAATTAACTCATCTTCTTCAAATGCGGTAGACAACAATTGCAGACCGTTTTGTTCGTCCACATTGAGTCGCGCCACACCGTCGAGACCATTGGCTACATAGAGGCGTTTGCGTTCAACCAGGTTTTGTATATCCAGGCCTTCTTTTTCTGTCAGTAGTTTAACCTGCAAAGAATCAAGGCTGTTGGGGATCACCTGATCGCTGAGCGAGTCGAGTAACTCCTGCTCTTCTACAGTGCGGAACTCCAGACGGCTCAAACGCAGATAGAGCGGAAGATCTTTATAAGTGCTTTCTGCCGCGGGACCAGACAGCAACGCTGGGGCACCACCCACCAGCAGAGGGTTGGCCGCTTCCTGAATATCAAAACTAGCTGCGCGATTAGATTCCGGCAAAATTTCGTTTTGATAGCTGATGGTGTCAAAGGTATCAAAGAAATAACCACCGCTGGTGAGCGCCACACCGGTGCTGTAATCAATTTCGATATCTGTTGGCGCAACCGTATCGGCTCTGGTTTGACCCAATAGTTTCATGCCGTAACCGAAACCATTTTCTTTGGACAGCTCCGACTTCTCGCCGTAACGGTTATCCACGCGCAGAGTGTGACGTCCCGAAATACCTGCTGGAGTGATTACCCGCATCAATTCAGTGGATAAAATTTCAACATCTCTGGCCGGCGCATCGCCAATAAATACCTGGGTGCCGTCCATAACAGTATTACCAGGCTCAAAACCACTGCCGCTGATTGTCAGCACAGTGCCACCCCTTACCGGCCCCCACAGCGGAGTACTCTCGGCAATTGTAATAGGTGCATCAACCACCACAGCGCCGCGGATACTGGCGTACTGGGTAACAGTGCCCTGGCTCACTTCAACGCGAACATCCAGCAATCCAGGTGTGCTGATTCCAGGCACATTGATATACAAAATCGCCACACGGGCATCACTGGGATCAGCTTGGATACTTTCGATCTGCGCTTCGTAATGACCTACGTAGACACGCAGCTGATCGACATTTTCCACCAGGCCGATACCCGAGAGGGTGAGTATTTGTGGTTCATTGATCTGTATACGACGGGGAACAACGCTATCAAGCCTAGCAATCTGTTCATCGGTTTCGCGGTAAGCAAAATTCAGGGCTACATCCCGTGCTAATTCATAGAGCACTGTGTGCACGTTGCTGGTGAGTTGTTTTACGTTAGCCAGCCCTTTGCGTACGGTGACAAAAATTTGAGAACCGTTATTCAATTGCGCAGGATTTGTCAGCGTGAGAATGGCGTCGTTATTAATAATCTCGGTACTGAAATCCAAGCGCTGGTGATTGACATCCCTGATATCAAAATAATTGAGATTGTCAGGCCACTGATCGATAGCTTTGTTAAAACGCAGACGAATTTTTCTCTCGCCGTTGCTATCGAGAGAAACGATGCTGTCTACAGGATCGACGCTGTGGATTTTCAATACCGCATCGGGGAAGACCTGTATCACTCGCACCTGGCTGTCGGTGTGATAACCAATACCCACAACGCCGTAGGGTGTGGCGATGGCCTGATCCAGGTGGTAATTCTGGTTAACGCCAAAGCCTTCGATCACTAAGGGGTTAGCAGCGTCACTGATATCAATGGCGCTGATACCTTCGCGCCCGCGTACTGCATAGAGCATGTGCCCCTGGGCTGCGATATCATAAACACTACCCAGACTAGTAATGCGCTGCCGAATTTGCGGATTGGTTCTGTCGCTGATATCGATTACCAGAAGTCCCTGCTCACCCGCTGCAGCATAGACAATACCGTCTTTGTGTTGCAGTTTGGAAGCCCGCTGGTCAACACGCCCCATAACGGTAAGGCCACTACTGGTTCGTTCGATAATAGCAATGCTGCCCTTACTACTATCTGGCTCAAGGCTTAGATCACTGAAATTATATTCGCCACTGGCCACCGCGTAAGCTTCTGCACCGGTGCCTATACTTCCGTTTGCAAGTTCAATTACATCGATGACACTGTCATTACCACCTTCAAGTGATTCAACTTCCCGGTTTTCCGCCAGATAGAGCTTGGTATGCAGGTGGGCATCGACCAATCCCAAACCTGTTTCACCCAGTGCCATCACAACTTTTTTATTCACCGCTTCAATTCCGCGGGCAAAGTCGGCAGGCAGTTCCAGTTGATTAACGATGGTGGTTTCGGTGATATCAAAATCATCGAATGAAATCACAAACAGTCTTGCCGTACCTTCTTTAGTGCGACCACTGGAATCCTTTTTCGCCGCACTGACAAATACGCGATCATTACTCTGCTCGAAATAACTGTCGATACCGAGGGCGTGGTAATCATTGGGCAGTTCAACTCTAACCAGCACACGATCATCTAGCCCATCATTGTTAAAATCAATTAACTGTAATAGATCTTCGGGGTCGAGCTGACTTTGTTCACCGCTCTGGCCGTTAGTCCAGGTGGAGGCATCGATATTGTATACCACCACGCCAGAGGAACCCTGTGCGGCAAATAGGTAGCGCCCGCTTGGGTCGAGTACCGCATCGTTGATACGATCAAACTTATTCGCATCAAGCGCTATCTCTGATTGATTAGGTTGTAAATATTCATAGACATCATTAAGTACGCCTACTTTGCCATCGGCCAGCTCTACCTGAATATCAATTTTACCAATGCGTCCGGCAGGCATAGTCAGATCAAGAGTGTTACTATCGATAACCTGTATGGCTTGCGATTCGAGCAACACATCACCGACCGTTACCCTCACGGTGTCTGACTGCCCGTAGAAACCATAACCTTCGAGGCGGACTCTGTTGCCACCCCCGGCAGGTCCTCTATTTGGTGTAACCCCCACTAAAGTCAGTGGCTCTACATAACGAATGGCAGCAATTTTCTCTGCTTTAAAGGCCCGTGAATCCGTAACGCTCAAGGTAGCCGGTCCGGCGGTATTGGCCGGAGCCAGAATGCGATAGGTGGTTACATCGCCAACGGTTTCACTGCTGATTTTAACTGCAGCCTTTCCTGAAATTGTAAATTGCGGATCTACAGCTTCTTTCAAGCTGACATCGACCTGTTCACCATTGATACTCACCGTGTTTGGAGAAATATCGACAATTTCAATCGGCAAGCCTGAGCCCGCAGTGGTAAAGGGAATGGTGGCGTTGACCAGACCCTGGGTACGTCGGCTGTCGCGCACATCGCTAAGCTCAATGCGATATGACGTATTTTGGGTCAAAGACTGTGTCGGTGTAATAACGATTTTTTTCAGATCAGCCTGATCGATAGATATACTAAATGCTTTTTCAATGCCTTCGTCAGAGCCGTTTTCTTCGATCAGTTTCAGATAGGTCTCGAGGTAGGATTGCTCAGTCTCATTGACAGGGATCGTCAGAGGTTTATTAAAGGTAAGCGTTAAGATTGTATCCGTAGAGACCTGTTTATCACCGGGTAGCGGTTGTGTGTCAACCAGATCGAGGGTCAGCACATCGGTCAACGTTAAACGTGAGTTGTAGCTGTTAGAATCCAGGCCGTTTTCTACGGTCAGCAAAATACCATCGTCGCTGAGCAAGGTTTGTTTATTGCTGGAGCCCTCGGGCATAGCTCTGTAAGAACTACAATTACTGCTGATCACATCGAGTAAATAGATATTGTCCGCCCGACTGACATCAAAGATAGGCCAGTAGTTTTCACACTCATATTGCGTCTGGAAGTTAAGGTGGCTTACTGCGAGCGTACCTTGAGCCATCAGGCTGTAGTTACCACCGCGCAGATCAAATCCATTCGCTGACCAATTGCCCAGATTAATCAGGTTATCACTGTTAGTTTGGGTCCAAAGCGCCAGGCTCTGTGGCTGTTTGGCCGTGACGATATCATTGGTCAGAGTGTTATCAGTAAAGGGGTCATGGCCGTACTGAGCAATTTGTGCGAGCGTCGGCTCGGTGAGATCAAGTATAACCCGGGCGTAGCTGTAGCCACTGAAGCCATTGGTTTGTTGGACCCAGTGCAATTGCGAATTACGCAGTGATAAATCAACAATCTTGGGTTGTTCAACAGTGCCATTTATCACTACATCTGTAACGCGCGCTACCATTTGCGGAGCGGTGGGTACACTGATATCAAACAGTGCTACCCCTTCATCGCGAGAAGCGACGATCAAAAAGTTATCACGACCCAAAATAAAGCTGGGCGCTTTAACGAAAGGCATGGGCAACTGGGCGATAATACCGCGATCTTTTTCGCTAACCGAATCCGGGTCACGGGTTTCTCGATCATAAATAAACAACCAGGTTTTATCTTCGTAATCGGTTTCCACGTTGGGGAAGTGTTCACCGATAACACTCACATAAACGTGAGTGTCACTAAGCCAGAAGCCGCGGGCGGTGACATCCTGTGGCAGGTTGTAGTAGCCCAGTTGGTGCATCGGGGCAGCGTTTGACAGATCATTTCGATCGTAGCTGATCAAACTCATCCACGCCGGAGCCATGGAGGATTGTATTTGATCACGACTGAACATTGTCGCACGCGCTTGCGAGCTGTCTTTCGCTTCACCCAATACGTAAATCAACTGACGAGAGCTGTCGACAAAAAGGTCGATAATATTACCTGGCGGTAAGGTACCTGGATCGGGAATGTAATTACCAGCCCGAGCAGCCGTGGGTATCTGGCGATCGAAAGAAAGCTGACCGTAGAACAGTGCCCGGGGGAGTATGGCCACTTCACCGCGCTGGTCTTCAATTTCCAGATCCACAAAACCGCGATAAGAACCGAAGTCGGCCGTGGTCCAGCTCATTCGCTCAGCGCTGTGCAGCACCAGGCGATCATCGTCAACACTGTCACTGACCCATTGCTCACGACTGCCGGTTGGGTAGGCGCGAAGGGTGATCTCAGGATTAAAGCCGTAGCCGATAATATCAACCTGATCGTTCTCACCTCGTTGGGAAACATCCACTACACCCGGTGTGACAAATGAAAGCTGCAGTTGATCGATATAAGTGAAGACACCGATGGCGTTTGTAGAAAGCCTCGCATCGTTGATCACTGTCAACGCCGCAGGACCTGCATAGTTGGGCACGGTACGCGCAATAATTTTCTCATGGGGATCTTCAGGTGTCGCCGCTTCCACCGTCAATACATTGATCAGCTGACCACCGAGATAAACCTGTGGCGTGTTACCCAGATGCTCACCACGAATAACCACCTGTGTTCCACCGGCGATGTCCCCAGTATTTGGTGTAATCGAGTGGTAAACAGGAGCTTCTGTTCCGGCAATGACAACCGTTGAAAATTCAAACCGGTAATCATTTACCAGACCGTAGCCAGTCAAGGGCTGCAGCCCTTTCTTCACTTCCACAATATAAGTGCTGTTCTGGGCAAGTTCACTGTTGGACACCAGCTCTACAATACGGTGGTGTGGCTGATCGTTGCGAGTGGCAAAGTGGATGGTGAATTCACTGCTTACATCTTCACCCATGATCACTTCGGCACCAGCCTGGGTGAAGCCTTTATAAACGGCGAAGTAATCACCGAGCACACCTGCAGGATCCAACGCTGCAGAGAGTTCCACTTCTATTTTGGCAGTGTCTGTGCTGATTTGAATACTGTCAGCCACAGGTGTGTGACCAATCACAGTCAGCACCGGGAAATCTATGGCCTGGAGACCTTGTTGCCCTCCGGCAGTATGTAACTGGCCTCGAGCAACGAGTAAGTCTCTGCCGCCGGGTAATTTTTCACTAGCCGGGCGATGGGTAACCACAGGTACGGTAAAGTCATCACCGCTGTCTATGGCAGCTGTGTCGATAATTTCAATAATACCGTCAGTGGCTTTGCCCTCTTCGTCGACGTAGTAAACATTGGCGTAAACCTTATTACCAATAATAGATACATCAAAGACTCCAGCATTGTTTCTGTCACCGCGGTTAGGTGTGAGTTCCAGAGAGGTTTGCACCACAGGGCCCAAGGGGTTGGTAACATCAATGGCAGTGACTTCTGCCCCTGTTGCACCGAGAGAATTATGCGCGAGGTTTGCCACCCATAATTGATTGCCTTGTTTGGCCATACGATTGGCGATACCAAAAGTATCAACACGCCCCACAATGGGCATCGCGGGATCTTTAATGTCAACGACCACAACACCTTCGAGACCTGCGGCGATATAGGCATAATCTCCGTCCACCAGCACATCGCGGGCTTCGCCATTGGGCTTAATGTAAGCCACGCGATAAGGTGCGTTAAGATCACTGATGTCAACAACCTGTACACCACCACGCCCGTTGGCAATAAAGGCGAGATTGTCTTTTCGGGCAACACCTAAGGCTTCAGGATAAGGCAGACTGAAGCGGCCGCTGAGCATATAAGGCAAACCAAACTCACCTTCTTCATTGCGCTTACTAAACAGCAGCAGCTCTGCGCCCTCTTCTTCATAAACGGTACCGGTATCAGAATTGCTGGCAATCGTCCCGCGCAATTTATTAACATACACAGACTGTTCATCGCACTCTGTTAAACAGGGCGAGCTGGCTTTAGAAGCTAAGACAAAATCGCCGTCGGCGTGTATATCAGTGATGGTGCCCCGAAAAATTTCTGCCGCACCGTTTAACAGTGAAGAGAAAATATAACGTTTACCATCACTGGTGGGTTCGGTTTCATCCACCGCATCGGCGAGAAAAATTCCGGTATATCCTGTGTAAAGGGCCGCCCATGGATCCGTGGCAATGCCCTCTGGTAAGAACGGACTGTGCACAGACCAGGCACCTACCATCGCCCCTTCGCGGGTGTTGCTTTGATAGCGCTGTATCGATGAAAAGTAAACTGACTCATCGGAAGAAGAAGGGGTAGCGGTGGCCGACCAGAAACGGCTTTCAGCAATAGGCAGACCAATCTCGTAGATGGTCTCTTCACTCACTTCATGGCTTTGAGTTGTCACCGTAGTAACAATGCGCACCCGCTCGTTGCGTGCGGTGGTGCGTTGTAAAATACTGCCTTCAGTAACCTTCGCCCAGTAGATGTAATAGTGATTGTCTGGCTCGCTCAGAGGCAGACTTGCCGTGCTTTCATCACGGGCTTCATCTTTAAACAAGTTTCCATTAAATTGAGCCAATACGGCGTACTCACCGTTATCAGTCTGATACTCGCGATACCAGGTCTGGGTAACACTGCGTTCGGCTTCATCGCCAATGTCTTCAATGCTGACAGCACTGAGTACCGTTTCTGCGGTGGTTAGGATTTCCCGATTGAAAGGTTTCAGCACACGCAGCTTGGGTCGTACGGTATCTTCAATTTTACCAATGCGTACCACCTGTGAAGAGGCACTGTGCCCGGCAATGTCGTAACCTACCGCCTGCACTAAAAATCCACTGACCCCGGCCGGTGGATAAATTACCGCGTGATAAATAGATTCTTGCCCAAAGGCACCGTCGGTTTCACTGTAAGGGCTATACAGTGTGGCCATAGGTTGAGAGTTTACATAAACCACCACGCGATCTATACCCTGCTCACCAAGATCATCGATGGCTTCTACAAATACTTCGATGGGTTCACCGTCGATAATTACCGACTCATCGTTGGCCGGTTGCACGATGGCGACTTCAGGTGGCAGGTCTGCCACCACTTCCAACAGCTGGGTTAAATCCGAAAGTGCACCTTGATAGCCGTCTACGTCTGTCGCTTTTGCTTTCAGTTTGACCTGGGCACCCACCTGTTGCGGTGCTCGCAATACAAACTGGAATGGCGAAGCGCCGTCCTGGCTGTGCAGTTGATAATTGTCTGCATTGCCTGAACCCACATCGACAGCCTGGTAAAGGCTGGCCATCTCCACGCCCGCTTCATCGTCACTGGCAATCACTTCAACCAGAATCTCCCGGCCTTGCGTGACAGAGCTTTGATCAACCAGCAAGTTGCCCTTGCGATCGAGAATACGGATACTATTGACGGTAGGTGGTGCGTTGCGCCTGAGGGTTACCGGCAGGGTTTCAGTGCTTACATTGCCTGCACCATCAAACGCAGAGACTAAGAGCTTAAGATCAATTTCGCTGTCATTAGCTGCTTCAACACCGAGGTAGGTCTCAAGTGTACCCAGCGCGAGCACACCCGTGTAAGGGGCACTCATCAGGTACTGATCATTAATAATTTCGCTGGTTTCCAGAACTGTGTTCTGGTTGCGATCATACCCCAAGGCCACACGCACATGATTGACACTGACATTATCTTCAGCATTGATGCTAAAGGGCAAAATCCGTTTTTCAACAATTGTCGCACCGCTCAAAGGGGCGTTAACCACTAACTCTGGAGCTATCGTATCTTGCAGCACATGAACCGTAACAGGTTTAACCGTGCTGATCACACGGGGCTCACCTTCTAAACGGTACTCGGTTACCGTCGCGCTCAAGGTAATATCTTTTCCGGCCTGGCCGTAAGGCAGGTCGAGAATAAATTCAAAAGGTGCACGCGAATCAGAGAAACTCTTATCACCGCTGATCAGACCATTAGCGTTGAGAATTACCCGTTCAATGCCTACATCATCGATTGCATTGACCTGCACCAATATTTTTTCGCCTTCGATTCGTTCTTCGCCATCGGTGGGTAAGGCGATGCTGATAACCGGCGGTTGATCTTCGACTACATTGACGGTAATGGTTTCTTCAGCCTGGTGCACATCAAGGTCACCATAGACGGCACCATAGGTGTCCATGGCTTCCACAGTAATAGTAATGCGGTTATCGCCACCGGGTTGGTAGTCGGGCAATGTAACGGCAAAGTTGTAGGGCGCCTGGTTGAGTTTAACGTTGGTCAGCTCAACATTATTGGCATTGCGGGCAATCAGTCTCACCTGCTGGATACCCACATCATCGAAAGCCGTAACCTGAATGGGTATCTGATTGTTTTCCACCACATTGTCACCGTCGAGAGGTTTGACAATATCCACGACCGGGCGCTCGTCTTCTCGAATGCGGTATTTAACTTCACGCACGTTTTCAAGACCCTGAGCATCCTGGACGACAACCTTCAGCCAGATATCAAAGCCGGGGTTTTCTTCCAGCCGCTGGCCCACAAACTGCGCGGCTATTTCGCCGAGCCTGTCCACAGAGATATGGGTTTTATAAATCGGTGTATCAATATTGACCGTGGTAATGATCTCATGATCCAGATCAGCAATGGATTGATTGCGTTTTACCGGATCGCCGTAGGGAAGTTTTACATATTTGCCGTCGTCTTTGCGGGCGCCATAGGTGGTAAACAAGGCGATGTTGTCCACCTTCACATTGTCGTAGCCGCGGTAGTGCACATCAAACCTGGCCGCTTCAATCGGCGAATAAGAAACTTCAGGTTCTGTTACCAACACCTCCGGATAAATGGTATCGGCCACACCGATCACTGAGATTTTGTGAGTGCCAACTGCTCCATCGGCATCAGTAACTTTAGCTACCAGAGAAACGCGGCCGTCCACATCAATCAGGCTGGTTGGGAATTTCAACTGCCAGGTTGAGTTTATGCTATTGGGCGCTCTGTCATAGGCAAACTCTCTCGCCACCACTTGCCCGTATTTTTTCTCGAACTCATCATAAATTGAATTGAAAGCCTGCTCTCTTGCTTCCGGGCTGCCACCCAGGCCACTGACATTGCCGCGCAAATAGCTGCTGAGCTTGATGTTGTTAGCGTAAAACTCTACGGAGGAGTTCGGCAACGGACGATCATCGGCCTGTACGATTCCTACCGCAAGCGTAAAGGTACCCGCAACAATGGATTGGTTATCTGCTGGTGAAGTAATGCGCACCGCTGGTGTAACATTTTGCTGAGGGTGTACTAAAAATCGGCGTACCGTTTTCTGATTCAGGGTGTCGGTTACAATGGATTCATACTCAACGGGCACACCAGAATCAAAAACATGGCTGACAGAGACACTGTCACGCAAAATATGAATACTGGGGCAGGCCTGGTTGTAGAGTTTTTCATAAATTACCGAACGTTCACCATTGGGTAGTACCTGCACGAACTGATAGGACTTTAATCCTGCGTCATCTCCGAGGATCGATTCAAAGACCATGGAAGAGTTAGAGCGCACCCAGAACTCGGCAAAACTCAATCGCTCCTGGTCGGTAATTGAGCGGCCACCGGAAGTGAACTCCGTCAATTGAGAGGTGGGCACTTCATTGGTATCTACCAGCAACATACGGCTGTCGCTGTGGGTGTTACCCATTGCGTCTTCCACAACCACGGAGAGCTCAAAATCACTGCCGGAGTTAAAATATTGGGGCACATCATAGATCAAACGGTAATCGGATGTTCCCACTGCACCACCTATGGTATGAACAATCTGACCGTTGATCAGCAGTGACGCGCGCTTGATATATTCGCTGTTATCTGTAGCAGTGAAATCCACCTCCAGACGCTGGGCGGGTACCACATTCTCACCGATGGTGGGAGATTCAATCTCAACCACAGGCGCGATAGTGTCATCACTATGAGCGCGCAATGCCAGCGGTATCAATGTTTGTGGATCACGCTCATTAGAGAATCTGTCAGCAGCTAAACCGAAAATTAACGTCGCTTCGATATCTCGTGCATCGGGTACCAACAACAAGCTGCCAAATTCTGTGTTAAACGCGGTATTACCATCGGTGTTGTTACCTGAATTACTGGAGCGATAGCGCCGTCCTGTGGCGATATAACTTTGGCCTTCGCTGCTATTGTAATCACTCAGATAAGTTGAAACCCGGAACGTATCGGTAGTAACACTGTGGGAGGTTTCGGATACAGACTTATAGCTTCTACTATCTTTCTGGTTATTAAGATCGACACGAATTTTTTTTACATAATTAGGCAGCACCGTGGTATCGCTGGAAAATATTGGTGTTATTTCCAAGACCATGACATTGGGCGCAAGCACGGTGTAGAGCGGCAAAGTGGCATTATCCCAGGTCGTCTCCAACACGGGCTCAATGCAAGCGTCATCACTGTAACCGGTAATTTTGTAGCTGACATTGACGTCGGTGCCAAAGTCCAGTTTAAGTTTGTTGTCGTCACCGTCAACATTAATGTAATAGTGAGCAAGCCCATTTACTTCGATAGCATCGTCTTTTATCTCGAGCAATACATCCCCATCAATGGTGATCTTACCGTTGACACCCTGAGCTTCCGGGTAATTAAATTTTAAATACGGACGATTGTGCCCAGCACTAAGATTTTCCACCTCCATACGCGGAGCACGTTCAGCAGGCTGATCCGTGGGTGTCATCTGGGAAAAGCTCGTGTAGACGGCTAAGAAATTTAGATCAGAGCTATGGGTAATAAAATCATCGCTTAGAATAAACTGATGGAAACCTGCTCCACCACGCAACCATTCAGCTGGCGATAAGTTTTGTACTCCCACTAATGGGGATTGATCAGGCAAGATACGCAACACATGGGTTGCCACCGCTTCGTTTCCTGAAATATCAGTAGCTTCCAACACCAAACTTACCGACAACCCTTCGGCGGGAATATCAGTAAACTGAGACAGGTCCAGCATAATTGAGTCGGTATCTGGAGCGCGCCCAACAGTCAGATTGCGCGCATTCAATGCCGAAGCACTGGCCAGGGGTGATCCTTCATTGCCAGCCACATAGAGGTTGTAGCTTTCAACACCAAGCTCATCGTTGAGCTCCGCTATAACAGCAACACTCTGGCGCTCCACCAGATCTTTTAAGGGGCTTAAAAAGTTAATCTCCGGCTTATTGGCATCGGCTTCGATGGTGAGATTCTGGGCATTGGAATCAGTCTCATTAATACCCTTGTCAGCAGCTCTGATCAAAAACCTAAATGTCTCACCAGTGCGCGCGATCAAGGATTCATCGACAACTACCTTACCTTCAAAATTGGTATAGAAACGCTCAGCGACGATTATTTTGCCAACGGTGATGGGATCGGGGATTTCTATACTTTCGATGCGATCTTCGCGAATCAGATTTTCCCAGCTGAGGGCAATCTCTTCACCACCCTCGGCAATCAGTACCGGCATTAACTCATCGATATAAAAATTATCGTTGGCCTCACCTTTGACTTCAAAACTATAACTTGGCAACACCGACAATGGTTGATCGGGTTTTTCCATTGTCACAAAGGGGGCTTCCTCATCATCGAGAATATCCAGCTCCACCACTTCGGTAGTCGTTAAGTTTGTATTGTCAGTAGCTCTGACACCAAGTTCCCAGGGCTCGTTCGCATTGAGATTAGGTACGCGAGTGTTGATGCTGAAGGTGTGGCCGCCTGTAACATTGATATTTTGGAGCGCCAGACCACTGTAGTTTTGCAGATTAATTTCTGTATCGGCTTGTTTCGCATAAAAATCGACGTTAGTAAGCTGCTTATCATCTTCAATAAATGCGGCAATGCTGAATTGTTCACCTTCATACAATCTTGAGCCAGGTGTCGGTGTGCGTATTACTACCTGCGGTGGTTGCTCCGCCTCTACATCATAGGTAAATACCTCTACCGTCTGGTTGGAGAACTCATCAGTCAGGGTGATCTCCACAGCCACGTCAGTCACATCAGTGGCAACGGTGTGAGAAAAGCCCAGTGTCTCAACCTTACTGTCTACCGCCGGCGTTGCTACTGACTCGCCATTGATTTTTACGACAGCACTTTGCAGATAGGTATTATCGCGAGCCGTTGCACTGAAGTTAACCTTTGCCCCTTGGTATAAAGTCTGCCCGACACTCGGGTCATCGATAACCACTACAGGGGGTTTTTCATCTTTGCTGATGACGACTTGCTTGACCACGCTGTCTGAAGCCTGGTTAAGGCTGTCATAGGCAGTAATGGTCAGGGTCAACGTCTGTTCAACATTGGCGAGATTGAGCGCGGCGAGATCCAGAGTAAAGTCAGCATCCACCAAAGCACTTTTAACTGCATCGTTGGTCTGCTTAGTGATGGTCTGCCCCGGTAAATCAAATTCTACTTCCACCCGGTCGACAATTTTATCGTCTTCGGCAAATACATTGATATTGACTTGATCGCGCACGTAATACAAAGCACTGTCAAAATCAACCTGTTTAACAAGGGGCTTGCCATCGGGAATTACCCGGAAAGTAACCAACGCTTCACTTTTGTTGCCCACTTCATCCAGTGCTGCAACTGAGACGGTGTAATCGTCAAATTCAGAATTCTGGCTGGCCAAAAATGCCGGAATATCGGTGATCCGAAATGCACTGAAGCCGTTAAATCCACCGGGTATAGCTTCTGGCTTAAAGCTTTCTCCAGGTACGATATCAGTGTCTTTACCCGTTAATATTAAACGCTCGCCTTCGAGTCGAAAGCCTTTTAGCTCAAGCTCAGTGACCGCCACATTGTCATAGCCCGCCACCTTAAAGACCACTTCGGTCTG
Organism: uncultured Microbulbifer sp.; assembly: GCF_947489355.1. Classification (GTDB taxonomy): domain Bacteria; phylum Pseudomonadota; class Gammaproteobacteria; order Pseudomonadales; family Cellvibrionaceae; genus Microbulbifer. The sequence goes on along the minus strand of NZ_CANLDD010000003.1, from coordinate 112,470 downwards.
CTCAGAAACTGTGGCAATTGCCTGCTGTCCATCAAGGTTTTTCAGCACTGGAGAGACCACATTGACAACGGGACGCTCTTCATCTTGTCCCAGAGTCACCTGAATTGTCTGACTGGTTGCAGACTGCTCTATAGAGTCAAAAGCAACCGCATGGATACTTAACTGGCGCTCACCATGCTCCACAATGGGTGTTTCGTAGACAACAGAGAAAGGCGCCTTGGTATCGGCACCCACAAAAACCTCATCTACATAGAAATCTACTTTTCCTACATTGATGTCGTCGCTTGCAGAAGCTCGCAGCTCCATGGGTAAGCCGGAGACAAAAGAGGCACCTTCTGTTGGATGGGAAATTGCCACCGTTGGCAGCTGATCGGCTTTTACTGGAATACGCAGATTTTGAGAAACACCTATTTCCTGATGGTAATCAATGGCGCGAGCCTCGATATCGAGAGTCTCTCCTAATAATTCGGCGGCGACAAAGTAAGTAAAGTCCTGTTGTACACTTTCGGTGGAAATATCCACATCCCGACCAACTTCACTCTCGCGATGGTAGACTGAGTCAACACGCTCACCGTCGACATACACCTCTATGGTGGTGCCTGCATCCAGTGTATCGTCAGTGACCTCTACACGAATGGGCAGTTCATTTTTAACGGTAGCAATACCACCCACTACGGGCGCAATAATTCTGACACTGGGTTCTTGGTTGGCGACGATCCGAATCAGTTTTGAGGGTGCATTTGCAGTGTTGTTGTGCACATGGATTGTCGCGGTGATAGCAGTCGAAGTTTCCTCCACGGCAATATCTTTGACATCACCTTCAGCCCGCCACACTTCATAGAGCACTTTTTCTGTTTTACCAACAATCAGCTCCTCTCGGATTTCAAAACCTGCAAACAGACTTTCTGCAACTTTTAAATCGTCAGAGAAGTACTCAATTCGTTCAATGCCTGAGCGAGTATTGCCATACAGTTCAGTTAAAATCCCCAGGCGATGAGAGATTTGATATAATATGCGACTTTTTTCTACAAATCGCTGGTTGTTTACCGGGTATTCGAACTCATAGGCAGGAATATTCCCTTTGTACTCCCTAGAAACCGTCACTGATTGAGACTGGCTGACACCTTTTTGACCAACCGTATCAATAGCCTCAGCGTACAGGGTAAACATTTGCCCTGTCATGGCTTCATTAATCGGCAAAGTTATCTCATAGGGGGTTGTCTCTCTTTCACCGAGCACAGAGCCATTGAGGTAGAAGCGCACACCCTCGATACCTACATCATCTTTGGCCAGCGCTTTAACAATCAGGGAATCTCCAACACTGATCCGCGCAGGCAAATTCAGTTTTACATCCGGTACTGCATCTTTTGCCGTGATATTGAGGTTTAGAGAAATTTCTGGAAGGTCTTTGAGTCTTACCTCAATTGAGGCAGGGGCATCTTCGGGAATAACAGCTTGTGATTTGATGGTTTTACGAAAACCATCCACGTGTATAATATCTTTTAAATCATCACTGATAATTGTTTGAAGCGCTAGCTGCTGACCAACATCAGCCTCGGAGCCATCATTAAAAACGGCGAGAAATTCCGGAAAGTTCACAGGTGTATTAAGTGCCTGTAGAGCAAGCGGCTGGCCTTCGGCAATATCTTTAGCTTTCAGGCTGACAATCGTTTTCGTAAAATCCACTTCCACCGGAATGGTGAGAGGATCGAGGTCCCGGTAGCTCACCAATATATTGACAGACGCCTGTCCCGTTTCTCGCAGAGGATAAACCACTCCACCAGGTGTCACCGCGACCAAATCGGGGTGGGAAGAACTGTAATTAACACCGGTACCCACACCCGGCAAAGGCACCAGCCCTCTAAACTCAAAACTCACAGTGGGCACTACAACGGCGGTCTCCAGAGGGTTACTAAAGATGATGTTTTCCGGCATTGCGGAAATACCCAGCACCTGCTCTTCAATCGAGTCTCCGGTAAAAGCAATCTTTGAAAAACTGGTTTGATTGCCAAACGCATCTACCGCGTAAACATCAGCCAGCACCAAGGCATCTCGCGCGATTTCTGCATCGTTGAGGATACCTTGCAAAGGCAGGGAGAGAGAAAAAACTGACTGATTGTCAGCCACGGGGTATACACGTTCGACCCCATCGGTTCGCGCAAACGCACTTTGTTTAGCTTTATTGACAATGCCACCGGCGTTGCGCAAATCCGACGCACGTATACCGGAGACGGAAAAGCCGATATAACTTATATCCGTATCGTCAGAGGCTACAACTGATGTAATCAGATACTGGCCCTGCGGTGTGGATTCAATAGCAACTTCGTGAAACTGAAGGTCCGGACGAGTATCTTCGGCGATAAATTGTTCTTGGTAACTAAACTCTGCGCCGTCAATCAATGTTACAGAAACACTGGGATTTAATTTTTGCGCTCCGGACAATTCGATGGGGAACTGACAACCGAGGGGTGATTGTGGATTAGGATTGGCATCACTGGCTGTCAGTGAAACACTCTGCGCCCCAGAACTGTACTGAAGCTCGGCCAGCTGACTACAATTGTCTACAGCCAGTGTGTAGGAAGCTACTCCCTGATTTGAAAGATTTTTATTACTGCGAAAATCCAACGCTGGCTGGGCACTCCACGCTGTAAAGCTCATCGATGTCAATGCTAAAATAAAAGCAACTGACTTAACCCAGCGTCCCTTTCCTATTATATTCATCGAAAGTTTTCCCTTCCACAACCAACTATCTGTGCGCAGAAAAGCAGATCCCAAGCCTCAGAAAGGACACCACCAACCGATCTCAATACAGAGGCCCGGAAACCTTGTACGCGAGCAGGCAGATAAGCAATATCCTGATCATCTTGGGCATTAAGTAAAATATCCAGAAACTGGCGCTCGGTTTCTGTCTGAAAAGAAACCTTAAACAGGCTTACTTTAGGGCCGACACGCTTCGAAAAGAAAGTTTCGGTATATGACTGGGTGCTGTCATCAAGAAAATTTAAAACAACTAATGCTTCCAGTGAAGCAGCGGAATCAAGCTGAAATGAGATTTCACAGGAAAGAGGATCGGCAAGATTTCGATTCATGTTTGCGGGGGAGTAGCGGGTAAGCTCCCCTTCGCGACCGACATCCACAGAGACCCGTTCACGGCAATCCTTGATATGGACATTAAAGCTGGCCGAATTTCCCGAACTTATTGGCCTAGAGGCTCTGATATCGATATCAGCAACGGTGTGTGGACTGTATACCACAAAGCCCAACCCGAATAACACCACCCAAGCCATCAGAGCCATACGAAGCCAAGCGACCGAAACAGCAACATCCTTATTCATTTAGTCTAAACACCTGCCATGCTCCACCTGAAGATTGAACATTGGCAATTAAAGACAGATACCAAGCATCTCACTGAATTCCCTGGTATGGAAACTGAACCCATTCCAGAAACTCCAACTTCCATGCACCCATTACATTTTTTTAAATGTCAATCCCGCTTTCTAGCAGCAATAGCAGCAATAGCAGCAATAGCAGCAATAGCAGCACAAAAATGACGGCGCAACTATTGCAAAAAAATGCTTATATTTCAATATATTTTAGAATTTTTATCTAAGACAGGCATCCATAATTGTATAACTTGTCATTCATGCTTTAGTTAGCCTGTCTCAATCTACGATCACGTAAATCAGCTATCAGCTCTCAGCACCAGTTAACCCTTCCGGTTGAGGCTCAAGAAGAAGACCATTTTTTCGGCACTGTTATATGTTCACTCTGCTTCGGTGTTTGTCTACGAAGTTGTCACGATCACTGGTTATGCCGTCATCGACTCTCTCTCAGTGGCGATGTTCGTTGTTGACCCATTGCGCAGATCCCTGTACCCGCTTCGTTGCAGCCTCGATAGTTTCAAACGGCTTGCTCGGGTAACTTGACTCGCAGTTCAAGGCTCTGATCAGACTTTCAAGGGGTTGTCATTACTCACCGAAAGCTGGCTGAACGACGCTACCACAGCAAGCATTGCAAGGTCGCCGACCAAGCGGCGCCTTTCATCGGCCCACCATTGTCTGGTGTCGAACCAGTCCGCGCTTTGTGATACGCTCCACAAGTTGCGGGTCAGGGTGCTGCTGGCATGAGCGGCGGGCTCCTCGGCATGCACCTCCCAGCCAACAATCTTGCGGCTGAAGACATCCAGAATCAGATGCAGCTCATAGAAGTCGTCACGCACACCGGACGCCAGAAACGTGGCATCCCAACTCCAAACCTGATTGGCACCATCTGCCCGGCACGGCGTTCCTCGGGTTTGGCGACTTTGCGTGGTGCTTCGGCTTCTCTACGCCGATGTAGTTGATCCGCTTCGTGCAAAACCCGATAGAATCCAGGCTCAGAGACAATGTAAATCCGTTGGTCCGCGAGTAACGGCACTATCTGTGACGATGACAGGCTTCGGGATTCCGGCTGATTTCAGCTCTCCAGTATCTTTTCTTCGCTCCCCGGTAATGAGCACGCTGCTTGGCGTTCGTAATGTATTTGCGCCTGAATGCCTATGATCTTATTAGTATATTGAGGTAAACCCCCCAGAGAAGGGCCGGCAAAGCGTGCACTAAAGGAACAAGGATTGCCGCCGCAAATATTTTGGATATGCTGGGTGGCGGGATGCTGTTTAGCGAGATCATTGATGGCTTCCCCGACCTCAATTCAACCAAAGTACGGGCTGCAATGAGTTACGCAGCAGCTCGACAAAGAAAGGGGACAGCTGCATAATTGCCCTTCTGGAAGAGCCCCTTTCTTTCAGGCTCGCTCCTCGATTAAATGCTACTTTTCTGCGGGTCATTCCCGCAAGGACTGCTCGGGAAAAAGCTCAGATGCCTGGAAATATGCGTATTATCTGGTTTGGCATTCGGCCGGTGCGTACGCAAAAGCAGATACTGGCAATGGATTTTGTGCGGTTCCTGTGAATACTATGGAGGGTTTCCGGTCTTTGCCCGATTCATGATTGCGGCCTCACAGGGCAGTTGCGGTCCATAGCGAACCCTCCCTGCCGGGAGAACCCCTTTCTCAACGATTTCCATTGTTCAGCGCCCGCTCTTTTTGGATGCGCACATACACTTCTTCCCGGTGCACGGGTAGGGATTTGGGGGCTTCTATACCTACCCTGACCTGGTTACCCGAAATACCCAATACGGTGACGGAAACATGGGTTCCAATTCTGAGATTCTCGCCTGGCCGGCGTTTTAAAATCAACATAGACCTTTCCTTCTGGATCGCAAACCCTGAACTGACTTCCCGCGATGGGAAAGCTGAGATAGTAACGTTGGAAGGAAACACAAGGCGGTGCGCGGGAACGGTAGGCGTAAAAGCAGAACAGGCGGACGCAACGCTCCCAGAGTCTGGGAAACCGTCCCAAGCATCTGAATATGCCCCACTTTATTGAAGACAAGCGGGTTTCTAGCGTATTATCCATAAAGCCATTTTGATAGCACTCTTATCAATTTGGTTAGCTGGCTCTTGGTGTTCGTGCACCTTGGGCCAGCGCCTTTTATTTACGCTTTGGTCAGATTACCGTTCTCCTGTTGAAGGGATGGCGCTTTGAGAAACTGCCTGGGCTTTTGGGGCCGCTTGCACTATTGGTGCGCAGAAACTGGCCCAATCAGGGCCCAAATACTGATAAATATCTGTGGATTTTACGCCGCTTTAACCCTAAAGAAAACCGAATGCAATCCAATAAGATTATTTTTGCGCCTATATTTCTAGACGCATGCGCTGGGAAAACCCCAGTTACCCCTTAAAAAGCGCACGCTCAATTGGCGCTCTTCAGCGCCGCTCACGGTAGTATGTAACTATTAACCCCGGTAATTTTTAGAGTGACGAAGCGGTACAAGAATAGAACAATGCCTAATAGAGCACTTTTAGAATTAAAAAATATTGGAAAAACCGTGGCATCCAAACTGTATCAAATTGGTGGCACCAATGAGGTCGAATTGAGAAAACTCGGTGCGGCCAAAGCCTACCAATTGCTCCTTGAGAAAAACACGGAAAAACAGCTTCCCGTTTGTTATTGCTTGTATTCTCTGGAGGGCGCAATCCAGGACAGACATTGGGATGCGTTTTCTGAAAATGAGAAAACAGAGCTGAGGCTGTCGGCAGGATTCGCGGAATAAACAAGCTCCAACTCTACAATGCACTGGAGTAGCGACAAGTTTCAGAGAGCCCCCTCTCACATCAGCGGACCTGCACCGCGTTGATCTTTGCCAATCCTTGAGGCCCTGTTGGGTCAGGGCCCGATGAAGTGATCCTACATTGATCTTGGCATTTTTCAGACAAGGTCCGCGCACCTGGCGTTTTACCTAGGGGGGCTGGTAATGCGTCTACTTACTAACGGGCCGGAAGGAAAGAATACTCCTCTCCCAGGACGCACGACGAATAGAGCCCTGTACGCTCGTAATCGGCACCCATGCCTCCGATCCTGGCAGAGGACTACTCTCTTCTTCTGTCTTACCAGTAACTCGCCATTGTTATAGCGGGAGGCAGTCCCTTTTGGCCTACCACACTTAATCTGCATGACCGCATTGGTTGCAACCGCTGCAAACACCTAGAAAACTACTGGCTATATCACAGTATCGTCAGAAGTCGCACTCTTGGGGCCCAAACCAAAAATATCAGCTCGGTGGTATTCAACAGAAAACACTTTTTATTATGCGGTGATCCCGACCCGGAGGGCGCCACAGTATCGAACGATACTGATATAGGTGCATGGATACTTGGTCAAGACAAGTTTGCAGGTAGACCTCTATCTGGTGGACGCTCTAACTGACTGTTATAGATTGTGGATTTAATCAATTTTTTGATCCTGGAGCGCAAGACTATAAACTAATCCATGAATTCGCATATTACGTCCATCAATAGTGTGTGCGAGGGCATCAGTAGCTGCATGGTCAAATTACAGGATTCTACCGGGCGGGAAACTTCATACATCGTTTTGCTGGCGATGCCGGTGACATGTGTATTAGCATTTTTTCATATGTCGGCCAACACAGGAAGAGACTGAAAGTATCCTGTGGGTGTAATCGGAATATTCAGTGATTTTTAACTACACCGGAGAGCCTATGGATGATATAACCCGGGTAAAGTATCTCCCCATTGCGCTAAAGATTATAGGCTTGTTTTTTATCTTTGCCATTTACCCGATGATGGTATGGATATGGCCCACCGGATGGGGATGGACGCCACCGCAGCCTGAATATGAACAGATTGTGATGGGCATATTCGCAACACTGGGTGTTTTTCTGTTCCTCGCCGCAGAGAATCCTGCCGCCAACGTCAGCCTGATTTGGTTCACCATTTGGTTGAACCTGGTCTATGCCACCATTATGCTTTTGATGGTGTTGGCTGATCGAACAGAACAGGCAAATTTGATCGGTAATATCCCGGTGCAATATTTAATAGCCGGTGTTCTCTGGTATTTGATGCCCACACACAATTTTAGAAAGAAAAAGAATGCTAGCGACTAGAATATCCTCGGGATTGTTTACCGTATGGCGCCGTGGGATTCCCTGGGTGTTTTTGATGCCTGTAAACCCAAGCTTATCCTTGCGCTATAGATTGGCAGAGGACGATACTTATTCAAACCCTTTCGCAAATATGTCGAAAAATGCCTGAAACTGCGCCTTACTGTCAAAGCATTTAGGGCTACAGCGTGTTGCCTCGCGGGGGTATCCGGCTCGACTAGACTGGAATGGCTGCAGATGCGCCATGCTGTTCTCTAGTAAAAGCCTGCGGCGGTACTGTAGAATACGGTCTTCTAACAGATAAAGAGGGAAAGTACCATGGGCAAACGCATCAAACTGGAGTTTGCTGCTACGGATGGATTGAGGGTGGCGGGTCTATTGGAGACGCCAGATGTCAATCCGCATTCCTTTGCCCTGTTTGCCCATTGTTTTACCTGCGGTAAGGAAGTGGTGTCGGCCTCACGCATTGCGCGCGCACTGGTTGCCCGAGGTTATGCCGTATTGCGATTTGATTTTACCGGGCTCGGTGGCAGCGATGGGGATTTCGCCAATTCCAACTTTTCCTCGAACATCAATGACCTGGTAATGGCTGCCAATTTCCTGCGTGATCATTATCGCGCACCTTCTTTATTGATTGGCCATAGCCTGGGGGGCGCTGCGGCTTTGGCAGCAGCCCATTCGATGCCGGAGGTCAGAGGGGTAGTGACCATCGGTGCCCCGGCAGACCCGCAACATGTCGTGAAGCAGTTTGGTTGCAAGCTTGATGAGATCAATACCCGGGGCGTGGCGGAGGTAGCCTTAGCTGGCAGGCGCTTTACTATTAAAAAACAATTTCTGGATGACCTGGAAAATCAATATCAGTCAGAAAAAATTGCAACATTGAAAAAACCTCTGCTGATATTTCACTCTCCAGTAGATGCCACAGTATCGATTCATGAAGCTGAAAAAATTTTCCGCAGCGCCAAACACCCAAAGAGTTTTATCAGCCTGGATAACGCCGATCATTTACTGACCCGGGCCAGGGATGCCGACTATGTTGCGACTACGATTGCCGCCTGGGCGACACGATATATTGAGGAACCGGAAAATATCGAGCAAAAAGCCTCTGCCATACCCAGCGGGCATGTGCTGGTTAAAGAAAAGAACAGACAGTTTACCCGCACAGTGATCAGTGATTCCCATGAATGGCTGGCCGACGAACCCACGGCAATGGGTGGCAGCGACCTTGGCCCCGACCCTTATGAACACTTATTGGCGGCACTCGGCACCTGCACATCAATGACAATTCGCATGTACGCCAGGCACAAAAAAATTCCACTACAGGACGTCTCGGTACACCTGAGTCATAACCGTGAACATGCCCGTGACTGCGAGGATTGCGAATCCAGCCCACAGAAAATTGAAGTGATCAACAGAGTGGTCACCCTGGTCGGCGATTTGTCCGATGAGGTGCGCAATCGTTTATTACAAATTGCTGACCGATGCCCGGTCCATCAGACCCTGCACAGTGATCTCAGTATCGTCACAAAACTAGCTGACTAGCAAGGCAGGAGGGAAGAATACCCCTTTGCCAGGATCGTATGCGGCATGGATCCCGATTACGAGCGTACGGGGATGGTTGTACTGCGTGTCCTGGGAGAGGGGCATTCTTTCCCTCCGACCCGGTCCTATCTTGCAATAGTTCGAACCTGTTGCGACAGTTACCGGTGCTTCAGGGAGTGCTTTCAAGGTCAGGCGCAGTATAACTGGTGGTGCAGCGAGACTTCTGGCCCGCCATTAAATGAGTGGCCTTTAACCGTAGGCGATCAAGTAACCCCAACTGAAGGACCTGTCAAATTTTCTCTACTCTCCTGTTTTTAACGATCAGGAGATTTAAATGGCCATGCAGAGTAAATCCGATTTCTGGCAGCAGCACGTCAGTGCCTGGAGGAACAGGGATCTATCCCAGGCAGCCTACTGCCAGCAGCATGCGCTGAGGCTCAGCACCATCACCTATTGGAGCACCATATAGCGCAAGCCCCGGCCCAAGTTGATGCCAGTGCCCATACCCGCTTTAGAGGCTTTGGCTGAGCTGGCATTGTCCGGTGGCATCCAGATGCAGTTACGCGGGGTCACTCTTTCGCTCTCGGGGCCTGGACTCTGCCTGCCCGGCACTCCCCCACAGTTCCGTGATCTCGGCACTCTTAGCCCTGGGGGATACCCTTGGCAACTATTTCGGACCATCCTGAACCCTGGGCAGTAAAGGAGTGCCTGCTGCAGATAGCCACTATCACAATGCCAGACCCAGTGTTCCCATTCACCAGGGATACCTGATGGCGCTTGGCGCTACCTGTGAACACGCCCTTGCCGAGGCGCGGCAAAACCGCGCTTAAAAGCCGCCCCTTACGTTATCGAAAGTTGAAGCTATAATTGGCAACTTTTTTCCGATTGGCTCCTGAAGGAGATCGCGTTACGGATATGTACATTGCTGTGTACAAATTCTGTTTTATTTAAGGTGTTATGCAGTAAATGTCCAATATTATCAACAATTTAAGAAATGTAGCCATTATTGCCCACGTAGACCACGGCAAAACCACGCTGGTGGACAAGCTGTTGCAGCAGTCCGGCACTCTGGACCGCCGCGACGCCGATGCGGAGCGGGTGATGGACTCGAACGACCAGGAGCGTGAGCGCGGCATCACCATACTGGCCAAAAATACCGCCATCCGCTGGCGTGATTACCGTATCAATATTGTTGACACCCCCGGGCACGCCGACTTCGGTGGCGAGGTGGAGCGCGTGCTGTCCATGGTGGACTCGGTTCTGCTGCTGGTGGATGCCGTTGACGGCCCCATGCCACAGACCCGCTTCGTCACCCAGAAAGCTTTCGAGCAGGGCCTCAAGCCCATTGTGGTGATCAACAAAATCGACCGCCCCGGCGCGCGCCCCGACTGGGTGATGGACCAGGTATTTGACCTGTTTGACAATCTCGGTGCCAGCGACGAACAGCTCGACTTCCCGGTGGTTTACACCTCCGCCCTAAATGGCATTGCGGGCCTTGATGACACCGCTATGGCGGACGATATGGCCCCGCTGTTCCAGATGATTCTGGATAAGGTGCCCCCCCCCAAAGTGGACCTCAACGGCCCTTTCCAGATGCAGATCTCGGCCCTGGACTACTCCAGCTACGTGGGTGTGATCGGCGTAGGCCGCATTACCCGCGGCACCCTCAAGCCGAACCAGCCGGTGGTGGTACTGGACCGCGATGGCAAGGCGCGCAAGGCCAAGGTGCTGCAGGTGATGGGCTATCTGGGGCTTGAGCGTACTGAAGTGGAGCAGGCCAGCGCCGGCGATATCGTGTGTATCACCGGTGTGGGCGCGCTGAATATCTCCGACACCCTGTGTGACCCGGACACCCCGGAAGCCCTGCCCGCCCTGAGTGTGGACGAACCCACCGTGAGCATGACCTTCCAGGTGAACGACTCCCCTTTCGCCGGTCAGGACGGCAAGTTCGTCACCTCGCGCAACATCCGGGAGCGCCTGGAGCAGGAACTGATCCACAACGTGGCCCTGCGGGTCGAGCAGGGCGATTCCCCGGACAAATTCAAGGTCTCGGGCCGTGGCGAACTGCATTTGTCCGTCCTGATCGAGACCATGCGCCGGGAGGGTTTTGAACTGGGCGTATCCCGCCCGGAGGTGGTGCAGAAGGCTGTGGACGGCGACGTCCACGAGCCCTACGAGGCAGTGGTCATCGACGTTGAGGACCAGCACCAGGGTTCGATTATGGAAGAACTGGGCCTGCGCAAGGCCGAGTTGACCAATATGGAACCGGACGGTAAAGGCCGCGTGCGCCTGACTTTTACCGTGCCCTCCCGCGGTATGATTGGCTTTCGCAGCCAGTTCCTCACCCTCACCAGCGGCTCCGGTATTATGACCAGTATTTTCGACCACTACGGCCCGGTAAAACAGGGTGAAGTAGGCAAGCGCACCAATGGCGTGCTGGTCTCCATGGTCAACGGCAAAACCCTCGCCTACGCCCTTTACACCCTGCAGGACCGTGGCCGCCTGTTTCTTGGCCACGGAGAAGACATCTACGAGGGCCAGGTCGTCGGCATCCACTCACGCGGCAATGACCTGGCGGTAAATCCCACCAAGGCCAAGCAGCTCACCAATATCCGCGCCGCCGGCACGGACGAGGCCCTCACCCTCTCCCCGCCGATCCGCCACACGCTGGAACAGGCCCTGGAGTTTATCGAAGAGGACGAACTGGTAGAGGTAACCCCCAATCATATCCGCCTGCGCAAGAAAATCCTGCAGGAGAATATGCGCAAGCGGGCGAAGAAGTGAACAGGGGCGTTTTGTTTGAAAAATGAAGAGGCTCCTCGGCCCAATTCACGGCCTGCTCGCCTGGTGCCTCTGCATTGCCAACACAACCCCGCGGTGTCGTTTTATCCCGGGGATGCACGCCGGCTGACTGTGCCCAATAGAGTCCAAGGCCGGTTTGCCTGCCGGGTTAACCGGCTTCCAGCAGGAAAGTGACGGGACCATCGTTGACCAGGGAAATCTGCATATCCTGTGCAAATACACCACAGGCCACCGGCGCAAACCGGGCTTGCGCCTGCGCGACAAAGTAGTTGTAGAGCGCTTCGGCCTGCCCGGGGCTGGCGCCGCGGCTGAAACTGGGGCGCAGACCGCGCCCGGTTTCCGCCACCAGGGTAAACTGGCTGACCACCAGCAGCCCCCCGCCAGCCTGCTGTAGATTCCGGTTCATTCTGCCACTGTCATCGGGGAATACCCGGTAGTTCAATACTTTATGCAGCAGTTTGTCCGCGCCCTCACAAGTGTCCCGGGCCTCTACGCCCAACAGTAGCAGCAGGCCGCGATCAATAGCGCCGACCGATTTCCCGGCAACATCCACCCGGGCGCGACTCACCCGTTGAATCAATCCTTTCATCTCACACCTCTTCCCCTCTCTGGAACCCTGTGCACAAATGCCCTAGATTAGCGGACTGATTCGCGTAGAGAAACCGAGAGTAGGGTATGAGAAAACAATTAACCGTGCTGCTGGCCGGAGCTGTGACCGCAGTGACTGTGCACGCAGCGGACGGCTATCCGGACAGTAAGACCGTCTCGCAACAGGATATGTACTTCGATACCAAAGTCGAGGACCCCTATCGCTGGCTCGAAAATACGGCCACGGGGGAGGTCAAGGACTGGGTGACCGTGCAAAACGCTCACGCCCTGCCGCGCCTGAAGCAATTGCCAGGCTGGCAGAAAATCAATGACCGTCTCACCAAGCTGTGGCGCTATGAACGCTATGGGGTGCCCTACAAGAAAGGGGATAGTTACTATTACGGCTACAACAGCGGTGACTGGGACCAGAATATCTTTTACCGTGCCGGAGACCTGGCCCGGGAAGGCAAACCCATACTGGACCCACGCAGCCTGAGCGAGGACGGAACCATCGCGGCCAAGCGCCTCACGGTCAGCCCCAAGGGCCATTTCCTGGCCTACGGGACCTCCGATGGAGGGACCGACTGGACCGACTACCATATTCGCGATCTGCGCACCGGCAAAGACCTCAAGGATCTGCTCACCGGTATCAAGTTCAGCGGTGCCAGTTGGGCAGCCGATGAATCCGGCTTTTACTACAGCCGCTACCCGCTCAACAAAACGGGCCGTGCCGATGACAGCAAACAGGTAGCGGTCTATTTCCATCGCCTGGGTGAACCGCAGGAACGCGACCAGTTGGTATACCAGATTACCGATCATCCCACCCGCAACCCCGATGCCTCGGTGAGCGACGACGGCCATTACCTGCTGTTGAACATCTTTGACGGTTACGATTCCAACGGCTTTTATTATCGGGATCTGCGCGACGACAGTAATGAGGTGGTAAAGCTGCTGGATAACTGGGATGGCCTCTACCAGTTCCTCGGTAACAAGGGTAAAACCTTTTTCTTCGAGACCAGCGCGGGAGCGCCTTTGGGGCGGGTGATCGCCATCGACCTCGACAAGCCACAGCGCAAGAACTGGCGCAATCTGGTACCGGAAGGAGACAGCGTCCTTCAGAGCGCAAGTTTTATTGGCGACCGCTTCGTATTACATTATCTGAAAGATGCCAAATCACGGGTGCTGGTGACCGACACCAATGGCAAGCAGCAGTACGAGTTGAAACTCCCCGGCGTGGGTTCGGTGACCGGCTTCTATGGTGAAGCGGATGAAGTGGAAACCTTCTTCTCGTTCAGCAACTTTATTACGCCGCCGAGCATTTATCACCTGAATGTGCAAAGCGGGGAAACCGAGCTGTTCAAGCAGCCCGAGTATGCCGCTGATTTCTCCGATCTGACGGTAAGTCAGCACTTTTTCAAGAGCGAGGACGGCACCCGCGTGCCCCTGTTCCTGGTACACAGGAAGGGCATGAAACACGATGGTGCCAACCCGACACTGCTGTATGGGTATGGCGGCTTTAACGTCTCGATCCTGCCGCGTTTCTACAACCATTTCGCAGGCTGGTTGGATATGGGGGGCACCCTTGCTCTGGTGAATTTGCGGGGTGGCAGCGAGTACGGCGAAGCCTGGCACCAGGCGGGCACCAAGACGCAAAAACAAAATGTTTTCGATGATTTTATCGCTGCGGCGGAATGGCTGATCGCGGAAAAAATCACCTCTCCTGCAAAGCTCGGCATCAATGGGCGCTCGAACGGCGGCCTGCTTGTGGGCGCTACCCTGGTACAGCGCCCGGATTTGTTTGCTGCGGCCCTGCCGGCAGTGGGCGTACTGGATATGCTGCGCTACCACACCGCCTCCGCCAACGCGCGACAGTGGTCCAGCGATTACGGATTGAGTGAAAACCGCGAAGAATTTAACGCCCTCCACGCCTATTCCCCCGTGCACAATACCCGCGAGGGCACCTGCTACCCGGCCACCCTGATTACCACGGCCGACCGTGACGACCGCGTGGTACCCTGGCACAGTTACAAGTTTGCCGCAGCACTGCAGCAGGATCAGGGTTGCGACAATCCCGTGTGGCTGGCAGTGGAAACCCGCGCGGGCCACGGTGCCGGCAAGCCCGTGTGGATGCAGGTGGAGGACTATGCCAATCAATGGAGCTTCCTCGCCGACCAACTGGGTATGGAGATCAAGTAATCTTTTTTCGCAGGTGGCTGCCGGCTGTAGCCGGCGGCTCCCGTCGCGGATTGCGCTTTTATTACTCGGGCGATACACCCAACCTGTGTTACCCGGTAGGACTGCCGGTTGGCTCCAATGGTGCCGGGCAGAGCCAACCACAGAAACGGTCACTGGGTAGGCATAATATTCAATCACGTCCGGTGGCATCATGAAACATGCATTTGTAACCGGTGCTAGCGGCTTTCTCGGCACCAATCTGGTTGAACAACTCTGTGCGGATGGCTGGCAGGTAACCGCCATGCACCGGCATACAACCGATACCCGCAGGCTCCGCTCTATGGGGGTCGCGCTGGTGGAGGGCTACCTGGAGGATCCCGATTCACTGCGTACCGCGATTCCGAAAAATGTCGATGTCCTCTTCCATATCGCCGCCAATACCAGTCTGTGGCGCGGTGGCAATGCCCAGCAATGGCGGGATAATGTAACGGGCTCGGCCAATATCGCCCGGGTGGCCAGGGAGAAAAATGTTGGGCGCTTGATCGTTACCAGTTCCATCGCCGCCTATGGCTACCATAGTGAAATCATCACCGAAAACAGTGAAAAGCGGGCAGATAACCCCCACCACCACTACCTGTACACCAAAAAGCGCGGGGAACTCGCTGTGCAGAGGGAGATTGCACTGGGGCTGGATGCCGTCTTCTTAAATCCCTGTGCCATTGTGGGGAAATACGATACCCACAACTGGGCGCAAACCTTTTTTTTGATCGATCAAGGCCAGTTGCCGGGCGTACCGCCCGGTTACGGGTCTTTCTGCCATGCCGGCGCGGTCGCACGGGCGCATATTGATGCCGTAGAGAAGGGCCGCTGTGGCGAAAACTATATCCTTGCCGGCACCGATGCCAGTTTCCTGGAATTCTTCGGTAAAATTGCCGAACTGCGGCACAAGCCGGTGCCCAAACGCACCTCACCGGCGTTTGTCATACATTCTGTTGCCTGGTGTTCAGACCTCTGGTCGCGGGTGAGCAGACGCGAACCCGTGATTACCCCACAAAAGGCCACTTTGGTTACGGGTCAGGTCGTGGCGAGCAGTGCCAAGGCAGAGCGGGAACTGGACTATCAATCGGGGGTGGCACTGGAGACCATGTTGTGCGAATGTCACGACTGGTTGGTACAGCAAAAGTTATTGGAGCCAAAGTGAATCGCAGTAATATTATTTTTATCCTGGTTGCTCTCCTATTGATTCTGCAATTAATCCAGCACTATTTCTTTTCCGGTGCGCAGTAAATAGTCTGCCATTCCCTCAAGCCGTGTGGTGTTGGCCCGAACCGCCAGGGTGTGCGAATGGTGATGTTTCGCACTGCAATCGCACCGCTACACAACTCGGCCACTGAACACCCCCTAAGGAGCCAACAATGAAAGAGGAGCGCTGCAGCTGGTGCCTGTCTACACCACTTTATCGGCGTTATCACGACGACGAGTGGGGGCGCCCGGTGACAGATGACAAGACGCTATTCGAGTTTCTGTTGCTGGAGGGAGCCCAGGCGGGCCTGTCCTGGATTACTGTGTTGAACAAGCGGGAAAATTACCGGCGCCTCTTCGATGATTTTTCGGTGGAAAAGATCGCGCGCTATACGCCAAAAAAAGTAGAAAAACTGCTGCAGAATCCGGGCATTATCCGCAACCGACTCAAGGTGGAGTCCGCGCTGAAAAATGCCCGCGCCACTCTGGCCCTGCGGGATAAGGGGCTATCCCTATCGCAGTTTCTCTGGCAATTTACCGATGGCCGGGTAATTGTAAACCGCCCCGCTTCTCTCGGACAGGTGCCGGCCAGCACCCCCGAGTCCGACGCCATGAGCAAGGCATTGAAAAAGGCCGGTTTTAGTTTTGTTGGCTCAACCATAATGTATGCCCATATGCAGGCCACCGGCATGGTCAATGACCACTTACACACCTGCCCGGCGCACCAGCGCTGTGTGGATGCGGCGCAGGCAGCGGGCCTGACAACGGGCCGATAAAGCGACTCATGCCCAGCGGACCGTTAATCAGAATTATTCAGGCAAGCTGAAAAGGAATGACTGATTCGGGCACCCTCAAGCTAAAAACTGGGGATTTGAACGGTAAACGATCTGAGGGATTTCGAGTGGAACTCTTCGGGTCAAAGACAAATAGGTGGTTTATAATTCCTATACTCCAATTATCACAAAAATAGAAGATGTTCTTAGTCTGTTACAAAATTTATTGTGAACAAGAGCACCGGATACTTTACCGTCAAAATCTAATTGCGGTAGTATCTTGCGCTATTTTAGGACGCTTAATAATAAGGGCACCTCTAAAAATTACTTTTTTGGTGCCCATAAGCATCGAATAATGCGGGCCCCGGGGCGATAAAATGAATGAAAACTCAATTTAAGAGAGGCCCTTAAGGGGAAATCAGTATTTACAGCAATTTTCCTCTAAACCTGTCTATTATGCGGCTATTGTAGTGCAATTGCCCGGGTGCCAATCGCTTTCAACCAGACTTTTCGATAATCTGCTGTTTCGTGACCCCCATCATTTGTTTTTTCGCCCCCTGTTCATGAAGATGCTCGGCGATGGCCTCGCAGATGTCTGCCTGGGTGTAGTGATCCAGCCAATAAAACTCACCACATGGGTTTAGCTCAAGAAAGTAATATTGACCTTCCGGGGTGAGAATAATGTCAGCTGCGCCATAGTTTAGCGACAGTCTTCTTCTGAGAGCTTGCAGCTTACAAGAGATGTCTTCGGGTAACGAATAGTCAAACCATTCATGCATAGTGATGGCGCCTTTCTTTCGCCAGTCGTCTCGCATCTCTGCATGCTCGTTGGAGTCTATCGCAGCGCAAAATACCCTATCACCCACCAGTGTCACCCTTAGCTCCAGTTGCTTTTGGATGTTTTCCTGAAACACCATAGGGCATAGTGCTAGACCATCCAGTTGTTGCAGGTGCTGCTCTTCAACTCTGCTGGTATAAACAACTTGCTCTCGGTTGTCTTGAATACAGGAAAAGGCGGTTTGCATTTTGGTGATCATCTTACCGGAATAAGCCTGATGGAACTTCGTCACAGCAGCTGGCTGGTTGGTGATCAGGGTGGCGGGCATATTCAGCCCTAGCTCAAGGGCCAGTTTCTGCTGATACTCTTTGTTGGATGCTTTGCGCACTTGCCAGTAATCATCCATAACAAAACAATCCAGGGATTGCAAGTAACCAAGCAGAGTTCTTTTCGTTTCCTCCTTACAGGCCATCCTTTGCTGTTTATCCATGTCTTTGGGCAGAGCCGCCCCCGGGTCAAAGCGACGGTACCATACTGCATGAATGTCTTTGTCAAACAGGGTGTCTCCCGTCTCTGTGGTCAATTTATGGCCTGGACAGGATGAAGAGTAGAGCACCTCCAGACGGACCTGGTATGGATACAAATCGGTATTGAGCCTGACAACATTATGCCCCTTACGAATAAGTGCAGCCGTAACCTTGTCTATGGCCAAATTGTCATTGGAGTGTGTAACAATAAGTATGGTATTTGGAGTCATTAGGCAGAATTCCTGATTTTGGCTGCGACGATTTTATCATGCAATGCGAGCGCAATATGTTTCGCGATAGGTAGCTCAAGACATTTCTCTAGCATGCCCCATTCACCACTTGGGTTCACTTCAAGAAATATATAGCCGGAAGAGGACTTGATAATATCTATGGCCCCAAAGGTTAACTCTAATTGCTGCATTAATGCGCCAATTTTATGACAAAGCGACGGAGGCAGCTCGGCATCTTGCCATACAAGCTCGCCGACACGCGCCTGACGCCAATCAACTTGGGTCAGTGGCGATGCGGTGTTGGTTGTGAGTTTACCGCAGAAACATTGCCCGCCAACATAGACTATACGCAGTTCGTATTCTTTATCAATTTTTTGCTGGAATACCATGGGACTCAGACTAAGGCCATCCAGGTTCTCGATCTGCTCAGGTTTAAGTTCGCGGGTATACACAAAATGCGGTGGGCGACCCATAGATTGACTAGCCGGCGTTAGCATTTTTACCACAACATTCCCTTCATGCTGATGATAAAAGTGGCGTACCTCCTGAGGTGAATTAGATATTAGTGTCGAGGGTATTTTTAATCCAAACTGTGCGGCAAGCCGCAGTTGCAGCAGCTTGTCTTCTGCACGCATCATTGCATCAAGCCGGTCGATCCAGGGAGTATGGACAGTGGCAAGTAATATATTTTTGGCTTCCTCAGACTCCCTGATGCACTGTTGCCTTATAGGCGTGTCTAGCGTGTCTTCAATGACAGGAAGGTGGTTTTTACGCATCCAGACGCCGGCGATATTCGCTTGTTTAAACTCGCCATCGGGGTGCTGGATGACAAGCCCATGGTTTCCGCTTGTGGAAAAAGATAACTGAAACTGGGTGGGAAATTGATCACAGTTCAGCCTTACCGCACGATAACCGAGTTCTTCCAGTGCATAATTGACCTTATCTATGGTGTAGTAGTCGCCTGAGTGCGTCAAGCTTAAAATAACTTTTTTCATCTTGCTCTTAACAGATGGCTGCGAGTTCATAGAAAAAGGGAGCAATCAATGCCCCCTTATCAAAGCTAAAGAACCACTTAGCGCTCTAGGTTGTCCCTGCTCAATTCATCATCATCTAGCCAGTATTTCAGGACTGGCTCTTTGAAATCCCATATATCGGCCCCACCACCGGCAACCTGACCAGTTTGCTCCGCGGTTAACTCTTGAGCCTGCATAAATTGCGTGAAAAAAGGTTGGTTATTATTCATAATTATATTTCCTCGTTGAATGAGCTCAGAGAGTGTAAAAGGTATCTCTAAGTTTTACAACTTCTTGGTAGGTGACTACCATCCAGGCAAAATCCAAGGCCATAGCGTAATGCAACCTGGCTTTTTTGATTTCGAAGATCGTCATCTAAAATTAAATAAACGCGACCTTTTAGTCGATATAAAAAACCGGTTGATCGCGAAAATTTCGTATCTCTTTGGGTAAAGCTCACATCAAGTATCGTAAGAAAAATACCAACAAAAAACCATTCGACGTGTTGAAAAATTGAAGACCCTAGCATTACAAATGCTGCACAACTTGCCGGATAACGAGCTGGAGTTTAAAATCTGGGATAGCCAATGGGTACCAAAGAAGTAACTTTTAGACACCCCTTAAGTTTATTTGGAAATTAATCATATTATGGGCAAGAGCCATACAACCAGCACTGCCGGCTTCGCCACCTGAATGAATATAAAATTATCTCTCTAGCCATTACCATCCTGAGACGATCTTAGTAAGTTTCTTGTGTTTCAATCATAACGATCACTTGTGCTGATTCATTACCATGAACATAGATGCCTAACATTCATATACTGACCAAGATAGCCAGTATCACCTTGATTCGCATCTCAGAATTAATGACGCATAAAATCGTAAAACGGTCCGAGAAACTGATCATAGCGTAGTCTTAAAGCACGATAACCGATTCCTTCCAGCACATGCCTGACCTTATCTATGGTATAGCAGTCGCCTGAGTGCGGCAGACTTAAAATGGATTTTTTCACCTTATTCTTGACGGAGGACTGCGAGTTCATAGAAAAATGGAGCCATCAATGCTCCCCTATCAAGGTTAAAGAACCGCTTAAGGCAAGATGAGAGCCAATATGTTGATGCCCCACCATCATTGGAGGGGCTTTCATGGTGACAGGTCTCAGATCGGGCCAGTCTTCTATAGCTGTCTTTTTTACAAGCTCACCACGGGCAACCTGACCGGTTTGTTCCGGGGTTAATGCTCCCCCTTGGCACAAAGGTCCGCAAGTACCGGGATATTGCAACCCTCATCATCATCGGAAGGGGCTTTCATGGTGACATTTTCGGGAGGGAACGGCGGAAAAGACGGAAAAGGCGTCCTTGTTACAGGATCACCACCAGCAACCTGGTCAGTTTGTTCCGCGGTCAACTCTTGTGATTGCATAAATTGTGTGAAAAAAGGTTGGTTATTATTCATAATAATATTTCCTCGTTGAATGAGTTCGGTAGTGTAAAAGGGATCTATAAAAATAACAACTTTCTGATAGAGTACTACCGTACAGATAAAATCCAAAGTCGTAGCGCAATGCAACCCAATTTTTTTGATTTCAAAAATCGTCATCACAAGCTGAATGAACGCGATCCTCTCACTGAGCTAAACAGACTGGTTGATTGGGGAGACTCTCGTACCATTTTGAGCAAAGTTCGCACAAAGAAACGTAAGAGCAGTGCTGGCAGAAAACCATTCGATGCGTTGTTGATGTTTAAGACCCTGATACTACAAAGACTGTACAACTTGCCGGATGACGAACCGGAGTTTCAAATTCAGGATCACTATAGCTTCTGTCGTTTTCCCGGAATCAATTCCGAGGGTAAGACACGGGATGCGAAAATTATTTGGCTATTCCGGTAGCGATTGATCACTGCAGGCTTGATAGCAGCTTTGTTTAGAAACCTTGACCTGAAAATTGGATGCCAGTGGCTACAATGCCAAGAAGGAACAAATCGTTGATGACAGTCTTGTTGAGGCTCCAACGCAGCGTAATACGTGTGAAAAAAACAAGGGGATCAAGGAAGTTAAGATACCACAAGGATTTCAGGACAATCCAAACGTTTTGCGATATAAAGAATCTGAATGCCCGCTGGACTAAGAATAATAACGAAACACACTACGGCTATAAGAACCAGCTCTGCCTAGACAGCCAGCATAAACTGTTACGAAGCTATGCAGTGACTTCAGCTGCAGTTCACGACTCCAATGTATCCATGAGCTGCTGGTTGAGAATAGCTCTCAGGGTGTTAGAGTTGACAGAGACTGCTACAACGAAGACAGTGAAATTACTTTGAATGCCATGGGTCATCGAAACCATGCTCACAAGAAAAGTTGCCGCAACAGGTCGCTGAGTGAACGGGAGAAGGAAGCAAACCGAAAAAAGTCTAAATGCTCCCCTATCAAGGTTAAAGAACCGCTTAAGGCAAGCTGAGATCCAATATGTTGATGCCCCACCATCATTGGAAGGGGCTTTCATGGTGACAGGTCTCAGATCGGGCCAGTCTTCTATAGCCGTCTTTTTTACAAGCTCACCACCGGCAACCTGACCGATTTATTCTGGGGTTAATGCCCCGCCTTTAAGCAAAGGTCCGCAAGTACCGGGATATTGCAACCCTCATCATCATCGGAAGGGGCTTTCATGGTGACAGGTCTCAGATCGGGCCAGTCATCTATAGGCAGCTTTTTTAGCTCACCTCCGGCAACCTGGCCAGTTTGTTCCGCGGTTAACTCTTGCGATTGCATAAATTGTGTAAAAAAGGTTGGTTATTATTCATAATAATATTTCTTCGTTGAATGAGTTCGGTAGTGTAAAAGGGATCTATAAAAATAACAACTTTATGATAGAGTACTACCGTACAGATAAAATCCAAAGTCGTAACGCAATGCAACCCAGTTTTTTTGATTTCAAAAATCGTCATCACAAGCTGAATGAACGCGACCCACTCACTGAACTAAACAGACTGGTTGATTGGGGAGACTCTCGTACCATTTTGAGCAAAGTTCGCACAACGAAACGTAAGAGCAGTGCTGGCAGAAAACCATTCGATGCGTTGTTGATGTTTAAGGTCCTGATACTACAAAGACTGTACAACTTGCCGGATGACGAACCGGAGTTTCAAATTCAGGATCACTATAGCTTCTGTCGTTTTCCCGGAGTTAATTCCGAGGGTAAGACACGGGATGCAAAAATTATTTGGCTATTCCGGCAGCGATTGATCACTGCAGGCTTGACAGCAGCTTTGTTTCGAAACCTTGACCTGAAAATTGGATGCCAGTGGTTACAATGCCAAAAAGGAACAAATCGTTGATGACAGTCTTGTTGAGGCTCCAACACAGCGTAATACGTGTGAAGAAAACAAGGAAATCAAAGAAGTTAAGATACCACAAGGATTTCAGGACAACCCAAACGTTTTGCGATATACAGAATCTGAATGCCCACTGGGATAGATCGCTGTTCTTCCAGGCATCGATGTGCTGCTGCCAGAAATCGAATTTACTCTGAGTGGCCATTTACTAGCAAGACAGGAGTGAAGAATACCCCTCTCCCAGGTTCGTATGAGGCATGGATACTGATTACAAGCGTACAGGAATGTATCCACAGCGTGTCCCGGGAGAGGTATTCTTTCTTTCCGACCCGGCAGTAAATCTCCTGATCTTTAAAAATCAGGAGGTTAGAGAAAAACTACTCGGTCTTTCAGATGGGGTTACTTGACATTCAATTACCCACAAATTCGGCACCAATTTGATTGCTTACCAGCTATTTGTTACCTTTCAGTACATCCGCTGTGCTGAGGGCACACCATGGACTCCTGGTTAGATAAAGAGCTTTCCAGTTGTATTTTCAAGGACAAAAGGCTTACCGAGCGCTTTAAAACAATAATCAAAACCCTATCAAAGGGATGTGGAAAATCAATCCCACAAGTTTGTGAAGAGTGGTCGATGGCGAAGGCAACCTACCGCTTTCTATCAAATGACAGAGTTGATAATGATGATATTCTTGCTGGTCACTATGATCAGACCAAGAATCGCATTGGAGCAACTCGCGGCCCAATCCTAATTTTGCACGATACCACTGAATTTTCATATAAGAGGGAATCGCCTAAAGCCATTGGACATACTCGAAAATTACCTACACCTGATCGAATAGCTAAAGCATTTGGGCAACAGCACAAAGCCTGTGGGATATTGATGCATGCAAGTATGGCAATAACGGCCGAAGGGTTACCTCTGGGATTGACTGCTATTAAATTTTGGTCACGAGAAGCGTTCAAGAATACCACCAAACTGAAGAGTAAGATCAATCCAACACGAGTACCTATATCAGAAAAAGAGAGTATAAAGTGGCTTGAAAACCTTAAGTCCTCGAATGAACGAGTTTCGGATAGCCCTGCAAAGCTCGTTCATATCGGCGATAGGGAAAATGACATCTACGAATATCTATGTCAGTGCCAGGGACTTGGGTCTTATTTTGTGGTGCGCAGCTGTGTGGATCGCTTAGCCAATGAAACAACTCTTGCTGAAGAGGTGGCAACGAGTAAAGCTTATTACAAACATGTGATCAATTTCACAGATAGCGATGGAAATACCGTTAATACGGCAATGAATATCAAGGTAAAAACACTCGCCCTTCATCCTCCTATTGGAAAAGAAGCGAATTATCCCGATTTGCGAGTTACCGTTGTTTCTGCTCTTGAAGCCCAAGAGCCTGTTGGCAGAGAGCGTATTAAATGGACATTTCTCACAAACTCACCAGTAAAGAAGAAGGAAAACGCACTAACGGTACTGAATTGGTACAAGCAACCTTGGAAAATAGAAACCTATTTTAAAATATTGAAATCTGAGCTAAAGCTTGAGGAATCAAAACTAAGAACAGCCGCCAGGCTAACAAGGTTGATTTCCATTTGTTGCATTCTGGCGTGGAGAATACATTGGCTGACAATGTTAAATAGAGAAGACAAGCGGTTGTCTCCAAACTTGGCTTTTGATGATATTGAAAGGAAAATATTGATTCAGTATTTTCAGAAAATAGTGGTGCCTTCAACTTTACAGGATTATATCGATCGATTAGCGAGATTGGGTGGATACTTAGCGCGGGCAAGTGATCCGCCACCAGGCAATACCGTCATTTGGAGAGGCATGAACAAACTGTATGAATTGCGTGCGGGCTTCGAACTCGCCTTAGATGTGGGTAATTGAATGGTTACTTGATCGCTTACGAAACAGCTTAAGTGAATCCTAATAATGACTCAATATAAACTAGACCTCCCTTGCCACTTTGGCTTCCAGCATCTCAGACGAGGCAAGAAGTTGGCCTACTCATATCATAACCAGATGCTATAAATTCCGCTAGCCCGGATTTTGCACCACCAGCTTACCTTGCTGCCATTTCTTGTGGAAGCACGGCTCCGGGAAAGTGGCATTATTGTAATCAATAAGGATAATATTCCTGAGAAGCACGATGTCATTTCCGATCAGCGTACCGTCTCTACAATGTTTTACTTTCGGCGGCACTGGTAGCAAAGGAAAAGATCGATTTACTTGAGAAGGATCGTAACCGCAATTAGAAACTGATATAACCTAAGGCCATTCCTTCAGAAAATATTTACAAAAAGGACTCGCTTTAGCAGCCATCATACGATTAGATTGCTAGCTTAATTTGTGAAAGAAGCTCTAGATATTGTTAGGTTAACCGCATGTTAAGAAACCTCTATCTCTGGCTCACAGATTCGCATGTTCTGAGTTGTATTGCGAAATTTATTCCTTAAGAATATAGCGATTGGCATACGAAACCGGTGCGTATTGCTCTGTGAGAGAGATGAGGCGTTGACACCTCACCTCATGAGAGACCACCATAAGGTTAATAATTCCATATTTTAGACTTCTCATGTATTTTTGGGTAAATGCTAACTACCCAAAAGCATCAAAGGTAGTGCAAAAATAAAAAGGCTAATATATTTTGGAAAACGGAATGAAAGATAAAAAATACTGCAGCTTAAAAGAAAGCTGGTAATTATGCTCAATGCCTTATGGTAAGAAAATTCTGCTAATAAAAAAATAAGAGCATAATAGGATGAGAAGCCACATATAATGAAAGAGAGTGATGCTATAAATAATTTTTCCGACAAAGCGAATTCTGAATTTTTTTTTAAAAAATTTCCCACTATAATTCCCCTCATCACAAAAAGCCACTCACAAAGTAATTTTGTAAGTGGCTTGATAGAGAGCTCCTAATTTAGAGGAGCCTGAAACAAATCTTAATAAGCTTTTGGTGAGTTGCGGATCGAAATTATTGCTATAGCAACCCTAACCCCAATTACTACTAAGGGGGCCAATCCACCATTCACTTGCTCAACTTCATTCATAGTTAGTTCTTGCATTTTATTTTCCTCTAAATTAAGGGTTATGCCAACTTATTGTCAGCTAGATTTATCTGCCTCCCTGCAGATTTTACCGTTTCCGGTCGATGGGCAACCAGTATCCAGGTAATGGCAAGTTGCTGAATATGCTGGTTAACCAGCGATTCATTCGCCATATCCAGATGACTGGTTGCTTCATCCATGAACAGGATGCGAGATGCGCGATATAAGGCGCGTGCCATCACAATTCTTTGCTTCTGACCTCCGCTAAGACTGATGCCCATATCACCAACGAGGGTTTTGTATTGCATGGGCATATACATAATTTCTTCATGGATACACGCCAACTGCGCGCAGTGGACTATGTATTGGAGATCCACCTGAAGCTCGAAACAGGCGATATTGTCACCGACAGCTCCAGCGAGCAATTGATCGTCCTGCATAAAACCGGCAATCTGGCTGCGATAATTTGGCAGTTGCTTCAGGGGTTGGCCATCGATCAGGATTTCCCCTTCGGTCGGTTCCAGCCAACCTGTTACGCTTTCCTTGCGGGCATAGTGGCTACCAGCGAGCCAGATAACGACAACAACCACCCAGGCTAGTAGCAATGATAAAATAATGGTGTGTGAAAGATGTGGTAGGGGCAGAATCTCACCGTGCAGGCGATCTGCTTGTTTTTCCATGGCTTGCTGGCGGAACAACCCTCTCACTACAACTTCCTCACTACAGCTTATTTATATTATGGCGTATTTTTTATCATTTCGCGGCAGTGTAGTCAACGGGATCAAATTACAAATCATTACAGTGGCTGTTCCAGCACCACTAAGTGACAAAAAAATATCAATTTGTATAAAAACCGCATTCATTTGATGCGAATAAGAAAACCCGATGGGAGAGTAAAAATTATGTCGCCAGTAAACCTTAAGCGGCAACTGGTTAGGTGCTCCACTTTTTAAAATTTGACAAGAATGGCTATCCAATGTCATCACCATTCAAACCCATTCACCCCAGACAATCCTATTCTATGGCACCTCTATAAATTCACATTAAACTGCAAAATTCAGTACACTCGGTGATTCCATTTTTTATCAACCATAATTTCATTAAAAGCCACAAAAAAAGATATTTGATGGGTTTTAGAGCTATTTCAGCCTGTTCTGAGGAAGCTTCTTCCTTATTCCTCATGCAGCGGGCGCACGTCGACTCTGTAAGCTTACAAATCGACGCATGTTGTTCACCAAATTCATCATGCCAACCTTAACCGCAGCGCACCAAATCCCAATAGTCCGCACGAGCATAACCCCTGCTCATTTTCCATTGACCCAAATTCATGCTCGACTCTAACTCGAACTCTGGACTTGCGACGGTTCTCCTCCGTGTCTCGCTTGCTGAGAGTCTTACCCCGGTTCCCTTTCTTATGCACATAGCTGTGGTGTACCATCGCTTCCAGCCTGATCTCGCTTTCTTCACTGTAGTAAGCACTATCTGCCCAAACATCCTTGGAAGTGTTATCGCTCAGCAGTTCATAGAACACCTGCGAGTCGTGCACTTCGGCGAGGCTTCATAAGCTCGGCGTTTACTAATTGTTCGCGAAACAGCTAGATCGTCTTGACGTCCGGTGTTCTGTCTTCAGAATTCAGGTTGAAAAACCGGCAAAATGTAAAGCGGTCGCGTATCTGATACTCCAGTTCATCGTCTGATAAGTTGTACAAATGCTGCAATACCAGCGCTTTGAACATTAGAATCACATCGAAGGGTTTTCGTCCTGCATTGCTTTTTCGCGGTTTTGTGCGAATTTTATTCAAAGTGTTCCGAAAGTCTTCCCAATCAATCAGCTCTCGCAGAGTAATCAGCGGGTCACGCTCGTTCAGTTTGCGATGTCGGTCTTCGAGATCTAAGAAGCTCGGCTACATTTTTTGCACAACCTCCAATTGAGAGAGATCGGATCGATTCTAACAAAAATTAGGTGATTTTTAGAGGTGCCCTCAAAGTGGAATCTGCGGTGAAAAATGCCCGCGCGACTCTGGCCCTGCGGGATAAGGGGCTATTCCTATCGCAGTTTCTCTGGCAATTTACCGGTGGCCAGGTGATCGTAAACCGCCCCGTTTCTCTTCGACAAGCGTCGGTCAGCACCCCCGAGCCCGATGTCATGAGCAAGGCATTAAAAAAAGCCAACTTTAGTTTTGTTGGCTCAATCATTATGTATGCCCATATGCAGGCTAGCGGCTTGGTCAAAGACATTTGCGCAGCTGTCCAGCGCTGCGTAGATGCGGCACAGGCAACGGGCCTGTTTAGGTGGTTATAGGCCGGCAACGCATTGCGGTATATCTTACCCAAAGCCTGTCTGGCTGCCAGGTAAATCTCTCTCGGTGGCGGATTCAGCCGCGACAATATCGTCGCTCATGGGTATCGTGTGAAAGCTACAGATCACATACCAAGTGGTTTTTATAGGTACCCGGTGCCTCTGGAGATTAATACACCAAGATAGGGGAGCATTAACAGTAATAATAGCTCAAGGCGCTTAATGGCAATAATATGTGTTGGAACATCCAACACCGGTTTGGCACTGTTGCGGTTTTTGAGTAAAAAAACGGTTGGAATCACTGAGATCAGGGCAATGACTAAAAAAAGACCAAGCTTTGCGTGAAATACGGGATTGTCAGAATAGAATTCTTTGGGCTTTCCAACATAAAGCCACAGAAATAAACCAGCAGTTAAGGTTAAAACGGCTGAGATACCATATACAAGGTCGATAAATGCTAATTTTTTACGCATTTCAATGACCAATGTTTTTGAAAACAGGATGTTTTCAGAGATCAACATGGAAGCAAGCAGGATAATGCCTAGAAAATGGCCATATCTAATAAATGTGTCGTTCATGATTGTCTCATCGAATACGATTTCGCAGCCACAATAAGTCCGTCATTGTTACAGACTGCCGCATCCGGTTCCTCAAATGTAGTTTTGCTTGTATTATACACGCATACTATTTACCCGATATTCAAACAGCCACTCCGTAACCCCCTGAGATGCTGGCATAACTATACGGTATTGTTAATATTTTACGAGTGCATGCCAGTCCGCGATCAAAGAAAAAATGATAAGCTGGAAATAGTTTAACAGGCCCTTGAAACCAAGCCAGCCTAGGTAGTGGCATTAAACCGATTAGGTCTCAGCGGATATGTGGGACTTCTGTACCATTTTGTAGCTTTGCACCAGGCCTTCTCCCAAATTCCGGCTCACAAGGTGCCATTATAGTACTACTGAAGCCGTATGTAGCGACATTACGCTCCATTAGCGCGGACAATGTTAATCTGTTGGCTCGCTACAGAAAAAATATTGAAATACTTGGTACAAAAGCTTAACTTCACGAACTTTTATGGTTATTGGAAGTGTGATTTGCACCAGAAGACAAATGTTCTCTTACATTTATCTTCCCTGAAAGATACGAGTGCTTAAATTTAACACAAATTAGATCAACACAGAGAGGTAGCGGACATTCAATATGCGCTTGGGGAAAAGTCCGGTTTTGAAGCTCAGTCGACAAGATGGCTTGACATATTTGGCAGTATAAATGGTGTCGACTTCAATATCGAAACCGCATGTTGGAAAGGTATGTGAAATACTTTTGATACTTTCAAACTATACCGCCTCTATACCAACGGAATATAGCGGAAAAGGCTTAATTAGGGCTCTGTAGCGCTAAATGGGACACCCACAAACCCTATCGCTAGCGCCGATTGTTGCATCGGCGCCAACCTCGGAGGTTAAAAACCGGTTTCGTAATGCATACTGGCCTCCACATACTCGATAGTGCCATCGTCGTAATGGATATAGGCCTCCGCTTGGTTCGGTGCATAGGCACGCACGGTCACAGTACAGGACAGCCCTGAATTACAGCCTTTTATCCAGTTAATTCGATCAATCGACTTGGTAATGTTGGTGATTGCCCAGCTTCCCGAAGTGGAATTGCCAAAACTGAAATCTATCCCCTCACAATGGGAAGTCCCGTTGCCAAAGACATTCCCGCCTGATTGCACATTGAGCGTACATACAAGATCGGCAGAGAGGGCGGGGAGTGCGGTAAAGGAGCCGACCACAAACAAAGATGCTAATAGTATTTTTTTGGTAAACATAATCCTGACCTTATAATTTCAAATCCATTGATATCGCTATATATACAGCGATCGTTGCCAGCTTATCACTGGCATTAGCACTTTCCTACCTATAAAAAAACCCGACCACGGTAAAATGTGGTCGGGTTAACAAAAAATGTGTTTTTAGAAATTAGATGCTTATCTCGGGCAAACTACCAGGATTTCAATCAATAAACTCTACCGGTACCCGTCAGTAGCGAGTACTCTGCGAGTTTTCAGAGAAAACCAATGTCCACTCTTACGCTTTTGTCTCGACAGTCTAGCTGAGATCTCCGACACCCGCTTCTTTCAGCAAGGAATCCACCAATGGCGCCATAGCACGGTGTTTGAGCGCGCTGCCTACCAGGGCTTCCGGCAGGCTTTGTCCTTTGGCTTGCGCATCGCCGTCGAGAATACCACTACCGGTGCGACCATCCATACCATTCAGCCCTTCCACAGAGATAATTTTCATCCCCTCAATAGCCTCCAGCGGCTTGACACTCTCGCGGATAATATTTGGTAGATTCTCGTGCAAACTGAGGACTTTCTTGAGGGCGATCTGCGCTTCGTTGAGACTGTTGAAGGCCTCGTTCATAAGGCGTTGGCCCTCGGCATCCACGGCGTATTTTTCGCGGTCTGCGTCCACCTTAATACGTACAGCTTCCGCCTCCGCACCGGCTTGCAGGCGCAGCGCTTCGGCGCGGTCTTCCGCCGCGGCTTTTTCCGCCTCGGCCGCCACCTTGATTGCGGTGGCCTGGCGTTCGGCAACTTTTTGCGCCTCGATAATCTCGATACGCTTATCCCGCTCCGCAATCTCCACATCCTTGGCCGTGTGCACCTGCTCCTCGGCTTTCACCGCCTCGGCCAGGGCTACGTTGGCCTGCTGATCGGCAAGAGACTGCTCCTTGGATTTTTCCGCGATGGCAATGGCGCGCTCCTGCTCGGCAATCTCCACGGATTTCTGTTTGGAAATACGCTGCTCTTCCAGGAATCGCTCGCGATCAATTTCCTGTTCCTGCAGGCGCCGTTCCTTCTCAATTTCCAGCAGCTTGGTGGCCTGTTCCGCAGCGATCTGCGACTGGCTCACTTCACGCTGGGCTTCAATCTCTGCCTGGCGGGCGGCGCGCTCCTGCGCGGCCTGTTCGCGGGTGATATCGGCCTGTTGTGCGGCCTCGCGATTTTCCAGTTCGCGCTGCTGCTCCAGGTGGGCGTAGCGTTTTTCCTTGTCTATTTCCAGCTTCTGGCGCTCTGCCTCGAGATTTTTCTTCTCGATCTGCACCATGGTTTCCTGCTCGACATCATTGACTTCTTTGCGTCGCGCCTCAATAGAACGGGTCATGCTGGCGAGACCCTCTGCGTCGAACACATTGTCCTGGTTGAAAAACTCCTTGTGGGTCTGGTCCAGTCCTGTCAGCGACACGGATTCAAGCTCCAAGCCGTTTTTCAGCAAATCTTCAGAAACCACCTGCTGTACTTTTTGCACAAACTGGCTGCGCTGTTCATGCAGCTCGGCCATTTCCATTTCAGCAGCCACAGAGCGCAGGGCATCCACAAACTTACCCTCGATCATGTCCTTCAAAGCCTCGGGGTCCAGAGTGCGCAAACCCAGGGTCTGCGCCGCATTGGCAATGGCATCGGTATCCGGTTTCACACGCAGATAGAATTCGGCGAGCACATCCACGCGCATGCGGTCCTTGGTGATCAGGGCCTGCTGTTCCTTGCGCGATACCGCGAGCCTCAAGGTATTCATATTGACCGGGATAATTTCATGCAATACCGGCAGTACCAGGGCACCACCGTTCATAATGACTTTTTGCCCCCCCAATCCGGTGCGTACAAAGGAGCGCTCTTTGGAAGCGCGGGTGTAGAGGCGCGCAAAAATCGCTCCGATCACAATCAAAGCTACCAGTACTGCACCGGCAATAAAAAGGATGCTAGAAAAATTTTCAATCACTGAGTGGTTCTCCATTTAATTGTTTTTAATCAGATGTTGGCTGGTGGGACGTGTCACGCGAAAATGTGCTCCTAGCGCCTCCACCAGCAACA
The DNA here is from genome assembly GCF_947489355.1 of uncultured Microbulbifer sp. Taxonomy (GTDB): domain Bacteria; phylum Pseudomonadota; class Gammaproteobacteria; order Pseudomonadales; family Cellvibrionaceae; genus Microbulbifer. The sequence continues at coordinate 80,732 of NZ_CANLDD010000003.1, read as the reverse complement.
CTTTTTCCCCTTGCTGAAAGGTTTCACTTTCGTCCGGCTCCACCATCACATAATGGGTCGTGCCATATTCATCCCTGAAACGCGCTTCTGCAGGAGATCCCGTCTCGGCCACACCGATCGTGATGGTCGCCACCCGGCCCACGAAGGCGTCGCGTTCCAGCGCCTCACTCTCATCACCGAGCGCAAAGCGCCGCAGCAGGTTCCCCACAAAGCGCACCTGTGGCAGGGTCAGGAAAAAGACACCCAGGGCCGCAAGACCACCGGGCAACAGCAAACCAAAAGTGGACTCGACCAAGCTCTGTAACAGCAGGCCTGTTGCACCAAAGCCGGTCAGAAAGGCCACCAGCAGGATTAACGCCGGCACCTCGCCAAAGCGCAACCAACCGAGGACCTTGGTCAGCCCACCGGACAAGCCGGTATCCGGTACCTCCAAATCAAAATTCGGCAGCAGATTATCGAGCAAATCCGAAATCGCAACGCCGATCAGTGTCATCACACCCTCGAGCAGCGCGATCATTAACATTAATATCAGTGCGCCGGTAAAGATCAGATTCTGGTCCTGTAACAGAAATACCATCAGGCCCCCGACTTAAGCTTGGCCAAACGCTCCTGAATGCGGTTATTGCGTGCCAGTTCCTCAAGTTCCGCCAGCTTGTTTGCATCCTCACAGGATCTGGAGGTGGGTACACCCGCCCGCTCCAGTACCCGGTTAAAGGCCTCGGTGGCCTGTTCCACCTGGTTTTCCGTGCTGCGGCTGGTACCGCGGCCATCCCCGCTGACACCATTGACCACATGCTCGCTGGCCTTGGCATACTCTCTGAGCTGCTCGCGCATTTCACGTTTCTTGCCCTGCAGGGCATTGATGTAGGCATTCAGTTCCTGCATCTCCGCATCGTTCTCTACAATCGCTTTTTCCAGCACCGGCAGTTGTGCCTCAATATCCATCTGCTTGGCAATGGCGGCTTCAGCCAGGTCATCGCGCCCGGCCTTGACCGCAACATCAATCTGCTCCACCAGGGCACTGTGACGGCTGTTCTCATCGTTGAGTGCCTTGGCGTTGAGATATTTGGCAGCTTCCGCCTTACCCAATTGTTCCCGCACATCGGCAATGGCCTCATCTATCTCACGGGTTGCCTGTTCCATCACCAATTGCGGTGTTGCGTTTTCCACTGAATCCACCAGTGCATTGGCGGATGCTGAAATTAATCGCGAGATACGCTTGATCAATCCTTCTCTCATGAGTATTACCCTCTGTTGTTTTAAAATTTCCCAAAGCCATATGCGATCCATCAACACCCGACGGTTGCCCACAGACCCTGTCCGAGTGACGGGATTCAACTGTCTGTGAATTTTTCCGGCACCAGGCCGGTTGTGACGTATCCCTTTACCACCACAATGAAAAGACCGACAGTTAAACGGATCTTGCATACCCTGATGGATTGCCATCTCGACAATAAGGGATACCTGGCTGCAATTGCTTTTATTGGCGTGCCTTGCCGGCCCTACCAACCCAGAAAACTTGTAATTGGTGGCATTTTGAAACTGAATAAATCCCATCCGGTAAGGGGTTTTATTCGGTCAGGGCACCCTCCAACCGCTGGCGAATGGTTGGTGCCGACTCGCGGTGAAGACTGCGCGGATTCTCCTGCTGTGCCAGCAATAGCATTTTTTCCAAAAAGGCATCCACAACAGGTACGAGGCCCTTTTCCAAAGGTGGTGCCATCACTTCACAGGTAGCACTGTTCTGCACGATTGCCACACTTTCTGCCAGCAATTCCAGTACGGCTTCCACCAGTAAACTGCGCTGGTTTTCCTCTATATAGCGGGCCTTGACCGCAAGTACGGCGCCTGCCGAAGCGAGGTAGGCGCGCGCCAGACTCTGCACCCCCACCGACTCCCTCGCCATGGCGATGACTTCACGCACTTTTTCACTTTGCGTGACTGCGCCATTGCGATCGATGGACATCAGATAGGCATAGTCATCCGCTGATAAACGCGTCGAAATGGATTGAGATTTATTGAGCATGTTGTTCCCTTGCTTGCCATGTATACAAAAGTACACATCTATATACAAAAGATCAACCACTATGGATCGGATTAATTTGGACAGGTGATCCAAATGACAGGAGAAAAATACCGCGTTGCGCTGTGCTATCTATTATTCAGGCGTGCTTTCGCCGGGGTGTGTATCCAGAATGTCACACGAAGGAAAATTACACGCACTTACACCGGGCGTTTCCCCAGCAAAAACGGGGCGCTCTAACAGGCAATTTGCGACACAGGTAATGCCTTCTGCCAAACTCAGCTGAAATAGCCATGCCAACAGAAAATCCGATCCTCAATGTGGACAGCTACAAGGCGAGTCACTACCTGCAATACCCGCCAGGCACAGAGTATGTCAGCAGCTATATTGAGTGTCGCGGAGGGGAATTCACCCAGACAGTCGTGTTTGGATTGCAGGCATTCCTCAAGGAATATTTGTGCAAACCGGTGACGCAAGAGCATATCGAGGAAGCGGTAGATATACTGCAATGCCACGGCCTGCCTTTCCACCGTGCGGGCTGGGAACATATAGTGCTGAGACACGGGGGCCTCTTGCCGCTGGAAGTCAGCGCTGTCGAAGAGGGTTCTGTCATTCCCCTGCACAACGTCACGACACAGGTGGTCAACACCTGCCCCGCCTGTTTCTGGCTGACCAGCTATATTGAAACCGCGCTGGTGCGCGCTATCTGGTACCCCTCCACGGTGGCCACCCAGAGTCGGGAAATCAAAAAAATCATCGCCCACTATTTAAGAGAAACCGCGGATTCCCAGGAGGGCCTGCCCTTTAAATTACATGACTTTGGTGCCCGCGGAACCAGCAGCTTTGAGAGTGCCATGCTTGGCGGCATGGCGCACCTGGTGAATTTTCACGGAACCGATACGCTTTCCGGGGTTATGGCGGCAAGGAAATTTTATCGTGCCGGCATGCCGGGATTTTCCATACCTGCCGCAGAACACAGCACCATTACTGCCTGGGGCCGCGAACACGAAGTATCCGCCTATCAGAATATGATGGAACAATTTTCTGGTAAACATAAACGCTTTGCGGTGGTGAGCGACAGCTATGATTTGTGGAATGCGGTGGAGCATATCTGGGGTAAAACCCTGAGAGACGCTGTGATCAATACACCCGGCACTGTGGTTATTCGCCCCGATTCCGGCAATCCGGTACAGATTGTGGTCGAGTGTATCGAACGGTTAATGACAATTTTCGGCGCCGAGACCAATCGCAAAGGCTATCGGGTGCTGCCGGATTATATCCGCCTGATCCAGGGCGACAGCGTATCGCGTTTTTCTATTCCAAAAATTCTGCAGGCAATGAAGGAGCAGCACCAAAGCGCTGACAACATCACCTTCGGGATGGGGGGAGAACTGTTGCAGAAAGTGGACCGCGACCTGATGAGCTTCGCCATGAAAGCCAGTGCCGTGCGCATCTTCGGCACTTGGCGGGATGTGTACAAGAACCCGCGCACCGGTCCCGAAAAGGCATCCAGACGCGGGCGCCTGGCCTTGGTTCAGCAGGACAATGGTGCACTGCAGACCGTTCGCCTGGAGTCACTTGGCCAGCGCCGCAACCTGCTGAGACCGGTATATCGCAATGGCGAGCTGCTGATCGATGCCACCTTTGATCAGGTACGCCAACGCGCATCGATTTAAGTGGGCCCCCTCTATTCTCCTCCGCCAACTATCCACCTGCCCCCACCAGGCCTCACTTCACCGAGGTGCCACTTTACAAGAGGGCGTGAAGCCTGATAGTTGTACATCCTTCTAGGTGCAAACCTGGTACGGACTCTATGCCCGAAAGAGCCCCGCGCAATGACCGGGCCCATAACAATAAACGCACCCCAAGCGGGCAAACCGCTGCGTTGGGGATACAAGGTAGCCAATGGAAAGAAGACAATTTCTCAAAATCGCCGGCGTCGGCACCGGCGGTCTATTATTGCCCCTACAGGGGATACAGGTCAGTGCCGAGCAACTGCTCAATGAAGGGATGCACACCTCAGACAAGAGGCAACTGGCGGATGTGGTCCTGAACACGGCCCGCAAAGCCGGCGCCAGCTATGCGGATGTGCGTATCGGCCGCTATCTCAACCAGTACGTACTGACCCGCGAAACCAATGTCGAGAATATCATCAATACGGAATCCCTCGGCGCTGGCATCCGCGTGATCGCCAGCGGCACCTGGGGCTTCGCCGCCACCAATGACCTGACTTCCGACGGTGTCGCCAGAGCCGCGCGCCAGGCTGTGGCTGTGGCTGTGGCCAACGCCAGATACCAGACAGAGCCCGTGCACCTGGCGCCGGTTAAAGGGGTGGGCGAAGTCTCCTGGCAGACGCCCATCCAGCAAAATGCCCTGGAAGTGCCCATCAGCGAGAAGGTTGACTACCTGATGGCCGTCAACAACAGTGCACTCAAGGCCGGCGCCAGCTATATCCGCTCCTCCCTGTACCTGGTGAACGAGCAGAAGTACTTCGCCTCCAGTGATGGCTCCTATATCGACCAGGATATCCACCGCCTGTGGGCGCCTATGCAGGTTACGGCCGTGGATAAGAAAAGTGGTGCCTTTAAAACCCGCAACGGCCTCAGCGACCCGGTGGGCAGAGGCTATGAATACCTGGCCGGTCACGAGAAAGACAAAATCCGCGGCCAGACCACGCTCTACAAAACCTCCTACGATATGGCCGAAGATGCGGTGCTGGCTGCCGAGCAGGCCCAGGCAAAACTGTCGGCCAAGTCCATCGAGCCCGGCAAGTACGACCTGGTGCTGGAGCCGTCTCACCTGTGCCTGACCATCCACGAATCCGTCGGCCATCCGCTGGAACTGGACCGTGTGCTCGGCTATGAGGCCAACTATGCCGGTACCTCCTTTGCCACCCTGGATAAATGGCGCAGCGGCAAGTTCCAGTACGGCAGTGACAAGGTCACCCTGTTTGCCGACAAGGTACAGCCCGGTTCCCTCGGTGCGGTCGCCTACGACGACGAGGGGGTGAAAACCAAGCGCTGGAACCTGGTAAAAGACGGCATCCTGGTAAACTACCAGGCCACCCGCGACCAGGTGCATAGGATCGACCAGAAGGAATCCCACGGCTGCAGTTATGGGGATAGCTGGTCCAGTGTGCAATTCCAGCGTATGCCCAATGTCTCCCTGGCACCGGGTGAGAAAAAATACGCGGCAAAAGATATGATCCGCGATGTGGAAAAAGGGATTTATATCGTCGGTCGCGGCTCCTTCTCCATTGACCAGCAGCGTTACAACTTCCAGTTCGGTGGGCAGCTGTTCTACGAAATCAACAACGGTGAGATTGTCGGCCAGGTGGAGGACGTTGCCTACCAGTCCAACACCCAGGAATTCTGGAACGCCTGCTCAGCCATTTGTGACAGCAGAGACTACCGCCTGGGCGGTACCTTCTTTGACGGCAAGGGCCAGCCCAGCCAGGTAAGTGCGGTTTCCCACGGCTGTTCCACTACCCGATTCGACAAAGTCAACGTTATCAATACCAAGCGCAAGATTGCCTGACCGGCTGCGCACAAAAATAAGTAATTGGAGAAAAGGCAATGGCAATTCTCAGCAGAAGTGAAGCAAAGCGTATTCTCGACAAGGTTTTAAAGTACAGCCGCGCCGATGAGGCCAGCGCACAGCTGGGCGGAGGCGAGACCGGCAATATTCGCTATGCGCGCAACAGTGTCTCCACCAGCGGTATCGTCAATAACACCGAACTGGCAGTGGAAGCGCGCTTTGGCAAGAAATCCGGTGTGGCCACCATCAATGAATTCAGCGATGCTTCCCTGGAAAAAGTAATGCGCCGCGCCGAGGAGTTGGCCAAGCTCTCGCCGGAAAACCCGGAATCCATGCCTATTCTGGGCCCGCAGAAATATATGAGTGTGGACGGCTTCGCCAAATCCACCGCGGATATCACTCCGGACCAGCGCGCCAAGGCCGCAGCGGACTCCATTATCGCGGCTAAGGAAAAGAAAGTGGTTGCCGCCGGCTACCTGGAAGATGAACGCGCCTTTGCCGCAGTCGCCACCTCCAAGGGGCTGTTCGGCTATCACGCCGCCACCTCCGCCAACTTCACCGTCACCATGCGCACGCAGAATGGCCTGGGTTCCGGCTGGGCGGAGAGCGATGTCACTGACTTCGCCAGCATGAATACCGGCAGCTCCTCCTCTGTGGCCATCGACAAGGCCCTGCTGTCCCAGAAAGCCCGTGCCCTGGAGCCGGGCAAGTACACCGTGGTCCTGGAACCCAATGCGGTCTCCGGCCTGATGGGCTATATGCTGAGCGGTTTCAACGCACGCAGTGCCGACGAGGGCCGCAGTTTTATGAGTAAGAAAGGCGGTGGCAACCGCATCGGCGAAAAGATGTTCGACAAGCGCGTACATATCTACTCCGATCCCGCCAACCTCAATGTACCGGCACAGCCCTGGGCCAACTCCGACTTTATGCCGCAAGAGCGCATCGATTGGGTCAAGGACGGGGTGGTGAAAAACCTGACGCGCAGCCGCTACTGGGCCAAACAGAGCAAGAGCGAATCGGTGCCGGAACCCAACAACCTGATTATGGTCGGCGGCGACAAATCCACCGAAGAGCTGATCAAGAACACCCGCCGCGGCATCCTGGTGACCCGCACCTGGTATATCCGCATGGTCGATCCACAATCCCTGCTGCTCACCGGCCTCACCCGCGACGGCACCTTCTATATCGAGAACGGCAAGATCCAATACCCGGTGAAGAACTTCCGTTTCAATGAAAGTCCGGTGATCATGCTCAACAATATCGAGGATATGGGTATACCGGAGCGCGTGGGCATGTGGGGGATGTCCGCTATGGTGCCCGCACTGAAAGTACGCGACTTTACCTTCAGCAGCCTTTCCGACGCCGTATAACGGCCCGCCCCCATTGAGGATGACGAAATGGACAGAAGAAAATTTCTCCAGCTCAGCGGTGCCGGCCTGGGCGTCTCCATGTTGCCGCTTTCCGGCAACCTGGTAGCCGAGAGCAAACTCACCCAGAGCGGTATTGATCTCGCCGTAAAAAAAGAGTTTGCGGATGTGGTCCTGAACAGTGCCAGAAAACTCGGCGCCAGTTATGCGGATGTGCGCATTGGCCGCTACCTGAACCAATACGTGGTCACCCGCGAAATGAAGGTACAAAATGTGGTGAATACCGAATCCATCGGTATGGGTATCCGGGTGATCGCCAACGGCACCTGGGGCTTTGCCGCCACCAATGATCTGACCACCGATGGCGTCGCCCGCGCTACCCGTCAGGCGGTAGCCACCGCCAAAGCCAATGCCAAATACCAGCAAGAACCGGTGCAGCTGGCCCCGGTGAAAGGCCACGGCGAGGTCAGCTGGCAGACGCCAATTCAAAAAAATGCCATGCAAATCCCCATCGCGGAGAAGGTAGACCTGTTGATGGAGGTGAATAAGTCTGCGCTGGATGCCGGTGCCAGCTATATCAACTCCATGCTGTACCTGGTGAACGAGCAGAAATATTTTGCCTCCACCGACGGCTCTTACATCGAACAGGATGTCCACCGATTGTGGGCGCCCTTCTCGGTAACGGCGGTGAACAAGAAAACCGGCGGCTTCCGCACCCGCCAGGGCCTGAGCCAGCCGGTGGGCCGCGGCTTTGAATACCTGGACGGTCGCACCCAAGACAAAATCCAATCGCAGACAGTGCTTTACCGCGATTCCTACGATATGACCGAAGACGCGCGCCTGGCGGCACAGCAAGCCCAGGAAAAGCTCACGGCCAAATCGGTAAAACCGGGTAAATACGATCTGGTGCTGGACCCCAGCCATCTGTGGCTCACTATTCACGAATCCGTCGGACACCCGCTGGAACTGGACCGCGTGCTCGGCTATGAGGCCAACTTTGCCGGTACCTCTTTCGCCACCCTGGATAAATGGCGCAGTGGCAAATTCCAGTACGGCAGCGACAGGGTCAACCTGTATGCCGATAAAGTACAGCCCGGCTCTCTCGGTGCAGTCGGCTATGACGACGAGGGCGTGAAGACCGGCAACTGGGATCTGGTAAAAGACGGTGTTCTGGTGAACTACCAAGCCATTCGCGACCAGGTACATATGCTGGGGCAGAAGGAATCCCATGGCTGCTGTTACGCCGACAGCTGGTCCAGCGTGCAATTCCAGCGCATGTCCAACGTTTCACTGTCACCGGGCAAGGAAGAGTTGAGCGTCGACGATATGGTCAAGGATGTGGAGAAAGGTATTTATATTGTCGGTGCCGGCTCCTTTTCCATCGACCAGCAGCGCTACAATTTCCAGTTCGGCGGCCAGCTGTTCTACGAAATCGAAAACGGCAAGATCACCGGCATGGTAGAGGATGTCGCTTACCAGTCCAACACCCAGGAATTCTGGAATGCCTGCTCGCAGGTGTGCGACAAGCGCGACTACCGACTGGGCGGGTCCTTCTTCGATGGCAAGGGGCAACCAAGCCAGATAAGTGCCGTGTCCCATGGTAGTTCCACCGCGCGTTTTGACGGTATCAATGTGATCAACACCAAGCGCAAGCTGGGCTGATTATTTATGCGTGCAAGGGTCAAGCCGGTGAAAACCGGCATCTATCTGTTACAGACTGAATGTGTAGCTGGTACGACCCTTGCCTTTGTCTTTCCCAGAATCATTTCAACAATAAACCCATAATTCAACCAATGCCGTAATAGAGTTATCCCGTGTCCCTCACCCGCAAGGCTTTTCTTCAGCACCTGATCCTGGGCAGTTGCGCCGCAGCGCTGCCACTGGGTGGACGTGCGCAAAATACAGAAGCGGGTAGCGCACGGGAACACTACGATTTTTATTTCACCCGCCTGATGTACGAATCCGGTGACTGGGATGTGGATCAGCGCATGCCCTCCAACCTGCTTAACTCGCTGGTGGAGTACACCAACCTGAAAGTCGACCCCAAAGAGCACATAGTGCCATTGGCCGACAAGAAAATGCTGCTGGCTCCTTTCTGCTACCTGGCCGGACACAAACTGGTGCAGTTCACCCCGGAGGAGGTGAGGAATTTTCGCGATTACGTTAATCGCGGCGGCTTTGTATTTGTGGACGACTGCAACCACGATATCGACGGCCTCTTTGCCAAATCCTTCGAAACGCAAATGACCGAGCTGTTTGGCAACGGCTGCCTGCAAAAACTCCCGCACGATCACGACCTCTACCGCTGCTTTTTCCAGTTCGACGAACTGCCGGTAACCAGTTTCGAGTTAAATGGCTGGGGCGACGACCTGGTACACGATTACCTGAAAGCCATCGTCGTCAACGGGCGCATCGCCGTACTCTACAGCAATAAGGATTTTGGCTGTGAATGGGACTACGACTACCGCAACAAGCGCTGGCTCGCCATCGACAATACAAAATTTGCGGTAAACATTGTTATTTACGCACTCACGAGCTGACTATGCTGACCACCCTGGAAAATACCATCGAAGAACAACTGCACAGCCTGGACAACCTGCAGCAGGAGATTGCGCGGGTGATTGTCGGTCAGAAGCCGGTGGTGGAACAGATGCTGATCTGCCTGCTGGCCGCTGGCCATGCCCTGCTTGAGGGGGTGCCGGGGCTGGGTAAAACCCTGTTGGTAAAAACCCTCGCCGATGCCAGCGCATTGGATTTCAAACGGGTACAGTTCACCCCGGATTTGATGCCCGGAGATATTCTCGGCAGTGAGATCCTCGAAGAGGACCACAGCACCGGCAAGCGCTTTTTTAAATTCCAGCGCGGCCCGGTATTTACCCATATTCTGCTCGCGGATGAAATTAACCGCACCCCACCCAAAACCCAGGCGGCCCTGCTGGAATCCATGCAGGAGGGCTCGGTCACCGTGGGTGGCAAAACATTGGCATTGCCCGACCCCTATTTCGTACTGGCCACACAAAACCCCATCGAACAGGCCGGCACCTATCCCCTGCCTGAGGCACAATTGGACCGCTTCCTGCTGAATATCCTTATCGACTATCCGGATGCGCGGGATGAGGTGGAAATCCTGCGCTCCACCACCGGTACCGCCAGAATCAGGCCAAGCCCCAGTCTGGACGCCGAGCAACTGCGCGAAATGCAGAAACTGGTGCGGGAAATTCATGTGAGCGACGACCTGTACCGCTACGTGTCGGCGCTGGTGCGCGCCACCCGCGCCGACACCCGTGGCAGCACTACCCTGGACCAGTGGATCAAGTGGGGCGCAGGCCCCCGCGCTGGCCAGGCGCTGATTCTCGCCGCCAAGGCCCGCGCCCTGTTGCAGCGGCGCCTCGCCGTTACCCGCGAGGATATCCGCTGCCTGCTGCTGCCGGTGCTGCGCCATCGGGTACTGCTCAGTTTCCAGGCCCAGGCCGATGGCATCCAGATGCCACAGCTGATCGACGAACTATTGGCTGCGGTGCCGGAACCCGGCCGGGACTGATCACCGTGTCATTGCTGTCCCCCAAAACCCTGGCCAGCTGTCGCGATCTGGTGTGGCTGTCACGGCATATCGCCGAGGGCGTGATGCTCGGCGTTCAGCACAGCCAGCGCCGCGGCACCGGCCTGGCGTTTCACCAGTACCGCGGCTATCAAGCGGGGGATTCGATCCGCCATATCGACTGGAAATTGTTTGCCCGCAGCGATCGCTACTATGTGCGCGAGACCGAGCAGGAGAGCCGCATGCATGTGTGCTTTGTGCTCGATACCAGCGCCTCCCTGGGCCAGGCGAGTTTTGTCGAGTCCAGCCTGAATAAACTGCATTACGCCAAATGCTGGATTGCCAGCTTGTGCTGGCTGCTCAACGCCCAGGGTGACAGTTTTTCCCTGTTGGCCATCAACAGCCAACAGACTGTCCATGTGCCCGAAGGCCAGGGCGAAAGTCACCAGCGCCAGATCGCACTTCAGTTGCAGCAGCTCAATGCCTGTAACCACTGGCCGGATCAATCCCAACTGGCCCCCCTGTGGCAGTACTTCGAGCGCCCCTGCCAAGTGATATTACTGAGTGATTTTTTTGAACAGGAGAATGAGATCAGCAATTTCGCCGCACACCTGCACGCCGCCGGTCGCCCCTGCCTGCCGCTGCAATTGTTGATCGAGGCGGAGCAGACTTTTCCCTTTGGCGGGGAGCTGAAGCTGCTCAATCCGGAAGCGAACCCCAATACCCCAGCAGCCTTGGAAGTTGACGCCGAGCGGCAACGCCAGTCTTACCTGGACGCTTTTGCTCGTGCGCAGAGTGCGCTCAAAGCACGCTTTGCCGCCCAGGAGTGTATATTGCAGAGTGATCTGATCGAGCAGCCTGTGGAAAAGTCCCTGCGCCAGTTTATCCAGCGCCACGGCAGGTTGTGCTGAGATGCTGTGGATAAATGCCTTTTTCCAGTCCCCACAGTGGCTGTGGCTGTTTGCCGCCCTGGCCATTCCCATTGCCATCCATCTACTGCGACGCAGTAATCCACAGCAGATCCCCTTTGCCGCGCTGCAGTGGGTACAAAGATATGCACAGAGTCGCGCACGCCAGCCGGTTGTGGATAACAAATGGTTGCTGTTATTGCGTCTGTTGGTTGTCACCCTGCTGGCACTTTTACTGGGTCAGCCATTGATCAAAAGGAATATTTATCCCCAAGAGGCGGTGGTACTGGTAGATCCCAGGATTGAGGCAATCGACGCGAATGCCTTTATCCACCGTTCTCTGCCGCAACTTGCCGAGGCCGATCACAAAGTACTGTGGTTATCCCCAGAAACAACTGCTGTAACCTCACCTCCACCGCAAAATATCGACCTGTGGAAAACTTTAACACTATTGTCCCGCCGTGCCGATTTGCGTCGGGCTTATATCCTGCTGATTAACAACGCATTCCCAGCATCCCATCGGGCACTTCGCACCAGTCCCCACTGGCAGTGGCACAGCCTCGATAAGCCCGCCACAACAAAGGGTCCGGTATTACCGAGGGTCGCCGTGATGGGCAAGGTGCCCAATTGGTGGGCACCGGTATTGGAAGACTGGCGTGGCGCCATGCCGGAGTTATTGGTACAAACTCTGGAACAGGAAGCGGCACTCAGTGCCCAAGAAACGGATTGGCTGGTTTACGCAGGCCCCGCGCCCCTGCCCCAGACAGTAATGGATTTTGTTGCCGACGGTGGCCTGTTGATCACCGACAAAAGTATTCAGCCCCCTGACCACTTGGACTTTGTCACTGTAGATCAAAGCTATCCCGTTCAGGCGGCTCCCATGGGACGGGGAAGCTGGCTTCGCTATGGAATCGACTGGCACAGCGCAGAATTTTATCAACGAGCGGAGCTACCCGACTATTTATGGCAACAGTGGTCGGCGCAGGACTGGCCACTGCAACACCGCAACCGCGGCCAGTGGTCGGGCATGAACCCTATGGGCATCCCTGTGGTAGACAGTGCGGTGGGAAACCGCCGCGCGGAACAACTGCAACCCTGGCTGATAGCCGCCCTATTGATGCTGCTGACGCTTGAGCGACTGCTTGCCCTGTCCCGATCTCCAAGCAGGAGAGCCGGGGAGACGCGCCATGGATAAGGGCCTGCAAACCATGAACGTTGTGCGCAGGCGCTGGCAACTGGCAGCCTTGCGGCCTTACCTCTGGCTCGGCACCGGGCTCAGCCTGCTGGCCGGCCTGGGAGTTTTCCTATTCGATTGGCCCCAGTGGCTGTTACCCGCCTGGCTTGGCATTGTGATGGCGGCGCTACTGTTGGATCGCAGCTGGCGCCCAACTCGGGCATATTTATGCTGCCAGTTGGATCGGCAATGCCCCCCACTGCAGGACAGCAGTCAGTTACTTTGGCAGCGGGAATCCGACCTGAGTCCCGTGCAGCAACTGCAGCGCAATCGTATCCATAAAGAACTGCAGCAATTACTGCAAATACCCAATAAAACACCGCCAGGTCCGCCCCGCTTGCGCAGTCCCCTGGCACACGCCTTGGGTGCCTGCCTGGGACTTTTGTTATTTATTCTTGGCGACACTATTTTTGCAACAAACGAAACCGGTATCGCTGAACAAAAGACCGCTATTTCCACAACGGAAAAGCTCTCCATCGTGCACGCGGAAACCCGCATACAGCCACCCGCCTACACCGGCCTCGCACCCTCCCGCCAAACCCTCCAAGTCGATGCGCCGGAGCAGGCCCAGGTGCAATGGCATATTGAATTCAATACGGCAGTAGATGGCCTGGAAATGCTGGCCGAAACGGAGAACTTTGCCTTTATCCCGGAAGGGGAAGTGCCCAGCAAACAATGGCAGTTGCAGCGCACTGTGAATAAGGCGGATTTTTACCAGCTCTCTGTGCAGATCTCGAGCACTCGCAAGCTGTTGCCGGAAATTCACAATATCCAGGTAAAAAAAGACAGCGCCCCGGAGTTTGCCTTCGAAGCACCGAGCCTGCGTGTAGACACGCTTTATGGCAGTACCAAAGGCATCCCCGTAAAAGTCATGATGAATGACGATTACCAGGTACACTCGGCAGACCTGCTGATAACACTTGCCAGCGGCACCGGGGAAAATTTGCGCTTTCGCGAGGAGCGTATTGCGCTCACCAGCTTGCAGTCACCCCCCCCAACAACAAACCCCACAACAAATGGCAAAGAAGTTCACTACGATTTCACCCTGCCCATCGATCAGTTTTCCATGGAGGCCGGCGACGAGCTCTACTGGTACCTGGAAGCCAGGGATAACCGTGAGCCCAGCGCCAATGTGGCCAAGAGCCAGCACTTTATCCTGCGTTGGCCACAGGAAGAGATCTTTGGTCTCAGCGACAGTGCGGGTATGGCGATCAAGGTATTGCCGGAGTATTTCCGCAGCCAGCGCCAACTGATTATTGATACCGAAGCTTTGCTGGCCGAGCGGGAGCAGCTGCAACAGGAGGCGTTCCGCACGCGCTCCGAGGGCTTGGCCTATGAGCAAAACCTGCTGCGTATGCGTTACGGCCGCTTCCTCGGTGAGGAGGACTCGGAAGCAGAACACACCGAGCGTGGAGACGAGCAACACAGCGGCGAAGAGGAAGCAGGACACGGCGATGCTCACCATCATTCGGAACAGGGCGAATACAAATCGCACAACCGTGAAGCCGCCGCACCATTTTTACAAGGTGACTCCCACTTCGAACAGGCAAAACGTATAGCCGCTTCCGCCGGCCACCTGCACGACAACTCGGAGCATGCCACCCTGTTTGATCCACAGACCAAGGAGCTGCTGCGCAATGCGCTGAATGCCATGTGGAGTTCCTGGCGCGATCTCTCGGTAATCGAGCCCCAGGCCTCCCTGCCCCATCAACACCGGGCCCTGCGCTATATCAAGGAAGTGCAGCAGGCCTCGCGTATTTATTTACAGAGAGTCGGCTTCGAGGCACCGCCGCTGGACGAAAGCCGCCGCCTCAGTGGAGAACGGGAAGCAGTGGTTCCGGAAACCGTCAGCAGTGAATTTGATCAGGCGCAAAGGGCGCAGGTGCTGGCGCTGATGGAACAGGTACGCACGGGTGCCGACCTTGACACCGATCTCCACAAACAAGTCAGTGAACTCGCCACAACCCAGGCGGCGGATCTCGGATTAGAACTTTCCAAACAACTACGCCTTTACCAGCAGCAACCGAATTGTACCGACTGCCGGCAATCCCTCAACCGGCTGCTCTATCAGCTGCTACCCGCCCCCAAGGCCGCCCCTTCATTGCCTGTGCAGACTGAGGAAAATAGCCATTTCAGCCGTTGGCAGCACCGACAGGGGGAGAGCCAACAGTGATTGAGTTTGTGATACCCGGCCTGTGCCTGCTGGCCTGCATCGTCTCAATGCTTCTGTTGCGACGCCGTCGCCACAGACCACTCGACTATGCTCTGCAACTGGCCATCTGGCTCAGTGCCTGGATGCTCTGGCAACCACCCGCAATCGTCACAGCCGGGCGCCATGCTGATCTCAACCGTGAGGATCTGGCTGGTGCGTTACCGGTCAATCTCACCGGAGTGAAAAATATCTCGCTGCACGGGTTGCCTCCTGGCCGCGACGCCCTGCGGGATCTGGCCCCGGTGCGCCTGGACCTGTCGAATGCCCAGATTTCCAACGCTGGCTGGAGATTCCACTGGCAGCGACAAATCACCCTGGGGGAAACGCTGCAATTACAGATTCACAGCAATCAACCACTGGCAGAGCGTTCGCGGCTTAACCTGTTAAATCCCTACGGCGATATCGAACAAAGCATTGAGCTGAAAGCCGGGGAGAAAGCGCAGGCACAACTCGGTGCCCTCCCTAAACTTACTGGCCCCCAGCTCTACCGGGTGCAGATTGAAAATGCTACGGGCGAAAGCCGTTTCGAACCACTGCCAATCGTGGTGCTAGAGCCGCGCCAGCCGAAGGTATTACTGTGGCTCGCACGTCCCGCTTTCGAGTCGGCCGCCCTGTCCCGCTGGCTGCGCCAATCCGGTGTTGCGGCACAGGTAATGACCCAGTTAGCACCTGAAATTACAAGAAAGGAAACCCTTAACGGGCTGCAACTTACCGAGCCACAAAATCTACTGGCAGAGACAAACCCATTCGATCTACTGGTCCTCGATAGCGCCTTGTGGCCACAACTTAGCTCGCAACAGAAGCAGCAGCTTGACTCACTGGCCTCAAACAAATCGCTGTTGTGGTTGGTGAGCGGCGATGCCGCTGAAGACTTTGTCCAATACAGTGCCACCCAATCCATGCCCCTGCAAAAGACAGGAAGTACAGAGCCTGATATACGCAACTCCACCGAGTTTAGCTACCAAGGAGCAAACAGCACTGCTACCCTCTCCCTACGCACGCACGGCTTTCAAGTGGCGCAACCGACCTCCAGTGATTTCCTCATTGGCAACCGGGGAAATCCACTCTTCTGGGGGCGCTCGAGAGGAACCCAGCACCTGGGATTTATCCTGTTTAGCGACAGTCACCGCTGGCTCACCAGTGGCTTTGCCTCAGAGTTCGCCAGTCTGTGGAAATCCATTTTCGATTACCAGTTGAAACACCTGGGAACACAACAGCCGATAACGCCCTCCGGTGCATTGCCCCGTGCGCAGGAGCGTATCACCCTGTGCAGCTCACAATTTTCCGGCGCCAGCCCACAGCTGTTGGATTCTCGGAATAAATCCCAGCCCATAAGCGGCGGCCATGCTGGCACCAACGCCCAGGGCCAATGCCACACTTTCTGGCCGAGAAATGCTGGCTGGCACCAGCTAAAAACCGAAAATGACGGGGGCCCGGTATTTGATTTTTATATCTTTGCCAAAGAGGACTGGCCCCTCTGGCAGCAATCCCTAAGCGATGGAGAAGCCCAACAGATGGCTACCGCACGCCTGGGGCCGATAGATAATACCCACTCAGCTAAGGTGCCTATCGAACGCCAGTGGCCGGCCCTGATTCTGCTGTTACTGGTGTGCATAAGCTGGTGGCGCGAGCGCGCCTTATTGCGCTGAGGGTTTGTTGCCCGCTTGGGCCTCCTGCCTGGGAAAGATCAGTTGCTCAACAGGGTAGCCCAAAGCCCTGGCCTTCTGCAGAAACTGCTCCAGCACATCCTGAGGCAGGATCGGGGTGCGGGACAATATCCACAGGTAGGACTTGTCATAGCCGGACACCATCGCGTATTTGTAGTCATCTGTCAGGGCAATCACGATGTAAGAGGAATAAAAGGGCCCGAGGAAAGAGACTTTCAGATGGCCGACATCCCTGGGCCCGACAAATTCAGCCCGCCCCCGCGCCAGTTGCCAGGCATCTCGCCCTTTCGAATAACCGGTATTGACCACGGCGACAGAGCCATCGGGGTTGAGGCTGTAGTCAGCGGTTACCAAGGTCAGGCCCCGCTCAAAAGCGTGGTCCAGGCGGGCGATCTCATACCAGTGGCCCAGATAGCGCTGCAGCTGGAAATTCTGTACCGGCTCAACCCCTTCAGGTACCCGCGTACAGGCCCCAAGCCAGGGAAAGGAAAACAGCAACACAGCCAGCGAAAACCACTTCACCTTAACACTCCCGGCAATCTCTCTTCCCAACCCAAAGGGAAGGGGGATGTCTCACAAGGTCAGGATAGCTTCCACAATGGCTATTTCACCTATAAACACCACTCTGAAGGTGGTTTTCCTATTGTTGGGTTCACAACTTATTTTTCCACGAAAGCGCGTTCGATTACATACTCGCGGGGCACACCCGCGCGGGTTTCCTTGAATCCCCGGTCATTGAGGATTTTGCTGAGATCTTTCAGCATTGCCGGACTGCCGCACAGCATAAAGCGGTCTTCCTCGACCTTGGGCTTGGGTACGTTCAGATCGGAGAACAACTTGCCGGACAGCATCAGATCGGTCAGGCGGCCGTTATTGCGGTAGGGCTCGCGGGTCACCGTCGGATAGTAGAGCAGCTGCTCGCGCACCATCTCACCAAAGTATTCGTGTTCTGGCAGCTCATTCTCGATCTGCTCCTGATAAGCCAGTTCGGAAACATAGCGTACGCCGTGTGTGAGGATCACCTGGTCAAAACGCTCATATACGGACGGGTCTTTGATAATGCTGAGGAAAGGGGCCAGGCCGGTGCCCGTGGCCAGCAGCCACAGGCGCTTGCCCGGTAGCAGATGATCCGCCACCAGGGTACCGGTGGGCTTTTGGCTCACATAGATCTCATCGCCCGGCTCAATCTTCTGCAACCGGGAAGTCAGGGGGCCATCCGGCACCTTGATGCTGAAGAATTCCAGCTCATCTTCGTAGTTGGCACTGGCAATAGAATAGGCGCGCAGCAGCGGGCGACCATTGTCCTTCTGCAAACCGATCATCGTGAAATGTCCATTTTCAAAGCGAAAACCCGAATCCCGGGTGGTCTTGAAGCTAAACAGTGTGTCGTTCCAGTGATGGACATCCAACACCTTCTCTATATTCAATTTGGACATAAACTTAGAACCAGTTATTCCACGATTATCTTGATAGTTGAATTTTAGCCCTGGAAGATCTATTGGCAAAGTGGGATATTTCGATATTCCTTATCTAATTTAGCGATTTACCGGAGATGCCCCTTTGCGCTATACGCTGCGCCAGCTGGAGGTGTTCCTCGCCTGCGCCCACCACGAGAATGTGAGTCGCGCAGCGGCGAGCCTGAGTATGTCGCAGTCTGCCGCCTCCACCGCTCTCAAGGACTTCGAGCAACAGTTTGCCCTGCGCCTGTTTGAGCGCACGGGCAAGCGCCTGCGCCTCAACGAGTTGGGCCGCCAACTCTGGCCCAGGGCCGAGCAGCTGCTGGAGCGGGCTCGGGAACTGGAGCAGACCCTCGCCAGCCATCGCGATCTGGGGCGCCTGAAAATAGGCGCCACTCTCACCATCGGCAACTACCTGGCCGCCAGTGTAATGGCACGCTATATGGAAGAGCAGCCGGGCACCCGGGTGGAACTGGAAGTCGCCAACACCTCGGTGATCGCCGAGCGGGTGCTCGGCTTTGACCTGGACCTGGGACTGATCGAGGGGGAACTCAACCACCCGGACCTGGAAATGATCCCCTGGCGCAGCGACGAACTGGTCGTGTTTTGTGCGCCTTCCCACTCCCTGGCCAAGCGCAAACACCTAACGGACAAGGATCTACTCACAGCCACCTGGATCACCCGGGAACCCGGCTCCGGCACCCGTCAGACTTTTGAACGGGCAATGGCGGGGTTACTTCCCAATCTTCATATTCTGTTGGAGTTGCAACACACAGAAGCCATCAAGCGGGCTGTGGAAACTGGCCTCGGCATCAGCTGCCTGTCCAGGGTTTCTTTGACGGATGCATTTAAGCGCGGTTCCCTGGTGGAACTGCCCGTGCCCCAGCGGGACCTCGGACGGGAGTTCTATTTTGCCCTGCACCGACAGAAATACCGCAGCGCAGGCATTGAGCGCTGGCTGGAACTGTGCCGGCAGGTTTTGTAAGGTAAAGGGTAAAACCTACCTGCAACCGCCCAGCCTAAAATGACCCACAGCTGCCGGGGCACCCACGCCGGCCGTATACCCATTACACAATTCCGGTCTCCGTTGATGGCAATCGGGGGGCAATACCCTCAAAATAACCCTAATATTGATCCAGCAATACCCCCGACTACCCAATGGGTATTCCGGTATATCGGGGCGAAACCAGCCGATTGTATTTCAGGGTCAATTGCTGGCTAAGCCGGCATCGCCCCCATGCTTTCCGGCCGGCTGGACGCACAGGGGATTGGCCCAATGTCTTGACAAACTAGTAAGGTAGGAGAGAAGAATACGCCTCTGCCAGGTTCGTATGAGGCATGGATGCCAATAAACATCAAACTGCATTGCCAATCACTTTTGCAACATCAACATGGTCTTTTTCATCAATTACCTGATGAACCTTTTAGGCAGACAAACCAGCATCAGAGCATAACAAACAATCCGGATTTAAATTGCTATGAGAGAACTGCTGACATTATTTCGTGTCTGCTTCTTGACGCAGGTTTTCCAGCCAGGTGATCCAGGTCTTTTCTGCCTCAATCCCCAACAGCAGGGTCTTGTGGGCGAGCCAGTAGCGCTTTTGCAGGGCAGTATCACTGTTTAGCACCCTTTCATTTTGCTCCCGGTAATTTTTCAGCACCTCCCTGTGCAGCTGCAGCTGGGCGTCCAGCGCGCTGTGTAAATCGTCGCGATCCAGGTGGTGGCCGGCAAACATCCGCATCAAGAAAGGTTCGCGAATTTTTTGCGGTGCGGTTGGTTGAGTGACCCAATGACGCAACTCGGCGCGCCCCTTACCGGTAAGACTGTAGACTTTTTTATCCGGCTTTCCCTCCTGAGGCTGTTCCACACAGTCCAGCAAGCCTTCCTGGTGCAGCTTGTGCAGCTCCCGGTACATCTGCTGGTGACTGGCACTCCAGAAATGCGACACTCTGCGCTCGAAGCGGCACTTCAGGTCGTAACCACTACCGGGCTCAATGTCCAAAAGCGTGAGAACGGCATAGCGCAGAGACATAGGCACCCCGATTTCTGTTATGCAGAGCACTGCATCATAGAAGCTCCGCAGCCCACTGACCAAACGCTGCCAAAAGGCTAAGCTAAACCTTTATATCAAGGAATACAACTTTTTAGGACATATATCTTAAAAAGCCCAGCATCCCGATAGGGTAAGCTGGATTTTATATGAAAAATAGATATAATCTCCTGCGGGCCCGGCATCTACGCGCTTCTCAGCTGCCTGCCCGCCCCTGCACCAACGCCATCCACTACGGGCACCGCACCCCCTAGGGAATCTATCCGGCCGGGTATGCCACCTGAACAAATACCCCATCGCGCGCGCAATATTTTGACAGAGGAAAACTGCCGTGTTGACCTACAACGCTATCGAACAGAATTCGCCAACGGTTGGTGTGATCGCAGGGACTCCCACAGACACTCGCTTCGGGTTGGACTTCCTCACAGTACGCCAGCTGCGCGGGATCGGCCTGTCCCTATCATCCTCGCCGCAGGCACAGACCCAGTTGCAGGCCCTCGACCGCCACACCCTTACCGAGCAGCTGATCGCCGCCATTGAGCAACTGTGTCAGGCCGGGGCCCAGGCCGCTATGATCTACTGCAACTCCCTCTCTGGCGCCGTGGACCTGGCGGCGGTAAAGGCTGCCGCCCCGATCGAAGTAGTCTCCCCCCTGGAGGTGTATACAGAGCTGACCGAGCGCTACCGAAATTTCGGGTTGCTGGCCGCCAACTGCCAGAGTTGTGCCAATATCGAGAGGGAAATTCTCGAGCGTAATAAAACTGCCAAGGTCATAGGCATCGGCAATCTGCAGATTGTTGAGGATATCGAGGACAACCTCGCCCCGGAGGTGATCATAAAACAGCACGCCCTCGACGACTTGGTGGCAGCTCTGGTAAAAAGCGGTGTACAGATCCTGATCTTGGGCTGTACGCACTTTGATTACTTTTATAGGGAGCTGCTTGCGCACTGTGACGGTATCCGCCTGTTCCTGCCCTCGGAGCGCATGTTGCAGCTGTTGCAAGCACATCTGCCCACCAAGTCGGCTTAATCGTGTTGCCTTCCTTTACCCGCATGACATCATAGAAACCAACAATCTGAAAAGAATCCCTCCGTCCCAGGGCACTCCGCAGGCAAGCGTTTGGAACACCAACATTTAAAGGTATAAACATGAAGTTGAATGGATTTTGGCTTAGTCACCACTATGGAAAGGCCATGCTGATTGAAAATCATACCGTACAGCATATTGACTACACAGAAAATTATTACCTGATCATCCAGTGCCAGTCTTTCTCTTTGACCTCCTTTTTAAAAAACGGGTGGTTAGTTTCTGTAGACGGCTTACATCTAAGAAGAGTGAATTCTGAGCACGGTATTAATTATCGATATGAGCCGTACGAAAAAGGTTGCTTCACTACATTTATCGAAACCCGAAAGAGGCTTTTAAAACGCGGTGATATCGGGTATATCTTTAATTCAAACCTGGAATTCGACTTTTTTCGTGAGACATTTACCAATTACTATTGCGCCTTTTCCCTGCGTGAAATTGACTGGAAAAGCGTCTGCGAGACTGTATATCCAAAATTATCAAAAGTCGTATCCGAGCAGAATTTTTTTCAGGTGCTCTCCCAAAGAATTGCTCCTTTACAGGATGCTCATGTAGTACTGGAGTGGGAGGGGGAAGAAGATATTGAATATGTAAATGCTGAAACCATTTGGGATCGATATAGAATTTTGGCTATCGATCAGGGCATTCAAGAGGCAGATGAGCAGTGGACTTTTGTATTTGATCAAGTGGACAGATTGACTACCATCAAAAAACAGTATGCTCATGTCGACTACCCATTATTACAACTGGCAAATGGGAAGATTCACTGCTTTAGAATCTCACCAGAAATCGGCGTATTGATTATTGATGAAATGGAAGATTTTACTCAATCTGATTTTATTGATGAAGATACCCAGCTAACAGCTGACTTGAACGCGATAGTCAAAGTATTCCCAGAAGTGTATCAGGCCCTGTCAGACTGCTCCCATATTGCCATTGATCTTCGCCATAATACTGGAGGGTTTGACCAGATTAGCCAGCTATTAATGACACATTTTATAGCATCTGAAGCCTCGCTTTACAAAAAGCAGGTAGGAAATGAGATTGAAATATACTCGCTGAAACCGGCTGAAAATAATCTCTTGCTACCTGAACGCATTAGCGTATTAACCAGTGCATCCACTTTAAGTGCGGGTGAGCTATTGGCAATGATGTTGCGGCAATTGCCACAGGCAACACTGATTGGTGAACCTTCCCAGGGCATATTATCCGACATTCTTGAAAAACAATTACCTTGTGGCATTAAATTCGGGGTCTCCAATGAGCGTTATTTAACCATGGAGGGGGAATGGTTTGAAAGAAACGGAATCCCGGTTTCTCTTACTGTCCCTTATGGATGTGATAAGCAGTTGTTAGAACAGCAAGACTGGGGCATGGAGATTCTGTTGTCTCTCTGATTTATGGCAAGTACTATCGTCATACCCTTTCGAGGCTGTCGATGCAATCCCAACCAAAGGATCTTGTAACCGGCACCAGATAGCGCCAAGCTTACTACTTTGAGCAACCGGAACAATCCCGATTCTCTGGCCAACGGGGCTTTAAAAGCGCTTTTCCAACACTATATCGACCGAAGTCTTTTCATAGCTGTAGAGCCAGTCCACATTGCTTTTAACCCGACTGTATTGCAGGCTGATACCGGGCGCCAGGCCGTAAAAATGGACTCCTGGCACCCTGATCAACAAGTTGTAATTTTGCTCCCGATCCATTCTCCTGGCACCAAAGGAGTCGCTGAAGGCACCGTATTTACGCTCGCGAAAAGCGCAAAACAGTGTTGACTCAATTCCCCATTGCAGTGTTTGCGATGCACCAAAGCGCAAGCCCCGGAAAACATGGGCATTCACCGGCTCGGCAGTGTGTTTGGAGATGTAATCGAGTCCCGCAAACAGTAACCACCGGTCAAAAGGCTGATGCCAGGCGGTGGCATAGATGGAAGCGCGCCCGCCCGACTCAAAAGCATAAACGTCTTTCTCGTATTCCTCCTCCCTGAAAGATGTCTCCAGTTTCAAGGCGGTCTTGCTGGACAAGTGGTGCGTCCATTGCAGGTTGCCGCCCCAGGCGGAGTAAAGGGTATTGTCGCCAAGTGTCCGATACTCGTACAGGGGGGCCGCCAGGTACTGATTCCTTGCGCTGCGGTAGCTGTAGCCCGATTTTATCGCAACGGTACTCTCATTGAACGCCTGGTGCCCAGTATACTTTTTCCCGTACAGCAGGGTATTGAGCTGCAGGCCGTGATGGCTGTCGAAAGAAAGGTGCCTATCGAATGCAGCATCATAATTCAAGCCCTTGGTAGAAATCGCCTCAGGTGCCCGACGCTCGATCAGGCAGCGGTTATCGGGTGCGCGCAGAAAACAACGAGAGCTTTTTGAGGACTGATTCAGATTATCGACATAGCTTGGGCCAATCGCCATTGATCCCCGCCAGGAATCCCGGTCTTCGAGCCCCCGGATAAAAAGAGCAACCTTGTTGCGCACCCCTTGTGCCATCGCCTCAGCCTCTGGGATGGTTTTTTCTATCCTGCGAAACAGGCGAATGGCATCGCCATTCTTATGGTTCTCAAACAAAACCCGGGCCAACTCCAGTTGGCCCGGCAGAAATTCAGGCTGCAATGACAGCAATGCGCGATATTCGCTCTCCGCCTGGGTGAAGTCCCCTTGTCTGCGGGCCAGAGCGCCACGGGCATAATACACCAGCATCCGGTCGTGATCGGGCAGCGCAAGATAGCGCTGCAGTAAGTGATCGACAGCATCCCACTGCTGGTGTTGCAGCGACCGGTACAAGGCATAACTGAGTTCCTGCACCGTATTCCCCACCGGTTCAATCCCTCCCTCAACACCCTCTCGCGCCTGGAACTCTTTCTCTTCCCCAGGCATCTCCAGCAGGGAGGCTTCCCGCCTCTGCTCGGTGAGTGCATTTCTTTCCCGCAGCCTTAATTCAGTATCTTCATCGGCATTGGCAGGTGGCAAACCCAAAAAAAGCCATAAAAGTGTGACTGCCCACTGCGGGCGATATCCTTGATAAAAACCCGCTACCTGTCCCAAAAGCGCCATAACTAACTTATTCCGATAACACAAAGGCGGGGCTCACCGGGTAAGCCACCGCCAAAAGTCGTACATTTTTATTTGTCTATGGGAAAAATAAACCGGGATCTTTCCGCAGCCGTATTTCGCCTAGTCTTTGGTGCCACCGAAGGCGGTGTCCAGTCCACGGGCGACACCGGGGAACTGGGCAATCCCGGCCAGGACTGCGGCATCAGCACCAAAAAAATGGCCTGTGGCCGTGCCGTTGACAAGCGGAGAGGTTGCTGTACCGCTAAACTCGGCCGTGGCGAGGTCGATATTGGTATCGATACCAATTACCAAGGTGCCGTTTGACAGTGCGCCGTTCAGCGTCTGGGCGCCAAAATCGGCAGTGAAAGTGCCGCTGAGCTGGTTATTTTGGGTGCTACTGTAGTGGTTGATCCCTTTAACGGAATAGGTCGCAGTGCCACTGGTGGGTACCGTAGCCCCCTGATCATCGCCAATGTAATAAACTGCGCGCTTACCATCATTGGTGCCGCCACCGGTGATATCCTCGGCCCATTCCCCAAACCAGACATCTCCAGCACCCACTTGGGCAAAATTGAAAGCGCCCAGGCCGCCATGGCCGGAGGCCAGGGTATATATGCCGTTGCTCTGGCTACTGGAGAGAGCGAGCCCCTGAAAATCCACTTTGGACTGCGTGGAGCCGAAAGCCGCAGCGCCGATACCCGCCTTGCCGGCTGTATGGGGACCGCCGTTAATCACGGACTCGCCCACTTCGATATCCACATTGTAACTTTGCGTTCCATCAAAGCCGGCGTGGCCGACACTACTGAGCAATAGGGTACCGGCAGTGCATGCCGCCAGGGTGAACTTTTTCATTGTGAATCTCCTCATTAAAATAACACGTTGTTGGTTGCCGAAAGGCTTGCATTGATGCCAGTCATCAAACGGGTCTTCCCTGACCGCTTTGATCGCCGCCCGGAAATACCGCGACAGCTGTGCGAAGTCGCCAGTATTTCGAGACATTGGCCGACCTGTAGCCGGCTGCTACACTTTCCTGTACCGCATTGACTCGACAAGCCCTTCGGCTGTTGCGTTTGGGTTTCACCATTGAACCGATCATTTCTGACCGGCGGGTTTGCGCTCCTTAAATTGCCAGCACAATCGCGCGGGGTTGCACCGGCGCTTGGCCAGTTGCGGCCTGTCCCTGAGCCGCCCGTTCAGCCAAGCCATTTTGATTCGGGCCCGGGAATGTTGGGCCCGGTTGCTGCCTCCTTATTGTTCGCCAGAATTAAAAATTTACGCCCATTACCAGCTTCAGGATCCGTCCCGGAGCGGGCACGCTTGAGCGCACCAGAGGATCGGTGTAGTAGATATCTGTCAGATTGGTGCCCACCAGTTCAAAGTTCAGATTGCCCTTTGCGCGGTAGCTTAGATAGGCGTCGAAGGTGGTTGCCGAGGCGCGCTCCAGTGTTTCTTCGCGCTCGCTGCCCGACAGATACACCATACGGACACCCGTTTCCAGGCGGTTGTTGAAAAAGCGCCCGCCCAGATTCCAGTTGGCGGACAACTTGGGCACAACCTGATCTACCAGGTATCCGCCGGAGAAGCCGCCGTACTGGCAATCCTCCAGAGCGCCGTTTGGGTCCTGTTGTATGGCCAGACTCTCATCGCAAACGGTATTTTCCAGGTTGTAGGCCAGACTGAGATCGGTAAAGAAGCGCCCGCCGTCATAGCGCCCACTGAATTCCAGCCCCCGCAGGGTCTGTTGCTCAATATTGTAAAACTGCAGGGCCGAGATCCCGGCCCGCTCGATAATGTCTTCGGTGCGGTGATGGTAATAGCTGAGTTTTAAGTCAGAATTTTCGAAATTGTGTATATAGGCCAATTCGTAATTGTAGGCGTGCTCCGGCTTTAAATCAGTGTAGGGGTTGAACGTGCTTGAAAACCCCAATGTGCTTTCAAACAGGCTCGGGTAGCGCAGCGCCTCTGTATAACGCACATAGACACGGCTGTTGTCGGAGATAAACACCGTGGCGACGAGCGCGGGCACCCAGCCGCGACCACGGTGTTTTTCCGCCACAATGGGCACGTCATAACTTTCGAACTGGTTGCCGATACGGCAGGTGCCGGCGATCAGAGTTGCTGCTAGTTGACCATTGGTACAGGGATTTCCCGCCCGGCTGTATTTTCCCTGGCCGTCGTGCAGCCATATTGTCCGTCTTTTCTCAGCATAGGTTGTCTCCCTGGCCTGTTCGCGCATGGCCTTTTTCTGTTCTTCAGTAAGCGGTTTGAGGTCGGGGAATATAATTACCCAGAGTGGATCATTTGCTATCCGTTCTTCAACAATCGCAATGTTTTCCTGAATCTCTTCCTCGGTGTATTGCTCCAGCGTATCGTAGTTGAGGTACTTGCCCTTATTGGCTCTAGACATGGTGGAAATGCGCTCATCACCCGCCTTGATACGGCTGTCGAGGAAATCGTCGAAGGCCCAGTAGTTCACGTAGCGCATAGCGGCGTTTAAGCGCAGATACTCCGTTGCCAGCCAATCCAGTTTTAGACTGAAATTGATCTCCTCCCGTCGCCCGGCCCGTGGCCACTGTCGCCAGCCATCCACAATGCCATTGTACTGGTCATCGGAGCGCAACTTTTGGTACTGATAGGTACCTGACAAATTAAAGGCCAGGGAATCGGTAAGTGTCATCGCATTATTGATATCAACCCCTACGCGGTGCTCTGCGGCATTTGAGGCTGCCGTATTGCGCAGAATCGGGCTGGCGTCCGGCAGCGGTGACTCCACCGGATTGGCAAAATTGGGGAATCCGCCGGCGCTATTGGTGTCGCTGACCGTATCGGTGGCCCACAGGCGGGACTGCACATTGATCCACTTGCTGCCTGGTTGCCACTGGTAGTTCAGGTGATAGGCCCGTGCATCCACCTGGCTGAGGGGCCATTGCGCCATGGTATTGTCAACCAGGCTGCCGGCACGGCTGGACATGATCTCCCCATACCGGGCATCCGTATGGCGAATACCCAGCTCCAGGCTCTGCCCCCCGGTAAATTGGGCTTTGCCCTTGAGCAGTACCGACGCCATCTCGCTGGAAGTGTTGGGCACTTCGTGACCGGGGCGCTGCCGGTGTGCCAGTGTGCGGGGATTGATGCGCGTTTCGGAAAACTCCGGCCCATCGGGCTCGGAATAAAAATCTGCGCGGCGGCTGCCAGAGTAGTAGTTGCCTTTGTTGCGATAGGCATAGGCACCGAGCAATTCATAGCCCGCCCCGCGGGTTGCCAGCGCCAGGCGGTAGGCATAGTCCTCTCCGGAAAAGAGGTTCTCATTTTTACTGTCATCCATCTTTTTCCAGAGAGAGGGATCGCCGTAGGGAAAGTTCGGGGTATCCTGGGGAAAACCACCAACATCCCGGTAGTCCTGACCGGTAAGCAGGGTGGGTGTTCGGGGGGCAACGGCATTATCACTGGCTTCCACTTTGAATGTGCCCCCGAAGGTGTCGCCGGACTCGAGCACGTCGCTGGCGGAAAGTGTATTGACGGCAATACCTCCCCCGACCGATGTGTGCACATCGGCCCTGATGGCGGGGCCCTTGATAACCTGCACGCTGGCAATCAGGTTGGGATCGATATAGTTGCGGTTGGAAATACCCCGGTAGCCCCGCCAGACGGTCAGTGCCTGTTCGGTGCCGTCGATGGAAAGCGGCACCCGGCCCGGCCCCTGGATACCGCGAATGCTGGGGTCCAAACCACCACCATTGCGCGCGTCACCGCTGTAGATATTGAGCATGCCTTTGAAAATATCCGCCGAATCCTTGCCCTTGTAGCGCTCGATTTCCTCGCGACCGTTGAAGGCAGTGGACAGATCATCATCGTATACGGCGTCATAGCCGGCCCGATCCCCATCGCTACCCCGTTCGCCACTGCCGGCCACTTCAATCACAGGGATCTGCATCACCCCTTGCCCTGCCGCCACAGCCAAGCGGTAGGCGCCATCGGACTGCCGTTCAGCGCGAAGACCGGTATTTGCCAACAAGCGGGAAAAGCCCTGCTCCACCGTGTAGTGGCCCTCCAGGCCCTGGCTGCGCATATCCCGGGAAAGTGCCGCATTGAGGTGCAGGCGAACCCCGGCGGCCAGGGCAAACCGATTAAGCACCTGATCCAGCCCACCAGCCGGAATATCAAATTGTTGGGCACGGGCTGTATTGGCTCGGGACTGCGGCGTTGCCGTCGCCATCAGCAGGATCAGCCCTGTCAGGCAGACTGCAACCAGCGGCCTGATTTTGGATCGCAAAGGAAAAACCACCCTATCCCCCTTCTGTTTCTGATGGTGTCGGTGGGTATACCGAACCAACACTCAAAAACCTCAATAAAAATAATAATTATTTTTATTTTTTTTATAGATTTCAGCAACCAGCGCGGGAGCCGGGCAGTCGACCCTGTAAATAAGGGAAACTTTTTGGTATTGAATTGTGGTGAATCAGGATGGGGTTAACGACACCCAATAAGGGGTCAGATAGCGCACTTTAAGCGGCAGCACCTGGCTGAGATTGTGTAATGCCTGGTCAGTATTCTCCAAAGAAAAAACGCCCGTGACCACAAGGCCCTGTAACTGCGGGTGAACTCTCATGATACCGTTGCGATACCTTGACAGCTCGCGGGCAAACTGGGGCAATGGCATTCGCGTGGCAACCAGTCGCCGGTGGGTCCAGGCGTGATCGCCGTTTTGCGATGGCACTGAAAATACCGCATTCGCGGAAAAAACAGCGCTGTGACCGGCGTCGATCTCCCGCACACCGGCCGCTTGTGCGAGGCGCAGTGCCACACGCCCCTTGTAGACGCGCACCTGTGTCTGTTTGTTCAACTGACGCACCGAAAACCGCGTGCCCAGCGGACTGATATGGCCCTCATGGCTAGCCACCAAAAAGGGGCGGGAACCCGTAGCGGTAGTGATCATCACCTCCCCCTTGCCGAGGTACAGCTGCCGCCGATGGTAATCGATACGGGCGTATACCCGGGTATTGGTATTGAGGATGAGTTCGGTGCCATCGGACAGGATAACCGGTTTGATCTGGCCGGTTTCAGTAAAGTACGTTTGCGTGACACTGGGGTGTTGAGTGGCATTTCTGCTACCAAATAAGGTGGTGACACCCAGGGAAAGCCCGGCCCATAGCAGCAGCCGGCGATTGCGCTGCGCGGTGGGCATCAGGACCGCCCGCCCGGCCTCCGGGTCGGGCAATTGCTTGAATTTCTCCTGCAATTGCTGCAACTGCAGCCAGGCCTTTTTATTGTCCTGGTGTTGCTCCAGCCAGTGCTGAAAAGCCCTGCGCTCGCTTTCTGCTACTTCATCGGCCCACAGTCGTGCCATCCAGTCGGATGCCTGGCGAATGGTCTCGGTAGAGAGCCCTTTCGATTTCAATGCCGCTCTCCCAAGGCCGCCAGCATGCAACCCTGCAGCGCCCGCGCAACATATTTTTCAACCGAGGATACGGAAACCTGCAGGCGCCCGGCAATATCGCGATAGCTCAGCCCCTCCAGCTGACGCAAGAGCAGCGCCAGACGGACTTTTTCCGGCAGCCTTTGCAGCAATAAACTCACCTCCACCAGGGCTTCTATCGTCTGTACCTGGTTTTCAGGTGAGGGAAACAGCTCCTCCGGCTGTTGTCGGAGATACTCCAGATAAGTGCTTTCTATACGGTGTCTGCGATATCGGTCGACAACCAGCCCCTTGGCGATGTGCGCCAGGTACCTGCGCGAGTCGCCACTATCGGGCAGTACGCCACTGGCAAGAATCCGAAGATAGGTGTCGTGTACCAGGTCAGCGGTGCTATGGGGACAGCCCAGGCGTCGCTGGACAAACAGTGTTAACCAGCGCCGGTGCTCCCGGTAAAGCGCGCGGATTTGTCCCGATTTTGCCGAACCCGTTACCTCCATTGACGCTGCCTCCTTTGCCGTCCTGTTAATAGAGCACCGGGCAACCGGCTTAAAGATTAATGATAATCATTATCATATATTGATTGGTCGGGCGCAATACACCTCTGTCGAAAGTGCCTACACAGGCTACGCAAAAAAGCCCGTTTCCACCCTTATGCATCAGCCGGTAGGCGGGGATGGGGAAATAGCTATGCCAAAGTGAGGTTTCAAAACCCGAGCACCACCCCAGGATGCGCACAGACCGGTTTCGGGCTGCAGCGCGCCACAAATCCAAAATACCAGCCACAGGGAAGGTGCGGCTTTTCTGAATAGGTACCCTGTTCCCTACTGTTCAAACTGTCCGATCTGTACCGGGTGGATTGCATCCATGAGTATCCTGCTCCAGGGAGAGACCGGGGCCAACACAATTGAGGGGAGTTTATCGACGTGATATACCGTCGAGGCAGTTTTGCTATCCACATGAATGGACATATCAATCGGCAGGCGCTCTAACAGGCCTGATCCATATTATTGGGCCATCCATTTTGCGACAGATTCAATTCGACAAAATTCGGCCGTACAGTGATCGGGCAATGAGGGGCCTGTGGCGGACAGGGAAAGCCGCACACCGTGCAAGTAAAACTGTATTTTTTGGAAGGCTATCGCAGAGGGCCTTTAATCCTTCTGGTGTACTGCGCCCATTTCCAGTGCCTCGATCAGGTGCCGGTAGTCCTGCCGCAGATGGCGGACATAAAGCCGCCACTCAATATCCAGGTGCTCCCACGCCTCAACCACATCGCACCCCTGGGGCAGAAACTCCACACGCGCCAACACAAACGCAGCGGCTACCTGCTCCTTGGTGAGCGGACCCGTGACCCCGGCACTGAGCAGGTCCTGGGCGACCAGTAAAATTTTGTCCAGCGGGTATGGCAATTGCTCAATTTGTCGAGCAATGGATTGCATAGTATGCCTCCTTGGCGCCCCTGCTGTCCCGGACAGGGTCATTCAGGGCTTATCCATGCGCAAACCGGTTTGTGCTGCTCCGTCACCGGCCTCTCAAGCCTGGGCCGCCGGCCCCCCTTGTGTGTTATCCGTCTCTTTTACGGCTGACCCCGGTTACAGTGCCCGCCGCAGCCACAGGGGGAACCGTGGCAAGGTCCCGAGACTCACTCTGCTTATTGAGCCCTTTCACAGCGCTTGACTGTCGGCGCTATCACACTGTTCGTCTCGAAATTCGCGACACTCTACCATTGTCTCTACTATCGAGACAATGAAAGCCTCTGTCTACTCACCCGCTTACGACCAACTCCGTAGCTGGCTAAAAAACCAGCGGGAACAACGGGGTCTCTCTCTGCGCGCTACGGCAAAAATCGTGGGCCGGCACCATTCGGTGCTGGGAAAAATGGAGCAGGATCGCAAAATCGACCTGGTGGAGTTTGTCGAATACTGCGTGGCACTGGGAGCAGACCCGCACGAAGGGTTGACAATTCTGACCAACTGTCTGAAACGCGAAAAAAGGAAGGAAAGGCAATGAATTTAACAGGCACAAACCGTCCCATGACGGCAAGGCAATGGCACAAACAACACTCAAAGCGCATACCGCCTTGTGATGCGGCCATGGTGAATAATCCCCTGACCAACCCACATCCCCTAAAAACCCGGACATCAATTCCTGCACCAGCAGGCCGGGAAATAACCGATAGACATTGCCGATCGCAACTTTCCAGGGACCCTGCACAAGTCGGCAGCCCTCCCCGGAAGCTCCACAAACTTGTGCAGACGCCTGGCACCGGGTTCGAAATCTTATTTTTCTTACCCTCGTTTTACGACTGTCAGACACTCTGGTCTGTAAAAAATACAGAGCACCGCCCTCACAGAGCTAGCTCATCCCGCTTCTCTTTTTTTGGCAAATTATTCTGGCAGTAACAACCTGTGCAAGTACCGCCAGATCTACCACAAAGAATTGAAATTTTTCAGTGCACAATTCAGCTATACAGAAGTCCGAATCGGGAACACCATGGAGAATGCCAAGCGGATGATTCTATTGACGCCCAGGCCCATAGAAAGCTGCGGGCAGGGCGCAGTAGCAAAGATCCATTTCTCGGTAACTGTCGCTCCAGCCTGGATCCCACCGGTAATCTAAGTTGGCACTTTTGTGACACATCCAGAAAGAAACAGGATTTTTTAATGCATCTACGTTAACGTGGCAAATAGCGGTTTTAAGAAAGAAATTGCGCCCTTGAACAACCGGGCGCATTCCACTGACAAATTTTTGTGATACTGAACCTCCCACGAGTACACTATCAAAGCCTAACTGGATGGCATCACTTGGCTTTCCCGAGCCAATCCTCTACTGAAAATACATGAGCAACCCGGCGATAAAAACTGCGATAAATTCCTTCAACCTCAGCTTTTTCAAATGAATGCCACCCATTGAAAGCACGGGGAAGCCGGAGTGACAAATACTTTTTTCGAACTTGCTGTACAGTCCGTACAAGACTGAAATTTTCCTACCAAAACTGGTCTTATCTGCCTATCGTGCTTTTGCATAAAAGGTGGCGGTTCGCTCTACCAAACAGTCTTTCAGCAGGGGCCATTGCACGAGTGCACGCCCATGAGGGGGCAACGGGACGCTGACTCAAAGTAGTTTTATCTGCCAACATTCCATGGATAGCGCCCAACCCCGTAAACCCTAGCGCGATCAGGATCTATGCATGTGAGTAAGGCAGAGGGAAGAAACCCACTCTGCCAGGATCGTATAAGGCATGGATGCCGATGACAGCGTACAGGGAGAGGCGGTTGCTTTCCTTCCGACCTGGCAGTATTGCCCGAAAATTAAAATACTTCGCAATCCATCAATGCTCTTCGGGGTTTCTTCTTGTGCCATCCCTGAAACAGCGACAGAACCGATGGCGTGAAATGGGATTAAGACGATACTTATCCCTGCCCGGCCAACAACGCAAGGGACAGACATCGGGATACAATATTCAGCGGATCACAGAGTGCGTTTGTGCAGAGTTATGTGCTTTTATTGCCACTGCACTTATTGGTACAAAAAATTTTCTTGTGCTCTGCACAATATTACAGTATCAAGCAGTCTGGTATTTTTGGGGTGTTGTTCAAACTATTTCGAGAAAAATAGCTTGCGGGCTGCAGGATTTAGCCCGCCCTGACAAAAGTGATTACAAGGATGCAAAAAACTGTTTCTCACCGGGGGTCCTTCTCCTGGTGTTTTTTACTGCCCATGTCGCGGGTTCACTTAGTACGCTACGGCCTGGTATTGATCTCAGGCAGTGCACAGGCCTATGAACTGCCCTCCCTCGATCAGCAGGTGCCCATTCTGTGGCTTGCCGCACTGGCAACGGCCCTTTTACTGGTTTGTGTTATTACAATCTCCAGGATGTTAAGACTGCGCAGATTAAGGCGAGAAAACCGGGAACACGTCGCCACGCTCAACGCACAAAACCGTCAACTTTCGCAGCTGGTCCGCAGCCGCAAAAGCGAATCTACCACCCTGAAAAGACATCTGGCAGAAGCGCGCGAAGACCTGGAGTTACTGCACCAGGAAAAATCCGACCTACTCACCATTGCCCGCCACCATTTACAGCACCCGCTGGACACCTTACAGGGCACCCTGAACCTGTTGGCAAGCAGTGAAGACCAGAATACCAAAGCCCTGGTGGAAGTCGGCAGACGACAATTGAGCACTGCACTAAAATCCCTGGATGACTTGCGCAAGCTGGGCAAGGTTGAAACAGTAGAACTCGAGCTGCCCAGGGAAATCCCCGGCAGCACCGACACACGTCTGTCCGTGCTGTTGTTGGAAAACAGCCGGCACGAATCCCTGCAGGCCGCGTTGGTGGCCATGGGCCACTGTGTACAACGGGAGTGCAATGGCCTCGACGGCAGTAACGCCGTTCGGCAGAAAAAATTTGACCTGATCCTCATTGATATCCATCTGCCAGTGGTGGACGGGGTGGAGGCCGTGAAGGAAATTCGTCGCGAGTGCGGCACGACATTGCCTATTTTTGCCCTCTTGCAAAGTGTCAACTCCGGTGATAAAGAGCACTACCAGGCCCGTGGCTTTACCGATGTACTGACCCACCCGGTCCCCCACAGCCAGCTGGAACAATTGACCAAATTGGCTCATCAATGCCATCAATCCTCGGGAGTAAGGCCGGCACCACGGCCAGCGCGGCTGCTCAACACCAATATCCTGTTCCGTCACCGGGACACCCTGAATCCTGCCACTGTTAGCGAACTGCTCAGTGATCGCACAGCCGCCCTGCCCAAACGTATCACATCCCTGACCAGTGCACTGACCGGGCGCCGCTGGCCCGATGCGGAAAAGCAGGCGCAGGATTTGGCTCAAGCAGCCGCCGAGGTGGGTCTGGAAAATGTAGCCGCGCGCCTGCGCGGCCTTGCCGCCAAGCTGTCTATCGACAGCGAGCGCGAGCACTGCCGTCAGCAGCGCACCGAGTTGTTGCAGCTTATGCGCGAGTCCGTGCGCCAGCTGAAGGCTTGGCGAGAGCGCAATATACGCACCGAGCAGGCACTGAAATAGTCCACTTCTCCAAGTTGCTGTCGGGCAGAGCGACATCCGGCCATCGCGCAAAAATGCCACTCCAGCGCAGCTAGGTTGAAAAGTTCCTCGCAAGCCGCACTATATTTTCTGAACCTCAAAGAGAACAATGTCATGTCCGAGCAGTACCCAACACGATCCCAGGAGGCCCGTGAGCAGAGCGGTCGCGATCTGGCCATCATGGTTTATCTGATCCAGGCCATCAGCCTGTTTACTGCCGTACCAATATTTATCGGCGTATTGATCAACTACTTTAAACGCAGCGATGTGCGCGGTACTCTGGCGGAGTCCCACTTCCGTTGGCAGATCCGCACCTTTTGGTTCTGGTTGCTGTGGACCATTGTCGGTGTTTGCACCCTGTGGGTTTTGGGTCTGGGCTATGTGATCCTCGCCATTAACTGGATCTGGGTAGTCTACCGCGTGATCCGCGGCTGGCTGGTATTGGTGGATCGCCGACCGGCCTATTAATCCAAGCCCTGCATGTATTGATTGGCCCGGCCGCCGAATAGGCTGCAGGGCCGTTGTGCTCCTATGAATACAGTTGCGTGACGCCCTTGCCGCTGCTCCATTGTCGATCCTGAAACCGGCAGAAACCAGGTACTACCGGTACCGGTGAAAAATACAAAGCCAATACCGCCTATTGGCTATAGCCCATAACCTCCCTATCCTGCTCCCGAATCATTTTTGTCACCGCTGTCTGCAAACCGAAACCCTTGAAACACAGAATCCGGGGGTTACAAACAGTAGCGGTTCCCGCTCGATTGCCCGTACCGACGTATTAAGACCAAAGTATGCGAAGATATTCGCCGCATTTCGTCAGGGAGAAACAGACTTGTGAACCAGGATCAAAATAGCCCACTGCGGGAGGACGTCCGCCTCCTCGGCGAAGAACTCGGTCGGGTGCTGCGGGAGCAGGCGGGCGAGGCGCTGTTTGAGACCGTGGAAGCGGTTCGACAGGCGGCGGTAGAAAGCCGCCGCACAGGGGAAATGCAGGTTGACCGTTTGCGCCAACTGCTGGACACCCTTGACGATGAAACCCTGCTGGAAGTTGCCCGTGCCTTCAGTCAGTTCCTGAACCTGGCCAATATCGCCGAGCAGCGCCAGCGCGAGCGCCTGCACCGGCAGCACCAGCGCTTCTCCGGCGACCCGGATTCCGACCAGAGCCTGCGCCAGGTGCTCGCAGAACTGAAAAACACCGGCATAACCCAAAGGGAGATTCACACCACACTACAGGAGCTCTCGGTCGAGTTGGTCCTCACCGCCCACCCCACAGAGGTCACTCGCCGCACCCTGATACGCAAGTATGATCGCGTTGCGGACCTGCTCGCTGCCCTGGACCGGCCGGACCTCACCCCAACAGAAATACAGGAACTCCGCCGCCACCTGCACGAACAGATTCTCTCCGCCTGGAACACGGATGAAATTCGTCGCGCAAGACCCACACCGGTGGACGAAGCCAAGTGGGGCTTTGCCACTATCGAACAATCCCTTTGGCAAGCAGTTCCACAGGCTATGCGTACCATTGATGAGGAGTTGGCCCTGGCGGGACTGGCGTTCATGCCAGTGGACTGGGTGCCCATCAGCCTGGCTTCGTGGATGGGTGGGGATCGCGACGGCAATCCCAACGTCACCGCGGCCGTGACCCGTGAAGTGTTACTACTGGCCCGCTGGATGGCCGCAGACCTGTACCTGCGGGACGTGGAAAACCTGCTCGCCGACCTGTCGATGCACAAAGCCAGCACAGAGTTGCTGGCCCACACCGGTCCCAGCCACGAACCCTATCGCCTGGTGCTGCGCCGGGTGCGCAACCGCCTGCGCACCACCCGGGCACAGGTGGAGGCCCGCCTCAAACGCCGCCCACAACCGGCGGGGGAGGGCTTCGACAACAGCCGGCAGCTGTTTGAGGCGCTGAGCCTGATCGACCGCTCCCTGCGCTCGGTGGGCCTCTCCGCCATCGCCGACGGGCAGCTTAGGGACACCCTGCGCCGTCTCAACTGCTTCGGCATCACCCTATTGCGCCTGGACATCCGCCAGGAATCCACCCGCCACACTGATGCACTGGATGCGCTCACCCGCTATCTGGGCCTAGGCAACTACGCCAACTGGGAGGAGGACCGCAAGGTGCAGTTCCTGCTCTGCGAACTGGACAACCGCCGACCGCTGGTGGACGAGGCCTTCTATCACACGGATTTCTGTGACGAAGGTGTGCGTGAAGTGCTGGATACTTGCAAGGTGATAGCCGAGCAGGGGCCGGAGGGGCTCGGTGCCTATGTGATTTCCATGGCGAAAATGCCCTCAGACGTTCTGGCGGTGATGCTGTTGCAGAAGATCGCCAATGTGCATCGGCCGATGCGCGTTGTGCCGTTGTTTGAAACCCTCGACGACCTCAACAACGCCGCCGCCACCATGGCCACCCTGCTCAATATTGCGCCGTACAAGCAGCGCGTGCTCAAGGGCCAGGAAGTGATGATCGGCTACTCCGATTCCGCCAAGGATGCCGGTTTCCTGGGCGCGGCCTGGGCGCAGTTCCGCGCCCAGGAAGCCCTCAGCGGTATTTTCCGCAACCACGGCATCCCCCTGACGTTGTTCCACGGCCGCGGCGGTTCCATTTCCCGCGGCGGCTCCCCCACCCGCACAGCGCTGCTATCCCAGCCGCCGGGTTCAGTGGCCGGGCGCATCCGCGTCACCGAACAGGGCGAGATGATCCGCTTTAAATACGGCCGTCCGTCCGTGGCGGCCTACAACCTGGAACAATATGTCGCCGCCACCCTGGAAGCCACCCTGATGCCGCCGGCGGAACCGCGTCCGGAGTGGCGCGGGCAAATGGATCGCCTGACAGAGGGTTCCGTGCGCAGCTACCGCGAGGTGGTGCGCGACGACCCCGCACTGGTGGCCTATCTGCGCACAGTCACTCCGGAAACCGAGCTCAGCCGCCTGGCACTGGGCAGCCGACCGGCGCGGCGCAAACCGGACGGCGGTGTGGAGACCCTGCGCGCTATTCCCTGGGTCTTCGCCTGGACCCAAATACGTCTGATGCTGCCGGCCTGGCTGGGTACCGGTACGGCCCTGGAAAACGCGCTGAAGCACGCTGACGAAATTGACCTACTGCGCACTATGAACCGGCAATGGCCCTTCTTTCAGGGCGTGGTGGATATGCTGGAGATGGTACTGGCCAAATCCGACATCCGCGTCGCCTGCTGGTACGAAGAGCGGCTTACGCAGGAAGCAGCGCTGGTCCGCCTCGGGGGAAAACTGCGCCAGCGCCTGTCCCGTACCGTGCGCGCTCTGCAGCAGCTCACCGGCCGCGAGAGTCTGCTGGACAACAACCCGGTGATGCGCTGGTCGATTCGCGTGCGCGACCCCTATACAGATCCGCTCCACCTGCTGCAGGCGGAATTGATGGCGCGCCTGCGCGATCGCGAAAGCGACCCGGTACTGGAGAGCGCACTGATGGTCACCATCGCCGGCATCGCGGCGGGAATGCGCAATACGGGATAATAACAATTGAAGCTAGCGGCAA
Source organism: uncultured Microbulbifer sp. (assembly GCF_947489355.1). Classification (GTDB taxonomy): domain Bacteria; phylum Pseudomonadota; class Gammaproteobacteria; order Pseudomonadales; family Cellvibrionaceae; genus Microbulbifer. The sequence continues at coordinate 42,610 of NZ_CANLDD010000003.1, read as the reverse complement.
TGCACCCTGTCGTGACCACAGCGCACAGCCCGTTACCCGCACCAAGCGCAGAAAACCATCGGCCTCGCAGCCTTATGGATTCGTTCAACGTCTATCGCTGCTGTATAATCCCCGATCAACTACACGGGCAGACCCTGTTTTTACCCTGCCCAGAATTGAAGCGTTTTCCCGAAAGCGTTGACTTGCCTGGGACTTGCAGCTTCCCTGCTGACGCGAGACTGCCGGAATACGGTTAAATCACAACAAAACTATTCGCTATAGACTTCTAAAAGGCTCGATCATATATGGCTAGTTACTCCACCAACGAATTCAAGGGCGGTCTCAAGGTAATGCTGGACGGCGATCCCTGCTCTATTGTGGAAAACGAATTCGTCAAACCCGGTAAGGGCCAGGCATTCAACCGGGTGAAGCTGCGCAACCTGAAAACCGGTCGTGTGTGGGAGCGCACCTTCCGCTCCGGGGAAAGCCTGGAAGCCGCCGACGTCATGGATCGCGAGATGCAATACCTGTATAACGACGGCGAGTTCTTTCACTTCATGGAGCCGGAAACGTTTGAGCAGCACCAGGCCAGCAGCGACGCCGTAGGCGATGCGGCCAAGTGGCTCAAAGAGCAGGACCTGTACACCGTAACCCTGTACAACGGCGCGCCCCTGGCAGTCACCCCGCCCAACCATGTGATCCTGAAAATCACCGATACCGATCCGGGCGTGCGCGGTGACACTGCCCAGGGCGGCACCAAGCCAGCCACCCTGGCAACCGGCGCCGTGGTCAAGGTACCCCTTTTTCTGGAAATTGGTGAAACCATCAAGGTGGATACCCGCACCGGTGAATACCTGGGCCGTGCCAAAGAAGAGTAAGCTCCCTCCACCCGTTGTGAGCGGTGCCAACCGCTCGCTGTCAGAGCCGTTTCTATGACTGCAGACCACTGGCACCCCAGCGCCACTATCGAGGCTCTGCGCCAACGCGCCGCACTTCTGGCCAAAATCCGCCATTTCTTCTACCAGCGTCGGGTGCTGGAAGTCGAGGTGCCGGTACTGTCCCAGCGCGCCACCAGCGACCCCCATATCGAATCCATCACTGCGGAGTACAGCGGTGTCTCCACCTACCTGGCCACCAGCCCGGAGTTTGGCCTCAAGCGCCTGCTGGCCGCAGGCATGGGTGACTGCTACTCCCTGGGCAAGGCATTCCGCCAGGGCGAGGCCGGCCGTCGCCACAACCCGGAATTCACTCTGCTGGAGTGGTACCGTTGCGGCTGGGATGATCGCAGGCTGATGCTAGAGGTAGCCGAATTATTGGGCCTGCTACTGGGTATATCCCGGGTGCAAACCCTGAGCTATCGCGCGCTGTTTCTGCGCGAGCTGCAACTGGACCCCCACAGCGCCAGTGACAAAGAACTGGCCGCCTGCGTCAGGCGGACAATCGCGCTGTCCTTTATACCGGCGGATCGGGCCGAGTGCCTGGACCTGTTGATGAGCCACCGCCTGGAGCCCGCCATGGGTGAGGGCATCACCCTGCTGCATGACTTTCCCGCACACCAGGCCGCGCTGGCCAAGGTGGTTGCCGACGAACAGGGCACCCCTGTGGCGCGCCGTTTCGAGGCCTATGTGGGTGGGTTGGAACTGGCCAATGGCTACTGGGAACTGACCGACAGTGCCGAGCAACTGCGCCGTTTTCAAGCGGACCTCCAGTACCGGCGGACCCGCGGCCGCCCCACACCCCCATTCGACGAACGCCTGCTATTGGCCCTGCAGGCGGGGATGCCGGAGTGTGCCGGCGTCGCACTGGGTGTGGATCGCCTAATGATGCTGGCGGGAGGCTACGGGTCTATCGAGGAAGTGATCGCCTTCCCCATAGCGCGCGCCTGATTTCCCAAGGCACTAGGGCCTGTACAAATAGCACGCCACCTCCCCTACGGCAAAAAAGCCACAATCCAGCGGCAGCTGCTGCCGGTCGGCCGGCACCAGTGCCACCAGGCTGCGGTGGTGGCTGGCCTGGGCCTGTTCCAGCAGATGGCAGAAAAGCGCGCGGCCGATCCCCCGCCCCCGGTAGTCCTCCAGGGTCACCAGGTCGTACAGACCCAGGGCATCGGCAGAGGCAAACAGACAACCCGCCGCTGCCGCACAGCCATCCAGCCGGGCCAAAAAAAACCGCAAGCGCGCGCGCCTCTGCTCGGGGATATCCACCAGCGCGCCATAAAACTTTTTCAGTTGCGCCGCCTCCCGGGTACTGCCGCACTCCGCCGCCTGCACCTGGGCATAGTCGCACAGGCCTTCCTTTTTCGCTTGGGAGAAGGTTAACTGCTCGCGCAGTTCCGGCGCCAAGGCCGAATCCGGTGTGAGGAACTGTACCTCCGCCGCCATCGCCACCTGGGATGGCTCTCTGTGCAGACCCAACTGTACCAGCGCACGCTCATCGAGTGGCTTGGTGGCACTGTGCCAGAGTGTGAAGGGACTGTGGCGCTCCGCAAAGTAGTCCACCGCAAAACGCTGCAGGATGCGCGGTGGCATCACCGTGTTGGAGACCACCTGGTTGAGCCTGTCCGACAACAGTCCACTGTCACTGCGCACTATGCCGGTAATTTCCCGCGTGTGGTCGGGGCTGATCAGGCCCGCTTTATAGCTGGCATAGGTTTCAAGGTTCCGGCAAACGAGGTTTTTGGCGCTGAGACTGTATTTCATGGATACAAGGATAGTTCCAATTAATCACTTCCCCAGAAGCAGAAAGCCCCCTGCGCAATATGTAAACGGGCGTAAATCTGCTATTTTTCCGCTGCCGAAAGCGCGCACTGATCCATCGACATGGCCGGCTGAGCGCAGGTCGCCGGCCCTACTATCCCGGCCGGTACACCCGCCACCAGAGTTTTCTCCGGCACTGGCTTCAGCACCACACTGCCAGAGGCCACTTGGGCACAGGCTCCCACTTCGATATTGCCGAGCACCTTGCTGCCGGCGCCGATCAGGACTCCGCAGCGGATTTTCGGATGGCGGTCGCCAGTCTCCTTACCGGTACCCCCCAGGGTCACTGACTGCATGATGGAGACATTGTGCTCCACCACCGCGGTTTCGCCGATTACGATGCCGGTGGCATGGTCCAGCAGTATGCCCTCCCCCATCTGCGCGGCCGGGTGAATATCGACACCGAAAACCACTGACACCCGGTGCTGCAGGAACATCGCCAGCGAGCGGCGCTGTTGTTGCCACAGCCAGTGGGCTACCCGATACACCTGCAGGGCGTGAAACCCCTTGAAATACAGTAAGGGCTCGCAAGGGGAATGGCAGGCGGAATCGCGCAGATAGGTGGCCTTCAGGTCTGCGCGCGCGGCGGTGCCAATACCGGGGTCCGCGGCCAGGGCCTCATCGATCACCTCGCGGATCAACAGCGCCGGCGCCACGGCATTATCCAGCTTGTTGGCCAGGTGAAAGCTGAGCGCGGCCTCCAGGGTACTGTGATTTAAAATGGTGGCGTGCAGGAAACTGGCCAGAATCGGCTCCCGCTCGACCTGCAGCGCCACCTCGGTGCGAATCCTCTCCCACAACAGGTCCGTGTCAGTCTCAGCGCAAATAGCGTCCATAGGGGGTTTTTCCATATTAGACCGCTCCCAGTGTCAGTGGCGGCTCCAGCAACGCCGACTGCTGCTCGCGCAGCGCCAGTATATGCTCCGCCCAGTAGCGGGGGGTATTAAACCAGGGAAATGCCTGGGGAAACGCCGGGTCCCGCCAGCGCCGCGCGAGCCAGGCGGCGTGGTGCATCTGGCGCAGGCAGCGCAACGGCTCCACCAGTTGTAATTGCTGGGGATCAAAATGATAAAAGGTTTCGTAGCCTTCCAGCACCACATCCAGATAGGCAGTCTGCTCGGCGCGATTACCAGAGATTAGCATCCAGATATCCTGGATGGCCGGGCCCATCAGGCAGTCATCCAGATCCACAAACCAGGGGATGTCATCGCGCCACAAAAAGTTGCCGCTGTGGCAGTCACCGTGCAGGCGCAACAGGTCCCAGTCGCGCTCAAACAGCGGTGCCACCTGCTCGATGATATGACCGGTCACTGTGGCGTAGGCCTCGCGGTTTTCCGGGGGTAAAAAGTCTCCACGCAGGATAAATTCGCGGCTGTCAATGGCGAAGTGCTGCAGGGTCAGGGCGGGGCGATGGATAAATGGCGTTGCACTGCCGGTCGCATGGAGGCGCCCGAGCATGGTTCCCACCTGCACCAGGTGATCGAAGTTGTCCAGTTCCAACTGGCGCCCCCCGCGGCGGGGGAACAGGGCGAAGCGGAATCCGGCGAACTCAAGCAGGGTATGCCCATCAAATTGCAGCGGCGCCACTACGGGAATCTCCGCTGCCGCCAACTCCAGGGTGAACTGGTGCTCCTCCAGTATCTGTGCGTCGCTCCAGCGGCCGGGGCGGTAGAATTTGGCAATGAGCGGTTCATTGTCCTCAATGCCCACCTGGTAAACACGATTCTCGTAGCTGTTGAGAGGGAAAATCCGCGCATCGGAAATCAGCCCGCTGCGCTCCACACAGTCAATGACCACATCCGGTGTCAGCGCTTCGTAGGGATGGGGGTTCTGGGGCATAACGGGTACCAGCTGAATTGCAGTTGGCTATGCTAACGCGGGGGCGGGGGCGGGGACAAACACTGATTGAGCAGTCATCTGTTGATGTAACAGGCTCCACTGAATCTCCTTGAGGAGACGCTTTTGGCACCTTGGGAGAATACGATTAGTCGGCGCGTCATTGGTCAGCCCTCAGGTGTCATGCGGCGCTGTTCGAGTAACTGCGCCACCCGCTCGCGCCCAAACACGCGGGCAAAATCCTCTGCGCTATGGCCGGCTTTATTGGCCTGTGCGGTATCGCAATCCTGCTTAAGCAAGGTGCGGGCAATGGCGAACTCCCCGCGAAATATTGCGGCCATCAGGGCAGTGTTGCCCCGGCGGTCCTTCACACAGGCATCCGCACCTCGCGCCAAAAGGTAGTCCACCGCCGGCCCGTTGCCGTTATAGGTGGCAATCATCAACGCCGTGTAGCCTTTGGCGTTTTTCAGGTCCAGAGGGAAACCCGCCCGGGAGAATTCCCGCAACACATCGGTATCACCGATACGGGCTGCGGCAAAGTAGTATTGGGAAAGCTGGGCAAAGCCAGCATCTTTATCAGCCGGTTCCTGCGCAAAAGCCCCTAAAGCGACAAAAAAGACGATGAGAAAAACCGATCTCATGGCTCCACTTTCCTGACCTGATCCAAGTCGCCGCCCACAGCTTTGGTCAGACGCTCGCCGTAGTCCCTATCGGCCCGGTAAAAATAACTCAGCATGATGTGTTTGGTGTTGTCATCGCGCACTTTGCCGAGATCTCCCGCGAGGTTTTCAATCAGGTTTTGACGCTCCTTCGGACTTAGGCCGCGATAAAAAACGCCGGCTTGGGCAAAGGGAAGCTTTTTCTCAATTGCTTTTTGCTGTGTGCTAGCGGTCAGTGGCTTGCTGCTGTAAAGACCTTTAGAATCTTCCTTTCGTGCGTCAATACGGCTCGGCTGGTAATTCACCTCCGACGTTTGCTGACCGTAATTGCCCGCACCATCCTGATTCCAGTTCTGCACTACCACACGGGGGCGGTTGATCGGCAACTGTTGATGATTTGTGCCGAGTCGATACATCTGCGTATCGGAGTAGGAAAAAACACGTCCCTGTAGCAGGCGGTCTTCAGAGGGCTCGATACCCGGTATTGTATTGGCCGGGGCAAAAGCAGACTGCTCAGTTTCCTGGAAGAAGTTTGTGGGCATTCGGTTCAGGGTCATGGTGCCAACCTGGGTCTCTGGCACATCCAACCACATTTTGGTGGCATCCAGCGGATTGTAATTAAAGTCCTCCAATTGCGCGGGGTTCAATACTTTTATGTACAGGTCCCACTGGGGGAAATCGCCTTTTTCAATCGCCGTGTACATATCGGAAGTAGCGTGACTGAAATCTTTCGCCTGGATTTCCGTTGCCTCCTCAGCGGTCAGGTTGTTGATGCCCTGGCGGGATTTCCAGTGAAATTTTACATAGTGAACCTCGCCCTTCTCATTCACAAGCTTGTAAGCATGCACCCCCCAACCGTCCATCTGGCGCAGGTTTGCCGGAGTTCCGTAATCGGAATATACCCAGCTCAGCATATGAGTGGCTTCCGGAACATGACGGAAGAAATCAAAAAAGCGATTGGGGTCCTGCTGGTTGGTGACCGGTGAGGGTTTTAGTGAGTGGACCATATCCGGGAACTTAATCGCGTCGCGAATAAAAAATACCGGCAGATTATTACCGACCAGATCCCAGTTTCCTTCTTCGGTATAAAATTTAGTGGCGAAACCACGCGGATCACGCAGGGTTTCCGGGGATCCTTTCGAATGGATAACGGTGGAGAAGCGCACAAACACCGGGGTTTTGCTACCGGGTGCAAATACCGCTGCGCGAGTCAGGTTACTGATATCCGCCGTCGGCACAAACTCACCATGGACCCCGGTACCGCGCGCATGAACGACCCGCTCCGGAATTCTTTCACGGGCAAAACGCTGCAATTTTTGTATGAGCTGCACATCCTGTAGCAGGTTGCCGCCATTTTCCCCCGCTGTCTGCGCGTTCTGGTTATCGCCCACAGGAGCGCCATTATCACGGGTGAGTGTCTCTGCATTGGCACCCCCTATCAGACCGATAGTAAATGCAAATAAAGGAAGATATTTCATTGGATCGCTTACCCCGCCGGTGTTCTCTGTTACGAAAACAAAGCGTATCGGGGTACACCATCAACGGGAAATTAGACCTTGTTATCGGTCTTATAGCGCGAATCAATTGTCGCGTATAATCAAGAGATCACTGCTTCTCAGGGATTGTCGCTGACCTGTTGATTTTTCAAGCCACGGCTGGGCATCAAATACCAGAGAACGCCCGCTACCACATAAAAAGTCGGGATATTGCCAACCAGGTGAGCCCGCTCGGTTGGGTCGGCCAGCACTTGTAACAACATAATGGTGGCATGCACCAGGTTTGACCAGATCGTGAACCAGATCAGGCTCGCATTGGCGGTGGGATTTTTTGCAGCCCGAATCAGGAATATGCCCAGCGTTGCGTAGGTTCCCATTAAGATCTGTTCATATTCAGGCTGCGGCGGCATCCAGCGCCAACCCGAGGGCGATATCCACGTCATCATGGGATAGACAGCGAAGATAAAAATCAGGCCAATGACAACCAGGGCAATGGAAAGGTACTTGGCTCTTGCTGCTCCATTCATCTTTTTCTCCGCTGTCAATTCAGGGGCACGGACCGTTACCATCTCCCATCGGGCAGGGAACAAATCCCCATGGTATTGCTGCTGTCTAGCTTGAAAATAGCGACGTAAGAAAGTGGGAGTGATTCCGTCAGACACCTGCTACGTTATCGCCCGTGCCAGCAGCCTGTGCAGCAGTCCGGTAAACTCCGCGTAGCAACTCGCAGTCATTGGCGCGAAAGGCAATAAGTGCCTGTACACTGGCTCCTGGCGGTAACATGGTTTAGCCCGCCTCACCGTATTGTGCAAGATAGTACAGGGGATGGTATCGCGCCCCTCCCGCAATACAGAAAGGCCGGGGTTCCGCCCGGCCTGGCAAGCGTCTGCATTAAAGGATTAAACGCCAGGCGGGTACTACCGACGCAGAATCAGGCTACACCCCTGCACATACACAAAGAAACAGCAGATGGAAACAACGACTGCGCGCAAACCCACCCCCGGTGGCCTTTTGGGTACTCACAAGCGCTCTGCAGAAAGTAGCAGGCAGATTGCTATGCCCTTATGTGTACACCGAATCTGGTGGATCAAATTTTACCTGTACTCAGGTGCGCAAAGCCCCTGTGAAGGAATGCAATCCACAGCCCTTCAGGGAGTGATAAACCAGTGGTGCAGACCATAGGTGGCGACACACAGGCCGAAAAGCAGCTGGCCGACCAGGAGAACGCGAAATGCGAATGTGTAGCGGGCCACATCTCCCCTGCGCACAGCATCGTTGGAAAAAATTCTGGCCTCTTCCGGGTATTCCTGTTCCAGTCTTTTTAACGCAGGTACGGCAAGCTTGAGCAGTTGCCTGCTGCGTATATCCATTAGCCAGAACACCGTCACCACAATAATGACAAGCCCCCCCAACAGGGCCAGTATCAAAGGGTGAAAATCTTTTTCCACTGCGGTAAAAATGCCCCCCTCGACAAACATGGTCAAAACGACAAAAAAGTTGAACACTTTCAGGCGCTGGTCGGCGGCGAAGCGGTAGTGTTCGCAAAGGTACTGTCCCTGATCCAAGCTGTTTCTCCTTCATTGCGAAGCACTGACCCGGATAGCACCAGGCTTGTTATTGTGATGTGCAATTCACCAACGTCTTTTGCCCCCGAGTGGCTGACAAATCTTTACGCGGTAACCTGCGAAAAGACCGGGCGATGCCCGGCCTTTGCTAGTGACTGTGTAGCAAACGCGGTCAGCGATTTTCTCGATGTGCAATCAGTTCGTCAACAACCGAGGGGTCCGCAAGGGTGGAAGTATCCCCCAGGTTATCCAGCGCACTGCAGGCTATCTTGCGCAAAATACGCCGCATAATCTTGCCCGAGCGTGTTTTGGGCAGGCCCGGCGCCCACTGGATAATGTCGGGCTTGGCGATAGGACCTATCTCCATAGCGCACAGATCAATCAGCGCCTGGCGCAGGGCCTGACTGGGCTGGTGTCCCGACTTCAAGGTGACAAATGCATAGATACCCTGCCCTTTAACAGGATGGGGATAGCCTACCACCGCCGCCTCAGCGGTATCTTCGTGGAGAACCAGTGCGCTTTCAATTTCCGCTGTGCCGAGCCTGTGACCGGAAATATTCAGCACATCGTCAATACGCCCGGTAATCCAGTAGTAGCCATCCCCATCCCTGCGTGCGCCGTCACCGGTAAAGTAATAACCGGGGTAGATAGAGAAATACGTATCAATCATGCGCTGGCGATCACCGTAAATGCCACGGATCATCGAAGGCCAGCTGCGTTTGATGACCAGTGTGCCCTCGCCCTGCCCCTCAATCTCTTTACCTTCGCCATCCAGCAGTGCGGGCTGGACACCGAAAAAAGGTCTGGCAGCGGAACCGGGCTTCAACGCCATGGCGCCCGGCAGCGGAGAAATCATAAGGGCACCGGTTTCCGTCTGCCACCAGGTATCCACAATTGGGCAGCGCGCATCACCGACCACGGTGTAATACCACTCCCAGGCCTCCGGGTTGATGGGCTCACCCACGCTACCCAACAGCCTGAGAGAGCTGCGGTCGGTCTTCGTGACAAACTCATCACCGGCTCCCATCAGGGCGCGAATGGCCGTGGGCGCCGTATAAAATGCATTGACCTTGTGCTTATCCACAACCTGCCAGAACCGCGAGGCATCCGGGTAAGTAGGCACACCCTCAAACATCAGGGTGGTGGCACCGGCACAGAGGGGGCCATAGACGATGTAGCTATGGCCGGTAACCCAACCGACATCGGCAGTACACCAGAATACCTCTCCCTCCTTGTAATCGAATACATATTTGAAGGTCATGGTGGCCATCAGCAGGTAACCGGCTGTCGTGTGCAACACCCCTTTGGGTTTGCCGGTGGAGCCAGAGGTATAGAGGATAAACAGCGGGTCTTCAGCATGCACAATTTCCGGCGCGCACTCGCTGTCCATCCCGGCAACGGACTCCGCATACCAGATATCGCGCTTGCTGTCCCAGTCTACCGGGACACCGGTGCGCTTCACTACGATCACCCTGTGCACATTGGGACAGTCGCTCAGAGCGCGATCCACATTGGCCTTGAGGGGAATGTGTTTCCCCCCTCTGATCCCTTCATCCGCGGTTATTACCAGGCGGCAGTCGGCGTCGAGAATACGGTCTTTCAGGGAAGCCGGCGAGAAACCGCCAAACACCACAGAGTGCACCGCACCGATACGGGCACAGGCGAGCATCGCATAGGCGGCCTCCGGGATCATCGGCATATAGAGACAGACCCGGTCTCCCTTCTTAACCCCCTGCGCCTTCAGCAGGTTGGCCAGCCGGCACACCTTTTCGTGCAGGGTGCGATAGCTGATCGCCTGGCTATCCGCCGGATCATCCCCCTCCCACAGGATTGCTGTCTGGTCCGCACGGTTGGTCAGGTGGCGGTCAATACAATTGACAGTGACATTCAGGGTCCCATCCGCAAACCAGGCAGTGTGACCGCGCGACAAATCCTCATTGAATACCTGGGTAAAGGGCTGCTTCCAGTGCAGGAAATCCTTGGCCTGCTGGGCCCAGAATGCCTCCGGATTCTCTACCGACTGACGGTACATCCTCTCATAGTCATCGGCGCCGATGAGCGCATTTTCAGCACATTCTGTAGGTATGGGGCGGGTATGTACTTCTGACATTATCTTCTCCTTTATTATGGGCGCGGCGTTTGTCGCCCCGGTGAGCCTGAACTTTTCAAGAAGCTTTTTTCATGCCCCTTTATAGCATTGCAACCCTTAAATAATCACCACTACATGACCCAAACCCCATGGGCACAGTATCAATTATATGGCGAGTGTAATTCTTGCGAGGCTGTCCGGCAAGCTATGTCAGGTCTTTAGTAGGTATAGAGCATTTATGCTCGAGGCATTCCAATCACCGTGATTTACAGTCAAGAAATGTTGAATAAACCCAGCAGTAAGTTATTTGGAAATTTTGGTTTTTATATAGCAAACTTCAGGATGGAAAAAACCGGGCAAAGTCAGCGGCCAACTCGCCACCAACTCCTTTAATATCCACCAGCCTGTGCAGCTCCATCCGTAAAAATTCATATAGCTCCGGCATATGCTTGTGCTCGATACCACTGGTGATTTTATACCTATCTTTTTACCCCAATACTACTTGCCATCGCAAAACTCAATTTCCGTATACCTGGAAATCACAATGAAAATCCTTCGTTATCCAGGTAGCCAAACCAAGTGACTTCTCCCAGTTTTTCCAAGCTTAAACCGGTAATCATTGATATCTGCGGTGACTTTGCGAGGTCAACGAACAAAAACCTGATCGACCCTGTATCAAATGCTCTACTGCTGATAGTGATGAAGCACCAGTTGTGGGCCCGATATAAACTTATCCCCTGTATCCGGGCTATCACCTTCGTCTTTCTAGCGAGAACACTCTCTTCTGGCCCAAACGCATTGTATCGGTTGTACTTTTTATCGGTCAGGCGTTATGATCATCGAAAGATAGTAGCCAATCCATTCTTAAATAACTTGCAACGCATTCCCTCTTGCTCAGGCTGGGTATAGGAAAAGCACTTTGATAGAAAAGCCACACCCAAACCCCCAATTTATCATTAGACACAGCATTATTTTATTGAGGAAAACCGATGATTTACACTACAACCGAGACTGTTCCCAATCATGAAATCACAGAAATTCTAGAAGTCGTTAGCGGTAATGTCGTTCAATCGAAACATGTTGGTCGAGACATTATGGCTGGGTTAAAGGGAATTGTTGGCGGGGAATTAAAAGGTTATACAGAAATGCTGACAGAGGCTAGAAGTATTGCGATAAAACGCTTGCTATCAAAAGCGAAGGAACTGGGAGCAGATGCTGTAGTAGGAATTCGGTTTACCACGAGTTCAATTACGGAAGGATCATCAGAAATATTGGCTTTTGGTACAGCTGTTAAGCTAGGCAGATAATCTAATAACTGTGGGCTAGCAGGCTGATAAAAACCCTGACTTTAGCCAAAATTCGCTTCCACTCTTAAGAAAAATATTTCAAAAATTCTTGTTTTATAGAGTTTTTAATTTACAACCATATAGAATACAGACTACTGACAATTGGGTTGAAATGACTTTTTCAGCAGCCTGCTATACCCTGAAAGAGTCCTACCTTGATCAGAGATTTCAGCAAGAGGTTGTGTTGCTTTCAGATAATAAGTAAATGCCAAGTGCCATCTAGTGCGCTTAGTACGCTCAGCAGAAAACTCAGACCTCAGCGAGCTGCACCGGGATAGTATTGGTGCTACGCGCCACCTGATTTTTTTCATCCAGGTAAACCAGCCTGGGCTTGAAAGTATCTGCCTCTTTCTCCGACATCTGTGCATAGGAGGCAATAATGATTCTATCGCCCACCTGTACGCGGCGCGCTGCAGCGCCGTTCATGGAAATAATGCCAGAGCCGCGCTCGGCCAGGATCACGTAGGTGTGAAAGCGTTCGCCATTACTCACGTTGTAGATATCGATCTTTTCGAACTCACGCAGACCGGCCAGCTCCACCAGATCCTGATCAATTGCGCAGGAACCGTCGTACCAGAGTTCGGCCTGGGTGACTGCGGCCATATGCAGTTTGCCTTTCAGCATTTCGAATTGCATGCTCAGGTGCCCCCTCAGAGCTCCAGGGATACATTGTCGATCAGGCGCGCTGCGCGGGTATACATCGCACCCAGAATCGTAATCTGTTTGTCGTCATCTGCGGCCGGCTGCAAATCCCTGCTGTGACAGATGGAGAAGTAGTCGGCACGAAACCCGCTGTCTTCCAGACGTTTGCGCGCCTCTGTTTCAAGGGCGGCGAAATCCCTGCGTCCCGCCAGTATCTCATCTCTGACCCAGTTCAGCGATTGATTCAAGACCGCCACCCTGGACCGTTCCTCCGCGGTGATGTACGCGTTGCGGGAACTCATCGCGAGGCCATCCGCCTCGCGATGTACCGGTGCCGCAAGGATTTCCACGGGTAGGCACAGGTCCTCTACCATACGGCGAACAACGGCCAGCTGCTGGAAATCCTTAATGCCAAACACCGCCTTGTCCGGCTGCACAATATTGAACAGCTTGGCCACCACGGTGGTTACCCCTTCAAAGTGACCGGGGCGACTGTCGCCACACAGCACATCGGTCATGGCCGGACAGACCACACGGGTCTGCTGGTCCATCCCGTTGGGATAGATTTCACTCTCATCCGGGTGGAACAGGCAATCACACTCGACATCACGCAGCCTGGCCATATCCCGCTCCATGGTGCGCGGATACTTGTCCCAGTCCTCGTTCAGGCCAAATTGCAGGCGGTTGACAAAAATAGATACCACTACCAGGTCGCAGTGCTGCCGGGCCACCCTGACCAGTTCAACATGGGCATCGTGCAGATTGCCCATTGTGGGCACGAACCCGACGGTTTTGCCGTCCCTGCGGGCCCTGGCCAGCGCCTCTCGCAGGCTTGCTACGTGGTGGAAGACTTGCATCTCTCTCCTGCTCACTGGGGATCAGCGCGGCATCATACTCGCCGCGACCAAGTGTCTCAATAAGGCAAAACTGGCGTTATTTCCGGGTTTCCCCCCAACGTACAGTCCAACGCCCCGCACGGGGAAAACCTCACTAGCTGGACCACCAGTCATGCCACTTTGCCCCTCCCCGAGTGTAAATCACAGCAGTTCAGGAAGTGTTCAGACCCGTCAAGGCAAACTTCCCGCCATGATACACAAAAGACCGCAAACCACATAAAAGAGCCATCCGCGCTCGGGAGTGCAGCCATGAGACACCTCGCTACCGCCATCGCCATCGCGGGCCTGCTGCTGATAGCAACCCCCGCACTGTCCGAAGTTCCCAGGGGGTTCCAGCGCGCAATGGACCTCGATCAACACGGGCAGGGAAGAGCTCAGCGCGAACAGCGCCATATAAAGCGCAGCCACGACAAACACCGTGAGAAAAAGCACCACAACAAGCACCACAACCACCAGCAGGAAAAGAAACGCCGCAAGCAGGAGCGCAAGAAGGAAAAACGCAGGCAGCAGCGTAAGGAAAAGCGCCAACACCGCCGCGAAGTGCGCCACGCCTATAAATCCGGTTACAACAAAGGCTACAGGAAGGGACATCGAAAAGGGCACAGGCGCGCCTTTCGCGCCGCCTACAGGCCCTACTACCGTCACGGCTACCACGGGCACCGCCCCCACTGGCGTCCGGCACACTATGGATACGGATATCGCTGGCGCCACCTGCCGCACAACTTCGTCAGCCTCAGTATTGGCGCCGCGGGCTTCTATTTTAGCGACGGTATCTTTTACCGTCCGGCATCTCACGGTTATGTGGTTACCCATGCCCCCCATGGAGCCGTAATACACAGCCTGCCAGCTTCCGCCCTCACAGTAGTGGTCGGCGGCCACAACTACTACGTCGCTTACGATACCTATTACCTCTGGGACGACGTGCAACGCGGCTACCGGGTGGTCCCCAGGCCCGGCCTGCTTTAACCCTGATACCATCCCCCCACGCCTGCGGCCTTTGGGCCGCCTTTTTATTGTCTCCTGCCCTGATACCCGCCAACTTTGAACAAACTCCCGGTGTTGTCACAGCGTTAAAATAGCACCTGGGCAGCCCGGATATACCGTTGCTTCTGCACCGGTAAAAAATAGCGTTTTTTTATCTATAGTTATTGCTTTCCAGCGCTGCTGGGCCCAAGATTCGCGCCCGCCAAGGCTCAACAGAACGGTGCCATGAAACAGCAACAAATTAAGGATTGGACCTGTGAGGATTCGTCCGATCTCTACGGTATCCGCAACTGGGGCGCCGGTTATTTTGATTTAAATGCAAAAGGGGAGGTTTCGGTTCAGGTGGAGGGCCCCAACGGGAAAGCCCACAGCGTTTCCCTGATGGACATCGCCCGCGGCGCCACCGAGCGCGGCCTTGGCATGCCGCTGTTACTGCGTATCGAAAACCTGCTCGATGCACAGATCGCCCGGATCAATACCTCCTTTGCCCGCGCTATATCCTGCTGCGGCTATAACAATGTGTACCGCGGCGTCTTCCCCATCAAGGTCAATCAGCAGTGCCAGGTGATCGAGGAAATCGCCAGTGCCGGCCGCCCCTTCAACCATGGCCTGGAGGCCGGCAGCAAAGCGGAGCTGATTGCGGCACTCTCCATCCTGGACAACACCGAGTCCCTGATTGTTTGCAACGGCTACAAGGACGAGGAATTTATCAATCTGGGCCTGCAGGCGCAGCGTTTGGGCGTGCAGGTTTTCTTCGTAGTGGAAACCCCCTCGGAAGTGGAAACCATTATCCGCTGTGCCGAGCGGGAGCAGGTGCGCCCCAATATCGGCGCGCGGCTGAAACTCGCCTCCAAAGTGGGTGGCTACTGGAATGCCACCAGTGGTGATCGCAGCATTTTCGGCCTCGGCAGTAACGATCTGATCGCCATGGTCGACCAACTGCGCAAACACAAGATGCTCGATTGTCTCAAGCTGCTGCACTACCATCTGGGCTCGCAGGTGCCCAATATCCGCGATATCCGCACCGGTGTGCTGGAAGCCTGCCGCTATTACGCCGACCTGGTGGAAGAGGGGGCACCCATGGGTTACCTGGACCTGGGCGGCGGCCTGGCGGTGGACTACAACGGCGCCAAAACCAACTATATTCATTCCAAGAATTATTCCCTCGACGAGTACTGCGTGGATGTGGTCGAGGCCATTATGGGCACCCTCGATAGCGAGGGCGTGGCACACCCGGTCATCATCACCGAATCCGGCCGCGCCACCGTGGCCTACTCCTCGGTGCTATTGTTCGACATTCTCGACACCACCCGTTTCGAACCGGTGGAGCTGGCGCACACCAGAATCAGCGAGGGGGATCACCAGATGCTGATGAACCTGCAGGACGCGGTGCGCAATATCACCCCCAAAAACCTGCAGGAGAGCTACAACGACACCCTCTACTATCGCGACGAGGTGCGCTCTCTGTACCTGCACGGTCAGGTGAGCCTGCGCGAGCGCGCCAATGCGGAAAACCTGTTCCTGCAAGGCGCCCAGGAAATTCGCAAGCTTCTCGATGAGGCGGAGGAAATTCCAGCAGACTTACAGGCACTGCCGGAGGTGCTGTCGGATATCTACTACGCAAATATGAGCGTATTCCAGTCGCTGCCGGATATCTGGGCAATCGACCAGGTGTTCCCGCTGCTGCCGATCCACCGCCTGGACGAGGCGCCGACGCGCTCGGCCATCCTCGCCGATATCACCTGCGACTGCGACGGCAAGATCGACCGCTTTATCGGCCGCGAGAAAGAGCAGAAAACCCTGCCCCTACACGCGCTAAAAGAAGGGGAGGACTATATCCTCGGCACTTTCTTAATCGGCGCCTATCAGGAAACCCTCGGCGACCTGCACAACCTGTTCGGCGATACCCATGTAGTGAGCGTGCGTATCCAGGAGGACGGCAGCATCGATTTCAGCCGCGAAATTCACGGCGATAGTATTTCCGATGTACTCAGTTACGTAGAATACCAGCCCAAGGCGCTGTTCGAGCGTTTTCGCCGACTGGCCGAACGCGCGGTGAAAAAGGGGTTGATTACCGCCGCCCAGCGCAAACAGATTCTGCACACGTACACCGCCAGCATGAGCGGATACACCTACTTTGAAAAATAAGGCCCAACGCCTTTGAGATGATAGCGGCGGCCAACGCCGCAGATACAGGAGATCATGATGGCCAAGGTACTGATCATCGGCGCCGGCGGCGTCGGCCAGGTGGTTGCGCACAAATGCGCGCAGGTTGAGGAGGTATTTGAAAATATCACCCTCGCCAGCCGCACCAAACGCAAGTGCGACAAGATTGCAGCGAAGCTGCCGCGCAAAATCGACACCGCCGAAGTGGACGCGGACAACGTACCGGAGCTGGTCAAACTGATCGAGAAAGTGCAGCCGGACCTGCTCATCAATGTGGCCCTGCCCTACCAGGACCTGCACATCATGGATGCCTGCCTGGAGACCGGCGTGCATTACCTGGACACCGCCAACTACGAACCGCCGGAAGAGGCCAAATTCGAGTACAAGTGGCAGTGGGCCTACCAGGACCGGTTCGAGAAGGCCGGCCTGATGGCACTGCTGGGCAGCGGCTTCGATCCCGGTGTCACCAGCGTATTTACCGCCTACGCCAAAAAGCACCACTTCGATCGTATCCACACCCTGGATATCCTCGACTGCAACGCCGGTGACCACGGCCTGCCGTTCGCCACCAATTTCAACCCGGAAATCAATCTCCGCGAGATCACCGCCAACGGCCGCTACTGGGAAAACGGCCAGTGGGTAACCACCAAGCCCATGGAAGAGAAGCGCGTCTTCCACTTTCCCGAAGGCATCGGCGACAAGGATATCTACCTGCTGTATCACGAAGAGCTGGAGTCCCTGTCCAAGCACTTCCCGGAGATCGAGCGCGCGCGTTTTTGGATGACCTTTGGCGAGAGCTACCTGAAGCACCTGGAAGTCCTGCAGAATGTGGGCATGACCGGCATTGAACCGGTGGAATTCCAGGGCCAGCAGATTGTGCCTATCCAGTTCCTAAAAGAGCTGCTGCCGGACCCCGCCAGCCTGGGCCCGCTGACCAAGGGCAAGACCTGCATCGGCAATATAATCCGCGGCACCAAAGACGGCGAAGAGAAGATCTACTACCTCTACAACACCTGTGACCACCAGGATTGCTACAAAGAAGTGCAGTCCCAGGCCATCTCCTACACTACCGGTGTACCCGCCATGATCGGCGCCAAGATGATGCTGGAAGGCAAGTGGATGAAACCGGGCGTGTGGAATATGGAGCAGATGGACCCGGACCCCTTTATGCACGACCTGAACAGGTATGGCCTGCCCTGGCAGGAAACCTGGCTGGACAAACCCTTCCAGTAAATTCGCACCCCCCCGCAAATCCCCCGGGCGGGCCAGGGGCCTGTCCGCCGCACCAGGATACAGCGCCCCCATGGACCTCACTCCCCGCATAGACTACTTCGGCAGTTTCGATCCCTATCGCGTACCCTCCCCCTGTTTTGTGATCGACGAGATCGCCCTGCGCGATAATTTGGCGGTACTCGCCGATGTACAGGCGCGCAGCGGTGCCAAGGTACTCGCCGCCCTCAAAGCCTTCGCCATGTTCAGCACCGGCCCCATCGTCGCCGAATACCTGTCCGGCACCTGCGCCAGTGGCCTGTATGAGGCCAAACTGGGGTTTGAGGAATACGGCGGTCGAGACCGGGGCAAGGAAGTCCATGTGTTCAGTGCCGGTTACAAGGAGGGCGAGCTGCGCGAGGTACTGGCATTCGCCCACCATGTGATCTTCAACTCCTTCTCCCAGTGGCAGCGCTACCGGGCACTGTGCCTGGATATGCAAAAGCAGCGCCCGCAATTGCGCTTCGGCCTGCGCATCAATCCCGAGCATTCCGAGGGCCACACCGATCTCTACGATCCCTGCGCACCCTGTTCGCGCCTGGGCATCGTGCGCGCGCTGTTTGACGGCGAGTCCCTCGAAGGCATCAGCGGCCTGCACTTCCACACCCTGTGTGAGCAGGACTTCGAACCCCTGGAGCGCACGATTGCCGCGGTGGAAGAGAAGTTTGGCGACCTGATCCCGCAGATGGAATGGATCAACTTCGGCGGCGGCCACCATATCACCCGCCGCGACTATCAGGTGGAGGCGCTGGTGTCGGCGGTGCGCGCCTTCTCGGCAAAATACGCTGTACAGGTGTACCTGGAGCCCGGCGAAGCCATCTCCCTGTTTTCCGGCATCCTGGTATCCGAGGTGGTGGACACCGGCTGGAACGGCCAGAACCAGGCCATCCTCGACACCTCCGCCACCTGCCATATGCCCGACGTACTGGAGATGCCCTACCGCCCGGAGATTACCGGCGCAGCGCGGCCCGGCGAACTGCCCCACACTTACTGCCTGGGGGGACAGAGCTGCCTGGCCGGCGACAGTATCGGCGAGTACAGTTTTCAGGACCCCCTGAAGGCCGGCGACCGTCTGGTATTCGAGGAGATGGCCTATTACACCATGGTCAAAACCAATACCTTTAACGGCATTCCCCTGCCGGCCATCGCCCTGTGGAACTCCGATACCGACAAATTGCAAATGATCAAAGAATTCAGCTACCGGGATTTCAAAGAGCGCCTCTCCTAAGCACCCCAGCGGGAAATGGCCCAACAGCCCCCACTCACAAGCGCAACCTGCCGCCAGAGGAACTACACATGCTGTCAGAAAGGGATTACCCCATTTTTCTCGGCTCCGAAATCGAACAGCCGAAGCCGGAAGATGCCTTTTTCCATATCATACCCATTCCCTATGAAGAGACCGTTTCCTATGGGGGTGGCACAGGCAGGGGCCCGGCTTCCATCCTGGAGGCCTCCTGGCAGCTGGAGACTTTCGACAACTTTTCCTCCCCCTGCGAATTGGGCATCTACACCCGCTCACCGGTATCGGTGTCCGGTCCTGCGGAGCAGGTGATGGGCAATATTGCCGCGGCCACCAAAGCGGTGCTGGATTTAGGCAAGATGCCTGTGGGTATCGGCGGTGAGCACTCGGTGACCTGGGGCATTATCCAGGGCCTGCTCGACGCCGGTGAGACCGACTTCGGCGTGGTGCAGATCGACGCCCACGCGGACCTGCGTGACCGCTACGAGGGTCACAGGCACAGCCACGCCAGCGTGATGCGCCTGGTGGTGGAGGCCGGCGTACCGCTGTTCCAGTTGGGTATCCGCGCCTATTGTGAAGAGGAAGTGCAGGCGCGCAGGGACTACAAGGTAGGCTACCTGGACGCCCACCAACTGGTGCCCAACAACGTGCAGACCTTCCAGTTGCCGGAAAACTTCCCCAGCAAAGTCTTCTTCACCCTGGATGTGGACGGCTTGGACCCCTCGGTATTCCCTGCCACCGGTACCCCGGTACCGGGCGGCCTGGGTTGGTACCAGACCCTCAACCTATTCGAGTCCGTCGCACGACAAAGGCAAATCATAGGCTTCGATCTACTGGAATTTGCGCCGATCGAGGGCTTCCACGCCTATGATTTCGCCGCTGCGCAGCTGTTGTACCGGCTGATGGGGATTATTCAGCGCAATCGTTCCTGAGCAGCCCATCATGAGATGATTGACAATTCTTAACCGAATAACCTGTCTTTACTACCACGATACGAGGTAGCATCCTGGATGTGAGTGACCACTTCGCTGGAGAAACCGTGAAACTGCTGAACAGTATACTTGGCGCCAGTGCATTCCTGGCACTGGCCACATTCGCCTTCGCCTTTAGCCCCTCTGCGGATGCGAGCGGCTATGAGCGCGGGGGAGACCATCACCACCACCGCGGCGGCTACTACCGCGGCCCCCGTGTTTCCATCGGCTTTGTCGCACCGGCATTACCCCTGGGACACGTGCGTGTTGCCGTCGGCGGGCGCCCTTATTATTACCATGGCGGTCACTTCTACCGCCACGGTCCCAGGGGCTATGTGGTGGTTGCCGCACCCCTGGGCGCCTCTGTGGTGACCCTGCCAGCCAGCGTCGTACAGGTGCAGTTGGGCGGCGTGACTTACTACCAGTACGGCAACGCCTATTACCAGTGGGTGCCGGCCACCCGCACCTATGTGGTGGTGGCACCGCCGGTACCGGCTCCCGCACCGGTAGCGGTCGTGCCGGCCCCCGCACCTGCGCCCGCGCCCGCTACCCCGAACCCCGGCCCCAATGGCTTCCTACCCGGCCAGGTGGTTGAAACCCTGCCCACCGGCTACGCCGCCGAAGTGATTAACGGCATCCAGTATTACCGCTACGGCGGCAACCACTTTTTGCCCACCCAGCGCGACGGCCACGAAGTCTATGTGGTGGTCAAGCTGTAAGTGCCACCCCGGCTTCCAGCGCCTGGAAACGGGCAAACTGCCGCAAGGCCCGCTGAAGGCTCGCCTCGAGCGATGCACCGGGCCTTTTCACCCAATGCAGCGCCTCTGTACGCAGCACCCCCGCTTCCCTGTCCGCTTTCAAATCCACCAAACCCACAAACTGATCACCGTACAAAATCGGCAGACAAAAATAGCCGAAACGGCGTTTGGCCGCGGGCACATAGCATTCCAACTGGTATTCAAAACCGAACAGGCGGCGCAGGCGCTTGCGCTGCAACACCAGTGGATCGAAAGGCGATAGCAGGCGCACCTTGCGCGACATGCGCGCAGGACGCTTCTCCAGCTGCTCGGTCAGTATCAGTTCCCTCCCCAGCGGCGACAGCTCACCGCTTGCCAGCATGGCCTCTACTGCTTGCTGTATCAGGGGCTTGTCTTCCCGACGCAGGTAGGCAACTTCTTCGGCGCGACCAATGCCCTGGCACCCCAGGAAGGTACGCACCAGATGGCAGCCGTATTCCAGCGCTGAGGCGGCGCTGGTTGGCACCTTTGCCGGCAGTAGGCGTTCGGGCAGATCAAAGACTTTCTGGAAGCCGTCGCGGTGGCTGACCATCAACTCACCTTCGTGAAACAGTTGTTCCAGGGCCTTTTTCTCATCGGACCAGTCCCACCAGCCACTTTTGGTGCGCACAAAGTCGCTGGCACGCAGCGGACCCTCCTTACGCACGCGATCCAGCACATAACGACACAGCCTGGCATTTTTCTCATACCAGTGGCGCTGGCCGGCGCGGATACGGTCCATACGCACGCGGGCGTAGGGATAGTGCGCCATGGGCAGGTAGGCGGCGGCATGGGACCAGTACTCAAAGATCTCGCGGCGCCGCTCGGCCCCGGCCAGTTGCGCTTCCCGATAATGGGGCAGGCGGTTGTAGAGCTGGTGGTGGTGGGCGCGGGTAATGCGCTGGATGGCGTCGAGCTGTAGCGCACCCAGATGTTTCAGCAGGGCGGAAAGATCCCCTGGCCAAGGGTTGTGGATAAACTGGCACTCCAGCACCAGGGCGCGGATCTGTTGGTCAGATAACACACTATGACTCCCTCGGGCCCGGCTGGCGGGAAACTGCCGTGGCGGGCTTACTCGCCCTGGTAGTATTCCGGTGCCAGGTTATCGAAGCGGGTGAACTTGCCGACAAAAGCCGCCCGGCAGGTGCCGGTCTCCCCATTTCTCTGCTTGCCGATAATCAACTCCGCCATACCCTTGTCCGGGCTGTCCTCGTTGTAGTATTCATCCCGGTAGATAAACAGGATCACGTCCGCATCCTGCTCAATGGCCCCGGATTCGCGCAGGTCCGAATTCATGGGGCGCTTGTTGGGACGCTGCTCCACGCCGCGGTTGAGCTGCGACAGGGCGATCACCGGGCAGTCGTATTCCTTCGCCAGGGCCTTCAGGGAGCGGGAGATTTCGGAGATCTCCTGGGTGCGCCCCTCGCTGGCCCCCTGCACCTGCATCAGCTGCAGGTAGTCCACCATAACCACCGCCGGCAGGCTCCTGGCCTCGGCCTCCTCGCGGCTCAGCTCGGGATGCGCGAGCATCAGCTTATTGATGTGATCGCGCACCGTGCGCTTGGTGCGCGCACGCACCTCACTGGGACTGAGCGCCGGGGTATCGTCGATATACAGGGCCCTGCCTTTCATCTTCTGCACAGCGCTGGAGAGCTTGGGCCAGTCCTCCTCCTGCAGCTTGCCGTTCCTGATCCTGCCCTGGTCGATACGGCCGATGGACGACAGCATCCGCATCACCAGGCTGTCCGAAGGCATCTCCATACTGAAGACCAGTGACGGGCGCTCCTGGCTGAGCATGGCGCTTTCAATAAAATTCAGTGCCAGCGCGGTTTTGCCCATGGACGGGCGCGCGGCGAGGACAATCAGTTCGCCGGGCTGCCAGCCGGAGGTGCGCTGGTCCAGCTCGGTAAGGCCGGTGCTCAGGCCGGTGATATCCCCCTCGGTCTTGAACAGCTCATCAATGCGCTCCACCGTCTTTTTCAGCAGCGCGTCCACAGCGACGAAACCGCCCTCTTTGGCGCGCCCCTCGGCGATCTCTGCCACGCGGCGCTCCGCCATCTGCAGCAGATCGGCAGAGGCCAGCCCACCGGGATTGAAGCTGGTGCGGCTGATTTCACCGGCGGCGGCGATCAGCTGGCGCAACATGGCGCGCTCGCGCACGATCCTGGCGTAGGCGACGATATTTGCCGAGGAGGGGGTGTTCTCGGCCAGTTCCGCCAGGTAGGCGGGGCCGCCCACATCGCCGAGCAGGTCGCGACTGGTGAGCGCCTCGGCGAGGGTGACGATATCCAGGGGCTGCCCGCCTTCGGTCAGCTCGCGCATCACCGCGAAGATCCTGCGATGACTGGCGGTGAAGAAATCCTCCTCCCCCAGTTGCTCGGCAACGGCATCGATGCGGCCCGGGTCCAGCATCAGGCCACCGAGCACAGACTGTTCGGCCTCTACCGAATGGGGCAGTGGCGAATGCGCATCGCTGTGCACCTCCTGTTCCGGCGGGGCGTATTCGTCGTTCATTGAAACCTATTGGATAGCAGAAACAAAACGGGCGCTGACCCGGCAAAGGGTGCAGCGCCCGATTGTAGCGCGGCTGGTATCCCAGACACCAACCGCCGGCCGAAAAAACCTATTCGGCTTCGATCACAACTTTTACGACAGCCGTCACATCGGAGTGCAGCTGTACGTCCACCGCGTACTCGCCCACTTCGCGCAGGGTACCCTGTGGCAGCCGCACTTCCGCCTTGGCGACCGCAACGCCACCGGCGGTGATCGCTTCGGCGATGTCGCGGGTACCGATAGAACCGAACAACTTGCCTTCGTCGCCGGCGTTGGCGGCGATGGTGACAACCAGATCGGCCAGCTTGGTGGCGCGGCTCTCGGCTTCTGCCAGCTTGCCTTCGGCGGCGCTTTCCAGTTCAGCGCGCTTGGCTTCGAACTCGGCAATATTGGCGGCGGTAGCCGCAATTGCCTTACCCGTCGGCAGCAGGAAGTTGCGGCCAAAACCGGCTTTAACGTCAACGCGATCTCCCACGTTACCCAGTTTGCCTACTTTATCGAGCAGAATAACTTCCATCTCGGTTTCCTCAATTTCTCTATTGTGCGGTGCGCTACTTGGCAAAGCGCCCGCGAATATCTATCCAGCTATCTACCAGGGCCAGACCGCACAGGAATCCGGCCAGGGGCAGCCCACCAATCACCAGCATCACATACATCGCCACCAGAGGGCCAATACCCCAACCGCGACTGGCGACCAGCCAGTGAATCAGGGCGATACCCGCCACCACCATGGGGAAGGCGACCACCGCTCCCCAGAAGGCGTAGCCCGGCGTGACCAGGCCCAACACCCACAGCAGCATGCTCGCCGCCGCCAGCCACAGCGGCAGACGCAGCTGATGAAACTCCTGGCGGAAACCGCCGGGATTGTACAGCAGCGCCTGCCAGTAGCGCCCCAGTATCAGGGCCAGTGTGGCACTCATGGCCAATATCAGGCTGAGATACCCGGTGATCTGCAACTCACCTGAAAACACCTGCCTGAGCTCCTCCATGGGAACGCTGTTCGGCTGTTCCGCAGCCCGCTCCACTGCCTGCAGAAAGCCCTGCAGGAGACCGCCGCTGAAGTAGGAAGTGAGCCCTATGCTCACCGCCGAGACGGCAATTACGGTCAACAGGGCGGCAATCCATGAGCTGCGGCTGCGCAGCGCCACAGCACCGCAGAGCACCGCGACAAAATAGCCTGCGGATATGCCCGCCACCAAAAGTGGCACATGGCCGCTCATACCAGCGACAACAATCGGCAGCAGCGCCCAGGCCAATACCATCAGGCCGTCACTGCTGCCGCGGCGCAAACTCACCAGAGCGAGAATCGCCGGGCTGACAAGCGGTATTCCCAGCATGGTGAGAATGACTGCCCGCACGCGCCCGCGCATAATAAATTCAGCTACGGCGCGCATTTTCAGATAGCTTCTCTATTAATGAGCCTAAACAAACTGCGGCTCAGGCTTCGTGACTGTCCGTGTACGGCAGCAGGGCCAGGTAGCGTGCGCGCTTGACCGCGGTGGCCAGCTGGCGCTGATACTTGGCTTTGGTACCGGTGATACGGCTCGGAACAATCTTGCCGGTCTCGGACACATAGGCTTTCAGGGTATCGAGGTCTTTGTAGTCGATACGCTTGACACCTTCAGCGGTGAAACGGCAGAACTTGCGACGACGGAAAAAACGTGCCATCTGATAATCCCCTTACTCTTCGCTTTCAGCGTTATCGGAAGCGGTTTCTTCCGCAGCGTCGGAGGAAGCTTTGTCTTCCTCGGTGCGCTCGCGGCGTTCGCGGCGCTCGGTGCGCTCGGTGCGTGCCGCCTTGCGCTCACGGCTCTCTTTTTCCGCCTTCATGATCGGGCTCTCTTCTGTGATCGCCCCGTCTTCCCGCATGACCAGATTGCGAATGACCGCATCGTTGTAGCGGAAGTTGGTGGTCAGTTCCTGTAGAGCCTCTTCGGTGCACTCAACATTCATGAGAATGTAGTGGGCCTTGTGGATCTTATTGATCGGGTATGCCAGACGGCGGCGGCCCCAGTCTTCCATGCGGTGGACCTGTCCGCCAGTCTCGTTGATGGTAGAGGTATAGCGCTCCACCATACTAGGCACCTGTTCACTCTGGTCCGGGTGAACCAGGAATACAATTTCGTAATGACGCATTTTTGCTCCTTACGGGTTAAACAGCCTTCCGGAATTCCGGTTAAGGCAAGGAGTACGATGGGCTCAGGGAGATCGGGCCCACCGCGGGCGGCGTATTCTAGGCACTCGCGACCCCGCTTGCAAGTTCGCCGATTTGTGTTACGGCCAGCATCCACGGGCATGTGTCTTGGCGGATTGGGCCAGCAGGGTGTGCCGTCTGGTCATGGGCCGGAGGCGGACACTGGCCTATAGTGCCCGCAGATTGAAGCGAGAAGTACCATGCCCCAGGAAATCCACGCGCTGCCCTTTGGCCCCTTTCGGGTCCCCGTGACCATCACCCGCAACGGTGCAGAAAGCCCCCTGGCCCTGGTTATCCCCGCCATGGGCGTTCCCGCCAATCGCTACCGGCTTCTGCAGAAGGAGCTGCAATGCCTGGGCTACAGCACCGCCATCACCGAACTGCCCGGCACCGGCGAAAGCCGCCCGCGCCCGCACCGTGGCGCAGACTACGGCTATAACGCGCTGGTGTTTGCGTTTATTCCGCAATTGCTGCAGCTTTTGGAGCAACAATACACAAAAGGACCGGCGCTGATTCTCGGCCACAGTATCGGCGGGCAGACCGGAACCCTGGCAGCCAGGGCCGGCCTGACCGGCGACGCCCGGGTTGTGAGCA
This sequence comes from uncultured Microbulbifer sp., assembly GCF_947489355.1. Classification (GTDB taxonomy): domain Bacteria; phylum Pseudomonadota; class Gammaproteobacteria; order Pseudomonadales; family Cellvibrionaceae; genus Microbulbifer. Next base: position 16,599 of record NZ_CANLDD010000003.1, on the reverse strand, counting down.
TTGCCTCGGGCCATATCCACTACCGCTGCTGGCGCGGCCCCCAGCGCTACGCCCTGCTCGCCTTTGCCCCGATCGCCAGCCTCACCGCCAGCCTGCTGGGCTACTTCCCCGGTGCACACATGGGCTTTGGCTGGCGCGAGGCGCGCGGGTTAATGAAGGATTGGGCCAGGGCTATCTACACTGGCCGTTTCGCTCCGGAAAAGTGCTTTGGTGCGCGCCGGCAAACGGCGCAACCCACCCTGCATATTGCCCTGGCCGGCGATACTTTCGCCCCCGTGCAGGCCGCACGTAAGCTGGCCGCCATTGTCGGTGGCGAGACCCGGGAGATGGCGGCCACCTATCCCAGCGGCAATCCACACCTGAGCTGGATCAAAAACCCGCGCCCGGTGGTTGCCGCCGTAGACCAATGGCTGGCCCGGCAATCCGTTTCAAGCTGAGCAGAAACAGGCGCTTAATGACAGCCGCTGCAAACTGGCGCGCCACAGCGGCCCAACCTGCACGGGGCGGCGCCAAGGCCGGCACCTTTACTCCCTTTGTATACAGGCAATCACACAACTTGCACCAGTCATTCAAAGGGCGCTATTCCGCAGTCTGTGGGGGGGTTTAAGGATTTCCGGGGGCGTGGGTACTGCGCTGGCGCACCGCCTCAAACAGGCAGACACCGGCGGCGACCGACACATTCAAACTGCTGACTTCCCCCGCCATGGGGATTTTCATCAGGTGGTCACAGTGCTCGCGGGTGAGCCTGCGCAAGCCGCCGCCCTCGGCCCCCAGTACCAGTGCCAGCGGCCCCGTGAGTTGGCTCTGGTAGAGGCCCTGCGGGGCTTCACCCGCCGCACCAAAGATCCATACGCCCGCCTGCTGTAACTGGCGCAAGGTGCGGGCAAGGTTGGTCACGGTGATCAATGGCAGTACCTCCGCCGCACCACAGGCCACTTTCCTAGCGGTAGGGGTCAGGCCGGCGGATTTATCCTTGGGGGCAATCACCGCATGGACACCGGCAGCCTCTGCTGAACGCAAGCAGGCTCCCAGGTTGTGCGGGTCGGTCACCCCATCCAATACCAGCAGGAAAGGCGCCTCGCCCTTCTGAGCGAGTTGCTCCAGCATTTCCTGCAGGTACTTTTCATCATGGACTCTGGTTTCCCCGACACAGAGCGCAATAACGCCCTGGTGATTGGCATTGTCTCCACTTTTTTCATCCAGCGTACGGCGATCAACAAACTGCAGGGCAATCGCATTTTTTTCGGCCTGCTGGATAATCTTCTGCAGACGCTGGTCATTGCGCCCCCGCAGTAACATCAGCGCCTGCACATTTTGCGGGGTGCCTTTCAGCAGTGCCTGTACCGCATGCAGGCCGTATACCACTTCCTGTTTCAATCTATCCCCCGGTCATTTTTTCTTTTTGTTGTTGGAAGAAGCCTTCTTCTTTTTTGCTTTAACGGTACTTGCCTTGCCTTTTCCCGTCTTCTGCGTCGCTTTACGCGCAGCCACGGCGGGGCGTTTTCCGCCCTTGCGCGGCGGTGTGCGCCTGGCGCCGCGACGCTTCGGTGCGGCATCTTCCTCTGACTTTTTTGCAGCCCCTTCGCTTGCCGCCTTTTTGCGGGTGGACTGTTCCTGTTCCTCAGAGGCCTCTACCGGCACCGCCTCGCTGGCCCCAACTTTGCGCTTGCGGAAAGGAGGCACTGCCACGGCGGTTTTTGCAGACCCACCCCAGGGACCGCCCCCGGTTGTACGCTGCGCATCCTTCTTCTGTTTGCCGCGGCGCTCGCGATCCACTTGGTGATCCACTGCCATTTCCATCGCACGCGCACTGACTTTGGTGGCTCCGGTCTCGCTGCTCCCGCCCTTGGCTCTGTTTTTGCGGGTGCGCGATACCAACTCCTGCAGGATAAAATCGACCTTGCGCTCTTCCAGGTTGACCCGCGCCACCTGCACCGTGACAGAATCGCCCAAATGGTAACGCTTGCCGCTGCGCTCGCCGATCAGGCGCTGATGTGCCTGCTCGAAACGGTAGTAATCCTTGGGCAGCGCCGTAACGTGAATCAGCCCTTCCACATATAAATCATCCAGCTCGACAAACAGGCCAAAGCCTGTCACCGCGCTGATCACCCCCGAGTAGACATCGCCTACGTGGTCCTGCAAATACTCGCATTTGAGCCAGCCGACCACATCCCGAGTGGCATCATCGGCGCGGCGCTCCGTCATGGAACACTGCTCACCCAACTGCACCATGGCCGGCATATCGTAGGGCAGGATATCCCCGCGCTCGATGCGCCCGGCGCCGGGTTCCGCGTGGACTTTTTGCGCCACAGCGCGCTTGTTGGCACTGCCATTGTGGATCAGCCAGCGCAAGGCGCGGTGCAGGAGCAAATCCGGGTAGCGGCGGATCGGGGAGGTGAAGTGCGCATAGGCACGGTAATCCAGGCCGAAGTGCCCGCGGTTTTCCGGCTGGTATACCGCCTGGTTCATGGAGCGCAACAGCATCATTTGAATGATATGAGCATCGGCACGCCCCTCGACCTGCTCCAACAGTGCCTGGAAATCCTTGGGCTGGGGCTCAGTGCCACCGGGCAGGCGCAGGCCCAGCTCACCCAGATACTCGCGCAGGTTACTGAGCTTTTCCTCTTTCGGTACATCGTGTACACGGTAGAGCGACGGCAACTCCGACAACACCATCAGCTTGGCAGCACAGACATTCGCCGCCAGCATGCACTCCTCGATCAGCTTGTGGGCATCGTTGCGCACAACGGGCACGATGCGCTCAATCTTGCGATTGCTATCAAAAACGATACGGGTCTCGGTGGTCTCAAAGTCGATGGCACCGCGACGATCGCGGGCACCGCGCAGTGCCAGGTAGAGGTCGTGCAGCCTGTCCAGGTGCGGCGCCAGCGCCGCAAACTGTTTGCGCAGGCCGTTGTTGCGCTTGTCGTCGCGCGCGGCCAGTAGCTGGCCCACCTGGGTATAGGTAAGGCGCGCGTGGCTGCGCATCACACCCTCAAAAAAGCGGTAGTCGAGAATGTCACCGGCACGATCAGTCTGCATCTCGCACACCATACACAACCGGTCCACCTCGGGGTTGAGCGAACAGAGCCCGTTGGACAGTTTTTCCGGCAGCATGGGGACAACAAAATCGGGGAAATAGACCGAATTGCCACGCTTGTGTGCCTCTTCATCCAGGGCACTGCCCGGGCGCACATAGTGGGAGACATCCGCAATAGCCACCAGCAGCTTCCAGTTCCCGTTCGGCAACAGCTCGCAGAACACCGCATCATCGAAATCCCGCGCATCCTCACCGTCGATGGTCACCAGGGGGAGCTGGCGCAGATCGACCCGTGCGCGCTTGTCTTCTTCAAGGACCTCTTCAGAGATCGCTGCCGCCTCGGCCTGCAGCGCGTCGGACCAGCTGTGGGGAACACCGTAGTTGCGGATGGCAACCTCAATTTCCATACCCGGTGCCAGGTGGTCACCGAGCACCTCAACCACTTTCCCCTGGGGCACCCGGTCGCGCCCGGGCTGGGTGACAATCCCCACCACCACATACTGGCCGTGCCCGGCACCCGCGGTGTCTTCCGCCGCCACCATGATGTCGAGATTGATGCGCGGGTTGTCCGGGCGCACAAAACAGATACCCTTCTCCAGGTACAGGCGCCCGGCCAACTGCTCGGTGTTATGCTTGATCACCCGCAACACCGCGCCCTCGCGCTTGCCGCGAAAGCCGCCCGGCGTTTCCCGCACCAGCACCTCATCACCATCAAATACCTTGCGCATCTGGCGATGGGACAGAAACAGATCCGGACCGCCATCACCGGGAATGACAAAGCCAAAGCCATCGCGATGACCGATCACCCGCCCGCGAATCAGGCTCATTTTGTCCAGCACGCCGAAGTCCCCGGCGCGATTGCTGGCGATCTGCCCATCGCGGGACATGGCAATCAGGCGCCGGCGCACCCCCTCGCGTCGATCCTCATCCTGCAGCCCCAGCAGCTCCGCGACATCCTCCCAGGACACAGGGCCGGCCTGTTGCTCCAGCAGCTGCAGCAGGAATTCACGGCTGGGTACCGGTTTTTCGTATTTCTCCGCCTCGCGCTGGGCATGGGGGTCTACGTTGAGGGGGTCTGGGGTATTTTTTTGAGTCAAAACAGCATCCGTTGTTGGGGGAGGGGCCACCAACCACTGGCGACATCCGGGGATCGTCCGGCCAAAAGCAGGCGGTAGAAAAGTAAGGAATAGTTCACTAATTTTCGTTGCAATTGCACGCAGTATAAGCGATTTTACGGCGCTTCCCGACCTTAACAGAAAGTGTAGAAAAAAGCGCCGCACGCCGTTGACACCCTCCTGTCGGAACTCTATAGTTCGCGTCCTCAACGCAGTACGCGTTGATTGGCCCAGGTGGCGGAATTGGTAGACGCGCTAGCTTCAGGTGCTAGTGACCTAACGGTCGTGGAGGTTCAAGTCCTCTCCTGGGCACCATCTATTTCTTATAAACCAAAAAGTTACGTGTGATTTTGTGCAAATCTGGTGCAAAGTGCATTAACTCTTGCCTCTTACCCTTTCTGATCCCCGCTCGCCCCGCAGAGGTCGCCGCAATCCACCTTCATCAAAAATATCCCTGGATGGCCCGATATAGCCGGAAAGCGCACCCCAGTAAGAGGAAAGGAGTAAACCACCCGGTGATGCCTGGCAAGTGACAGGCTGAAAAGGAACTGGCCCGCAGAGCCAAGCAATTCAGCGTGACCCTACTTCCCTGTACCAAGGAAGTACGCCTTGAGAAGGTAGAGACAAATAGTTTCGACTACTGGCCGAGGTATGAGCGGATCGAAAACGAATGGATCAACTGCTTATCGACGCCAGAGCGGGTACGAAACTCACAAGGGCAGAAAGTTGAGCTGGTGTTGCGGCAGCAAATCTATCGGTATCAGCCACTCACCCCGAATGGAGCGACACATCAGCCTGTAGAACTATTTGACTGACGCAGGACGTTGAATACCCCTAATTAAAGATAGCCTTTGCGATTATGGAAGGCGTCACAAAGATAATCCCTGAGCATGAAAAAAAATAATGCAGATACCGTAGTGGTACTAGACTTTGAAACCTCTGGCTTGTCTCCGGATATGGGTGACAGAGCAATAGAAATTGGGGCTGTTTTAATAGAAGCAGGAAAAATAACTGATCGCTTTCAGCAGCTGATGAATCCAGGATTTAAAATTAATTCTTTTATCCAGCAGTATACGGGCATTACCAACTCGATGTTACGCAATGCTGATATTGGATCAGAAGTAATAAAGAAGTTTGTTGAGTTTATCGGTAAGAATAACCTTGTGGCTCACAATGCCTCATTTGATCGACGTTTCCTCGACAGCGAAATGGCTATAGCTAAAAAATCCTATAATGGGCAATTCAGTTGCACTCTGCTTTTAGCCAGAAGAATATATCAAAATGCCCAAGATCATAAGCTGGGAACACTCATTCGACTAAAGAATTTACCTAGTAGCGGCGTTTTTCATCGGGCCCTTGCTGATGCAGAAATGACAGCTCACTTGTGGCTAAGAATGCTAGAGGATCTTGAGGTTGAGTATGGCATAGTGAATCCGTCATTTGAATATGTTGAAAAACTGTCTAAAATGCCCAAGCAAAAAGTTGCATCTCTCTTGCGAAAATAGCTATTCATACTCACCAGCACAAAAGTTACTCCCCATCAAAACGCAACAACCTCCGCAATGAAGTTAGAATTGGAGGATGTATGTTGTACCAGACTCCTATTAGTTAGCAAGCTTAAGTGGCCTATATCGAATTAATACACTAATCATCCCAAAACCACAATTGCCGGATTGCTTCTGGGGGAGTAGCTCAGGTCATCGTAAATGGCACCTTAGTGCAAGAGAACAGTGGCCGATAAATTTTAAATAGCAACACAAGGCACTAACCCCAATTTACTTCTGGAGGTGCAATCAGGATAATGGTAGCCATCGCGCTCATCCCTTAGATATTTTTCAAAAAAAAGAACCAGCAAAATACATATTAAATTTTCTGAATAAAAAGAATATATATGGGTAAAGCTCTCCAGTTTAACTGCCTGACAGATTTGAGGGAAGTAATCAGCCAATTGGACGGCTATTTTGCAAGGCCGACGCCTCGCGGCACTCATCCTACAATATATGCTGATCGAGATGATGGACCTTATCGGACAGTTATGGGCATTAGGGTATGCGATTATAAATTGTCACCTGATGGTCAGTGGGTTCTTCCTGATAGCCAAATGGGGCTATCTTTTTCTTCAACTTGGCAGCATTTGGAGAATGCTCACAAAATGGCATCAAGAATATTTGGTAAACCCGTAGATATTTTTTTGGGTACTATCTGAAGCAGACATTCCAATTGGTATGTCATTTCAACCCGATCAAAGAGTTTCTAAATCAGCGAAAGGCCATTACCTATTAACAGTTACCAAAAAAATGAAAACCAGTTCTTTGGTTGATAAATTAAAATGGGTAGCAGATCGTATGTCAGTAATCCGTTCAGTGGAGGATGCATTATGATATTGACAGTAAGATATCCGCACGTCAGAGAGCTAGTTTCATACTACGCAAAGAAATTGTCCGATAAGCTTGTGCTGTCAATATTAGAAAAAGGACTAAACTCTGAGAGTGAAGCCGAACATTTCAGCCATTTTATATGGAAAATGCTGGATGTAATGGCAAAAGATAGAGAAGAAAAGAATATTGTTCTTGGCAGTATTGATAATACATCAATGGGGCCAGACATCTCTTATGAAGTAGGCGTACTGATGCAAGAGGAAGGCTTTGATTCAATTTGGGAAAGAATATCTGACGAATCATAGTTTTTAATCAAGCAGTGCTCGGATGTGAGCACGTAGAGGAATTATCTTTATTTCAGCGGAGGTATGCTTGTCGCGTAGCGGCTTCGTTCAACAAAGTGATCGGTCCACGCAAACAATCCCGCAGTTGATTACGAGATAGTGAGTATGAGTGAGATACGCGCACAATATCATCGCTACGGATATCGGTGATCACCTGGATAAATATAACAGGCTTTGGGGCTAGTTGGGTGACGCAGAGTTTTAAACACCCTCAACAAATAACAAGAGTATATTTTTATGCCCAGACAACAACTTGCCCAGGCCTATTGGCGGGAAAACTTACGATTAGTCACCGTATTACTCGCCATTTGGTTTTCCGTTTCCTTTGCTGCCGGCATTATTTTTTTCGAAGATCTCAACGCTTATAGTCTTGGTGGCTACAAGCTCGGTTTGTGGTTTGCCCAGCAGGGGTCGATCTATACCTTCGTCATTCTTATCTTTGTCTACGCAAAAAAGATGGCCAAACTGGATAAAAAATACGGCCTCGACGAGGAGTAGTCTATGGAATTACAATTACTGACGTATATCGTCGTAGGCGCCACGTTTTTAACTTATATGGGCATCGCCATATGGGCTCGCGCTGGATCAACTAAAGAATTCTATGTCGCCGGCGGTGGCATCCACCCTGTTGCTAACGGTATGGCCACAGCGGCGGACTGGATGAGTGCGGCATCGTTTATATCAATGGCCGGGCTTATTGCTTTTATGGGCTACGGTGGCTCAGTTTTTTTGATGGGTTGGACCGGCGGCTTCGTGCTACTGGCTTTACTGCTCGCCCCTTATCTACGTAAATACGGTAAGTTTACCGTCCCTGAATTTATCGGCGACCGGTTCTATTCCCGTGCCGCCCGTATTGTTGCTGTTATCTGCTTAATCATTGCCTCTGTGACCTATGTTATTGGTCAGATGAAAGGCGTGGGCGTGGCTTTTTCTCGTTTCCTGGAAGTCGGCTACAGCACCGGTTTGATGATCGGCATGGTGATTGTATTTTTCTATGCGGTTATCGGTGGTATGAAAGGCATTACCTATACACAGATCGCACAGTTCTGTGTATTGATACTGGCCTATACTATTCCCGCTGTCTTTATTTCCCTCACTCTAACCGGCAATCCTATTCCGCAACTGGGTCTCGGCAGCACTTTAGCGGGCAGCGAAACCTTCTTGCTTGATCGACTCGACCAGGTAGTGACCGACTTGGGCTTTAACGAATACACTACCACGGCCAGACTCAGTACATTAAATATGTTTGCTTATACCATGTCTTTGATGATTGGTACCGCTGGCCTACCCCACGTTATTATTCGCTTCTTCACCGTGCCAAAGGTACAAGATGCGCGCACCTCGGCAGGTTGGGCTTTGGCCTTTATCGCTATTCTCTACACCACGGCTCCCGCAGTTGCCGCGATGGCTCGTCTTAATCTTATCGAGACGATTCAACCGGCCAACAGCGCTGGCAACCTCGCCTACGACAAACGTCCAGACTGGTTTAAGAACTGGGAAAAGACTGGGTTATTGGCCTATGAGGATAAAAACAACGATGGTTTAATCGATTATAGTGCCGACAAGACCACTAACGAGATGGTCAAAGTTGACCAGGATATTATCGTCTTAGCCAACCCGGAAATCGCTCAACTGCCTAACTGGGTGATAGCGCTTATCGCCGCAGGCGGATTAGCCGCAGCCCTATCAACCGCTGCTGGCCTGTTATTGGCAATCTCTTCGGCGATTTCCCATGACTTACTCAAAGGGGTATTGTTGCCCAATATCAGTGAAAAGCGCGAACTCCTTGCCAGCCGTTTATCGATGGCCAGTGCGATTGGTTTTGCCGGTTATCTGGGGCTTGATCCACCGGATTTTGCCGCGGGCACCGTCGCCCTGGCCTTTGGTATTTCCGCCTCATCAATATTCCCGGCACTAATGATGGGCATATTTAGCAAGAGTATTAACAACCAAGGGGCTGTCGCCGGCATGGTCGCCGGTATTAGTGTCACCCTACTCTATGTTTTCCAACATAAAGGCATTATGTTCATTGCCGACACAGCCTTTCTGGGCGAAATGCCAGCGAACTGGTTCTTCGGTATCGAACCTAACGCCTTTGGCGTGGTAGGCGCTATCGTCAACTTCAGCGTGGCCTTTGTAGTCTCTCACGTGACGGCAAAGCCGCCACCAGAGGTCCTCGATTTAATTGATTATATACGGACTCCCAACGGGGTTGGTGAAGCCGTCGATCATTAATTAAACTGGCCGGATACTTGCCGGCTCACCCTCTCCGGCAAGTATTTTTATTTCTCGATTCAGAAAAGTGTTTTTCGTTATGATGTTGAATAAGCATATTGTTGTCGCGCTACTGGTCACCCCGATATTGGCGCTTATTGCTTATTTTGGTGTTGATTATTTAGTCAAAGAAAAGCCAAGCACTGCCGTTGCCGGACAACACTACACCCTCGTTAGCCGCTCTAATTGCCGCTACGAAAGCGGTTTATGTGACATGGAAAATGGGAATTTCACTATCCGCTTACACGCCGGAAGTACCACCCGTTCGATGATTATCGACAGTAAATTTCCACTGCAAAAAGCGCTCATTGGCTTTGTCACCAACGACAACCCCACACCAAAACCAAAAGCCTTACACAGCGATGACGGCCATCGCTGGTCGATTATTTTACCCGCTAATACCCTCGCTATTCAGGTCGTCGTTAAAAGTAAAGACAGCCTTTATAGCGGCGAAACAACCACCCGCTTCATGCAACCAAAAAGCTCAGGATAACGATACGGTTAATGCTATTGTGGTCAAGTCCAAACCGGACACCTCAGCTAAGTCTTCCAGACCGGCCCCTGCATCCAACTCATCTGTGCCAGGCCGTCCACCTTGACCATTACGGCCCTCCCTTTAACAGTCCTTCAGTATCTCCATGGCACGGGCGAGCTTAGTGATTAGACGCTCGCTAATTGCTTTTGCCTGATCCTTATCAACAACTTTGACTTGGCGTCCGTCGATCATCTTGGTCTGAGTCACAGCTTTGGTTACAGGATTCTTAACTATATGCATAGACGTTGATTTCTCCCCTTTTTTGATCTAAGCAAAAAACACAGTTTGTGCCTATCTACGCATTGTTGGGACAGTGTATCATTGAGCGAGAGAAGCGTAATTACCCCCCTCTCAGTACCACCCGACCATTTGGCGCGCTATCTATCTTGCTTCCGCAAAACAACCCATCTAGCACACTAAGTATCTACTCCACTACCCCGGCCAGATCGTCCCCACTATAATCAGCAGAAAAAAAATGCAGGTCCAACACAAGCCCAAAAAATCAAAGTATGGTTCACTGTAGTGTCAGGCATACTGTCGCACATAAGAAATTGAACCACTGGATATATTCATAATCTCGAGAATATCGCCCGAAGTATAACCAACTGCTACTTTAATGGGATTTATGTCGCTGTATCGCAGAATCAGCTCGCTTTTACACAGTTCCCTGGCCAATAAAGAAACATAACATAAACTAAACCCAACATAGCCATCACTGCTTAAATAGTTCGGCCTCGAATTACCGTTACATACCGCACCGATATTCCGCAAATATCTCGAACTCAAATCAGATTTTGAATACAAACAGTCTCGACTGGAGGGCCAGCTGTCTGAAGCTGTTGGATATACTACCAACCCTACATCGGAAAACTCCCGCCCAGCGATGTCTTTAAATTCACGCAAACTAAAATATAGAACAGAAAAAGAATGAATATTATCCATGTTAGCAACCTCTGCGCTAAACCAAGCCTGGGCAAGTTCCTGTTCGTCTGCCCCAAGCATCGCCGGTAATTTAAGCCAACGCAAGTCAGGGTTGCGCCCATCCGCCCAAAAAGCCAAGTTTTCCAAACTTGCCTGGATTGGATCATTCTTTTCTAATTCGTTAAAAATTCTTTCGTAGTAATCAGGTAAAGACAAGTCGATCGCCTTAAATTCAGTCTGGTATTGATATAGTCACTGTTATAGCCACTACAGTTATTCAATATATTAACAGTCTTTGTCTCCGCACGTCTAACATACTGAACGTTCAATCTCCAGTGAAACCAGGGGATTACTTCCAGAGGTGCATTCCCATATCCAATTTTTTCATATCGTCAACCTCCCTCTGCTGTGAAACGCAGTACCCGATCAGGGTGCGTCCAGACTTATAACGTCTCAACTTAAGTTGTGATCAAGCAAGACTTGAGAAAACTTCAGGTGGTAGAGGCATTAACCAGCGGTGAAGTCGCTGAGCGTAATGGGATTGCTATATCGGTTGTTGATTTTTACGAACGCAACAGCCTGGTTCAGTTAACACGATCCGGATAAAGTCATCGCTGTTACTCCATTCCGGAACGCCAAAAGATTGCTGTGATACCAGTTGCGTAACTTTATCAGGATAGATGTTTGCCCTTTTCAATCTGCGTAGTCACAAATGTATGGGAGGATGTCATCGTGCTCCTTTAAAGGTGTGCAATCCGTCTGACCCAATTACACTAAACTATGGCGATAGACTATCCGTTGCTTTGGTTACAAAGAAACACCAGAAATTTATTGATTCTATAATGATGAGCAAATACTCAGGATTTGAATATGAAATATACGGGCTCCTGCCATTGCCAGTCGGTGCGCTTCAGTTTAAATATGAAACAACCGTATCCCTTTAACCGCTGTTACTGCTCAATATGCAGAAAAACCGCCGGGGGCGGGGGATATGCCATTAATCTGGGAGGTGATTTCAACTCGTTGCAGATTGAAGGTAAGGCGTTTTTATCAATCTACCAGGCAGAAATCAGGGATTCTGCTACAGGAGAAAACAATAAGAGCCCTGCGCAGCGCTCCTTCTGTTGCAGGTGTGGCAGTGCCCTTTGGGTTTGGGACCCGCGCTGGCCAGAGCTGGTGCATCCTTTTGCCTCGGCCATAGATACCGAACTGCCCGTACCGCCCCAGCGCACCCATATGATGCTAAAGTATGCCAGGCCCTGGATTGAGCCTGATATCCGCAATAGCGATGAAACCTTTGATACATACCCCCAGGAATCCCTGGCGCAATGGCATAAACGCCATCAGCCCGGTGTATAGTTCTGATCCGGCATTAACCGTCTCCCCGTATTAAAAGATGGAGAGGGGGCCAGTGTTGATTCCTGTTCGGGAATAACCAACCCAGGATTTTCACTGATCGCAAAAACTGCGGAATCACTTCAGCTTCTACAGTGGATTAATCTCCCAATCGGTTTGTTGCTTCAGGAGGTCAATAAATGTCCTGATCTTGGGCATATTGATCATATCCCGATGGACCAGTGTCCAGAGAGATAGTTTCCAGTCTTCACCCACAGGAATTTCAACCAGATCCCGGTTCGTTGTTACCAGGGTCTTTGGCATGCCGCCAATACCAATACCAGAAAAAAGCGCGTGGCTTAGGATCTGGGTTGCAGACGTGGTTAAAATAATTCGGTCCTCATCTACGTTGCTGTAAATCCAGTCATTCCATGGCAAGTGTATCGGGCGCTCAATCAAAGCGATAAACCTGTGCTTTTGCAGATTAGCTTTTGCCGGGTGGCCGTGCTTTTTTATATAGCTTTTATGGGCACATAACACAATCTCAACAGTGGTTAATGGTAAAACAATATTGTCCGGGGTTTCGGGCTTCGGGCCGCCGCGGATTGCAATGTCTGCCTCTCCATATTCAAGCTTGAAATTGCGCAAATCCCCAATGATATTCATCCGCATGCCTGGGTGTTGGGCCTGGTATTGATTGATGGTGGGCATCAATACACTGGCCATTTCATTGACCATGGTGATGGTCAATGTGCCCTGCAGGGGTTTCTCCCTGCTTTGCAGCCGGTCAGACAGATTGTTGAACTGGTTATCGGTCACCTCCCCAAGACGCATGATCTCCAGGCCCGCTTCGGTTGGGAGATACCCCTTATCGTTGCGTTGAAAAAGCACGATACCAAGGCTCTCTTCCAGGGCATCAATATGGCGCATCACCGTTGACCTGTGCACGCCGATTGCCTGGGCGGTGGCGCTTAAGGTACCGAGTTTGGCCAGTTTGTAGGCCGTACGCAGTTCAGTCCACTTCTCCATACATCACCTGGCTCACCCTTCTTTTGGCACTGGTATTCCCTGACACCTAATGTGCATATATGCACATCAGTGTCTTATATTTGCGCATTTACCACATAAATGCAACGGCCTATTCTAGGGCTTCCAGAGTAGGATTGCAGGTTCAGGTGCAGTGAAATGACGATTCAAACTGATGTATTGATTGTAGGTGGTGGCTTTGCCGGGGTCTCTGTGGCCCAGACGTTGGAGAAACAGGGCATTCACACCACCCTGGTGGACCAAAAAGAGTACTTTGAGGTGACGTTCGCTACCCTCAGAAATCTGGCTGATCCTGGCATGACGGGTAATCGGGCACGTAAGCATTACAAGGACTTCCTGCAAGGGCATTTTATTCAAAGTCGCGTTCAAACCCTTGGCCCTCAGCGTGCGGTATTGTCTGATGGCGCAGAGATCCAGTTTAAGCACGGCATCATAGCTTCGGGCACCCGCTACCCCAGTTTACCGATTGCCAAAACAGACGAGTCCATGGGTTTTCAGGCGCGCAATAATGAACTGATGGCGGCGCATACCCGGCTTAAAAAAGCGCGAAAAGTAATGGTCATTGGTGGTGGCGTTGTGGGTGTCGAGTTGGCCGGAGAAATTGCCCATGCGCATCCGGACATCAAGCTCGTATTGGCGCACAATAATGATGTGTTATTGAATGGCTTTAAACAAAAGGCACAAGCCAGGGCACAACAGCAACTAAAAAGCCTGGGGGTTGAGATTGAATTCAATCGCCGGTACCAGAAGCAGGATGATCAGTACATTGACCAGAATACAGGCCACATCAGTGATGCCGACCTGGTGTATGAAGCAACCGGCGTATTGCCCAATAATGATTTCCTTAAAGCGGAACTTGCCCATATCCTGAATGAAAACGGCTTTGTTAAAGTCGATAAGAAACTGCAGGTTGAAGGCATGGGCAACTTATATGCGCTAGGCGATATTGCCGATGTCGGCGAGGCCAAGCTGGGTTATCTTGCCGTAGAGCAGGGTAAACACCTTGCAAAGGTGATCGTTAACAAGCTCAAAGGCAAGGCTGTAAAAGCCTATAAGCGCAATCCGCTTATGGCCCTGATTCCCGTGGGCCAAAAACAGGGGGTAGTGCAATTACCCTTTGCGGTGACTACTGCGAGATTTTTAGTGGGGTTAAAGCAGAAAGACCTGTTTATTAACAAAATCTACAAAGGGTTTGGTACAACACCCAATGCCAGCTAGCACCTGGCGGCTACTGAGAACCCGCCAGCAACCCAACCAAATGCATCCTTACGCCGTGCTCGTTATCAAAGCGTTCCTGCAACCTGGCCAGCAGCAGCACTGCCAGTTGCCCCATTAAATGCCCCCCTGTGTCCATACTTGGCGCGGCCTTAGCGGGCGGCGCCGGGCCTACTTGTTACAGTGTTCAGCACACGGAATAATTGCTATCTGGCGTACTTGAGAGATCAGCGCTCGCCAGGGATAAAGCCCAGGCTTGCATCACAGATAGAAGCGTTGGACTCCAGGGCAATTTCGACACCCGAAAAATGGTGATGTTGTCCAGTGATCTTCTGGCGTAAGCGGCGGTAGAGCGTACCCCTGTAACCGGCACTTTTAAAAAGGAAATGGCAGTTTTCCCGAGCCCCTGGGGTTATAAATATAGGCATCCAAATAATCTTATTGGATTGCATTCCGTTTTCTTTCATGTCAAAGCGGCGTAGAATCCAAAGGTTTCTATCAGTATTTGGGCCGGTTTTTGCGAGCCAGTAGCGCAAGGGGCCCAAAAAGCCCAGGCAGTTTCCAACCCGGGCATTTTCTCAAAGAGCCTTCCCTACAACAGGAGAACGGTACGTGACCTAAGCGTAAGTAAAAGGCGCTGACCCAAGGTGCGCCAACACCAAAGGGCCAGCTAACCAAATTGATAACATCACTATCAAAGTGGCTCTATGGATCATACGCTAGAAACCCGCTCGTCTTCAATAAAGTGGGACATTATCAGACGCCAGGGGTGGTTGCCCAGGCTCTGGAAGCGTTGCACGCGCCTGTTTCGCTTTACCGCCTACCGTTCCCGTGCACCTCCCTGTAGTGTCTTCACAGGTTACTTTCCCAGTATTCCCATCATAAAAAAAGTCATCCCGGGATTTGCAACCCGGAAGGAAAGGCTTATGTTGGTTGTAAAACGCCGGCCCGGCGAGAACCTCAGAATCGGAACCAATGTTTCCGTCACCGTATTGAGTATTACCGGTAACCAGGTCAGGGTGGGCATCGCGGCCCCCAAATCCCTGCCGGTACACCGGGAAGAAGTGTATCTGCGTATCCAGAAGGAACAAATGCAGGACACGGAAACCCGTTGAACTGCGGATTTCGGCACCGCTGCTGCCCAAAGTGTGCGGTGGTGGGTATTATTCTGGCCGAGATATACGCTGTGGCGCGGCGCTAATTGCCATTAGACACGCATACACCACAGGCATTCTGCTAGGCTCGAAAACCCAACGCTGAAATGGGATTTTCCCAGTAGCCCGCCTGGGTGGCCAGTGCCCGGGTTACGGCCATCCATCCCCCCTTTCCCAGCCTTCATATCCCGGTGTATCACGGGTATGAAGGCCTTCGATAAAACAAAATCTTGACTCAATGTTCCCTTTATAGCCCCAGGCGCCATTGGTAGATATTCCTTTCGGTGGTCCATTATGGCCATTATCGCCCTGTAATGTCCCTGAAAAAAATATGCCATCCTTTGTGAAGTGCGGGCATCTTACTATCACCCTAAAAGTTGTGCCCGGTTCACTGTTCACAATAATCCCCCGGCGACCTATTTCTCCAGCGGGAGTGCTATCCCACAAAAATACATGCAGGTGGTGCTCTAGCTTAATGGAACCATCTGCCAGTTGATAGCCACTGGCTTCTGCCGTTAATAAACCGCGCGCCCTGATCCGCTGCCTGAGTACATCCAGGCCAACGTTATTTTTATCTATCACAACATGCGTATATTCGTCCATTTTTACTCCCGGTTTTTAAGAGAGAACACCACCAGTAAGCACGGTTGAGCAACTGTAGGTTTTTGAAACCTTGCTGTGGTTTCTACCGGCTTTGACACCTATTGTCAATTTATGTTGCCCTCCCAACTGACTCGATGCAAAGCCCTCAACCTCTGCCCCATCACTCTGGCCAGGACTACACGGTTGTTGCCAGTAAATGCGGGCAGTGCTGCCGGGTGATTGGTCATTTGCCAACCGTTGCAGCCATAGCAATTGGGCACGCCAACTTTTGGGCAGGATAGGGTGATCCTTCCAAAACCAGATTATTGAGAGGTACGGGCATCCCTACTGCCACGCAACGTCTCGCGGGCGATCAGTAGCGGGTTTTCCAGTACTCAGGGATTAGTTGAAAACTCACTGGCAGCCATTATGGATAAAAATTGAATATTGGTGTATTAATTGGGGGCTGCTCTATCAGCTGGGAGTGAATATACAGCCTTAACCTGCCAACTTGCTGCTCTACTCACACTCCAACACCGACCAGCTTTTCGGTTTCTTGCAGAGTGTAGTGGTCAACTTTTACCGGACAGTAAGTTAAGATTTTCTTCCGCCTTTGCAGGTGGTATACCATCGTTGTGCTGATGGGGACGCTCCCAGTT